>JAHEGN010000019.1 GCA_024645085.1 Rhodobiaceae bacterium
CCGATGATGGATTGGACAGACCGGCATGACCGGTTTTTCCTGCGGCTCATCACCCGTCATGCGCGTCTTTATACGGAAATGGTGACCGCCGATGCGATCCGCCACGGTGACCGGCACCGGCTGCTCGATTTTAATGCACAAGAACACCCGCTGGCCTTGCAGCTCGGCGGCAGCGACGCAAGCGCGCTGTGCGAGGCGGCGAAGATTGGCGAGGATTGGGGTTATGACGAAATTAACCTGAATGTCGGCTGCCCGTCGGACCGTGTGCAATCGGGGCAATTTGGCGCCTGTCTGATGCAAACGCCAGATTTAGTCGCCGATTGCATGGCCGCCATGGCCAATGCAGTGGCGGTTCCGGTGACGGTGAAATGTCGTATTGGGGTGGATGAACAAGACCCGCATGAGGCGTTGTTTACCTTGGTTGACAAATGCGCTGCCGCCGGTGTCGGCCAGTTTATTGTGCATGCCCGCAAAGCTTGGCTGGATGGCTTGAGCGCCAAACAAAACCGTGAAATTCCGCCGCTCGATTACCCGCTGGTTTATGCGCTGAAAAAAGCCTATCCGCAGCTGACCATTGTCATCAATGGCGGCATTGATAATTTGCCCGATGCGCAAGCCCATTTAGACCATGTTGATGGCGTCATGCTGGGCCGCGCCGCCTATAAAAACCCCTATCTTATGGCCGCTGTTGACCAGCAGTTTTTTGCTGATGCGCGGGCCGTGCCAAGCCGCCATGAGATTGTTGAACAACTGATTCCCTATGCTGAAAAATTAGTCGCCAGCGGGGTGCCATTGCACGCTTTGACGCGGCATTTAATGGGCCTGTATCAAGGGCAGATAGGCGGCCGACAATGGCGGCGTTATTTGAGTGAAAATGCACCAGGAAATGATAGCTCGGCCGGTGTTTTGGTCGAAGCTTTGGAGGTCGTGCGCGGTTGCGAGAAAAAACAAGCCGATCATCAGGCCGCCTATGCGGCTTCGTTAGCAGTGAGTTCTTGATGAGTATTTTGCAATGAGTTTTTCAATGGAAATGATGGCCTTGGCGCTGGCTTTGCTGGCGGCCGGTTTTGCCTCGGGCATTATTGCTGGCATGTTGGGCGTTGGTGGCGGCATTGTTCTGGTGCCGGTTTTATTTCAGACCTTTGTGTTTTTTGATTTGCCGACGCATTTACAAATTCACATGGCGGTGGCGACGTCGCTGGCGATTATTTGTTTCACCGGCACGCAATCGGCACGCAGTCATTTGGCGATGCAGGCAGTCGATATTGATATTTTGAAAAGCTGGTTTGTTTTTGTCGCTATCGGCGCCCTGAGTGGGGCCATTGCCGCCCGCTTTATTGCCCCTGGTGGCTTAAAGCTGGTGTTTGCCGCCCTGACTTTATTCATGGGGCTGCGCATGTTGTTAAGCCGCGATGGTGGCGAGGGCAGTGTGAAAATATTGGCTGTCGGTTTGCAAAAAATCGGCGCCACATTGGTTGGCTTTTTATCCGCCCTCATGGGTATTGGCGGTGGCACCTTATCAGTGCCCTTACTGGGCCTATCGGGCCGCGACGTGCACAAGGCCGTTGGCACGTCCTCTGCCATTGGCGTGGTCATTGCCGTGCCGGCGACCATTGGTTTTATGATTGCCGGCTGGTCGGTGCCGGATTTGCCGGCTTATTCGCTCGGCTATGTCAATGTCATGGCCTTTGTGCTGATGATTCCCGCCAGCATGTTCGGCGCTCCCTATGGCGCGCGTTTGGCGCATCGCTTGTCAAAGCCAGTGTTGAAATATATTTTTGCTGGATTTTTGCTGCTCAGCGCCAGCCGCATGATTATTGCTTTGCTCAGTTAAGACAGCCTCAGCCTTCGAGCTTTTGGTCGTAATCGCCGACTTCGTCATAGCCTGATAAGACATCGTCAATGACTTTGAACATGGCGTGCAAATTGGCTTTTGACGTCGGGCTTTCGACAACCACAACCAGCCCCGGCTTATTAGATGAGGCGCGCACCAGCCCCCATGTGCCGTCTTCAAGGGTGATACGAATGCCATTAACGGTAACCATATCGCGAATTTTTTGTCCCAAAAGCATTTGGCCATCGGCCGCGAGTTTTTCAAAATGCGCAATCGCCCGATCGACCACTTGATATTTTTGCGTATCCGCACAATAGGGCGACATGGTCGGTGAGCTATAAGTCACTGGCAGGGAACGGCGCAAATCGGCCATTGATTGTGTGCCAGCGCGTTCCAGCATATCGCAAATCGCGATAGCGGTGACCAAGCCATCGTCGTAACCACGCCCAATCGGCGCATTGAAGAAAAAATGCCCGCTTTTTTCAAAGCCAGCCAGCGCACCGGTTTCATGTGTGTGGCGCTTCATATAGCTATGGCCGGTTTTCCAATATAGCGTGCTGGCGCCACTGGCTTGTAATTCTGGGTCGGTGAGGAAGAGGCCAGTGGATTTCACATCGGCGATAAAGACGGGCTTGTCATATTGTTTGGCCAAATCGCGGGCCACCAGAACCCCCATTTTATCTGCAAAAATCTCTTCGCCCTCATTGTCGACAACGCCGCAGCGATCGCCGTCGCCGTCAAAGGCAAAGCCAATATCGGCGCCGGTTTCGAGAATTTTATCGCGCAGAGCATGCAGCATTTCCATGTCTTCCGGATTGGGATTGTGATGGGGAAAGCTATGATCCAAATCGCAATGTAAGGGCACAACATCGACGCCCAATTTGCTCAGCACCTCAGGCGCAAACGCACCAGCCGTGCCATTGCCGCAGGCGACGACGGCTTTTAACTTACGGCCAAAGGCGGGCCGATTGGTTAAATCGTCTTTATAGCGCTTAGCCATATTGTCGATACGGTGATAGCTACCGCCCGGGCGTGCCACGCCAGTATTATCCAGCACTGTGCGGCGCAGCTTGTCCATTTCGTCCGGGCCAAAAGTCAAAGGTCGGGCCGCCCCCATTTTGACGCCGGTCCAGCCATTTTCATTATGGCTGGCGGTAACCATGGCGACGGCATCAATTTGTGCCTCGAATTGGGCAAAATAAGCGGTGGGCGACAGGGCCAGACCAATATCGTGAACGCCGACACCGGCGCTCATTAATCCGGTCGTCAGGGCCAGCTTGATTGATTGCGAATAGGAGCGGTAATCATGGCCGACAATGATTTGCGGCTGTTGCGCGTCGCCTAAAAGCTCAAATAAAACCGTGCCCAGACCAAAACCGAGCGCCTGTATGCCGGTTAGATTAATTTCCTCTGGAAACAACCAGCGCGCGTCATATTCGCGAAAGCCGGTGGGTTTTACCAGCGGCGTGTTTTCGAAATCGGCATGGTTGGCATCCAATTGGTCGACTGGTTTTTCAAACATTTTACAAATTCCCTGTTGCCGCGTGTATAGCAAAACTCTCAGCATTTCCCAACCGTTTCATCGGCTTGGCCATATTCTATGAGTTTTATTTGGCAGATGTCGTCAGCTTCACTATAACCGGCAGATGAGTAAAGACGACAAACACACGTTGCCAGACGGCGCTCAGCCAGATGAGGCGGCACGGCAAGATATTGTGCGGCTGAAGCTGAGCCAATTACCGGTGCCGGATATTGAGCTGCATGGGCTACCGATCTTTGCCCCCGGTTGGGTGTGGCTGGCTGGCGCGGGCCCGGGAGACCCGGGGCTGTTAACCTTGCATGCGGTGAATGCGCTGAAACAAGCGGATAAGGTGGTCTATGATGCGCTGGTGTCAGAGGATATTCTGTCGCTGGTCAAGCCCGAAGCCGAGCTGCTTTACGCCGGTAAGCGCGGTGGCAAACCGTCATGGAACCAGCAGGATATTACCGATAAATTGATTGAATTGGCCGGGCAAGGCCATCGGGTTTTGCGGCTCAAGGGCGGCGACCCATTTGTCTTTGGCCGTGGCGGCGAAGAAGCGCAAGCACTGGTGGCGGCGCAAGTGCCGTTTCGGGTAATCCCGGGAATTTCAGCAGGGGTTGGCGGATTAGGCTATGCCGGTATTCCCGTGACCCATCGCGATGTCAATCATGCGGTAACTTTCGTGACCGGTCATTTGGCTGGCAAACATGAAAATGAATTGCTCGATTGGCAAGCCATTGCCAAAGCCTCGCCAGTGATTGTAATCTATATGGCGATGAGCCGTTTGGCTGTGATTGCTGATTTGCTGATGGCCGCCGGACGCGCCAGTGACGAATCTGTGGCCATTGTGACCCATGCGACAACGCCAAATCAGCGTGTGGTGACGGGACGTCTGGCGGATGCCGCCGACATGGCGAAACAGCACAATTTGGAACCGCCGTCGATTATCGTTATTGGTGGGGTGGTGGATTTGGCGCCAACATTGGCTTGGTTTGGCAGCCTTGAAAGCGCCGATTAAGCCTTGGCTGTCAGGCTTTGTTTGACCAATTGCAAGCGGGCTGGCAATTGATCCAAAACCGCTTGTTTTTGTTCTGCTGTAAAACCTGACCAGCCGCCAATTTCGGCCAATTTTCGGCCGCAGCCAATGCAAAAGCCAATGCGGCCAGAAACAGCGCATGAACTAATGCAGGGTGATTTTGGGTGGGTTTCAGTGCTCATCGGCCTAAATTACGCGACAGTGGGGAGAGACGCAACCAAACTTTGTTATTTGCGTATGATTTGCAGGCTTTTGACTGCGGCATTTTTTCCCCTTGTTTCGGCTCGCAATGATTGATTTGCCCGCCATATAGGTTAAACATATGACTTCAAAAATGGAGATTTAAGATGGACGTAGAATTTGCCCCCGAAGACGCCGCCTTCCGTGAGGAAGTGCGCAGCTTTATCGAAGAAAATTATCCAAAACATTTGATTGGTAAAGACCGTGGCGATTTGAGCAAAGAAGACTTTCTCGCTTGGCACCGTATTTTGCACACCAAAGGCTGGGTTGCCCCATCATGGCCAGAGGAGTTCGGCGGCACCAATTGGACGGTGACGCAGAAATATATCTTCAATGAAGAAAGCGCCCGTTTCGGCACCATTCCGCCACTGCCATTTGGCGTCGGCATGCTTGGCCCGGTGATTTACACATTCGGCAATCAAGAGCAGAAAGATTGGGTTCTGCCCGGTATTCTGTCAGGCGACACATGGTGGTGCCAAGGCTATTCAGAGCCCGGCGCTGGATCAGATTTGGCCTCATTGAAAACCAAAGCCGTGCTGGAAGGCGATGAATATGTCGTCAATGGCCACAAAATTTGGACGACTTTGGCACAACACGCCGACTGGATGTTCTGCCTGGTGCGCACAACCAGTGGCGACAAACGCCAAGATGGTATTTCCTTCTTGCTGATTGATATGAACACGCCGGGCATGGAAGTGCGCCCGATCATCACCATTGATGGCGGTCACGAAGTCAATGAAGTATTCCTGACCGACGTCCGCGTACCGGCCAAAAACTTGGTTGGGGAGCAAGATAAGGGCTGGACGATTGCCAAATTCCTTTTAGGTAATGAGCGCTCTGGCATTGCTGGTGTCGCGCGGTCGAAAAAAGCTATTGATCGTCTGCGTGATATTGCGCGCGGCGAATTGGAAGACGGCGAGCCGCTTCTTAACACGGCTGATTTTTCAAAGAAAATTGCCGAGCTGGAAATTGATTTGACGGCTTTGGAATATACTGAACTGCGTACTTTGGCGTCAGAAAGCCGCGGCAAAGGCCCGGGCCCAGAAAGTTCAATTTTGAAAATTAAGGGCACGGAAATTCAGCAACGTATTACCGAGCTGACCATGGAAGCTGTCGGCAATTACGCCTCACCATGGGTGCCAGCAGCTGAAGCCGGTGACAATTATCTGACCATTGGGCCAGATGCCAGCCATGGCGTGTCGCAAACTTATTTTAACAATCGTAAGACATCAATTTACGGTGGGTCGAACGAAATTCAACGCAATATTATTGCAAAAATGGTATTGGGCCTGTAGGCCGCATTACGCACACAGAGGAGAGAAACGTGGATTTTAGCTTTACAGAAGAACAGACATTGCTGCGCAATATGGTGCAAAGCTTTGTGCAAGATAATTATGACTTCGACACACGGATGAAAATCATTCGCAGTGAAGAAGGTATGAGCCGCGAAATCTGGCAGCAATTTGCTGAATTGGGTCTATTGGCAGCACCATTTTCTGAAGAATTGGGTGGCCTTGACGGTGGCCCAATTGAGACCATGGTGATTATGGAAGAACTGGCCCGTGGTTTGGTCGTTGAGCCCTATATGCCAACCGTGGTGCTTTGCGGTGGTATTTTGAACCGCCACGCTTCAAAAGAGCAGCAAGAAACACATTTGCCATCTTTGATTGCTGGCGAAAGCATTTGGGCTTTGGCCTATTCTGAGCCGCAAGGTCGTTTCAACCTGGCGGATATTGTAACATCTGCGAAAGCCGACGGTGCTGGATTTGTGCTCAATGGCACAAAGGCAGTAGTGCAGGGCGGCCCATGGGCTGACAAGCTGATTGTTTCGGCTCGTGTATCCGGCGGCCAACGCGACCAAGACGGCGTGAGCTTGTTTATCGTTGATAAATCAGCCGCTGGCGTCAGCACGCAGGATTATCCGACGGTTGACGGCGGCCGCGCTTGTGAAGTGACGCTGGAAAATGTCGCTGTCGGTGCCGATGCGCTGATTGGTGAAGCCGGCAAAGGCTTTGCGATTTTGGATGAAGCCATTGACTACGGTATTGGTGCGCTGAGCGCGGAAGCCGTCGGTCACATGAAACAACTGAATGATGCCACGGTTGAATATTGTAAAACCCGTAAGCAGTTTGGCGTTGCCATTGGCAGCTTCCAAGTGTTGCAGCATCGTATGGTTGACATGTTCATGGAATATGAGCAGTCGGTTTCAATGACCTATATGGTCAATATGAAGCTGACCGAAAGCGAAGCAGAGCGCAAAAAAGCCGCCTCTGGCGCCAAAGTTCAGATTGGTAAATCAGGTCGTTTTGTAGGTCAGCAAGCAGTGCAATTGCACGGTGGCATGGGCATGACAGAAGAGCTGAATGTTGGGCATTATTTCAAACGCCTGACTATGATCGATACTCAGTTTGGTAATGTTGATCACCATCTGAAGCGGTTCGCGGCAGCTTAATCAATGAGCGAGGTGCTGGATTATCGCCAGCAAGGCGCTATTGCTCTTTTGACCATTTCCCGTCCCGACATGCGCAATGCGCTTGGCGAGGCGGGGGATGGTCAATGTTTTTCTGAGATATGTGATCGCATTAACGCCGACCGTTCGGTGCGCTGCGTGATATTGACCGGACAGGGTTCAGCCTTTTCCGCTGGTGGCAATGTGAAAGCCATGCGCGATGGCCTGCCGCCGTTTGACGGCGCTGGCGTTCATATCGCTGATGGCTATCGTCGCGGCATCCATCAAATCGTCAAAAGTTTATGGGGCTTGCAAGTGCCGGTGATTGCTGCGGTCAATGGCCCAGCCATTGGCTTGGGCAATGATGTGGCCTGTTTATGCGATATGCGCATTGCGTCTCAAAAGGCAATTTTTGGTTCAACATTTTTGAAAATTGGTCTGATTCCCGGCGATGGCGGGGCTTGGCTTTTGCCGCGTATTATCGGCACGGCGCGGGCCAGCGAGTTATTATTCACCGGCCGCACGATTGATGCGCCAACGGCTGAGGCTTGGGGGCTGGTCTCGCAAGTAGTCGCCGAAGACGCGCTTATGGACACCGCCATGGCCTTGGCTGAACAAATTGTGGCGCAACCGCCAGAGGCTTTGCGGGCTGCCAAACGACTGATGCGGCACGGCCAGCAAGCCAGTTTTGAAACCATTATGGAAATGTCGGCCACCACGCAGGCGTTGATGCATGAGACACAAGACCACAGCGAAGCGGTTGGGGCGATGCTTGACAAACGCACACCAGATTATAACGATAAGTAAATTATAGGAGAGAGATTATGGCAGTAGGAATTATCGCAACACTGAAAGTACAAGAAGGCAAACAGGCTGATTTTGAGGCCGCATTTGCGAAAATGCAGGACGTCGTCAAAGCCGAAGAACCCGGTTGTTTGCTGTATTCTTTGTGCCAAGACAAAGACGACGCAACGACCTATCGCGTGATGGAGCAATATGCTGATGAAGACGCACGCAAATCCCACGGTCGTTCGCCAGCCTTTGGCGAAGCCGCAGCCCCGGTTGGTGGATGTTTGGCTGGCGCCCCCGAATTAATCGAAGTTAACATCGTAAGCTAGGAGTGAATCATGGATCTCAGTTACAATAGTGATGACAATGCGTTTCGCGCGGAAGTAAAAGAATTTATCGCCGAAGCCTTCACCCCAGATTTGCAAGCTGAAGCAGCACGTTCGAAAAACGGCTATATCAGCAAACAAGGCCATATTACCTGGCAAAAGCGCTTGTTTGAAAAAGGTTGGGCGGCGCCAAACTGGCCAGCCGAACATGGCGGCGCTGGTTTCACACCGACCCAGAAGTTTATTTTCACGCAAGAAATGGATGCTGCTGGTGCGCCGCATTCCATTCCTTTTGGCCTGACCATGGTCGCGCCAGTGATTATGGCATTTGGTTCGGAAGAGCAGAAGCAGCGGTTCTTGCCCGATATTCTGGCGACTAATGTTTGGTGGTGTCAGGGTTATTCTGAGCCGGGCTCAGGTTCTGACTTGGCTTCTTTGCAAATGAAAGCCGAAGACAAGGGCGATCATTATTTGTGCAATGGGTCAAAAATTTGGACCTCCATGGCGCAACATGCTGATTGGATTTTCTGCCTCGTGCGCACAGCAAAAACCGAAAAGCCACAACAGGGCATTTCCTTTTTGCTGATTGAGATGAATTCACCGGGCGTGAAAGTGGCACCATTGGTGACTTTGGATGGCCCTGCTGAAGGTCAGCAAGAAATCAACCAAGTGTTTTTTGAAGACGTCAAAGTGCCGAAAGAAAACCTGATTGGTGAAGAGAATAAAGGCTGGACCTATGCCAAATATCTGCTCGAGTTTGAGCGCGGTAATCCTTATTCAGCTGGCCTCAACCGGTCGTTGAAAAAAGTCAAAGAAATGGCCGCTGAGATTGAAGCAAATGGCGACAAGCTGGCTAATGACCCAGATTTTGCCCGTAAGGCAACCGATTTGGAGCGTCAAATTATGGTGATGGAAGCCACTGAATTGCGGATTTTTGCCGAAATCAGTGCCGGTCAAAATATTGGCCCAGGGTCTTCATCGCTGCTGAAAACTCGTGGTACGGAAATCCAGCAAGATGTGTCTGAATTGGCGGTTGAAGCAATTGGCCAATATGGTTTCCCATTTGTCGAGGACACATTGGCTTCAACCAATGAGCCCGATGTTGGTATGGACGGCGCGCCAATGGTGGTGCCGGGCTATTTCAACAAGCGTAAGACGACAATTTACGCCGGTTCAAATGAGATCCAGCGCAATATTATCGCCAAGGCGGTTCTCGGCCTGTAGACCATAGAATAGAAGATTTGAAAGGGCGTCCGGCATCTGCCGTGGCGCCCTTTTTTTGGCTACATAGAGAATAGCAACAGCAGCAAGAGGGCGAAGACGGCGAGGAAAATACCAGCCGCAGCTCCAGTGCTGGCAACGCCGGACACTAATCCGGTTTGCTGGCTGGCCCGTTCGCCGACGTAAAGACCATCCATCACCAGTTTTTTGGTCTGCCCTAAAGCGGCAAACCAGACAGAAAGAATGGGCCGCGCAATGGCCATGGTCAGACGCGGCAGAAGGCGGCGCAAGAACCAATCTGTGTTGAGCACAGTGGAGTCAATCTCTGGCGGATAAAGCCCGCGCACCATTAAGAACACAAAGGCCAGAATAGCGAATAATAGCAATTGCATTTCGCCCAGCACATGGCCGGCATCCCACACATTATAATCGACCGCATAGGGCAACAGCCCGTAAAGCAATTGCGGCGCCACGCCAATGGCAATGCACAAGCCAGCGGCAATGCCCATGGCAATGAGCATATTCACCGGTGCTTCTTTAACCTCGAATTTGCGGTCATGGCCGAAGAAGGCGAAATACGGAATTTTAATACCCGAATGTTCAAGCACGCCAGCTGAGGCAAAGATTAAAATCATCCAGACCACGAAATAGCCATCCTTGGCGACACTGCCAATGGTCAGCGATTTGGTGACAAAGCCACTGAACAGCGGGAAGGAGGAAATCGATACGGCGCCAATAATACAGAAAATCATGGTCAGCGGCATGCGTTTCCACAGCCCACCCAATTCGCTGGCTTTGGCGGTGCCTGTGCGGTGCAATACCGCGCCCATGCTCATGAACAGCAAGGCTTTATAAATAATATGGGCAAAGGCGTGCGATACGGTGCCATTGATCGCCAATTCACTACCAATGCCGACGCCAACGACCATAAAGCCGAGCTGATTGTTCAACGAAAAGGCCAAAACCCGTCGCAGGTCATTCTCAATCACCGCAAAGAATACGGGGAATAAGGTCATCACCGCGCCAATCCAGATAAGAATCTCTGTGCCCGCGAAACACAAGGCCAGCATGTAAATCGCCAATTTTGTGGTGAAGGCCGAGAGAATGACCGTGCCGGTAACGCTGGCCTCTGGATAGGCGTCTTGCAGCCAGCCATTGAGGAAGGGGAAGGCAGCTTTAATGCCAAAGGCCAGCAGAATGAGGCCGCCGGCCAGAGTTGATGCGTCCAGCGCTTGCACGCTGAGGCCTTGGCCGCTGTGCCATAAAATCACCGCGCCGGCCAATAAAATGACGCCGGAACTGACTTGCATCAGCAAATAGCGCATGGCAGCGGCAAAACTGCGCTCGCTGCGGCTGATTAAAATCAAAAATACCGATGTGAAAGCGGTGAGTTCCCAATAGATAAACAGGGTGACGAAATCGCCAGCGAATAAGGCGGCAATGGCGGCACCTGCATAGGCCAAGCCAGCGGTTGCTGTGGTGCGCACATTTTCGTGCATGGCGTAAATCACATTAAGCGCAGCGGCAATATGGAACACTAGCGCAAACGGTCTGGTGATGGCATCGGCGCGCACCAATATGAGGTCGAGCCCCGCCAATTGGGTGGTCATATGCACGCCCGGTGCAATTCCCCAACACAGCCAAGCCGATAGGGCGATAACCGCCAACATCCAAATTTGCCGTAGTGCATGAGGCAGAATTGGCACCAGCACGGCACCAAACACCATCAATAAACCGGGGATTTGCAACAATGACGGCAGCAGACTATTCATGATCGTCTCCTGCATCATAATAATCTGGCGCTCGCATGATTAATTTGCGCAGGCCAATACCGCCGACCACGACAATGATAAAGGCAATGAAGCCATAGGCGGCAAAAAACATTGGCCGTCCTTCAAGCGCAAAATAAGCGTGGCGATGAATGACAAATTCCAGAACCGTCAGGCCAAAGCAGATAATGCAAAGGGCGATGATAAAGCGCTTGGCGGCTGGGCTGATTTCGGGTTTTTCAGAAGAATGTGACATGGCTTACCCGCTAAAGTTCAGAATGAAAAAATCAACGCTGAAGAACAGCAATATTGATATCAGCGCAGTGATGCACAGCGGCGCCACACAAGCCCAAGGCGCTTCGGCGTAACCGCCCTCGGCGACAGAACCGGCTTTGGCGGGAGCGAAAAACCCACGCAATATAATTTCACCGAGATAGACAAGGTTCAATAGCGACGACACCATTAAAACCACAAGCACCAGCATATGTTGGCCGTCCAGCGCCCCGCCCATCAGCATGAATTTCGACCATGCCCCGCCCAAAGGTGGCACACCAATAATCGACAAAGCGGCCAAGGCAAAGGCGCCATAGGTAAGCGGCATGCGTCGCCCAAGACCATCCATATCTTTGATATCGCTGAGGTGATGGGCGACATAAATCGCACCGGCGCAGAAGAACAGCGTAATTTTGCCGGCCGCATGTGTGGCTATATGCAAGGCTGCGCCGGAGGCAGCTAAGGGCGACGCCAGCGCCGCGCCGAGCACAATATAACCAAGCTGGCTGACCGTTGAATAGGCTAAGCGGGCTTTCAAATTGGTTTTGCGCAAAGCAACAATAGAGGCCGCCAGAATAGAGAAGCTGGCAACAATAATCAGCCATTCGCTGGCGCCGGTTGAGCTTAAAAAATCGAGGCCGAAAATGTAAATCGCTACTTTCAAAACGGTAAACACGCCCGCCTTTACCACCGCCACAGCATGCAATAAAGCGCTGACCGGGGTCGGCGCCACCATGGCCGCTGGCAACCAGCGGTGCAACGGCATGAGTGCCGCCTTGCCAATGCCGAAAGCGAATAAGCCGAGCAAAAAGGGCACGTAAATCGGGTCAATTTTACCGGCTAAAATACCACCGGCTGTGAAGTCCAGCGTGCCGGCAATCACCCAAACGCCTATGACGCCAAACAGTAAAAACACCACTGAGCTGGCCACCAATATGCCGAGATAGACGCGGCCTGCCTTGCGCGCATCCTCAGTGCCCTTATGGGTGACCAATGGATAGGTCGAGAAGGTCAGAATTTCATAGAATACGAAAAGCGTCAGCAAATTGCCCGATAGGGCAATCGCCATAGCGGCGTGAATGGCAATAGCATAGAAGAACATAAAGCGGGTTTGATTGTCTTCATGGGCGCCGCGCAAATAGCCAATCGTATAGAGCGTCGCCAATGGCCATAGGCAGCCAGCAACCAAGGCAAATAACAGCCCCAGAGGCTCCGGCGTGAAGCTGATGGACAGGCTTGGCGTCATTGCCAATAGCGTCAGGCTGGTGCCATCAGCGCCACGCGCAAAAAATTCAATCGCGCAGGCGGCGGTGAGCAGGCCAATCACTACCGCTTGCCCATCGCGTAAATTCGGCCATTTGCGCAGCACTAAAACGCCAAGCGACGCCATCAACGGTAAGCCGAGCAGAGCATAGATTAATGTTTCAGAGTGAAGCATTAAGATTGCCCTCCAAAGAATATAGCGGCCGCTTGCACAGCGCCATTAATCAGCGGGCTGGCAAATATACCAAAGCCAATTGTTGCAATAACCAACAGCCATGCCGGCAGCCACATGATCGCTGTTTCATGCAAATCTGGCGCCCCTTCTGGGCGTGGCTTGAGCCAAGCCGCTTCGACGATTTTCCAGACATAGGCTAAGGCCAGAGCCGAGCTAACAAAGGTCAGGCCGGCTAATATCCATAAATCACTCTCCAGCAAGGCGCGGATCAAATATAATTTAGAAATAAATCCGGCGGTAAGCGGCACACCAATCAGGGCGAGACCGCCAAATAAGATTGCCGTCATGGTCATCGGAATTTGCCGTCCGGCGCCTTCAATACTGCGCATGGTGGCACGGCCGGTTTGCGCGCCAATGACGCCAATGGCCAGAAATAATGTGCCCTTCATCAGCGCATGATTGAACAAATGAATAAAGGCGGCAGCCAGACCGGCCGGTGTCATAATGCCAATGCCAATGGCCATATAGCCAAGCTGGGCAATTGACGATTGAGCAAAGAGCTTTTTCAAATCGGTTTCAACAATCGCTGCCAATGTGCCAACAAAGGCGCCAATAATACCCAGCGTCAAAAGCACCGTGCCGAGCCCGTCGCTGATGCCGACAAAGCCAATGCCGAAGACGCCAAACATCAGCCGCACCAGCACATATACGGACACTTTGGTGGCGGTTGCGGCCATCAAAGCAGAGACAGCTGAAGGGGCGTAGCTATAGGCTGGCACCAACCAGAAATGCAGCGGGAATAGCGCCATTTTCAAGAACAGCCCCAAGGCAATAAACGCCATGGCCATATAGGCGGCACGGGTTTGTTCAATATCGGCCAGACGAACCGCCAAATCATCCAGGTTCAATGTGCCGGTCAGCATATATAGCAGACCCAGACCAATGACATAGAAAGTGGCGCCGACCGTGCCCAAAATCAGATAGTTAAAGGCGGCGGGTAGGGCGCGGCGGTCGCGGCCAGCCCCCATGGCGACCAAAGCATAGGCCGACAGAGAGGAAATCTCGAGGAAAACGAAAATATTAAAGGCGTCGCCCGTTGTTACTTGCCCCAGCATGCCGGCAATGGTTAGCACCCAAGCGGTGAAAAACAGCGGATGGTCGCGTTGATCAATCTCGGCCGTTACCAAATGCCTTGCGGCTAAGGTCACCACAAAGCCAATGCCGGTAACAATTGGCAGCACCAGCGCACTGGCGGCGTCAATCACATAGACAATGCCCAAGGGGGCGGCCCATCCGCCAATTTCATAGACCAGACGGGCGCCGCTTTCGCTGACTTGATGATACAGCAAAAGCGAAATAACAAAGGTCACGCCGGTGACGATAAAGGTCGCCAACCAAGCGATTTCTCGGCCCCGTAAAAGGGCAATCAGAGGCGCCGCCAAAAGCGGCACAATCACTTGCAAAATGGGCAGATGTTGCATCATGATGCGGGCCCCTCGCTTGCCGCGTCGGCGTCATCCATTAACTCGATAATTTCGTCATCCTCAATAGTGCCGAAGCTTTCTTGAATGCGGATAATCAGCGCATAGCCGACAGCGGTGGTTGCCACACCGACAACAATGGCAGTGAGAATAAGCACATGCGGCAGCGGGTTAGAATAAACTGTGCTGCTGTCGCCGGTCAGAATGGGTGCCGTGCCATTGCTCACCTTGCCCATGGAAATATACAGCATGAAAACCGAGGTCTGAAAAATATTCAGCCCGACCATTTTCTTCACCATATTGCCGCGCGCAATCACCGCATAAAAGCCTAGCATCATCAAAATAATGACGAGGAAATAATTCCATTGCGCAAAGAGACTAGTCATTGGCTGTCCCTTTCGCTTCGGCTTGGGCTTTTTCATGGGCCCGGGTTTTGTTCAGCAGCCGGACATGCGAGACGCGGCCAGCAAAGGCGAAAAACAGAGCGACCATGACCGCCGCAACCGTCAGGCCGACGCCAAATTCGACCAATAAAATACCCAAATGTTGACCGGCGATCGGATCGTCAGACAAAGCATTATAGCTCAGGAAGTTCTCACCCAGCACCATAGTGGCAACGCCGGTGCCGCCGTACAGCAACACGCCAAGGGTTATCGCCATTAGGTTAAGCCGCGCCGGCCAAACATGGCGGCCGCGATTAAAACCAAAGACAGTCGCGTTCAGAATAAAGGCGGCAGCAAAAATAACCCCAGCCTGAAAGCCGCCACCGGGCCCATAGTCGCCGTGGAATTGCACATAAAGGGCAAATAGCATCATTGTTGGTATTAGCACTTTGGCGATAACGCGAATGACGGGATCATCCTGCATGGTCGTCCTCCGTGCTTTCGGTGATTTCGGTTTCGCGTCGCGTCCATCCGCCAATAATCAGCAAGACAGCAATGGCGGCGGTGAACACGACCACGGTTTCACCCAATGTGTCATAGCCGCGATAGCTGGCCAGAACCGAGGTCACAACATTGGGCACGCCGATTTTTTCTTCGCTGCCAATAATGAATTCAGGCGCGACATGATTGTGAATTGGTGCATCGGCGGCGCCAAATTCGGGCAAATCGCTGACCGCGACCGATAATAACAAGCCGGTCGCTAGCGCCAGAACGGCGGGCACAATGGCAATCGAATGCGGTTTTTCCTCAGCCGGCACTAAAGATAAGGTGGCCAAGGCCAGAACCGTTGAAATACCGGCGCCAACAGCGGCTTCGGTAAAGGCCACATCCACCGCATCAAGCACCACAAATAAGGTCGCCGCGACCAAGGAAAAAGCGCCAGAGAGCATGACCATGCCAAAAAGCTGTTTGCGGCGCAGCGCAGCAATGGCAATCAGCGCCAGAAAGGCGATGAGCGTGGCGTCAATAATAAACCCCATGGCTTAGCCCTCCTTTTCTTTGCTGTCGGTTGACAATATTGGCTCAACGCCAGAGAAGCGAGCTGCCCGTGCAATCGCATGTGTGGCCGTTGGGCTGGTCATAATCAGCAGGCCGCCAATCAGCGCAATGCGCACGGCTACCGTCCAATCAGGCGATAATAGCAAAAGCCCAAGCAGCACCAGACCGGCGCCGCCAGTGTCGATAATGCCAGCGCCGTGCATGCGCTGATAAACATCACCAAGCCGCAATAGGCCAAGGGCGCCAATAACAATCGCCAGACTGCCAAGCAGCAGGGCGCCGATGCCGATGATTTGGCGCGCGATATCAATAAATATGAGCATGTCATTAACCATGATGCTTATCCTCGGGCGGTAAGTGATCGCCCAATGTGCCATGGCGGAAGAATTTGAGAATAGCGATGGTGCCAATGAAATTAATCAAAGCATATAAAACCGCAATATCGAGGAATTCTGGGCGGCCATCGAAAAACCCATAGACGCAAATAGACAACACAACCAGCGTGCCGATTGTGTTGACCGCCAAAACCCGATCAAAAGCAGTTGGCCCCAGAGAGGCGCGCAAAATAGCGATAATGATAGACACACCAATACTGGCCAAGGTCACGCCGAACCACAGGGTCAAGGTCATGATGACTTCCCTTCCAGCGCAGACACTCTTTCATCCATTTCCGGATCCGCTAAGCCGTCGCAAAAACTTTTGGTCAGCCCATGCACCAGAATCTCATTTTTTGTTTCATCGACATTGACCGAGACTGTGCCCGGTGTCAGCGTGATGAAATTGGCATAAGTCACCAGACCAGCGACGGTTTTTTGTGAGGCTTTGACGCGGACTAATTGTGGGCGGGCGCTGGCAGGGTTGATAATCACCCGCGCTACATCAATATTTGATTTTAGAATTTCCCAAATCAGCCAGAAAGACACTTTCGGCAAGCGGATGAGCAGGCCCAAAGGCAGGCCTTCTTCGTCAAGCACACCCATACGATAGGCAATCAGCGAGGCGCCAATGGCGCTGATCAAGCCGAGCGAGATGAGCAGGCCTGTGTAATGGCCTGATAACATCAACCAGAGCCCAAACATCAGGGCGGTAGAGGCGGAAATAGCTTTAATAGGCATCAGAAAAATAAGGGGCGCATGGGCTGCACGCGCCCCTCAATAACTTATTTATTGGCGGCTTGAATCAGTTCGAAGAAACGACGCGTTTGGTCGCCGCCTTGGAACAGAGCTTCAGCTTGGTCGTCAAGTTTCGAAATTTGTTCCCAATTCTCAGCCACTTGTTCAGCGGACGGGTCTGCGCCCAAATACATGCCACGGGTTTCAACAATATGTGCCGAAGCAAAAGCACCGGCGCCAGCGCAAATGATTTTGCCGGTTGGGGCATTTTCTGAACACATAAACACAACCGCAGGGGTCACTTGTTCAGGCTTCAGCATTTCTTCCATTTCTGGCGGCATCAGATTTGATGTCATGCGTGTCCAAGCGACAGGGGCCAGCGCGTTAATGTGGATATTGTCTTTCTGACCTTCCAATTTCAGCGTGTTGATAAAGCCCACAACGCCCAATTTGGCGGCACCATAATTGGCCTGACCAAAATTGCCATATAGGCCTGATGATGAAGAGGTCACCATAATACGTCCATAGCCTTGCTCTTTCATAATCGGCCAAACCGCTTTGGTTGGTTTCAATGTGCCGAACAAATGCACGTCGACGACGAATGTAAAGTCGTCAATTTCCATTTTGGCAAAGCTTTTATCGCGCAATACGCCGGCATTATTAACCAATACGTCAATACGACCAAAAGCGTCCATGGTTTGGCTAATCATATTGGCGACGCCTGCATCGTCGGTAACCGACGAACCATTAGCGATGGCGGTGCCACCGGCGGCGAGGATTTCATCGACCACGCCTTGTGCGGCTTCTGATGTACCAGCTGAACCGTCGACTGAGCCGCCCAAGTCATTGACCACCACTTTGGCGCCACGGCGCGCGAAATCGAGCGCATGGCTCTTGCCTAATCCACCGCCAGCGCCGGTGACGATGACAACCTTATCGGTAAAATCCAAACTCATAATTTATCTCCTTGGTTGGATGACTCATATGTCAAATATGTGTTCTGTTGTGCATGAAGCCAGCCTTGCGGTCAAGACGCTAAGCGGCAAGTTGGGCGCAATTCTGTGCGTCTTTTTGCCTTACTTTATCGCTAACGAGGCGGCCTATTCAGCGGCTTGCGCTTTGGCGCTCAGCCCGGCTTGATCGGCCAAAAGTTTGTAAGACGTCTTGCGGGCCTGCAAATCGGGAATCAGCGTCAGCAAAAACACTTCGTCTAGACCATGCTGGCGCACCAAATCGTCGAGCTGCTGCATCACCAACTCTGGCGTTCCGGTAAAGCCGCGTTGCGACATCATTTCAAAATAGGCGGCATCATTGCCAGTCATTTGCCAATCTTGCGCTTCTTGCAAGCTTGGGAAAACGCCAGCTTTATTCTGCATTAAGCGGGCCGCCCAAATATTGCGCGGGCGGGCGTAATAGGCGGCTTCTTCGGATGTGGCGGCGGCCAATACAGACGTGGCTAGCACAATTTTTGGCTGCTGCAAAAACCGCGATGGTTTGAAATGGCGCCGATACACATCAACCGCTTGCTCAAGATTATCTGGGTTGATGAAATGCGCATAAACATATGGCAGGCCAAATTGCGCTGCATGGACGGCGCCATCACCACCTGAGCCGAGCATCCATACGGGAACCCGCGACGGCCCGCGTGGTTGCGCATGAATGCCTTGATAGGGGTGGTCTATGGCAAAGCCGCCATCATCACCTGAAAGACCCATGGCATCTTCGAGGAATTGCAGCAAAATTTCGACCTGCTGCGGAAACACTTCAACCGGCCAAGCTTTTGGGCCGCTCTGCAGGGCGGCGGCGGTTTTGGCGTCGCCTCCAGGGGCGCGGCCGATACCAAGGTCAATGCGCCCCGGCGCCAATGTTTCAAGCATGCGGAATTGTTCGGCGACTTTCAGCGGGCTGTAATGCGGCAACATAATGCCGCCGGAGCCGACGTGGATTTGGCTGGTGCGGGCGGCAATATGGGCGATGAGCACTTCCGGTGCAGCGCCTGCAAAAGCTGATGTATTGTGATGTTCAGCCAACCAGAATCGGCGGAAGCCCAAAGCGTCTAGATAAATCGCCAAGTCGACAGTTTCCGACACCGCCTGAGCGGCGTCAGAGGTTGACGTGATGGCTGATTGGTCGAGCGCATTCAGAGAAAAGTCTATCATGTGATTAAATTAACCAAAAAATGACCCCGTCGCCAGTAAAACACGTCATTTTACCAAAATTATGCCGAAATTAACTTGCCGCCATCGGCCTTGTCGGTAATATCTCCCCTTCGGGCTCGGGAGGCCCAAAGTAAAGCAAAGGGAGCAGAAATGTATCAGGAATTAAAAGACGTTTGGGCCGAAATGACCGGCGAAACCGGCATGTTTGCCATCACGGAAGTTGAAGTGCGTGGCGAAAAACTGAAAACCTATGCATTGGCTCCTAATTCATTACGCGACGTTTGGATGATGAGCGCTGCTTATGCCGAACGCGACTATATTCTATATGAAGACGAGCGCTGGACTTACGGTGAAGCGATGGCCGAGACCGCCAGTATCGCCAATTGGATGCACGCCAATGGCATTAAACGCGGCGACCGCGTGGCCATTGCCATGCGTAATTTCCCTGAGTGGATGCTGAATTATTGGGCGCTGACATCAATTGGCGTCGCAGTTGTTGGCATGAATGCCTGGTGGGTGACCGACGAAATGCAATATGGTTTGTCCGATTCGGCACCAAAGGCGCTGATTTGTGACCAAGACCGGTTGAATAATCTGACACCGGTGCGCGATCAATTCCCCGATATGAAGGTCATCGGTGTGCGCCTGCCGCAACCAGCCGACGGGGTGATTGATTATGCCGAGGTTAAAGGCTTTGGCGGCGACATGCCGGATGTGGCCATCGACGGCGACGATGATGCGTGTATTTTTTACACCTCAGGCACGACCGGTCGCCCGAAAGGCGCGCAATTAACCCACCGTGGTTGTGTGCTCAATATTATGAATGTGGCGTTTATGAACCTGTGCTCAACCACCGCACAAGCCCGCGCCAATGGCGTTGAGGATAGTTTGCCGGCGCCCGACCAAGGGCCAATTGGTAAAACCCTAGTGACCACACCCTTGTTCCATGTGACCGCCAATAATTGCGTTGTTCAGCCAACCACGCTGACCGGCGGCCAGATTATTCATATGTATAAATGGGACGCAGGCGAGGCCTTGAAACTGATTGATCGGGAAAAAATTACCGGCATTAGCGGCGTGCCCGTAATGTCGCGCGAAATTATCTCGCACCCTGATTTTGACAAATATGACACCTCATCTTTGACCGCGCTTGGCGGCGGTGGGGCGCAATTGCAGCCAGACTTGGTTGGCAAAATTGACAAAGCCCTACCCAATGGTAAAGCCGCCACGGGTTATGGCATGACCGAAACCTGCGGTATTATTACCGCTGTTTCAGGCGATTATTTCCTCGACCGTCCCGATAGTTGCGGGCCAGTTGTGCCAACACTTGACGCCAAAGTTATCGACGCCGATGGCAATGATTTACCGGCCGGTGAATTGGGTGAATTATGCGTTAAAGGCGGCAATGTGATTAAGGGCTATCTCAATCGCGCTGATGCGACGGCCGAAAGCATTCAGCAGGGCTGGCTGCGCACCGGTGATATCGCACGCCAAGACGCCGATGGGTTTGTTTATCTGGTCGACCGCGCCAAAGACATGGTGTTGCGTGGCGGCGAAAATATTTATTGCGCTGAAGTCGAAAGCGCTGTGTTCAAACTCGATGGCGTTGCCGAATGCACCGTATTTGGCGTCGCCGATGACCGTTTGGGCGAAGAAGTTGGCATTGCGATTGTTCCAGCGGCTGGCGTCACACTGACGGCCGAAGCGGTGCGCGAGCATTGCAGTCATTTACTGGCCAAATTCAAAATCCCGCGTTATATCTGGATGCGGTCAGAAGCATTGCCGCGAAATGCCAGTGGTAAGTTTTTGAAACGTGAATTGCGTGATAGTTTAGACCCAGCCGACGCCGAATAAGTGAAATCTGAAAACCAGCCCGAGGACATAATGAGCTATAAATCGAGACTACTAACAACGGCATTTGTTTTGCCTGTATTGATGACCAGTCTTCCGGCTTTTGCTCTAGATGTCCAAACCGCCGTTACTGCCGAAGAGGCGACGCTGAATAGTGCCGTTGATGCCGATGGCCTTCATTCGATTTCATCTGCGGGCAGTGTCACCATTACTGGGCCGACGGTCAGCGGTGCAGCTGTCGTGATTAATCACAGCGATGCGGTTGATGTGTCGATTAATGGCACGGTCAGCGTGGTTGATGAAAACTCTGACGGCACCATTAAGTATGACACCTCCGGTGAATATGGCGTGTGGGTTAAAGACCCGTTCAGCGGTGATTTAATACTCGGGGCCAGTGCTTCGATTCTGTTGCTTGATAGTTTGGCGCGTGTCGACAATGATGAAGATGGTATTTTAGACGGTATTACGCTCGACCAGAATACAGCTGATACGGGCGATGATGTGTTCAGTGCTACAAATTTCGCTCAGGATTCGGGGCGTATTGGTTTGTTCATCGAGCAAGCGATGAACGGCAATTTGTTGAGCGTGGCGGGCTCGCGAATAGCTGTCACCTCGGATAATGGCTTGGGTCTTTATTTAGACAGTGCACTTACCGGCAATATTGATTTGCGCGGCACCATTAGTGTTGTTGGCTCGCAGCTTGGTGCCTCCGGCTATACAGCAGCCGTGTATATTGACCCGCTGGCGTCGATAACCGGTCGCTATATTCAAGCTGGTACATTGTCGGCCACAGGCATTGGTGCCTCTGGCCTCATTGTTGAGGGCGGTATTACCGGCGGCCTTCAAATCGAAGGCTCCATCACCTCAACCGGCTATCAAACAACTGCTGTGAATAATAGAGGCCTTTTGGCGGCTGATAGTGAGACCAATCTTGACGCCAATGAGCTGCAACAGGGCGGCTCGGCTGTCGTGTTAAAAGGCGATATCACCCAAGGCATCTTGATTAACGGGCCGATAAATTCGAGACGTTCAGCCGATGAAACGACCAGCCTGACGGCGATTACTACGGCGCGCGGCAATGATGAGGCGGTCAATGCACTGAAAACTCAGCCTTATCATTTTGATGAAAACCGTGGCACGGGGCGCATTACCACCTATGGTTCAGCCCCAGCTCTCGCAATATCAACTGGCACTTTTGGTCAAATCGTCGAAGGCTTTGCAGATACGCGAAACGATGACAATGACACGTCGACGGCGTTTAGCGGCGCGACATTTTCCTATAGTAATTCATTCATCAATCGCGGGGCAATTACAGCGAATGGCTGGAATGACGGCATTTCGGCCACGGCAGTTTCGGTTGGCAATGGCGCGATATTAGACGGCGGCTTTTTGAATGCCGGCACGATTTCAGCAACCGCCTATAATAATAACGCAACGGCCATTTCATTGGAATCATCGTCTTTCGGCACTGTAAGCTTGGCATCAGATATTTTCATCAATGAGGGCACAATTTCGGCAACGGTGACCAGCAACACCAAAACCGATGCGACAGCAACCGGCAGCAGCTATGCGGCAAAAGCAGTTGCGCTGTCAGCCTCTACTGCTTTGCCAAACGCCGCCGTGTTCGTTAACCGCGGCGCCGTTTATGCCAGTTCAACGCATATTGATGGTACGACAAGCGTCAGTGGTGATAAGGCGATTGCCTATGATTTCTCGACCTATAGCGGTGACGCGCTCAGCGGCGGCATTACCTTGCGGCAATCCTTGCGAGAAAATGACCAATTGAACAATTCCAACCAATATTTGGGCAATGGTGATCTTGATCTCGATGTGGCTGGCGATACCGATGCCGACGACAATGCGATTGGTGACGGTTTTGTGACCTCGCAAGATGTTCAGGTGCCAGCCATTATCGGTGATGTTTATTTCTCAGCCTATAACGATACGCTAGATCTGACTTCTGGCACTATGTTCTCCAATGTCTATTTTGGCCAGGGCAATGACGTCTTTAACATCAGCAATCCTGAAGCCAACCCGATTGCCACAAGCACTTATGAAAAACCCTATACGGTTTTCGTCGGTGCGTTAACATCATCTGGCGGCACGTTGGACGTGAATATGTCAGGCCGCTCGCGGATGATTTTCAGCAATCAGGAAGTCATTGATGAAGGCGTTAATCTTAATAGCCTATCAATCGCTGATGAAGCCGACATTGGCTTTGTGGTTGATAGCACGGTCGCTACACCGAACACGGCTTTGGTCAATGTGCAAAATTTAACCATAAGCGGCACAGATTTCAAAATCTCGCCAGCGCTTGAAAACATTGTAGCAGAAGGTTATTCGCAGCGGTTTATTCAAACGGCCAGTGATTTGTCTTCTTATTCGGCGACCATTAATGACCATTTAAGTGGCAATCAGCCGTTCATTTATAATGTCAGTCTGGCGATTGAAGATATTGTGGCTAATGGCGACCAGGCGATTACTGCCACATTTGCTATTAAAACCGCTACTGAGCTGGGTCTGAACACCACGCAGGCACCGTCTTTGAATGCCGTGCTGAGCCATTTCGGTCGTCATTCGGCACTTGAAACGGCGCTGGCAGCGATTGACACCCAAGCTAATTTCGCCACTGCCTATGATCAAATTCTGCCGCATTATGGTGATGGCACCATGCGCCAATTGTCGATGTTGGCCACGTCAGCCAATGGCTCGGTGAGCCAACACATGCAATTAGTCAAAGCTGGTGGACGCAGTGGCGGCGAGGGTTGGTTGCAGCAATTTGGAGATTACCGTAAGCAAGATGCCACAACTGAGGGCGGCACATTGCGTGGCGATAGTTATTCCATCGCTTATGGCTATGACGCGCCTGTTTTGGGACTTGATGCTCTGGGTCTTTTCACCCAATTGAGCTTTTCCAATGTTGATGAGAAAACATCGTCAGTCAATGAAGTCAAGTCTGAGGGCTGGGCTATTGGCGCCTATTTGGCCCATGAGATTGGGCCTATTGGGATTGAACTGACGGCGCAAGGCGGCAATGTCAAATTTGACTCGGAACGGATTGCACGTGTCGGCGATGCTAGCGATATTTTGCGCGATGGTTGGGATGGCACAAGCTTTGCCGCATCGGCCAAACTTGCCGTGCCTATCTTGACCGGTCGCCACAGTTTGCAGGCTGAATTTGGCACAGACTTCTTCTCGCTCGAACAAGATGCGCATACAGAAACTTCTGTCTATGACATGAACCTGGGTGTGCATGTTGGCAGCGCCACCTCTGAATTGACCACCAATCATTTCGGTCTGCGCGGACAGGCAAATTATGGCGGTGGGTCGCCAGTTGCCGTGACGTGGTCGCCAAATTATTATATTGGCTATCAGTCGGTCGGTACTTATCAGCCATTTTCTGCCAATGTGAATTTCGTTGGGTCGAATGAGAGTTTTGTTATGAAAACTGCCACTGAGGTAGCCGACCAGACCAATATTGGTTTCGGCGTGTCGGCGCATAATGATTATTTTGCTGTTGAGCTGAGCTATCGCGCTGCCTTTGGTGACGACGTCAATGTTCAGGGCGGCGGCTTGGCAATCCGACTGAAATTCTAGACTGTCTCAATTTCTAAAGGGCGTCGAACTTGCCGGGTTTTAGGGCTTTGGCGGCAGCAGAAAATTCGTTGAAATGGTCGATAATGGCATCGGCGCCAAGTGCGTCGAGGCTGACCCGACGATAACCAAAACTGACACAAATACACGCCACTTTGGCGGCCTGTGCGCTCGCCGTATCGGCTTCGCTGTCACCAACCATAATCGCATCCTCTGGCGCCACGTCCAAACGCCGCAGGGCTTCGGTGATGGGCGCGGCATCGGGTTTGCGGCTGGCTAATGTATCGCCACCGACCAATGTGTCGAAATACTGATGCACGCCAAGCCGGAATAGCAATTTGCTCGACAGGCTCTCCCGCTTATTGGTGACCACGGCCATTTTATATTGGGCCGCTTTGGCGGCTTGCAAAATCGGCAACACGCCGTCAAACAGTCGCGTGTGCTTATCGATGTTTTGATCATACCAAAGCACCAGCTCTTCGGTCGCCAAATCCAGCGCCGCATCATCCATGCTGGCGTTATTTTCGGCCAGGCCGCGCTGCAAAATCATCCGCGCGCCGCCGCCAATCATATTATGCACCGCATCATTGGGCACTGGCTGATAGCCATATTTCTGTAACACATAATTCATCGCCGCATGTAAATCAGCGTCAGTATTGGCAAGCGTGCCATCAAGGTCAAAAAGCAGGGCGGGCATGGTGCCTCCATTGGTTTCACAAGCAGGCTATAGCGCTTTGTTGGAACTCATGCTACATCCGATTGATGGCCGTTCGACATCTTTTTCTTATGCTTATCATTTGCTTGGTTTGGGGGTTCACTTTCGTCGCTGGTAAAGCGGGGGTGAGTGAAATCCCACCGATGATGTTTACCGCTTTGCGCTATCTTTTATTATCGCTGATTTTAATCCCGTTTTTGAAAGTCGTTGCCGGCAATATGCGGCAGATTTTCTTTATTTCCGTGACCATGGGGTCCGCCCATTTTACGCTATTTTATGGCGGCATGTCGGTGGCTGAGAATGTCTCATCGGTCGCCGTCGCCACCCAGCTTGGCGTGCCGATTAGCACGATTATGTCGATTGTGTTTTTGGGCGAGCAAGTGCGTTGGCGGCGTTGGCTGGGGGTGATTGCGGCGTTCAGCGGGGTGATGGTCATCAGTTTTGATCCGGCCGTGGTCAATGAGCGTCTCGGGCTATTATTGGTCGTCGGTGCCGCCTTTATTGGCTCGGTTGGCACGATTATCATGAAACAAATTCCCAAAACCGGCGTTTATCAAATGCAGGCGTGGATTTCGACCCTGAGTTGGCCGCCGCTGATTATTGTGTCGCTGATGTTTGAGAGCAATCACCTAGAAGTATTGACGCAAGCCAGTTGGATGGCTTGGGGCGGGGTTGTCTATACGGCGATTGGCGCCAGCCTGATCGGCCATGCTGGCATGTATTATCTGCTCCAACGTTATGATGTTTCAGTCACCGCCCCCCTAACGCTCATGGCGCCGATTTTTGGCATCGTCTTTGGGGTTTTGGTCTGGGGCGATAGTTTAGGCCTGCGGTTTTGGATTGGCAGTGCCATCACCCTGTCAGGTGTGTTGATTATTGGCCTGCGTAAGCGCGAGGTGGCACCAGCGGGGACGGTATTGTGATGCGTCCCATCAATAGCCGCCCGTCGCCAAATTTTGATAGCCGCCAAAGCACCGTCTCGCTGCTGATTTTGCATTATACAAATATGCCGACAGCCGAACAGGCATTGGCGCGCCTATGCGATGCGGCCAGCAAAGTCTCGGCGCATTATTTAATTGATCAGCACGGGCAGATAACACAAATGGTCGATGAGGCGGCCCGCGCATGGCACGCCGGCGTTGCCCATTGGGCTGGGCTTGATGATGTCAATAGCGCTTCTATTGGCATTGAGCTCGATCATGCTGGACATGTCGATGGGCAGATGGCGGCTTATCCGTCGCCGCAAATCTCCGCCCTTGTCGACTTGTCGCGCGATATTATCGCCCGCCATCACATCGCACCAGCTGGCGTGTTGGGGCATAGCGATGTTGCGCCAACGCGCAAAATTGACCCGGGCGAAGCGCTTGATTGGCGCTGGTTAGCGGCTCAAGGGGTTGGGCTTTGGGCCGATGATGTGCGCGTCGAAAAAGTTGACACATTGGCGCTCAACGCCGAAGGGCCAGCCGTTGCTGCCTTGCAAAAAACCTTGGCAGCCTATGGTTATGGGGTGGCGCCAGATGGCGTTTATGGGCCGCAAACGCAGGCTGTCGTGAGCGCTTTTCAACGCCATTTCCGACCGCAAAACATTGACGGCGCGGCCGATGCGCAAACCCAGAGTTTAATTTATGCGCTTTGCCGTTTGGCCAAGAGCTGACATCAGGCTTGACGCCTTGCGGGTGGCGGCGTAATTCACATATGGGCCAGATGGTTGGGTGATCGCTCTTGTTCGCAAGGGAGGAAAGTCCGGGCTCCACGGAAACACGGCGCCGGATAACGTCCGGCGGAGGCGACTCTAGGGAAAGTGCCACAGAAAGCAAACCGCCGCTTTAGCGGTAAGGGTGAAAGGGTGCGGTAAGAGCGCACCGCGCTGCCGGTAACGGCAGTGGCAGGGTAAACCCCGTCGGGAGCAAGACCAAATAGGAGCAACACATGATCTGTTTCCGGATCGTTGCTCGGGTAGGTTGCACGAGGTGTCTGGTAACAGGCATCCCAGATGAATGGTCACCGCCACCCTTAGGGGTGTGTACAGAACCCGGCTTACAGACCGTCTGGCCCATTTCAAATATAACGCTGGTTTTGGCGCGTTTTTCGCCTTTTGAAGCGAAATGACACGATAAAACCGTCAACGCTCAGGTTTCCGCCGGTTTTTTGGTTTAATAATCCCATTTTATCCCAGACAAATTCGTTGACTTCCCATCAAATCCCATGCTATCCCAAGGTATCCCATAGGGAGCTGTGCGTCGACGGATGCACATAGTTGAGCGGAGGAAGGCATGACCAGATTCATGTCCACAATTGAGGGCAAGATTGACGCCAAAGGGCGCGTCTCTGTTCCGGCTGTCTTTCGTTCGGCAATTCTGGCTCAAAATGGGGGTGCCGCAGGGCCTCATTCGATTTTCGTTTATCCTTCCTTCACCGAAATGACGATTGAGGGCGGCGGCGTTAGCCTCAGTGCCTATTACAATCAAATGGTCGACCGTTTGGACCCATTCACCGAAGAATATGAAGCTTTGGCTTCGGTTCTTTTCGGCGATAGTCATACATTAACCTTTGACACGGATGGTCGGGTATCATTGCCCGAGGCGCTGCTGCATCACGCCCAAATTGACAAAGCGGTTTGTTTTGTCGGCATGGGGAGCAAGTTCCGCATTTGGAACCCAGAAGCCTATGCGGATTATCGTGCCAAGGCGCGAGCCCGAGCATTAGAAGACCGCAGTTTGCTCAAATCCTTATCAGGCCCACCCCCGGGCGGGAGCTCACATTGACTAGTCGGGGCCATGTGACGCAAGCGCATGACGTGACCCCGTCTCCGTCGTCCCCCTCTGCGCCTCATATTCCAGTTTTACTCTCAGAAGTTGCCACCGCAATGGCACCGCGCGACGGTGGCGTTTATGTCGATGGCACATTTGGCGCTGGCGGCTATACACAAAAAATTCTGTCCACTGCTGACTGCACCGTGCTGGCGATTGATCGCGACCCCACCGCCTTTGCTTTCGCCGCGCCGCTGAAAGATCAATTCGGCGATCGGCTCGTGTGTCTGGAAGGCTGCTTCGGTGATATGGCTGAATTGGTGGCCACTGCCGGCTATCAAACCGTTGATGGGGTGATGTTGGATTTGGGGGTTTCCTCCATGCAGCTTGATCAGGCTGAACGCGGGTTTTCATTCATGCGCGACGGGCCGCTGGATATGCGGATGAGCCGCGAGGGCATGTCAGCGCAA
This sequence comes from Rhodobiaceae bacterium, assembly GCA_024645085.1. Lineage (GTDB taxonomy): Bacteria > Pseudomonadota > Alphaproteobacteria > RS24 > RS24 > JAHEGN01. The sequence goes on from JAHEGN010000019.1 coordinate 28,472, forward strand.
GAACTGCTGGAAACCGCCGAGGCTGATTTGCTGGCTGATATTTTGTTTGTTTATGGCGAGGAGCGCCGTGCGCGCGCCATCGCCCGCGCCATTGTCGAAAAACGCGCCAGTCAAGCCCTAACTCGCACAAGCCAATTGGCCGATTTGATTTGCGGTGTTCTGGGCCAGCCGCGTGCTAAACAGGCGCATCCGGCGACGCGGAGTTTTCAAGCCTTGCGGATTTATCTCAATGATGAGCTCGGTGAATTGGTCAGCGGTTTGCAGGCGGCTGAGCAGATTTTGCACCCACAAGGTCGCCTTGCTGTGGTCACTTTCCATTCGTTGGAAGACCGAATTGTGAAGCAATTTTTTGCCCCGCGTACCGGTCGCGCGGGTCGGCCGTCGCGTCACCAGCCAGATATTGTCGGCCCACAAGCCAGCTTCAGCGAGCTTGATAAGCGCAGCACCAAAGCCCGACCAGAAGAAATTGCCGCCAATCCGCGCGCTCGTTCAGCGCGGTTACGGGCGGCGCAACGCACCACCGCGCCAGCCTATCCGGCGACCACTGATCTGATGCCGGCGCGGGCGCCGCAGGCGGTGTCTTCATGATACGTTTGGTCAATATTATTTGTGCGGTTTTGATTATTGCCCTGACGGCGGCGGTCTATCATGTGCGTTATAGCGCCGACGCCGAAATGCGGGCGCTGGAAAAAGTTAAGGAAACAATGTTGGCGGCCCGCGATGAGCGGCGCACATTGGAAGCCGAGTGGAGCAGTTTGAATGATCCGCGTCGTCTGCAAGAATTGGCCAATCGTTATTTGAGCCTGAGTTATTTAGCGGCCAATCAGGTGATTGATTTGCGGCCAGATGAAATTCGGCCAATTTCAGTATTGTTGCAAAGCGGGGAGGTGAGCGATGGCCCGCGCTAGTACCCCGATTGTACGCGCCGGTGGCGATTGGGCGGCTGTTATGGGTAGTCGCTTGGGACAGCGCCCGAGTGATTTATCGCATCATGCGGTTGAGCAAACGCGGCGTCGTTTGCGTCTCGCCTTGATTAGTTTCAGCCTTGTATTTGTTGTGCTTATCGGGAGGCTGGCTGATTTGACCACTAGCTATCAAGTGACTGGCGCGTCAACGGCGTTGCAGACCAGCGCCAAGCAAGAACGGCCGATTATCACCGACCGTCATGGGGTGGTGTTGGCGACGCAAATTTCAACCACCACATTGGGCGCCAATACGGCTGAGATTGAAGACGGTGTAGCCATGGCGCGCCAGCTCAGTGAAATTTTGCCACGGTTAAATGAGCGCCGCGCCGCGCAATTGCTGTCGCGCCGAGGGCCTTATGTGAAGCTGCAAACCAGTCTGACGCCAGATGAGCGGCGGGCAGTTTTGAATTTGGGCAACCCGGCCTTGCAATTGAAAAAAGCCACCAGTCGGGTGTACCCAAATGGTGAAGTGGCGAGCCATATTGTTGGTTTTTCTAGCAGCGATATGCGCGGCTTGTCCGGTATTGAACTATGGCTTGATCAGGGCGAAGAGTTTTCGCTGTTGGATAATCAGTTTGAAACCAGTCTTGATGTGCGCGTGCAGCACAGTGTTCGCGATGAGCTCATGCGGGCGATGGAAAAATTCTCTGCCAAGGGCGCGGCTGCGGTGATTATGGATGCCCATAATGGCGAGATTATTGCCTCCGTGTCCTTGCCAGATTTTGACGCCAATCAGCCAACCGCCAGTCCTGAAAGCGCACGGTTTAATAAAATCATTCAGGGCACTTATGAGCTTGGCTCGGTGTTCAAAGTGTTCACTGTGGCCATGGCATTGGACGGCGGCTATGTGACACGCGAAGATATTTTTGATGCCAGCGAACCGATGAAAATCGGACCAGAAAAAATCTCAGACGACCACCCGCAAAACCGCCCGCTTACGGTTGATGAAATATTGGTTCATTCGTCAAATATTGGCTCGTCGAAAATTGCCTTGCAAGTGCCTGAGCAGGCACATGCAGAATTTTTACAGCGACTTGGCATGCGGGACCGCGTGGCCACTGATTTCCCCGCCCGCGCCCGGCCTTTGCCGGTCGGTCGGTGGACTGACATTGAGCGCGCCACCACATCTTTTGGGCACGGTATTTCCGTGTCACCGCTGCATGTCCTAGTGGCCGGCGCGGCGATGATGAATGGCGGCGTGCTTTATCCACCAACTCTGCAAAAAGTCGCTATGCCAATCGGTCAGCGGGTTGTTAGCGCGCAAACCAGCGCGGCCATCCGCGACATGATGCGCCGCGTGGTCACCATGGGCACTGGCAAAAATGCCAATGTTGAGGGTTATGCGGTGATTGGCAAAACCGGCACGGCCAATAAACCACAACAGGGATCTTATAGTGCCGATGCACGCATCACGAGTTTTCTATCGGGCTTTCCCGGCCATGCGCCGCGCTATGCAATGTTGGTCATGCTTGATGAGCCAAATGGCAATGAGGCGACTTATGGCCAAACCGGTGCTGGCTGGAATGCGGCGCCGACCAGCGGCAATATTATTAAGCGCATAGCACCGATTTTGGGCGTGCTGCCAAATCGTGATGCGACACAGCAAGAAGCCAAACTTCAAAGCTTGCGGCAAACGGCCATGGCCGAGCCAACAATGGGAGGCTCCTATGCGCCTTGATCGATTGGCTCCTGAATTTAATCCGCTTCCGGCTTTCGCCAGCACCGATATTCGCGGTCTCACCGCCGATAGTCGCGAGGTGATGCCGGGCTATTTATTCGCAGCTTTAAGCGGCGTGAAAACCGACGGTGGGGCATTTATTGATCAGGCCATTGCGCGCGGCGCGGCGGCTGTTTTAGTGGCCAAGCCAGCGCAAATACCCGCCGACACCAGCGCCCAAGTGGCGGTTTTGCAAAGCGAGAACCCGCGCCGTGATTTGGCGCTCATGGCCAAACGCTTTTTTGCCACCCAGCCCCAATATGTAGCCGCCATCACTGGCACCAATGGCAAAACCTCGACGGCGCAATTCTTGCAACAAATTCTTGCCGCTTGTGGACATGCCGCCGCTAGCCTCGGCACATTGGGCATTCAAAGCGCCAGCTATCAAGCGCCGCTGCACCATACGACACCAGATCCGGTGACCTTGAGTGCGGCTCTGCGCGATTTGGTGGCGCATCAAATCACCCATGTCGCGCTGGAAGCGTCGAGCCATGGTCTGGCGCAATATCGCCTCGATGGCACAGATATTCAGCTTGCCGGATTTACCAATCTAAGCCGCGACCATCTCGATTATCACAAAGACGAAGCTGATTATTTGGCCGCCAAGCAACGCTTGTTTACCGAGGTGCTCAGTGTCGATGGCACAGCTGTCGTTACCATTACCTCTGAGGCTGGACAACAGATTGCCGCGGCGGCGGCGCGGTGCGGTCGGCGGGTCATGCGGGTCGGCACGCCGCAGGCTGATTTATATGTTGAGCTGGTCAGCCGCCAACGTGATGGGCTTGTTTTGCGGGCTCATTTCGGCGACCAGCAGGGCGAAGTGATACTGCCCTTGGTTGGTGATTTCCAAATTGAAAATGTGCAATTAGCCATGGCGATGAGCCTGCAACTGGGGTGTGCTTGGGATGATGTGCTGGCCGCAGTCAGCAGCTTGGTTGCGCCGTTGGGACGGTTGCAAAAAGCCGGCGAAACATCTGCTGGTGCCGCCGTCTATGTCGATTATGCCCATACGCCCGATGCGCTGGCCAATGCTCTGACCGCTTTGCGCGCACATATGCAAGACAATGGTGCTCTGCATTTGGTGTTTGGCTGTGGCGGCGGCCGCGATGCTGGTAAACGTCCACTAATGGGCAAAATTGCCGCCCGTTTGGCCGAACATATTATTGTCACTGATGACAATTCGCGCCACGAAGACGCGGCACAAATTCGCCAAGCGATTTTGGCGCAATGCCCGATGGCACAAGACATTGCCGACCGCGGGCAAGCGATTGACGCGGCTTTGGCGCAGGCTCAAGCCGATGATATGGTTCTCGTGGCTGGCAAAGGCCATGAAACAGGACAGATAATCGGCGACACAATTTTGCCATTTAATGATGTCACTTACATTGCTCAAGCACTTGGGCAGAGCGAGGTGCGTCATGGCTAATTTGCAATCACATATTATCTGGACTGGCGACGCCATCGCCGATGCTTTGGCGGATGTTTTGGCCGCACCATTGAGCGCCGAGCTGCAACAAAATCTGGCCGTGCGCGGTGTTTCGATTGATACGCGCAGCCTCAAAAAAGGCGATCTATTTATTGCCCTGCCGGGCGAGCAAGCCGACGGCCATGACTATGTCGCGGCTGCCTTACAAGCCGGTGCCGCTGCGGCTTTGGTCGAGCACGGCCGCGACATCAAAAACCTCAGCGCCAGCGACAATCTTATTGTGGTGCGCGATGTGATGAGCGCCCTTGAGGTTTTGGCTCTAGCCGCCAGAGCCCGTTCGACTGCCTATATTATTGGCGTTACCGGATCGGTTGGCAAAACCAGCGTTAAAGAGTCCTTGCGCAATGCATTAGAGAAATCAGGTGCCGTTCATGCCTCGGAGAAATCTTATAATAATCATATTGGCGTGCCGCTGAGTTTGGCGCGGATGCCGGACAACTGCCAATATGCGGTGTTTGAAATCGGCATGAACCATGCTGGTGAAATTGATGCGCTGGTCAAAATGGTGCAGCCACATTGCGCAATAATTACCGAAATCGGCACGGCGCATATTGAGCATTTTGACACAATGGAAGATTTGGCCCGCGCTAAAGCGGAAATCTTTTCTGGCGTGATTGCCGGTGGCGCCGCCATATTGCCGGCCGCCAGCCCTTATCTTGATTTACTGAAAGCGCAGGCGGCCGCTTGTCAGATTGATAATATCGTCACCTTCGGCAGCGCCGACAGCGTAAACACTGGCGTGCAAGCCTTGGCTGAGAAAGTCAAATTACACCCTTCTTGCAGTTGTGTAAGCGCAAAGATTTTGGCTGATCAAGTGACCTATAAAGTCGGTATGTCGGGCGCGCATCACGTGCAAAACAGTCTTGCTGTCTTGGCTGGCGTGTCTCTGGCCGGCGCTGATTTGGCCTTAGCGGCTCTGTCTCTGGCTGATCATGATGGTTTGGTGGGGCGCGGCGAGCGGCATTATTTGCATGCCGAAGATGGTCAATATGTTTTGGTCGATGAAAGCTATAACGCCAACCCAACCTCTATGGCGGCGGCGCTGACGACGCTGGGGCTGGCGCCACGCAATGGTCGGGGGCGGCGCATTGCCGTATTGGGCGATATGGCCGAGCTCGGCGATCAAGCGGTTGATATGCACATCCAACTGGCTGACATCATCGCCGAGGCTGAGATTGATCAAGTGCTGACCTATGGGCCGTTAAGCCATCATTTACACGAACATTTACCGGCCGATTGCATGGCCTATCACGCTAATTCGCTGGCCGATATGACGCATCATTTGCTGAGAGATATGCGGGCTGGCGACGTGGTTATGGTGAAGGGCTCGAATGCCTCTGGCATGGGGGCGGTTGTTGACGCACTGGTACAGGCCGATGAATCGGCTGCGGCACAGAGTGCGCAGGAAAGGGGATAATATGTTTTACGAGCTGATGACATCAATGAAAGAAGCGCTACCTGGCGCCAATCTATTTTCCTATATCACCTTCCGCGCTGGCGGCGCCATGCTGACCGCTTTGCTGATTAGTTTTTTAATGGGCCCTTGGCTGATTGACACATTGCGCGCCCGTCAAGGCAAAGGTCAGCCGATCCGCAAAGATGGGCCAGCCTCGCATTTGTTGACTAAAGTCGGCACGCCGACTATGGGCGGGCTGTTAATTTTAATCTCCTCCCTCGGCGCGTCACTGCTCTGGGGCGATTTGAGCAATATGTTTCTATGGGCGATTATGCTGACCACTTTGGGCTTTGGCGCGATTGGCTTTGCTGATGATTTTCTGAAATTGCGCAGCAGCAGCAGCGACGGCGTGCCCGGTCGCATTAAGCTTTTGCTTGAGGCTATCGTGGCCGTTGCCACTGTTCTGTATATTTCAAAATTGCTACCCGCGCCGATGGCCACCAGCTATGCCATTCCATTTGTGAAAGATTATTTGCTGCCGCTTGGCTTGCCACTTTTTGTTATCGCTGGCTTGTTTGTCATTGTAGGCGCTTCAAATGCGGTCAATCTCACCGACGGTTTGGACGGTCTGGCGATTGTGCCGACAATGATTGCGGCGCTGAGCTTCGGCCTGATTGCCTATCTTGTCGGCAATGCCGTGTTTTCCAATTATTTGCAAATTCATTATGTGCCTGGTACCGGCGAATTGGCAGTATTTTGCGCCGCGCTGATTGGCGCTGGCCTCGGCTTTCTTTGGTATAATGCGCCGCCAGCTGCGGTATTTATGGGCGACACTGGCTCATTGGCGCTGGGTGGCGCTATTGGTTCTATTGCTGTCGCCACCAAACACGAATTGGTGCTGGCGATTATCGGCGGCTTGTTTGTGCTCGAAGCGGTCTCAGTGATTGTGCAAGTGGCATCTTTCAAACTGACCGGCAAGCGGGTGTTTGCCATGGC
>JAHEGN010000017.1 GCA_024645085.1 Rhodobiaceae bacterium
ATATCACCGCTGACTGCATTGCCGCGGCCTTTGAGGTGAAACTTGAAAAACACCCGCTGGCCATGCAGGCTTTGCAAGCCCATTATGACGCCCAAGAAGCTGATTTCAACGAAGCGCGGCAACGCATGGCGCGGATTCCCGAAGGCGCCAGCTTGATTGAAAACCCGGTCAGTACGGCGCCGGGGTTCAAAATCGACAATGTCTATGTCATGGCTGGCGTGCCCAAAATCATGCAAGCGATGATGGAAAATATTTTACCAACCCTCAAAGGCGGCGAGACCTTATCGTCAATCACCGTCACTTCCAGCATACCCGAAGGCAGCATTGCCGCTGAAATGGGGGCTTTGCAACAGCAATATCCTGACGTCAATATTGGCCTCTATCCGTTTTACAGTGCCCAAGGGGCGGGTGTTAGCGTGGTGGCGCGCGGTCGCGATATGGCGCAATTACAAGCCGTTGAAACCGCTATTAAGGCGCATTTGGCAGCCATTGGCGCGCCCTTGGTAGCGCGTCCCAAGGCGATTGCCAGCCAATAAAGCGGCACCAACGAACCTTACAAAAAGTTTAGTTTTACTTTATCGAATGAGCGGGCATTGTAGTCTCATTCATACGGAGGGTTTTATGATGAAAAAAATGATTTCTGCAATGGCTGTAGCTGCAATGTTCGCTCTGCCAACTTCTGCCTTGGCTCTGGACTCAGGTTTTGACGCAATGGCAAAATCTGGTAGCCACCAATTCTATGTTTGGTGCACAGGTAAAGCTGATTACACAGCAGCACAAAATGGCGACAATGCCAAAGCTGCTCAGTTGGCTCTGTCAGCGAAAGCTGGCGGCAACTGCTGGCCAGTATGGCAAGGCCTGAACGACTAGTCTTGAAAGACTGGTTGTTTAACCTATTTTGAAACGGCGGCCTTGTGCCGCCGTTTTTTTTGAGGTTGTTATGAATTTGAGGTTGTTATGAAAATGTCAGCAATTTGGGTGGTTACAACATTAATTGGCGCGGCAATGGTTTTGTCGTCATGCACGGGGTCTGGCGTCCCGCGCGGCGAGGGCGCGCCATATCATCACTTGACCAATGGCTTTCGTAATCCGCCAGACAGCCCCAAGCGCGACACCAGCCTAGCGACGCGTTTGTCGTTTTTTGGCTCTATTATCAGCCGCAATATAAGCGGCACGAAGCCGACCCTTCCCGATAATCATATTGTGCCGCCAGAGCAGGCTCGCGCGCAATTCGCAGCGCTTGGCGATGGCGATAGCATTAGCTGGATTGGCCACGCCAGTTTTCTTGTGCGCCTTGATGGGGTGACGGTGCTCACAGATCCGGTTTTAACCAAGCGCGCGTCGCCCGTATCATTTGCCGGCCCAGAGCGGGTTTTCGCCCCGGGCCTGAGTGTTGAGGATTTGCCGCCGATTGATGTGCTGGTCGTCAGCCATGCGCATTATGACCATCTCGATACAAACACCCTAGACTTATTGCCCAACCGTCAGGCGATTACCGCCATTGTGCCATTGGGCATGGGTAAATATTTCACCGCCCGTGGCTATGGCACCGTCCATGAGGTCGATTGGTATGATGACATCACCCTGCCCAGTCGCAGCGGCAGTTTCCGCCTGACCGCCTATCCGGCCGTTCATTGGTCGAATCGCTCACCCTTTGATGTCAATCGTATCTTGTGGATGTCTTATGGGTTTAGCGCTGGCGGCCGTTCGATCTATCACACGGGCGATACTGAAGTGCATCCTTATTTGTTTGCTGAGATTGGTGCGCATATGCAAAAAACCCATGGCGGTTGTGACATTGGGCTGATGAGTGCAGGGGCTTATAATCCGCGTCCAATGATGATGGGCGCGCATGCTGACCCTGAGGGTGCGGTAAAAATTGGCCGTGATATTGGCTGTCAGCGCATGGTGCCGATGCATTGGGGCACATTTGTTCTGGCTTTAGAGCCGTTTGAGGAGCCACGCCAAAGATTTATTGCGGCGGCGGGCAATCAAGCCTTAGTGATGAAAATCGGTGAGAGCTTGAGTTTATCGGATGTGGCTTTGCAGCGGCAAGAGTCGCTGAATTAGGCTTGGCGAGCTGGCAATCTATGCTATACAACCGCCAGTCTGACACCCATGATGGCCTCGTGGTGGAATTGGTAGACACAGCAGACTTAAAATCTGCGGCCCGTAACGGGCGTGACGGTTCGAGTCCGTCCGAGGCCACCACTTTTGGCAGATGCCTCACATTATTTATGCTTTGAAACGATAGCGCGTCGAGCAATATGGGCAGATGATTTCGTCTTCGCCGCCCATGTCGAGATAAACATGCGGGTGGTCATGCGGGGCGCTGGCGCCGGTGCATTCAAACTCGCGCACGGCGATGAACATTTCGCTGTCGCCATTATCATTGCTGAATTTTGGTATCGCTGCATCGGCCATATTGGTCACTTTCTCTCGTGGTGTTGGCGCACTTTGGCGCGCGCTCGGCGTGGCGTTTATATAAACCCAGCCGCCTTGGGCTGCAAGCGCTTAGCAACAGCCGCAGCCACCAAGCGTCACATCGCCATCGCCGTGGCCGCCTTCGCCATGCCATGCGGCAAGCAAAGATTGCGCAGAAAAACTGGCGGTTTGAGCGAAATCTTCATGCGCCTTTTGCCGCAAAGCCTGATCACCGAGCACGTCAATGGCGGTCATGGCAAGCGCTTTGGCACCATCAATCACGGCCGCATCGCCGCTCGGCGAGCCCGCATATGTGGCAAATTCTGGATTGTGAATCACCACATGCGCTGGTGCGCAGGCAATCATCGGATGAATCGACGGTACCCTATGGCTGACATTGCCCATATCGGTGGAGCCGCCACTGCCAAGCGGCATTTTATCGAGTGGAAAAAACGATCGTCCAAGGCTCTCAGCATTGGCCTGATAGCGCGCGGCGATTTCCCAACTATCTTTAATTTCCAAATAATCACCCAGCGCCCAGTCGATTTGTACTTCGCAACCGGCCGCCAACGCACCCGCTTCAAAGCAATTTTTGACCCGCTGTTTGAGCGCGCTCAGTGCCATGCCGTCGGCGGCGCGCACATAAAACGTGCCGACCGCTCGATCGGGCACAATATTCGGCGCCAATCCGGCCTCATTGAAAATGCCGTGAATACGCTCATTCGCAGCAATATGTTGGCGCAATTGGGCAATGCTTTGATAGGCGGTGACCAGCGCATCAAGCGCATTGAGACCGGCTTGTGGCATGGCCGAGGCATGTGCCGACTTGCCGGTATAGGTCACCCGCACTTCATTGACCGCCAAGCTCGGCATGGTCAGCAGATTGACACCGGCCGGATGCACCATCATTGCCGCATCGAGCCCATCAAAAGCGCCTTGCCGCGCCATTAATTCTTTACCATTGCCAGATTCTTCTGCCGGTGTGCCGAGATAGCGCACCCTCCCAGGCAATTTCTGCCCCAGTTTCGACAGCGCCATTGCCGCCCCAAGACCGCTGGTGGCAATAATATTATGGCCGCAAGCATGGCCAATGCCGGGCAGGGCGTCATATTCAGAAATAATCCCCACTTGCGCGTCCCCAACGCCAAATTCAGCAATAAAAGCCGTCTCCAAACCGCAGGCATGGCGGCTGACATCGAGCCCCTCATCGGCGACAAAATCGGTGAGCAGGCGATGGGCGAATTTTTCCTCAAAGGCAATCTCCGGCCGCGCGTGAATGGCGTGGCTGGCGTTGATCAGCTTATCGGCCATCTGGTCAATGGCGTCGCAGGCTTGTTTTTTCAGTTGTTCAAGTGACATCGGGTCTCCTCGCGGCTCGATTTAGCTGGCTTAACTGGCCGGCATGCCCAAAAGCATACCGCCATCGACAACCAGCAATTGTCCGGTGACATGTTGGCTGAAACGGCTGGCGAAAAATAAAATTGGGCCGGTGATGTCTTTGGCGCCAGCCACTTGGTTCATTGGCGTGACGGCTTTTTGCCCCTCGGAAATTTGATTAAAAATTTCTTCGCCAAAAGCATTGAGAAACCAGTCCGTGCCGACAAAACCTGGGCATACCGCATTGACGCGAATTTTGTCTTTGCCCAAGGCGCGGGCCAAGGACATGGTGGCGGTGTTGAGGGCGCCTTTTGATGCCGCATAGGCAATCGATGAGCCAATGCCGCGCACGCCAGCGACAGACGAAATATTAACCACTGACGGGGCGCTGCTTTTTTTCATATGCGGGCGCGCTTGTTTGATCATTTGATAGGGGGCAATCAGATTAAGCGCATAAATTTGCTCAAAATCGGTTTTGTCCAAACCGTCTAAATCATCGTGATTCATAAATTTTGTGGTGCCGGCATTATTCACCACAATGTCGAGCTGTCCCCATTGGTCAATCGCCGCCTCGACCAGCATCTTGCAATTGGCGTCTTCAGAAACATCGGCGCCAACCGCAATGGCGTCGCCGCCAAGCTGTTTGCATTGCGCCACAATATCGTCACCAGCTTGTTTATTGGAGGCGTAATTGACCACGACTTTGCCGCCATGGCGGGCAATGCCAAGGGCGGCCTCGGCACCAATGCCATTAGACGACCCCGTAACGATGGCAACTTGACCTGAAAAATCCATTTTACTCTCCTATTTACCGGTAAACACGGGTGTGCGTTTGGCCATAAATGCCTGACGTCCCTCGGCATAATCTGCGCTTTCAAGACAATCGGCCAGCCGTTGTGAGATATCTTCAGACGAAGCGTCTCGGTTTTCAATAATAAATTTTGAGCTTTGCAAGCTCATCGGCGCATTGGCGCAAATTTGCGCAATCAGGGCGTCGCGGCTTGCGGCAAAATTTTCTGCCGTGCTGATTTGGTTGACCAGCCCCATGCGCATCGCTTCGGTGCAGTCAAATTTGCCCGCCGTGAAAATAATTTGCTTGGCATAGGCGGCCCCAACCGTGTCCACCAAACGCCGCGTGGCATTGGCCGGATAAGCCAGCCCAAGGCGTCCGGCGGGAATGCCGAACAGACTATCATCGCGCGCCAAACGCACGTCACAAGATAAAGCAATGCCCAAACCGCCGCCAATGCAATGGCCCTCAATGGCCGCCAAAGTCGGCACGGGACACGCGGCAATGGCGTCAAAACCGTCAATGGTGGCGCGGTCATATTGGCCACTGGTTGGGCCAGAAAAAGCCTCTTCAAATTGCGAAATATCGGCGCCTGCAACAAATGCTTTGCCGCCGGCGCCCGACAGCACAATCAAGCGCAAATCATCTTGCTGTTGCAGTTTGGCGAATAAATCTGGCAGCGCCAGCCAGCCCTCAAGATCGACAGCATTCATCCGCTCCGGATAAGAAAAACAAATATGCCCGACATGGCCGAAATCGGTTTTTTCTATATGAGCCTTCAAACGGGCAGCATGGGTCTCAATGGTCTGTATTGTCATGGCGTTAGCTTTGGCTTTTGAAAAAATTAATCAGGTCAGGAAACACACGCCCATCTTCCACCATAAATAAGTGCCCGCCTTCATAAAATGTCAGCTCGGCATGGGGAAGGCGACTGGCCATATTGCGCATGGCTTCCGGCGTGGCGATGCCATCATAATGACCGCCGGCCAGCCACACCGGACACTTAATGTCGGCCAGCCTATCCCAGCAGTCATGATATTTGCGCGCTTCCAATTGTTGCTCACGCCCCCACTGATGATTGGCTTCATCAGCAAATGCCGAATGGTCGGCGCGGGCGATGGTGGCAGCTACCACATCAGGATTATCGGCAATAAATTCATCAGTGACCCGCGTGTCGGCAACTTTCATATAGGTCGTCAACGCGGTTTGCGGGTCAAGCTCGCGCAATTTGTGCAATGGAAAAGAAGCGCCACCGGCACCACCGGCAGCGGTGCAAAACATGGCGAGGCTTTTAATGCGTTGGCCGTGGCGCGTCGCTAAATGCTGCGCCACCATGCCGCCAAAAGAAATGCCCAAAACATGCGCTCGCTCTATGTTGAGCCCATCCATCAAAGCGGCGGCGTCATCGGCATAGGCGGCCATTGTGTAACCATCATCGGGTTTTTCGCTCTGGCCAAGCCCGCGTTGGTCATAGCTTGTGAGCTGAAAATGACTGCTCAGCGGTGAGCCCATAATATTCGGTTTTTTGCGCAAATCAGCGCCCGAACCGCCCAAAACCAGCAGCGGATCGCCGTTTCCGGCCTGTTCATAGTAAATATTTAGATTGGGTGTAGATAAAAAGGCCATGGATTAAGTCCGACTGATAGCTTGCATGATTTTCGAAGCAGATGGTATCCTCACTGACATGTTTGCGCAAAGCCTAATCAAGGGTCGCGTATTAGGAATGATTGAATATGTCAGATACAGCGACAAATTTAGACCATGTTGATCCGGTGTGGGCCCGCATCCAAGAAGAAGCCCGCCAATTAGCCGACACCGAATCGGGCATGTCCGGTTTTGTGCATGCCACGGTTTTGCAGCATGGCTCATTGGAAATGGTGATTGCCGCGCATTTGGCTGAAAAAATGGCCAATTCAGAATTTGGCGCCAGTAATTTATGCGATGTGTTCGCTGACGCCTTTATTGGCAATGACGCCTTTGCCGAATCCGTACGCGCTGACATTGCGGCCACTTTTGACCGCGATCCGGCGTGCCGCGCCTATCTCGATGCCGTGCTTTATTACAAAGGCTTTCTGGCTTTGCAGGCCTATCGCGCCGCCAATTGGCTATTGCACCAAAACCGTCGTGGCATTGCGCTGTATATCCAAAATCGTGCCTCGGAAGTGTTTCAGGCCGATATTCATCCGGCGGCAAAAATTGGTCGCGGCGTGTTTATCGACCATGCCACCGGTGTGGTGATTGGCGAGACCGCCGAAGTTGGCAATGATGTGTCCATGCTGCATTCGGTCACTTTGGGTGGCAGTGGCAAAGAGGGGGGCGACCGGCATCCGAAAATTGGCAATGGTGTGTTGATTTCTGTTGGTGCCAAAGTGCTCGGCAATATTCGCATTGGCGATTGCGCCAAAATCGGCGGCGGCAGTGTGGTGCTCACCGATGTGCCCGCCTATACGACAGCGGTTGGCGTGCCGGCAAAAATTATCGGCAAGGTCAGTGGCCCAGAGCCGTCGCGGCAAATGGATCATAGTGTCGATCAATCAGATGACGACGCATAACAAGACATTAATCAAAGGGAGATGATGATGAGACTTGAGGGAAAAACGGCATTCATATCGGGTGCGGCACGCGGTCTTGGGGCGGAAATGGCGCGGCTTTTGCACAGCCATGGCGCCAATGTCATGGTCACTGATATTCTCGAAGAAGAGGGCGAAAAACTGGTCTCAGCGCATGACAATATGCGCTTCATGCGCCATGACGTGCTCGATGAAGCGCAGTGGGCAGCGGCCATGCAGGCCACGCAAGAGGCGTTTGGCGGGCTTGATATTTTGGTCAATAATGCGGGCATTGCTCATGATGCGTCCTTGACTGAAGAAACCACGCTAGAGCAATGGCGCAAAGTCATTGGCATTGATTTAGATGCGGTGTTTTTGGGCTGCAAACACGCCATTGGGCTGATGAAGAAAAGCGGCGGCAGCATTATTAATATTTCGTCGATTTATGGCATTGTCGGTTCGGCTGGCCAAACCCCTTATCACGCGGCCAAAGGCGGTGTGCGCTTGCTGACCAAGGGCTTGGCGGTGGAATTGGCACAATTGCAATATGGCATTCGGGTTAATTCCATTCACCCCGGTTTTGTGGTCACGGATATGGTGCGCCAGGGGTTAAAACAGGCGGTCGATGGCGGGCTGATGCCGGGTGAAAACGAAGCCATTGAAATGTTGACCATGCAAACCCCATTGGGGCGTTTGGGTGCGCCGCGCGATATTGCCAATGCGGTTTTGTTTTTGGCCTCAGACGAATCGTCATGGATGACCGGTTCGGAAGTGGTTGTTGACGGCGGCTATACGGCCCAATAGGTTGTGCCGATTGTCAAAGCGGTAATGAGATGAGGAGAATGTAATGAACACCGATGAAATTCTACGCGTACAGGCCTATCTGCGCCTGAAGTTCCAAAATGAGTTAATGACGCTGAAGCGTGGCGCCAAGGACGACATGGTTGAAGTGTTTTTGGAAGACGAGTTTATCGGCACCTTGTTCCGCGATGATGAAGAAGGTGAAGTGTCTTACGCCTTTAACATGGCAATTCTCGATTTCGATTTACCGACGCTTTAATTGGCAATACGGGCGGCCGAGCGGAAGCCTTTGATGAGGTCTTTGACCTTGGTGTCGATGCTTTGCCAATCGCTCAAATGGCGGCGCTTGAACAAATAGCTGACCTCAGCCGAGGGCCCCAGCGAATAACGGGTTTCACAAATGGCACCACGTTTGTCGTCTGTCTCACAAATAAACACAGCTGCCTCGGCACGCTGCAAGCGGCTGCCGGCCAGCATGGCGCGGAATAAATCCTTCCCCCGATAGGGCGTTTCATTGCCAAATTGATAGGCTTGTAGGTCATTTTCGATGTCGCTGGTTTTCAGTTCAATATAGGGCGCATAAAGCGACTCAAAGCGCCGCTCATTGGGCAATTCGCGGTCGACCCCACTTATCGAAATAATCACCAGCGGCGAGGCGTCGTCAACGCGCAAAAATTGCTCTTTCGTCGATAATTGATAACCCGTCAAGTTGGGCAAAAGCGCGTGCAGCGTCATATGCTGGTGCTGGCCAGCCCGACGACTGGCCGCATTGCGCGTGTAATTGGCCGGCACGGCAAATAATGTGCCGCCGACTTCCAGCTTGACGGCATATGTTTTGCTGCTCGGATTGTAATCAAGCCCACGCCAAAACGACAGGCCAGGGCCAAAATAAAGCCCGTAAAACAGACCACCTGCGAGCACAAAACCGATGCTTAGCATCAGCGGAAGCCGCCAAACCGGCCATTCTTCTTCATCCACAGCGCGCGACAAAATGCGTTTTATCATGGTTTCCTCTCGACAGGCGTTAATTTGCGATTACCATGTCCCTAGAAACGCTAGCACTTTACGGCGAGGGAGAGAATATGGCGATTTACGCTTTAGGCGACAGCCAACCGCAATTTCCAGACTCAGGCAATTATTGGGTGGCACCCGATGCGCAAGTCATGGGAGCAATTAAATTGCTCGAAAACGCCAGCGTCTGGTTCGGTGCGGTGCTGCGCGGCGACAATGAGCTGATTACCATTGGCGAAAACTCTAATGTGCAAGACGGTTCTGTCATGCACACTGATATGGGTTTTCCGCTGACCCTTGGCAAAAATGTCACCGTCGGTCATCAGGCCATGTTGCACGGCTGCACGGTCGGCAATAATTCGCTGATTGGCATTGGCGCGACGATTTTGAATGGTGCCAAAATTGGCAATAATTGCCTCATTGGGGCCCATGCTTTGGTTGGCGAGGGCAAAGAGATTCCCGATAATTCCATGGTGCTGGGCATGCCCGGCAAAATTGTCCGCACGCTGGATGAAGAAAATGAAAAAATCATGATCGCCTCGGCTGAACATTATGTTGAGAATTGGCGGCGTTATCAAAATAACTTGAAGAAAATTGGATAAAATGACGAATACAGTAGATTATATAATTGTTGGGGCTGGCAGCGCTGGTTGTGTTTTGGCCAATCGTTTGTCGGCGGATGAAAACGCCACAGTGATGCTGTTGGAAGCTGGCAAAGAAGACAAAAATTTATTCATCCACATGCCAGCCGGTTACTCACAATTAGTGCCGGAAGCCAATGACCAAAATTACGGTTTTGAAACCGAAGCGGAAGCCAATCTCAATGGCCGCAATCTATATTGGCCGCGCGGTCGTGGTTGGGGTGGCTCGTCGTCGATCAATGCCATGGTCTACACACGCGGCCACGCTTGGGACTATGACCATTGGAGCCAGCTCGGCAATGCCGGTTGGTCATATGAAAGCGTGTTGCCTTATTTCCGTCGGGCCGAAGATTTCTCTGGCGATGGCGACGACGATTATCACGGCACAGGCGGGCCGTTATCGGTGCAAAAATCAGATCGTGAAAACGATATTCTGCTCGACGTTTTCGTTGAAGCTGGCCAGCAGGCTGGATTTCCGCTGACCAAAGATTTCAACGGCAAAAAACAAGAGGGCTTTTCGCGCTATGAGCACACCATTCGCGGGTCAAAGCGTTGTAGTGCGGCGCGCGGGTATTTGCATCCGGTTTTGAACCGCAAAAACCTTTTCACCGAAACCGAAGTCACCGTTGATAAGGTGATTTTTGACGGCAAAAAAGCCACTGGTGTGGCCTTTAAGCAAAATGGCCAAGACCGTGTCGTGCACGCCAATCGCGAGGTTATTTTATCGGCTGGGGCGATTAACTCACCGCAAATCCTAATGCGCAGCGGCGTTGGCGCCGTCGATGACATCAAGCCGCATGGCATTGAAATGGTGCATGAGCTCAAAGGTGTTGGCAAAAACTTGCAAGATCATTTGGGCGTGGCCAGTCAGTTCGAATGTTTGCAAGAGGTTACTTTGCACCGGTCGGCCGTGTGGTGGCGCACGCAATTGGCCGGTATCCAATATCTGCTCTTTGGCAAGGGCGATGCGTCTTATCCACCAACGGCGGCTGGGGCGTTTATTAAATCGCATCCAAGCAAAGACATTCCCGATATGCAAATTCATTATGTTTCTGTCGCTGTGCCAGATACGCATGGCCGCGAAGATTTGCCATCACGGCATGGCTTCACCTCAATTGTCTATGGCTGTCGGCCAGAAAGCCGCGGCTATATCACTTTGAAAAGCGCCCGCCCCGAAGACGCACCGGCCATGCATCCAAATTATTTATCGGCTGAGCAAGACATTATTGATTTACGAAATGGCTTCCGCGAAACCCGTCGGGTGTTTTTGCAGCCGGCGTTTGACCCCTATCGCGGGGCCGAGCTGAAACCGTCGCCTGAGGTCAATGTCGATAATGATGATGAGCTTGATGCGTGGATTCGCGCCACTGGCGAGACGCTTTATCACCCTGTCGGCACCTGCAAAATGGGCAAGGATGATATGGCGGTGACTAATGAGCATGGGCAAGTGCATGGGCTGCAAGGCCTGCGCGTTGTCGACGCCTCATTGATGCCTACCTTGGTTGGCGCCAATACCAATGCGCCGACGATCATGATGGCGGAAAAAATTTCCGACCATATTAACGGCGGTCACTTTCTACCGCCGCAACAATTAGCCGGTGAGTAAGATGACCAAATTTGAGTTCTTTTTTGATGTTTCCAGCCCGTGGACTTATCTCGCCTTTTCGCAAGTTGAAAAAGTCGCGGCACGCTGTGGCGTCGATATTATCTGGAAGCCCATTCTGGTGGGGGGCGTGTTCAACAGTGTCAATGAAACCGTCTATGAGCAACGCGCCAATCCGCATCCGGTCAAGGGGCGTTATTACGTCAAAGATTTGCGCGATTGGGCCAATTTTTGCGGCGTTAAAATTGGCAATCCGCCGGTGTTTCCCGTCCGCGCCGTGACTATTATGCGGGCCTGTTTTGTCGCCCTTGATGCCGGTTGTTTGCCGGCTTTTGCCAAGGCTGCGTTTGAAGCCTATTGGGGCGATTTGAAAGACATCAGCCAGCCAGAAGAAATCGCCGCCATTGCCCAAAGCGTCGGCCTTGATGTTGGGCATTTGGCCGCCGCCATACAAAGCGATGATGTGAAAGCGCGGCTGCGCGATAACACCGAAGAGCTGATTGCCCGAGGCGGCTTTGGCTCGCCGACCATGTTTATCAATGAGCAAGATATGTATTTTGGTAATGACCGTCTGGTCTTGGTTGAGGCTGCCTTAATGGCGGCGCAAAACCAGAAGACGCAGGCCTAATATGCGTCAAGACGAGACCCCGGCGAAACAAAAACAACCGATTTTACGCGCCCCCGCTAGTGTGCTGGTATTGATTGGCTTGATTGTCATTATTCAGGCGCTCATGGCCACTGGTGGGCCGTCAACCACCACTAGCTTTCTCGTTGAAATGGCTTTATTTCCGGCGCGGTTTTTTGCCGAGGGTCTGGGCGGTTTGCCTGGTGGCCTCGGGCAGGGCATTGCAACCTTATTCACCTATAGTTTGCTGCATGGCAGCTGGGCGCATTGCCTGATTAATGTTGCCTTTTTGCTGGCCTTTGGAGCGCCAGTGGCCAAACGGCTTGGCGCGCGCCGGTTTATTTACCTCTATGTCTTATGTGTCATGCTGGCCGGCTATGGGCAAGTCTGGATGACCTCATTTGACGGCTATTTAATTCCCATTATCGGCGCCTCTGGCGGGGTTGCGGGCATGGTTGGTGCAGCGGCGCGCTTTGCCTTTTCGCAAGGCGTCTGGGGCGTCAGCAATGAACACCAGCGGCTGTTATCTCTGCGCCAAGTGGTGACCCATAGAACGGTGATGATGTTCATACTTGTGTGGCTGGGCATGAATTTGATTTTCGGTCTGCTCGGCCCGCTTGGCATGGCGACGCCCGACGGCAGTCCAGCCAATATTGCTTGGGTGGCGCATGTTGTTGGCTTTTTGAGCGGCCTATTGCTCATTGGCCTATTTGATAAGCCACCGCTGTCTGCCTCTGGCGGCCCGGGCAATGTTGATTTCGGCGATTGGAAAGACCCAAAATAAGCCCCAATGCGTCGTTCCTAACTGCTCTCTTGTCTGGCGCGTCATTCTGTCGCACAATGGAGGCAGCAAAGGAGGGCGGTATGACAATACAAGCAATCTTAAATAACAAAGGCGCCGAAGTGGTGTCGGTTCAGGCTCAGGCCAGCGTCAGGGAAGCCTTGCAAATCATGGATGAGCGCCAGATTGGTGCTTTGATTGTGCAAACGGCCAGCAATGAATTTGGCGGTATTTTTACCGAACGCGATGTGATGCGCGCGGTGGCGCGCGGCGATGCGGCGGTTCTCGACCAAGCGGTCAGCGATCATATGTCGGAGCGGCCGCAGACCGTAACTTTTGAGACGTCGATTCAACAGGCGATGGAAATTATGACGGAAATGCGGTTTCGCCACATGCCCGTAATTAAAAATGGCAAATTATGCGGCATTATTTCGCTCGGGGATTTGGTCAATTATCGCATTGGTGAGAGCGAGCGCGAGGCGCAGGCGCTCAAGCAATATATTCAAACCGGCTGATTATAATTTTGTCGGATTGGGCGCATCGCCATAGACGGCGACCGGGTCAAAGACTTTTTCATCTTCTTCATAAGTCAAGGTGACGGCAGTGTCTGGCAAATCGCCGGTCGGCAAGGACCGATAAAAACATGAGCGATAGCCAACGTGGCAACTGGCGCCATTGCCGCCGACGCGTACCCGCAGCCAGACGCAGTCTTGATCATCGTCAATGCGCATTTCGACAATATTTTGCACCAAACCGCTGGTTGCGCCCTTGTGCCAAATGGCTTCGCGCGAGCGCGAATAATAATGCGCTTCTCCAGTGGCAATGGTTTGTTTCAAGGCTTGTTCATTCATAAACCCATGCATCAGCAATTCGCCGCTGTCAAAGTCAGTGGTGACAGCGGGAATCAGGCCGTTGGCGTCAAATTTTGGCGCCAACACATGGCCTTCTTCCACTTGTTCAATGGTTTCGCGTGGTGCAAATGGTCCGGTCATTTTGAAAACCCTTAATCTGTTTGGGGCTTTATAGACCTAGCGGCTAATCATGGCAAGGAAGCGTGCTTCCATGCGCGGATCTTCAGCAAAAACACCGGTAAATTGTGTTGTGATGGTCGCCACATCTGGCTTTTTAATGCCGCGTGTGGTCATGCATTGGTGTTTGGCATCGACCAAAATAGCAATCCCGGCTGGCTCCAGCACGCGCTGAATACAATCCACGACTTGCGCCGTCATGGTTTCTTGGGTTTGCAGGCGTTTGGCGAAAATTTCAATGACCCGCGCCAATTTTGAAATGCCGACCACTTTATTGACTGGCATATAGGCGATGTGCACTTTGCCAAGAATGGCCACCATATGGTGTTCGCAATGGCTTTCCAGAGAGATATCGCGCAG
Source organism: Rhodobiaceae bacterium (assembly GCA_024645085.1). GTDB lineage: Bacteria > Pseudomonadota > Alphaproteobacteria > RS24 > RS24 > JAHEGN01. The sequence continues at coordinate 13,991 of JAHEGN010000017.1, forward strand.
CATGACCATATCGTCATAGCCTTCGACATCTTCAAATGTGCGGCCGAGCACCTCATCTGGGTTTTCGTCATAACCGGCAAAAAATTCTGTATAGGCATTAACCACGCGTTTGGGCGTGTCAATCAGACCCTCGCGTTCTGGGTTATCTCCGGCCCACGCAATCAGCGTGCGAACCGCGGCCTCTGCTTCGTCGCGTGAAGGTTTTTTCACTTTTACATCCCGTTCTCTGGCTGATGGCGTATTTGCGCCGCCTACTTTAGCATCCATTTTTTTGCCTACTTATCAAGAAATACGTCCTGAAATTCGTTGGGCTACCGGTTACCCTTACACACATTTGGCCCCCGGTTGGTCATGGACTTATGCCACAAAGCGCTAAAAACGCCGCCACAATAATTTTGCATAGCCATTTGCACGAATGCAAAAACCGCAAAACTCAGAGAAACTCTCTGAAAACAATATAAGCCGATAGGGGCTGCGCTTCAAGGTTTGAGAGGATTTCTGTTGGTTTTATTTTGACGAAACTGGCTTGCCGAATAGGCGGGGGCTATTTATGGTGCGCTGATGAGCAGCCAATTAACCCTTCACAATCATCTGACGCGCAAAAAACAGCCATTTGAACCGGCCGACCCGCAGCGTGTGACGGTCTATGTTTGCGGGCCGACCGTCTATGGCGCGGCGCATATTGGCAATGGCCGTGCGGCCGTGGTTTTTGACGTTTTAGTGCGGCTTTTGCGGGTGCTTTACCCAAATGTGACCTTTGCCCGCAACATCACCGATATTGACGATAAAATTAATGCCAAAGCGGCTGATGAGGGGGTGGATATCTCTGTTATCACCGCCCGTTATCACGCCAAATATCTGCAAGATATGGGCGCCTTGGGGGTGTTACCGCCAGATATTGAACCCCACGCCACGGATCATATGCCAGAAATGATGGCGATGATTAGCGATTTAATCGCCAAGGGCCACGCCTATGAAGCCGAAGGCCATGTCTTATTTGACGTCACCAGCGATGCTGAATATGGCCGCTTTTCGGGTCGCAATCGCGACGAAATGCTGGCCGGTGCGCGGGTTGATGTGGCGCCTTATAAGCGCGATGCCGGTGATTTTGTGTTGTGGAAACCATCATCAGATGATTTGCCTGGTTGGGACAGCCCATGGGGGCGCGGACGCCCGGGTTGGCACATTGAATGTTCGGCGATGATTGAAAAACATCTGGGCGAGACCATTGATATTCATGGCGGCGGGGCTGATTTGCAATTCCCGCATCACGAAAATGAATCGGCGCAAAGTCGCTGTGCTCACGGCAAACCTTTGGCGCGCTTTTGGCTGCATAATGGCATGTTGAATATGGGCGGCGAAAAAATGTCCAAGTCTCTGGGCAATATTGCGCTGGTCGATGAGCTGATTGCCGATATTCCCGGCGAGGCGCTGCGTTTGGCGCTGTTGCAGGGGCATTACCGGCAAATCCTCGACTTTAATGATGAGCTGATTGCTCAATCAATGAAAAACCTCGACCGGCTATATGGTGCTTTGCGTGAGGCCAGTGATATGGCAGCCGATGATATCAGCGCCGCTGATGTGCCAGCCGGTTTTCTGGCCGCGCTGTGCGATGATGTTAACACGCCGAAAGCCCTCGCTGAGCTTTTCGTTTTGGCCAATGATTTATCGACGCCGGAAAAAAAGCGCGCCCTATTGGCCGCCGGTCAGGTCATGGGCCTGTTGCAGCAAGATCCGGAAGCATGGTTTGCCACGGATGACAGTCACATTGATAAAGCCGAGGTTGAGCGTTTGATTGCGGCGCGCCAAACCGCACGTCAGGCCAAAGACTATGCCGCCGCCGACGCCGCGCGCGATCAATTGACCGCCCTGGGCGTGGTCATTGAGGATACCGCCGATGGGACGATTTGGCGTCTCGCCAGATAGCCCAATTCGGCCTATGTTCAGGGCATGATGAACGAACTTTACAATCAGCGTATTTTGAAACTGGCTGGCAATATTGAGCATATTGGCCATCTTCAGGCACCGGCGGCGCAGGCCGATGCGGTGTCGCGCCTATGCGGGTCAAAAGTTCACGTTGAATTATCGCTGGATGACGGCAAAGTCAGCGCCTTTGCCCATCAAGTTGAGGCCTGCGCTCTGGGCCAAGCGTCAAGTTCGGTAATGGCGCGCCAGATTATTGGGTCGACGCCTGATGAATTGCGCCAAATCGGCCAGCAAATGCGCGCCATGTTAAAACAAGACGGCCCGCCGCCAAGCGGTCGTTGGCACGATTTAGAAGTTTTGCAATCGGTCAAAGAGTTCAAAAACCGCCATGCCTCAACCCTACTGACCTTTGACGCAGTGGAAGCCTGTCTCGCCGACTTGGGCGTTTAATTGAGAATTTTCATAAACACATCGACGGTGTCGCCGACGCCGATATTTTCGCTTTGCCGCACGGTTTTTTTCACTGGCAATATATAAGACTGGCGTTCAGTGCTTGGAAAAATAGAGGTTTTCCATTGTGTGTCGCCAATGGTGACGCTGACACGCAAAGATTTGAAGCCACGCTGTAAATGGGCGGAGAAAAACCTTATATGGTCGGCGTCGTCCACCGGTAGGGTCAAGAAATGCCAAGCCGTGCCCTTGCCCGATGTCCACAGCCATAAGTCACTGCTGAAGCGATAGCTTAAATCTTCCATATTTCCTCCTTCCACCGTCAAACCATATGATATGCTAGCGACCATGATCCGTCGTGTCTTTCATTTTATTGTGCTGTTGCCGGTGTATTTCTACCGCTATCTGGTGTCGCCGCTTTTGGGCCCGCGCTGTCGTTTTGCCCCCAGCTGCTCTGAATATGCCGTCGATGCTGTGCGCTTACACGGGGCATGGGCTGGCGGCTGGTTGACGCTCAAAAGACTGGCGCGCTGCCATCCATTTGAAAAATTAGGTGCGGGCCATGGTTTTGACCCAGTTCCTGTTGAGATTTTGCGCGGAGCTTGGTATGCACCTTGGGGTGTCCGTGCGCATGTGCAAACGGCTGATGATAAGAAATGACGGAAATATAAAATGATAACGCTGACTTTACCCGATGGTGCCACACGCCAATTTGACGAACCGCTCGACGGGCTGACCTTTGCGACTTCGATTTCCAAATCCTTATCGAAAAAAGCGCTGGCGATTAAGCTTGATGGCGAGCTGGTTGATTTGGCGACGCGCATTGAAAAAGATGCCAATATTGCCGTCATCACTGCCGATGATGATGAGGGTGTTGAGTTAATGCGCCATGATTGCGCCCATGTGATGGCCGAAGCGGTGCAAGAATTATTCCCCGGCACACAAGTAACTATTGGGCCGGTCATTGAAAACGGGTTTTTCTATGACTTCGCCCGCGACACACCTTTCAGCCTTGATGATTTGGAAATCATTGAAAAACGCATGCATGAAATTGTCGCGCGCAATGAGCCAATCACCCGCGAAGTATGGGCCCGCGATGAAGCCATTGCCCATTTTAATGAAATTGGTGAAGCCTATAAGGCTGAAATTATCGCCTCAATTCCTGAGGGCGAGGATGTCAGCATTTATCGGCAAGGCGCCTGGAAAGACCTGTGCCGTGGCCCGCATTTGCCGTCCACTGGCAAGCTTGGCAAAGCCTTCAAATTAACCAAATTGGCTGGCGCTTATTGGCGCGGTGATAGCAAAAATGAAATGTTGCAGCGGATTTATGGCACCTGCTGGGGCCATGAAAAAGATTTGAAAAACTATCTGCATATGGTCGAAGAAGCCGAAAAGCGCGACCACCGTAAAATTGGCCGCGAAATGGATTTATTCCATTTGCAAGAAGAAGCGCAAGGCTCGGTTTTCTGGCATCCCAAAGGCTATGTGATCTGGCAGGCGCTGGAGCAATATATGCGCCGCCGCTTGTCGTCACATGATTATGAAGAAGTTAAAACCCCGCAAGTGCTCGACAGCCGTTTCTGGGAGCAGTCGGGCCATTGGGATAAGTTTCGCGAGAATATGTTTGTCGTGCCCGATGAAGTGCCGACGGCGGAAGATGGCCAGCAGATTATTTCACCCGATGCTCATCTCATGGCCTTGAAGCCAATGAATTGTCCGGCCCATGTGCAAATTTTCAAACAGGGCATTAAAAGCTATCGCGATTTGCCGATACGCATGGCTGAGTTTGGTTGTTGTCACCGCAATGAGCCGCATGGCGCCCTGCATGGTTTGATGCGTGTGCGTCAAATGACGCAAGATGACGCGCATATTTTTTGCCGTGAGGATCAAATCATTGCTGAAGCCGTCGATTTTTGCGCCCTCGTGCGGCAAGTCTATGACGACCTCGGCTTTACCGATGTGTCGGTAAAACTCGCCCTGCGGCCAGACAATCGCGCCGGTTCCGATGAGGTCTGGGATCGGGCTGAGAATGGTTTGCGCGAGGCCTTGTCAGCGGCTGGCTTGGCATGGGATGAATTGCCCGGCGAGGGAGCGTTTTACGGCCCGAAAATTGAATATCATTTGCGCGATTCGATTGGCCGCACATGGCAATGCGCCACTTTGCAGCTCGACTTTGTGCTGCCCGAGCGCCTTGACGCCACCTATATTGGCGAAGATGGCGACAAGCACCGTCCGGTGATGTTGCACCGTGCCGTCTTGGGCACTTTGGAGCGCTTTATTGGCATTATGATTGAGAGTTATGCCGGTAAATTGCCGCTATGGCTATCGCCCGAGCAAGTGATTGTGTGCCCGATTACCACAGAAGCCGATGATTATGCCCATCAGGTGGCAGCTGCCCTGAGCGCTCAAGGCGTGCGGGTGCGGGCCGATACGCGCAATGAAAAAATCAATTATAAAGTGCGCGAGCATTCGGTCGCCAAAGTGCCGGTCATTCTCGCCGTTGGTATGCGCGAGGCCGAGGGGCGCACAGTGTCCATGCGTCGGCTTGGCTCGAACGACCAAACAGTGCAAGCGCTTGATGAGGTGGTTGAGGCCATTAAGGCCGAAGCCACGCCGCCGGATTTGCGCCCTTAGAACGTCATTCGCAGCTCTAATCTTGTGGTGTCGAACGCATAGGGCTGGCTGCTGTCCCGCTTGTTGCCATGCAGTAAAATAATCGCCATGTGAGAGGCTGGCCGGTGCCATTCAAGATAATAGCCATGCGTTAAATTGGCGTAATCGGATGGCCGGTCCCAAAAGGCTTCGCTCTGCTGACCGACCCGCCATTGGGCGCCAAAGCCCATTTCAAAACGATAACTCCATTTGTGCCATTGCTGTAGCTTATCGCCGCCCGTGCCATATTGAATTTGTTGCATCAGGCTGAAATGATTGATCAAAATCTTGTCAGCCAAAGACAAGGTAAGGCCAACATCCGTGTTATCGGCGCGCGTGCTTTGCTGGTCGAAACGCGCTGTAACTTCGAGGCTGGCCACGCGGTCGCGATGCAAATGACAGTCTTCACACAACCGTTCAATTGTCCGATAAAAATATGGTGGCATTAGCCGGGTGCGCAACAATGGTGTATCGCGGCGCAGGCCAGCGGCGATTTGCCATTCGTCATAGGTCGTCGCATCAATTTGTAGACGGCTGTCAAACGCCTTGCCAGTGAGCGTCCATTTCTCGGTCAATCCATGTTCAACAAACAACTGCCTGCTGTCTTGGCGCACCTTTCTGTTTAGGTTCACCGGCGCGCCGTCGCTGGGTAGGCTCTGCTGATAGCGCAAACGATTGGCCTCAAGGCTGAAACTTAGTTTGGTCACATCTTCGGCTACCACCCATGCGCTGGCGGCAGCTGGCGCGGCGCCGAAGACGAGAGCTATGGCAAGGAGATGGGCGGCGTAACGTGGCATTTTCTTCTGTTTTCTTGACTTTATATTGGGCCAACGATAAGCCAAAGGCAATTCAACAAATCATGGTGGTGTTATGTCGGCGTCTCACATTTTAGAATTTATGCACAAGCGTCGTTCGGTGATGGCGCGCCATATGCTGGCGCCAGGGCCGGATGCGGCAGCGCTTGAGCAAATTCTGACCATTGCCGCGCGCGTGCCTGATCATGGAAAATTAGCGCCATGGCGGTTTGTTGTCGTGCAAGGCGATGATCGCGCCACCCTTGGTGCTGTGGCGCAAGCCGCCTTTGTGGCCGGCAATGGCGATGCGGAGACCAGTTTGCAAGAGGCTGCGGCACAGCAATTTTTGCGCGCGCCCTGCGTGATTGCCGTATTGGCGCGCCCCGTCACGCACCCAAAAATTCCGCGTTCAGAGCAAATTCTCAGCGCTGGCGCGGTTTGCATGAACCTGTTAATGGCGGCGCAAGCCATGGGTTTTGCGGCCCAATGGCTGACCGGTGCCGCGGCTTATGAGCCTGCAGTTTTGGCTCGTTTGGGAGGCCAAGACGGCGATGAAATCGCTGGCTTTATGTATCTTGGAACCGCCGCCGAAGCCCCCAGTGAACGGCCGCGTCCAGCTTTAGATGAGATTGTTCACCTCGGTTTGCCAGAAGTGGCCGGCTGATGGCGCAATTGTTCAAGGATTTTTTGACACTGGCCAATTTGGCTTGGCCGGTGGTGATTTCGCGAATAGGCATTATGACGCTGACCGTTGTCGACACCGTCATGGTTGGCCGCTATGCGTCGGAACATTTGGCTTACCTTGGGGTTGGGCTGGTGCCGCATAATATCTTCATTCTGATTATGTTGGGTCTGATAATGGGCACTTCGGTGCTGGTATCAAACCGGTTTGGCGCTGGCGAGTTACAAAAGACCGGCGAGATTTGGTGGATTGCGCTGCCATGGGCGCTGGCCATTGGGCTCATTGGTTTTGTCGTTTGCGCCTTTGGTGAAATATTATTACTGCTCTGGGGTATTGAGCCAGAAATCGCCGAGAAAGCTGGTTACATATCATTTATTGCTGGCATGACCTTGCCCTTGGCTTCTTTGCATATGGTCAGCGGCATGTTTCTTGAGGGCGTGCGCAACCCACGGCCCGGCATGGTGATTATGCTGATTGCCAATATCGTTAATGTCGGCGCCAATTATGTTCTGGTCTACGGGCTATATGGCCTTCCGGAATTGGGCGCTGAAGGCTCGATTTGGGCCACGCTCATCGTCCGGTTTTTCCAGATGATTGGCATTTTTGCCTATATTTGGTTTGTTCTCGATCGCCAGAAATTCGGCGTCACGCCGCGCCCTAAATTCAGTTGGCGGGCGGGTGCGCGTTTGCGCCAAATCGGCTATGCCACTGGCGTTTCCATGGGTATTGAAAACACCGCCTTTAATGCGCTGGTGGTTTTTGCTGGTTGGTTGAGCATGACAGTGGTCGCGGCGCATGTCATCTCAATCACCGCCTTTGCTCTATTTTTCATGATGGGGCTGGGCTTTGGCGTCGCCACCTCGGTGAGTGTTGGCAATGCTTATGGGGCCGGTGATTTTCGCGGCGTCAAGCGGTGGGCCTGGTTGGGGCTTGGCGTGCAATCGCTGCTGATGATTATTTGCGGCCTGTTTTTGGTGGTTTACGCTGAGGGCTTTGCTGGCTTTTTCAGCCAAGACCCGGCAGTTATTGCCCTGGCGACACAGCTTTTAATATTCATGTCCATGGCGTTGATTTTTGACACGGGTCAATCCTTACTTGCCATGTCCTTGCGTGCCCGTGGCGATACATGGTGGCCAACGACCATTCACATCATTGCCTATGCGGTGCTGATGATGCCACTGACCTATGTGTCAATATTCATCTTCAACCGAGGCGCCATGGGGCTGGCTGACGGTGTTGTCTTTGGCACCTTATTTCCATTCGTGATGTTGGTCGGTCGCTATCTTTATCTCGACCGCCAGCAACTCCGTCTCAACCTTAATGTTGGCGAATAATTTTATTCTCAAGCAAAGCTGAGCAGGTCGCCTCATCAACGCCCAAATCGCGCAACACGGCTAATGTATGTTCGCCAATTTCGGGGCTTGGGCCTTTCGGGTCGGTGTTGGTGTCGGAAAACCGAATTGGCGAGGCTGGCGCTTTATAGCTGCTGCCATCGGCTTTTGGCATGTCAACAAACACGCCAGCCGCTTCCATTTGCGGATCTTCCAAGGCTTGCGCAAAAGATTGCACGGGCGACCAAATAATGCCCTCGGCATCCAGTCGCTCGCCCCATTCCGCCAATGGCCGTTTGGCAAAGGCTTCATCCATGATTTTCACCAGAGCCGTGCCATTTTTGCGGCGCGCGCGGAAAGATGAAAAACGTTCGTCACCGTCAATATGCTCAAGTTCCAACGCCCGCACCATTTCTGGCCAATCCGGCTCACCGGGGCGCGAATTGAGAAACAGCCATAAGTCGTCGGCGGTTTTGAAAAAATTACTCGACGGCACAACCGCTTCTTCGCGCGGGCGCGAGCGGGCAATGCGGCCATAGCGCATATAGGTTGAAAAATCTGACCCCACCACATAGGCCCCAGAGCGCACCAACGACCCCTCAACCAATGTGCCTTGGCCGGTGTCGCGGGCTTTCAGCAGGGCGGCGAGAATACCGCTGGCAGTGCTAATGCCAGTGATGTGATCGCCGACCGCAACCCGCAGTGGCACGGGTGAGGCGCCTTTTGGCGTCATCATCCAGCCAATGCCAGACTTGGCCCAAAAGGCGGCTGTATCAAACCCCGGCTTGTCGCGCTCGTCGCCCTCTAGACCGAAACCGGTGACGCTGGCATAGACCATTTTCGGGTTAATTTTATTAAGACTGGCAAAATCAAGGCCCTGTTTTTCCAATTGCGCCGGACGCACATTGGTGATGAACACATCGGCATCGGCAATAATTTGCCGCACAAGGTCGGCCCCTTCTTGCGTTGACGTGTTAATAGAGACAGCGCGCTTGCCCCGATTATCGAGGGCAAAAACCGGATTATCTGGATAGTCATCGGTCATGGCCGTGGCAAAGAAATTGCGCATTGGGCAGCCGCCCAGAGGTTCGATTTTAATGACATCGGCGCCCCAGTCAGCCAACATGCCACCAGCGGCGGGGGCGGCGATATAGGTTGCCATTTCAACGACTTTAATACCTTCAAGCATGGTCAATTTCTCCCTTTGGCGGTAATCTACACGCATGGCAGAGAAAAAGGCAATCACTGAGCAACAAATTCGCGCGCTTTTAACCGAACAAAAAAGCGAAATTGAAAGCCTGATGGCGGCAAGCGTGCAAGATGCGGCGCCAGTGGCGTTGGACCAAACCCAACAGGGGCGCTTGTCGCGTATGGATGCGCTGCAACGCCAAGCCATGGCCGCCGAGACGCAAAGGCGTCGGGCACGCAAATTGCAAATGATTGACGCAGCCCTCAAGCGCCTCGAAAGCGGCGACTATGGCTATTGCGTGTCGTGTGGTGAAGCCATTGACGCCGAACGTCTGGCCCTTGACCCCGCCGTCGCCAGTTGTCTTGAGCACGCTAAATAAGCACTAAACCGCTTGCCCAGAGAAGGGCGAGAAGTTATCACCTGTGCATGACATATTTCAGCTTTCTGCGCCGCCATGCTGGCTTTTTATTCTTCGGCTTTAGCATGATGGGGTTGTCGAATTTTGGTCAGACATTTTTCATCTCCCTACATAGCGCAGAAATCAAAGCGAGTTTTGGCCTGAGCAACACCAGTTTTGGCGCGCTTTATTCATCGGTGACTTTGCTCAGCGGGCTGGCGCTTTTATATTCTGGCCGCCTCATTGACCATTGGTCTTTGCCACGTTTTACCGCTTTGACATTGGTCGGCTTTGCCGCCGGCTGTTTGCTCATGGGGCTGGCAGAAAATGTAATCGCGCTGGCCATCGCCCTATTTTTACTGCGCCATTTTGGTCAGGGGCTGAGCAGCCATACGGGCATGACCGCCATCTCGCGCGCTTTCACCGCGCAGCGCGGGCGGGCGGTGGCGTTTATTCAGCTTGGCTATGCAACCACAGAAGGCGTGTTTCCGCTTTTGTTGATTGGCGTATTAATGTGGGTCGGCTGGCAGCAAAGCTGGCTTTTGGCGGGTGGCTTCTTGCTATTCATTGCCTTGCCGGTGCAGGCTTATTTCTCGCGCTTTGCGCCCGCCGCACAAGCCGACGAGGCCGATACGGGGCATGGCGCCATCGTCGCTGGCCGTCGCGAGGTTTTGCGTGACATTCGTTTCTACATGCTGTTGCCGCTCTATACCGCCTCCCCATTTTTGCTGACCGGCATGTTTTTTCATCAAGTGCAATTGGCGCAAGCCTATCAATGGTCACTCACCGCTTTGGCCAGCGCCTTCGCTTTTTACGCTGTCACGAAAATCATCACCTCGCTTATTTTCGGGGCTTTGGTTGACCGCTATACCAGCCTGCGCTTATTTCCCTTTGCCTTTGTGCCGCTGGCCCTTGGCTTTGCGGTTTTGCTGTTCCCGACATTCATTCCCGCCGCCATTGCGCCGTTTGCTTATTTGATTTTCATGGGGGTGAATTTGGGCATGGCGGCGCCATTGAGTGGCGCTTTATGGCCAGAATTATTTGGCACGAAAAACCTTGGCGCCATTCGCTCCATGACCACGGCGATTGTCATTTTTTCAACCGCCGCCGCGCCGGTTTTATTCAGCGCCTTGCTTGATATGGGGGTTGGTTTTGGCGCCATCAGCAGCGCCTGTATTGGCTATTTAATTCTATGCGGCGGACTTGCCTTTCTCGCATCACGCATTACACTCGCTGGCAGATAGGGAGACGACAATGAGTGAGGCAGAAAACTTTATCGCTGCGGCGACAGTGATGATTGTGCGCGATGGCGTCGCCGGTCTGGAAGTATTTATGGTGGTGCGCCATCACCAAATTGACTTTGCCTCTGGCGCTTTAGTGTTTCCCGGCGGCAAGGTAGATGCGGCAGATTATGACGCCACATTGCGCAATTTTTGCCCGAATTCGGACGGCTTTTCTGACACTGAATTGGCCCTGCGTATTGCCTCGATCCGCGAGTCTTTCGAGGAATGCGGCATTCTCATGGCGCGCGAAAAGGGGCAGAGCGACTTTGTCTCGGCTCAGCGTTTGGCGCAATTGGAAAACTGGCGCACCCGATTTAACAATCGCGACGCCACCATGCTGGCTTTCGCCGAAGAAGAAGGGCTTGAGTTTGCCGTCGATGCGCTCGGTCACTTTGCGCATTGGAAAACCCCCGACATGATGAAAAAGCGCTTTGACACTTATTTCTATTTAGTGCGCGCGCCGCAAGACCATATTGGTTTGCACGATGGCAGTGAAAGCGTCGATAGTGTCTGGTTGACGCCGCAGCAGGCCATGGATGACGCCGATGCGGGCACGCGGACGGTGATTTTTCCAACCCGTATGAATTTGCAAAAATTAGCTGAGCGCAATGACGTCGCTGAAGCGATTGCCAAATGCGGTGATGTGGTCACTGTGCAGCCATTTATTGAAGTCGATGGCGATAAAAAATATCTCCGCATTCAGGCCAATGCAGGTTATGGCGACCCGCGCGAAGACATCACCGGCGGCATGTAATTACGGGCTGAATTGCTCAGCCAAAATCCGCTCATCAAGACTATGGTCAGCATCAAACAACATGAACAGCTGATGGCTGCGGTCTTGTTTAATCTCGACTTCAATGACGTCACGAAATTCAGCGTGATCGGCGACCGCGCTGACCGGACGTTTGTCGGCCTCTTGGGTTTTAATAATGACTTGCGCCTTTTCCGGTAAAACCGCGCCGCGCCAGCGTCTCGGCCGGAAAGCAGAAATTGGCGTTAACGCCAGAAGTGCCGCATCAATGGGTAAAATCGGCCCATGCGCAGATAAATTATAGGCGGTGCTACCGGCTGGCGTTGCCACTAAAACCCCGTCGCAAATCAATTCTTCCATGCGCACGCGCCCATCAATAGAAATTTCTAGCTTGGCGGCTTGCGCTGTTTCGCGCAGCAGTGACACTTCATTAATGGCCAATGCCTCATGGGTTTCGCCACTGGCGGTTTTGGCAATCACTTTCAGCGGGTGCAGCAAAGATAATTTGGCTTGGCTGAGGCGGTCAATCAGCCCATCTTCTTCAAACCGGTTCATCAAAAAACCGATGGAGCCATGGTTCATACCAAAAATTGGCGTGCCATTTTTCATATTGGCATGCAGTGTTTGCAGCATGAGCCCGTCGCCGCCTAGCGCAATAATCACGTCGGCTTGGTCGACCTCGACACCATTATAGCGGGCATGCAAACTCTGCCGCGCCGCTTCAGCATCTGGATTATTGCTGGCAACAAAAGCCAGCTTTCGGGTGTCGAGTTTCTGTGTCATTCTACGGCCTATAACATGGTGCACTTATATTGCATAGTTTGAGTATCACGGTTTAGCGTGAAATGCATTAGCGCAACCGGCAGGAGAAAAATATGAGCGACCAGTTTATTCTCAGTATTGATCAAGGCACAACCTCTTCGCGGGCTTTGGCCTTTGCTCGCAATGGTCAAGTGCTCGGCCTTGGGCAAAGCGAATTCCGGCAAATTTTCCCAGCCGATGGGTGGGTGGAACACGACGCGTTGGAAATTTGGCAGACCACGCTGCAAGTATGTCGGCAAGTGTTGGATGAAAACGGCGCCGAAAATTGCGCCGGTATTGGCATTACAAATCAACGCGAAACCGTCGTTTTATGGGATCGTGCCACCAGCCAGCCGTTGGCCAATGCCATTGTTTGGCAAGACCGGCGCACCGCAGAATTTTGTGACGATTTGAAAATGCAAGGTCATGAGGCCATGGTCAGCGCCAAAACCGGCCTCTTGCTCGACCCCTATTTCTCGGCCAGCAAGCTCGCTTGGCTGCTTGACCATATCGATGGCGCGCGGGCGCGGGCGGAAGCTGGCGAGCTTGCCTTTGGCACAATTGATAGTTGGCTGGTTTGGCAATTGACCAATGGGCAGGCGCATGTCACCGACGCCAGCAATGCCGCGCGCACCTCGCTATTTAACATTCACGACAATCAATGGGATGAAGACTTATTAGCGCTGTTCAATATTCCTGCCAGCCTATTGCCGGAAGTCCGCGATAATGCCGCTGATTTCGGCCATAGTGAGGCCTCGGTTTTGGGCGCAAGCCTACCGATTTGTGGCATGGCTGGCGACCAGCAGGCGGCGACCATTGGTCAGGCGTGTTTTCAAACCGGCATGATTAAGTCAACCTATGGCACCGGCTGTTTTGTCTTGGCCAATACGGGCACGCGGGCGGTGGCGTCGCAAAACCGTTTGCTGACGACCATTGGCTATCGGCTTAATGGCCAAACCTATTACGCCCTTGAGGGTAGTATTTTCATGGCTGGCGCGATTATTCAATGGCTGCGCGATGGCTTGCAAATTATTGAAAAAGCGTCGCAGACGCAAGCGCTGGCCGAGCAGGCGCGGGCTGACAGCCAAGTGGTGATGGTGCCTGCATTCACCGGCCTTGGCGCGCCGCATTGGGCGCCCAATGCGCGGGCGGCGATTTTTAACATGACCCGCGATACCGGGCGGGCTGAAATTGTCCGTGCGGCGCTTGAAGCGGTGAGTTTGCAAACCGCCGATTTAATGCAGGCAATTGGCGATGATATGGCGGCGGCTGGCCTCGATGTGCCGCCTCATTTGCGGGTTGATGGCGGCATGGTGGCCAATGATTGGTTATGCCAAAACCTCGCCGATATGTGCGACTGCCCAATCGACCGGCCAGAAATCACCGAAACTACGGCGCTCGGCGCCGCCATGCTGGCCATGTTGCAGCTTGGTTGGTTTGCCAATTTGCAAGACTTAGCGGCCAATTGGGCGCTGCAAAGCCAGTTTGAGCCGTCCATGGATGCAGCGCACAGAGCGGCAAAAAAACACATTTGGCAACTTGCCATAAATCGTGTTTTGCATGATGATAGGTTAAATTAAAACCTGGCGCTGGGCCGCGATACATTGCCCGCGTCAACACAATTAATGGGGAGATAAAAATGTCAGCTGCAGAAGAAATGAAAAGCGTCAAAGATTTGGTCAGTGCCGAAGAATGGGCCTTGCGGGTAGATTTGGCCGCGACCTATCGTTTGATTGCCATGTATGGCTGGGATGATATGATTTTCACGCATATTTCCGTGCGCGTGCCGGGGCCAGAACACCATTTTCTGATCAACCCTTATGGCATGTTGTTTGAAGAAATCACCGCCTCCAGCTTGGTTAAAATTGACCTTGAGGGCAATATCGTTATGGATAGCCCGTATTTCGTCAATCCAGCCGGTTTCACCATTCACTCGGCCATTCACTCGGCCCGTGAAGATGCGCAATGCGTGTTGCACGTGCACACAGATGATGGTGTGGCCGTGTCAGCGCAAAAGGACGGCTTGCTGCCAATTTCCCAACCTTCGATGTTGGTGATACCGAATTTGGCCTATCACGACTATGAGGGCGTGGCGCTTAACTTAGATGAACGCGAGCGTTTGATTAACGATATTGGCGACAAAAAACTGCTCATGCTGCGCAATCACGGCACGCTGGCGGTGGGCGAAAATTGCGCCTTGGCCTTTGTCGCCATTTATTTCCTTGAGCGCGCCTGTACAGCACAAGTTCGTGCCCAAGTGGCAGAATTGAACATGCCGAGTAAAGAAGCCTTGGCGACCACTGAGGCACAGTCATCAACCCTGTTCACCTCTGGCGTTGATATGCTGGCGTGGCCGGCTTTATTGCGCAAATTGGATCGCCTCGATCCATCATTCCGCGATTAATTGGAGTTTAATTTGACAATCTATCGGCATATTTTTTCCGCCCTTGCGGTAACCGGCATGGTGTTCACCATGTCGGCGCAGGCGGCGCATCATGGCAAGCATGACTCCAATGTCGATGCGGTTGTCGAAAAACGCATTGATAATTTCAAGACCAGCGGTCGCGATATTCAGGCGATTTTCAAAACCCATTTGGGGGCAGGCGATTTTGCCGCCATTGAAGCAGCGGCGACAAAAATGGCCGACTGGGCCGATAAAATGCCAGTGTATTTTCCCCAAGGCAGCAAAAGCGAAGGCGCCAAGCCTGCGATTTGGGAAAACCAAGATGATTTCTCAAATAAAGCGGCAGCCAATGCAGCAGCAGCGCGGCATTTAGCGGCCATGGCCGCGAGTGGCGATAAGGCTAAAACCGCGCAAGCGGCGAAAGATTTGGGCGCCACATGCAAATCCTGTCATCAATCCTACCGCAATAAGAAATAATCCAGTCAGCGTCAGCACCGCCTCAATAATTTGGTGTCAGCAAGGCGAGAGACAAAGCGCCAGCGACACAAATAACCAATAGTCCCACCCCATAACGGCTGCGCGTCGGGCTAATTGGCGCGCCCATATTATTAGCAAAATCCGTGCCGCTGATCATCCGCGCTACCAGCGGCTCTTTGAGCCATATTTTATGCACCAAAATTGCCAATAAATGCAGGCCGACCAGCGGAATGACCAATAAATGTAACCGGTCGTGCCATTTGCCGGCGATTGGCGAAAATTGCGTAAAAAGCTCTGGCGCAATCACTGCCATTGGCCCGTCATATAAAATATCGTCGCTATTCCACGGGCCGGTGAGTGCCATGCCGCCAGTGACCGCGAACAGCGCCACCACGGCCAGCCCGCCGAGCGGATTATGACCGATGTAATGCGGTGGGCGACGCATCATAACCGCTGTGACATAGGCCCAAATAATTTTTGGGCTGTGCAGCAGCGATGAAAATCGCGCCGTTTGATGGCCAACAAACCCCCAAATAAAGCGAAACACCAAGAGCCCAAGAGCGCTCAGACCAAATAATTCATGCCCATTGGTAAAGCCATTTTCGCCGGAAATATAAGCGCCAATAATCACCACTGCAAAGCTCCAGTGAAACAGCCGCGTTGGCAGGTCCCAGCTCATTGCCTGGCCTCGGTTTGCCGGTGGGCGGGCAAGGGCGCCTGCGGCGTCAAAAGCTGCTCCAGGCTGGCGTCATCAGGCATATCTGGTTTGCCAATCAACACAAAATGCCCCGACGGGCTGGCGTCAAAGGGTGATACAGAGCTTTGCCCGCCAGCGTAATGCAGCACATAAGCCCCTTCGGCATCGTGCAAAACCGCTTTGGCGCGCAATAAATGTGGTGCCAGCGTGCTCAGGCTATTAAGCAAATCAAGTCGCGGCACAGGCGCCGTCATATGCGCCGACCACTGCCGCAAGTCATGCTTAATCTCTGCTTGCGCTGGCAATAGACCGGTCTCATTGAGGCCCAGCAAAACCTTTGCGTCAAACACCCCATGCTCAATTATGGCAATCGGCGTTGTTGGTTTTTGCGCTGCCAATTGCTGGCTAACGCTGTGCGTCTGGGCGGCGCTTGCCAAATCTGTTTTCGACAGCAGCAAAAAATGCCCAGCCGCAATTTGCCGCTGATAATTATCCGCCAAATGTGGGTCATTGGCGTGGCGCTGATGGGCGAGGGCGTCGACCAGCGTAATAATACCGTCGAGGCGCAACTCCCGGTCAACTTGGGCAAAACCAGCAATCCGCGCCGGATCAGCGACGCCGCTGGCTTCAATCAAAATATGGTCTGGGCGCGGCGTTTGATTCATCACTTGCGCCAAAGCCAGCGTTAAATCATCGCCAATCGAGCAACACACGCAGCCATTGGCCAGCGATATTTGATTGCCATTTTGCGCCGCAATTAATTCGCTATCAATATTCAATGCGCCAAAGTCATTGACCAGCGCCGTCAATCGCCGCCCCTCAGCATGCGCCAAAAGATGGTTCAACAGGCTGGTTTTGCCCGTGCCGAGAAATCCGGCGATGATGGTGATGGGGACGACTTTATTGCTCATTCTCTATTTTGCGCCGCGTTTATTGACGTGAACCTTGCCGCCCAAAATCGTGCCATAAACCGCAATATCTTTCAAATGCGCGGCCTCAACTTGCAATGGGTCTGCTTCCAAAATTGCTACATCAGCGCGTTTGCCGACTTCAAGACTGCCAATTTCATGGTCCATATGCAGCGAATAGGCGGCCCCCATTGTGATGGCATAAAGCGCTTGTTCGACCGTCAGTTTTTCCGTCTCGCCGCCCAATTTCACCCCTTTGGAGCTCACCCGATTGACCGCACACCAAGCGGTAAATAGCGGCGCCAATGCTGTCACTGGCGCATCAGAGTGAATGGCCACGGGCACGTTTTCCGCCAGCGCCCCGCCGGCATCATCCAGTCGAGCGGCGCGTTCGGGGCCCATGGTGATGTTAATATGCGCATCACCCCAATAATATAAATGATTGGAAAACAGATTAACCCCAACCCCCAATTTGGCCATGCGCTTAAATTGCGCTCGATTGGCCATTTGGCAATGTTGCAATGTATGGCGGTGGTCGGGCCATGGGTTTTCGCGCAAGGCCGCTTCAATCGCATCAAGCGCCACATCTGTGCATTCGTCGCCATTGGTGTGAATGTGAATCTGAATACCAGCCGCATGATAGGCTGAAATCAGCGCTTTCAACCGGTCGGGCTCAATATACCAAAGGCCATTATCGGCGCCGTTGAAATAGCCGGGAAATTTAAGCCGCGCGCTAAATCCTTGAATCGAACCATCAGCGACAAATTTAACCAGCGAAAACCGCAATTTATCGGTTTGCTGGCTTTGTAATTCCTGAATTCTGGCAATACCGGCTTGCGGGTCGGCGCCGCCGCCTTGAAAAGCCACCACCAAGCGCATGGGAAAACTATCTTGCGAAACAGTGTCGCGCATGGTTTGCACCGCCTCAACCGGCACTGGATTGGCCAAATCAGTGGCCGTGGTGACGCCGGTTTGGCGCGCCACATTGGCGAAATTTATCAGCGTTTGGGCTGAGCCCGCCGCCCCCAAAAGATCCAGCCCCGTGGTGCGCATTGCCATATACATGCCCAATTGCCCCAAAAATTCACCCGATGGGTGGCCATTTTCGTCGCGCCGCACCGCCTCATTATTATCGCCCGGTGTCACGCCGGCTTGCTCAATCACCAGACTATTGGTGTTGAGAATATGCAAAGAGGCGTGCAGCACAATCACCGGACAATCCGTGCTGACCTTGTCCAAGTCGGCCGTATTCATCCGCCGTCCGTCGAAAAAGATCGGGTCAAATCCCCAGGCAATCAGCGGTTGGGTTTTATCGTCGCGCTGCTGGTTAATCTGCGACAGGCGGGCGACAACATCGTCAATCGATTTCAAACCAGCAATCACATTGCCGTCCGGCCCCTCGCGGTCGTAATAGCCGACATAGTCATAATTCCAGAACAGGCCTTCCATCATATGCGTGTGGCCCTCGACAAAGCCGGGCATTAAAATTTTATCGCTCAAGCTTTCGTCAATTGGCATGTCGCCCCAAGCCTGCCGCCATTGCGCAATATGGCTGGCGTCGCCGACGGCGAGAATATGGCCATCGCGCACCGCCATATGAGTGGCGCGCGCTTGGCTTGGATTCATGGTGATGATTGATTTAGCTGCAAAAATAAGGCTCATGATTTCCCCCAACAAGCGCCCACACTAGCATTGCTGCGGCCAAGGTCAAAGCTGTTGCTGCTTGCGCTGAGCCATGGCTTGGGTCAAAATGACCACAGTTTGTAACGGAGATGATTATGCAATTACTTGGCGCGCCGCTTTCCCCCTTTGTCAAAAAAGCCCGTATTGTGGCGGCAGAAAAAGCCATTGATTATGCCTATGACCCGCGGCCAAGTCCGCTTGGCTGGCCGGAAGGCTTTGAGCGCATAAACCCGTTAAAACGCGTTCCGGCGCTGTTGCCAGATCCGGCCAATCCTGATTATGCGATTAATGACAGTTCGGCAATTTGCGCCTATTTCGACCGCTTAAAGCCAGAACCAGCATTATTTCCAGCGGCGGCGGAAGCGCTTGGGCGGGCTTTGTGGATTGAAGAATTTTGCGACAGCGAAATGGCGTCGAAAATAGGCATGGGCGTGTTTCGGCCGGTTTTTTTCAATCTGGCAAGCGGCAAAGCGGCTGATTATGGAGCTGCCAAAGCGGGTTTTGAAACGGTCGCCAAAACATTGCTGACCTATTTGGAAAACCAATTAGATGGCAAAACATGGTTTGCTGGCGATGCCTTCTCAATCGCCGATATTGCCGTCACTTGCCAATTATATAGTCTGTCATTTGTTGGCTTTGATATTCCGGCCACGCGGTTTCCGAATTTGGCGGCGCATTATCAGCGCTGCAGCGCCCGCCCGTCGGTTGCCGGTTTGATAGCCGATGACCAAGCCTTTGTCGCCAAAGCCGGTTGGGACTTGCCCAAGCAAGACGTGTAACCGCCATGATGCATACCAGTCTTGACGGTCTCAACCTATTGGGCATGCAAGTTTTTGGCGTGTCGCTATCGCTGCTTGGCACAATAGCGCTTTGGGTCATTATGTTGACTATGGGGCTGACTTTGACGCTGCGTGATTTTGCCAAAATTGGCACTGACCCGCGCGGCGTGGCGCTTGGGCTGATTGGTCAATTGCTGGTTTTGCCGCTGGCAGGGTTTTTTCTCGTGTGGCTGCTGCAACCGCCCTTGGCCATTGGCATTGGGCTGATATTACTGGCCGCGTGTCCGGGCGGGGCGACGTCGAATTTCTTCTGCCATTTGGCGCGCGGCGATGTCGCCTTATCCATTGTGTTGACGGTGATTTCCGGCTTGGCGGCCTTATTGACTGTGCCGTTTTACGTCAATCTTGGGCTCGACATATTCGCTGGTGAAGCCAGCGATATTCGTCTGCCGGTGGTGCGCACGATGGTATTTATTTTCATCACGCTGATTGTGCCGGTGATAATTGGCATGAGTTTTCGGCATTTTTTCACCGCTATGGCGGCGCTTATTGAGCCCTGGGCGACGCGTTTATCCTTCGCCTTTTTGCTGTTCACCATGGCTGTGATGTTGTGGTCATTGCGCCATCAATTGTTGAATATTATGCTTGATGCGGGGCTGATTAGCTTATTGCTGAACGCCAGCATGATGCTGATTGGCTTTATTGTGGCGCGGCGTTTTGCGCTAGGCGAGCGGCAGGCGCGCAGTATTTCGATTGAGATTGGCGTACAAAATTATATTTTGTCTTTTGTCATTGCGCTCAGTCTTTTGCAGCGGGCGGAATTTGCCATTACTGGCATTATGTATTTATTTGTCATGTATATCACTGTCTTCAGCTTCATCGCCTGGTCGCGCGCCCGCCCGCTTGGTGCGGGTGAGGCAGTGGCGCCGTAGTGGCCCTTTAGTGGCTGAGTGGTGGTTTAGTTGTGGGTTAAAAACTTAGTAGAAACGTCAAAAACCGCTTGCTCTCTGGCTGGTTTATGGTTATTTCATGCGCCAGTGCCGGCATAGCTCAGTTGGTAGAGCATCTGATTTGTAATCAGAGGGTCGCGAGTTCAAATCTTGCTGCCGGCACCATTTTTC
>JAHEGN010000026.1 GCA_024645085.1 Rhodobiaceae bacterium
GCCGACTTGCGATGTTTTGCAAGCAGCTTATATATGCAACACTCTCTCCCACCCAATGTGGGTTGTCCGAGCCTGTGTTTCAAGTGATTCCCACGAATTGGGACGTTTATTTAAGGAATTTTTCGCCAATGTTAGAAGAAGACGACATTCGACACGCCCTCAGCCAGATTCACGGTGCAAATGAAGCGCAAGATATTGTCGCCGCCGGACGCGTGCAAGGGGTGGTGATTAAGTCAGGAAACGTCGGCTTTTCGCTGGAAGTTGGCGGGCTGGCGACAGAAACTCTGGAAGCGTTGAAGCAACAGGCGGAAGGTGCGGTCGGCGCCATTAAGGGGGTTTTGTCAGTGACCTGCGTCATGACCGCCCACAAGGCCGCCCCAGCAGTTGAGGCTCAAGCATCTACCGACAAACCGGCCCGCGAACCCAATCGCGAAGTGCCAGAAGTGTTTGACCGTATTGGCGCAGTGATTGCTGTTGCTTCCGGCAAAGGCGGCGTTGGCAAATCGACCATTGCCGTCAATTTGGCGCTTGCTTTGCAACAGGCTGGCAAACGCGTGGGCCTGTTGGACGCAGATATTTACGGCCCGTCGGCGCCGCAATTGCTGAACATCACCGAACGCCCTGACGTCACCGATGAGAAAAAACTAATCCCGATTGACCGCCACGGCGTCGCCACCATGTCGATTGGCTATATGGTGCCTCCCGAACAAGCGATGATTTGGCGCGGCCCGATGGTGCAAGGCGCGCTGATACAAATGTTAAATGATGTTGAGTGGCCGGAGCTAGATATTTTGGTATTGGACATGCCGCCCGGCACGGGCGACATTCAATTGACCATGGCGCAGCGTATTCCGGTTGCCGGTGCGTTGATTATTTCAACCCCCAGCAGCCTAGCTTTGGCCGACGTCAAACGCGCCATTGGCATGTTTGAAAAGGTAAATATTCCGGTGCTCGGCATGGTCGAAAACATGGCCTACATGCAAGCCCCTGATGGCAGCAAATTATTCCCATTTGGTGAAGCCGGTGGCGAAACAATGACGGCGCAAACGGGCTTGCCGTGTTTGGCCAGTCTGGCGCTTGACCCAGCCATACAAGCGGCCAGCGAATCTGGCATGCCAGCGGCCGTCGCCGACATGGCCGGCTATAGTGGCCATGCCTTCGCCGCCCTTGCCGATGCGGTGTTGACGCAATTAACCTCAAAAGGAAGCCAAAATGACTGATAGCCAAGCAAAAGCCTATAAGTTTTTGACCGGCACAGATGATGCTGTTTTCTGTCAGCGCGTGTCTGACGCTTTGCGCGATGGGTATGTGCTATATGGCCCACCGATTATGCAGGTCGACGCGCATGGCGCGCGGCATTGTGGACAAGCCGTGGTGCTGGCAGAAATGGCCGCTATTTATTCAAAAAATTAAGCGCCAATCCAGCTGTATCCCACGGCGTGGAAACCAGACGACCGGTTGACGACAAGGTCATATAGGCGGTTTTCAAATCATCGCCGCCAAAACAAATATTTGTCGTCATTGGGTCATCGGTAGCGACGTGGCGGATACTGCCATCATCGGGATTTATGCGGCTGATACCGCCATTAACAATCGTTGCCACACAAACTGTGCCATCGGCTTCCACGGCCATACTGTCAAAAAAACTCAGGCCGGCCGGTGAGGCAATAAAGGTTTTTGAACTGGTGGCCGCTGGCGGTGCCAATTTGCCGGGGCTGGCAATGTCAAAGCCCCAAAGCCGCGCGCCTTGGGTCTCGGCCACATAAAGCCGCGTTTCGTCAGGGCTTAAAGACACGCCATTTGGGGTTTCAATGGGAAACAGCATTTGCTCAATATGATTGCCATCTATCGTGGCGTAATAAACCGCGCCTCGGTCTTTCAAGCGTCCGGTTGATTTGCCCAAATCAGTGAACCAAAACCCGCCCTGTGCATCAAACACAATGTCATTCGGGCCTTGCAGTGGCACGCCATCGCAGGCCGTGTAAAGCACCTCAAAAGCGCCGGTGCTCAAATCGACACGCTCAATGCGGCCGCCGGAATAATTGTCGGGCGCGTCACCGGGGAAAATCCGCCCGCCTGATCTGTGCCAATCAAAGCCACCATTATTGCAAACATAAACCGCACCATCAGGGCCGATAGCGGCGCCATTTGGGCCACCGCCCAAATTTGCAATCACCTCAACCCGCCCGCCTGGCAGCACACGGCTCAATGTGCCACGCGCAATTTCCACCAAAATTACCGAGCCATCATCCATGGCAATTGGGCCTTCGGGGAATTGTAAATCAGTGGCAATGGTTTGCACGGGGCTGCTCCTTAAACTCTGACCAAGGTCACGAAACTATAGGCGGCGCTATTGTTTTCGTCAGCGGCAAAAGATTGACGCGCGGTTTCGCGCCAAGCATCGGCATTTTGCAACGCAAAAAACGTGTCGCCCTCCGGCGCCGCATGCACTTGCGTGAGATGAATAAGCTCAGCCTGCGCCTCAAAGGCTTTGTAGATTTGCCCACCGCCGATAATCATCACCCGATCACTGTCAGCCAAGGCCAAAGCCGCTTGCGGCGTTTTGGCCTGCACCACGCCCTCGGGCAAATTGAGGTCTTGGCTGCTGATAACGATATTTAATCGGCCGGGCAACGCCCGCCCCAGCGACATCCAAGTTAGACGTCCCATGATAATCGGCAGGCCCATGGTGATTTGTTTGAAATGTTTCAAATCGGCCGGCAGGCGCCACGGCATATCGCCCTGATGGCCAATAACACCATTTTCTGCCACAGCGACAATCATTTCAATGCGCATCGGCTAGACCGCTATCGGCGCAGCAATGTGGGCTTGTGCTTGATAGTCCAGCAATTCGAAATCATCAAAGGTGAAGGCAAAAATATCTTTCACCTCAGGGTTGATTTTCAGGCTCGGCAGCGCCCCCGGGCGACGTTGCAATTGCAGGCGCGCTTGATCAATATGGTTGAGATATAAATGCGCATCGCCCAGCGTGTGAACGAAATCACCGAGTTTCAAATCGCAGACTTGCGCCAACATTTGCGTCAGCAGCGCGTAAGAGGCAATGTTAAACGGCACGCCGAGGAAAATATCAGCCGAGCGCTGATAGAGCTGACAAGATAATTTGCCATTGGCGACATAAAACTGAAACAGACAATGGCACGGCGGCAAGGCCATATCGTCAACATCTGACGGGTTCCATGCGGTGACAATGTGACGGCGTGAATCTGGATTGCTTTTCAATTGCCCAATTAATTGCGTAATCTGGTCAATATGCTGGCCGCTTGGGGTTTGCCAACTGCGCCACTGGCGGCCATAAACTGGCCCCAAATCGCCATTTTCATCGGCCCAATCATCCCAAATCGACACGCCATTTTCTTTCAAATAACGAATGTTCGTGTCGCCGGAAAGAAACCATAAAAGCTCATGAATAATGGATTTCAAATGTAGCTTTTTCGTGGTCAGAGCCGGAAAGCCTCGGCTCAGGTCAAAACGCATTTGATGGCCAAACACTGAAAGCGTGCCAGTGCCGGTTCTATCTTCACGCTTTACGCCCTTGTAAAGCACACGATCAAGGAGTTCGAGATACTGTTGCATGGACGCATTGTCACCGATTCTTTAATCACTCTGCAATCGGTTTTCACTTCGACCTGTTATTTTGCTGTGAAGAATGTTATAACTTATCTGTCGGTTTACCGACTATGGCGATACACGGACTTCGTAATAAACCATTCGGACCCGGGGGCAGTACCCGGCGCCTCCACCATTTTCTGCCAGTTTATGGGGGCGAACCAGGATCGACGAGGGCGTAAAGGATGTATCCGTCGCTCGGCATGGTACCATCGTTATCGGGCCATTATGATAGTTGCAAATGACAACTACGCGGAAGTAGCAGTCGCTGCATAGCAGCGCCTAAACTTCACTTAAAGTCCATCTCCGTCGCAGGAGCATGGCGGGGTTCGGAAGGCACCTGGCAACAGAAGCCTTCCACTTTTTTGAGGGCCAAGGAAAAAAGCAACAATGTCGGAAGATAAAATAGATTATGCAAGTCGAGCGCAAAAAGCGCTGTTGGGCGTGGTGCGCGAGGTGATTGCCGAAGCCGCCGAAAAAGGCTTGATTGGCCAGCATCATTTTTACATCACCTATCGCACACAAGACCAAGGCGTGGTGATGTCCGACAAATTACGCGCCGCCCACCCCGTTGAAATCACCATTGTTTTGCAAAATCAATTCGAAGACTTAACGGTCGAGGAAGAGCATTTCTCAGTGCGGTTGAGCTTCAATCAGCAGCCAGAAACGCTGATTGTGCCCTTCGCGGCCATTAGTAAATTTTACGACCCCTCGGTCGCCTTTGGCCTGATGTTTGAAGATGAAGAATTTGATGATGTCGATGACTTAGACGATACCATATTTGATGATGATAATGAAGATAGCGTGTTTGTAAGCCAGGCCCGCAGCGACCAAGAAACCGACGAAAAGCCAGCCGGTGAAGTGATTAGCCTCGACAGTTTCCGCGACAAGTAACAGCTAAATGAGCGGCCCATATTGGCGATAGCGTCGAGCTATGCTATTCCCCTTGCAGATTAATCTATGAGCGGAGATGGCCGATGGCTGATACACGTATTGAAACCGATAGTTTTGGCCCCTTAGATGTGCAGGCCGATCGATATTGGGGCGCGCAAACGCAGCGCTCTCTCGGCAATTTCAAAATCGGTGGTGAAACCATGCCGCTGCCTCTCGTGCGGGCGTTGGGCATTGTGAAAATGGCGGCGGCCAAAGCCAATATGAAATTAGACAATCTGCAAAGCGACATTGGCGCGGCGATTGTGCAAGCGGCAACTGAAGTGGCGGAAGGTAAACTAAACGACCATTTTCCTTTGGTCGTCTGGCAAACCGGTTCTGGCACGCAATCAAATATGAACGCCAATGAAGTCATCTCCAATCGGGCGATTGAGCTTATGGGCGGTGAAATGGGGTCAAAAACACCTGTCCACCCAAATGACCATTGCAATTGCAGTCAATCATCCAATGACACATTCCCCACCGCCATGCATATTGGCGCTGCCGAAGAAGCCGCCAACCGCCTGATACCGGCGCTACAGCATTTGCACGCCGCCTTGCAAAGCAAGTCCGAGCAATGGGCTGATGTGGTGAAAATTGGCCGTACGCATTTGCAAGACGCCACGCCGCTGACATTAGGACAGGAATTTTCCGGCTATGCCACACAATTGAAATACGCCATTGAGCGCGTCAAAACCTCACTGCCTCGGCTTTTGGCACTGGCCCAAGGCGGCACAGCTGTTGGCACTGGGCTTAATGCCAAGCCCGGTTTCGCGGAAGCCTTTGCCGCCGAAGTTGCGTCTTTCACCGGCCTTGACTTTGTCACCGCTGAAAATAAATTTGAAGCGCTGGCGGCGCATGACGCTTTTGTTGAAATGTCAGGCATGTTGAACACAATTGCCGCTTCATTGAATAAAATTGCCAATGATATTCGCTTGCTTGGCTCTGGCCCGCGTTCCGGCTTGGGCGAATTGAGCCTGCCAGAAAATGAGCCCGGCTCATCAATCATGCCGGGCAAAGTCAACCCAACGCAATGCGAAGCCATGACTATGGTCTGCGCCCAAGTGATGGGCAATCACACAACCATCACCATTGCCGGCACTCAGGGGCATATGGAGTTAAATGTGTTCAAACCAGTGATGGCGTATAATCTAATCCAGTCGATGCGCTTGCTCGGCGATGCGGCGGTGAGCTTCACCGATAATTGCGTTGTCGGCATTCAGGCCAATGAGGCTAATATTCGCAATTTGATGGAGCGCTCGCTGATGTTGGTGACGGCTTTGGCCCCGAAAATTGGCTATGACAATGCCACCACAGTGGCCAAGACAGCGCATAAAAATGGCACCACTTTGCGCGAAGAAGCTGTCGGCGGTGGGTTTGTGACGGAAGAAGAATTTGACGCCATTGTGCGCCCTGAAGATATGATTGCGCCGAAATAACCGGCAATGGAAAAACCTCAGAAACGCTCGATTGTCATTGCTGGTCACGCAACCAGCCTGTCTTTAGAGCCGATCTTTTGGCAAACATTGCGAAAAATGGCGGAAGAAAAATCTGTTTCATTGCCGGTATTGATCGCCGAAATTGACGCCAGCCAGCGTCCGGCCAGCCTGTCCAGCGCTTTGCGCGTGGCGGCGCATCAATGGCTGCTTAATTCGTCAAACTAGCGACCGGTGCTTGTCCCACCTCTTGCGGTGGGAAGGGCTCCAACGCCTCAATCTCAAGTTTTGGCAAAGCAACATCGCCCTGCAATGAAAATTTCAACTTTTGATTGGGCCGCGTGCTGGCCAAATCAACCGTCAAATCCAATTGCCGTGATATGAGATCAAGACGCGCCGACAATTTGCCTTCTTCTTGTGATGGGCCGAAGACCACCTCTGCGGCGCCGGTCTCAACCTTGCCATCGCGCAGATTAAACACCCCTAGCCCGCGCTCAAATGTAGTTATCAGTGGCGGTTCAGACCGTTTCGTTAAATCCTGCATCTGCGGCAGGGCAAGAAACCCGAGCTGGCCAGCATTGGTCTCAACATTGGCCGTGCCCGACAGGCTGGCAATCATTTCCATCGCTGAGCGCCCGCGCCCACGCGCTTCGAATGTGCCACTGGCATCGGCGTCGACAAATGGCTGATCGTAAAAAGCAGTGAAAAATTGTGCCAATTTCAAATCTGTAAAGCGAGCTGATAAATTGAACAAAGGTGTCAAATTGCCACCCTCTGCCTGCAAGCTGACCATGACCTCCCCGCCTAAAGCAGCGATTTCAATCTCCGGCGCCTCCAGCACACCGTCGCGCACTTTCAAACGCGCTTCTGCACTCTCAACCGGAAGGCGCCCAAAGGTGGCGTTGCGGAACCTTAGATCCAAATCAGCATTGCTTTGTCCCAGCAAAAACCACCGCATCGGCTCTTGCGACCAGCGGTTTTCACCTGAAAATTGAGGAAGAAAAGAGCTGCCGTCAAAGCCCTCCAACAACAAATTGGCGCGTAAGAGTTTTTTGCCATCGGCCAGCGAATAAAGCCCCTGCCCCGATATAGTGCCCTCATTCCAAGCCATATTAAGGCTGGAGAAACTCACCGCATCCTTGGTCACGCTGATTTGGCTTTTGCCGTCAAACGCTAGAGGGGCTGCGCCTTGCTGGGCATCGCTGATGAAGGGCACCAGATCATCGCCACGCGCTTGCAATAGTCCCTCAAGACGGCGGCCTGTCGAGTCGGGGCGAATAGTGGCAATGAGAGCAAATTCATCGTCTTGCAATTGCAAATTGCCGGTCAATGACATCACAACCCCAGCCTGCGCTTCGGTGTCGACCTTCAATGCGCCCCTCGCGCCGTCGCGGAATTGCTGAGGCATATTCAGCCGCGCCGCTAAATCATTTGCCGGCCCATTTAACGCCAGCTTTACCTTACTGCCTGCGACATTGAAGTCTAACCCGCGGTCAGGGCTGGTGACATCCAGTGATAAATCGACGTCGCCCAGACGGCCCTTGGCGATAAGCTTAACATTTGGCCAATTCTCCTCTGCCCGCGACGACAAGTCCCACCTCGCCTGAAGATTGAGTGGGGCCTCGACATTGACATTAAATGGCGACAGACGGGTCATCACCGGCGCCAAGAGCGGTTGCGCCAAATCAGTAGTTAACGATAATTCGACATCGCCATGAGTTTGCCCATCGTGGTCGAGTTCGCCTTTGATATGAATCTGTGCGCCATCATAGTCGCTCAGGAGCATTTTATTAATATAAAGGATACCTTCTCTGGCCGCGCCGACAAAAGTCAGCGGCCCCATATCGCGGACATCGGCATACAGCCGGTCGACCTGCAGAGACACATCAAAATTAGACGTTTCTTCATCCAGACCCGAAAGCGCAAACGCCTTGCCAATATCTAAATTAGGCAACAGGCTGGTTGCCCGTAAATCATTATTGCCAGCCGAGGCAAGCCCCCAATCGGCGAGGTCAAGCCGACGCATGCGCAAATTGATTTTGCTTGGTATCTGCCTGTCGCTGGGCAAAGTTAAATCCAGGTCAATGCGATCATCACCCAGACGTCCAGCAAGGCCAGACAGGGTTAGCTTCTCATCTGACCATGTTACATCGGTGACAAAACTCAGACGCTGCACACGCGACTCATCGACGTTTTCGATGAACAATGAAAAATCTTGGCTTGTGATCTTGCCCAACCAAATCAACATGCCCAATGTGTCCGAACTGCGGGCCGAAAAGCTACCGTTGAAAGCCGGCCCCTGTTCGGCGTAAACCACATCGCCGGCTCCCAATATGGAACTATTAAACGGTAAATCGGCGCTGATGCGCTCAAACCGCAAGCGGTCTTTTTGGTGGCTCAGAGAAAGCAATAAATCGCGGCCATTCTCTCCGGCGAACGAAAACCGATTGGCCTCAACACGCAAGCGCCCGGTCGCGCCATCGAGAATATCTGAACCTATCGCCAAGAATTTCTGGGTATTTTGCTGCGGCGCATCCGCATCGATGGCCCTGACCTGCGTCAAATCAATGAAGCCGCTCGAAAGGCGCGCTTCTATATGCGGCGTTTTCTGCTCTTCATTGGGCCAGAACAAAGACAATCGCGTTCGAAAATCCGCCCCCAACGCCTGCACTTGCAAATCATCGGAGACAATATTGGTGCGGTTCATCCGCAGCAGACCAGATAATTCAGTATTGCGTCCAGACGAAGCAATTTGTAGCCCCAGCCCGCTAGCTAATAGATTGGCCAAATTAGCACTTGATTTCAGATTGACCTCACCAACCGCCTGCCAATTTTCTTTGCCTTGGACAAAACCACTAAATTCCAAGCCGTCGCCATCGTCGCTTTGCGCGCGAATATCAATCGCCCTGCGTGGCTGGCCGCCACCCAGTACCATGCTCAGCCGCGTGGTAGGGCCATCAAGCGGACGATGTTGCAGGTTGAAGCGCCGCCCATCCCCCAGCGCGCCGCGCCCCAATCGCGCATCAAAACGCTTGAGCTCCCATTTTTGCATCGGATTGGCACTGCTTAAACCAGCCACTGTTAAATGCCCGCGCACAATATCAATCGGCGGCAGTTCAGCATCGGCAAAACGGCCAATGAAACCAGCCGGATTGTCATCAATATTGAGATAGATTTCGGCGTCTTGAATGGTCAGGCGACCAATGGCAATGGTGAAGTCAGCCAAGCCGCGCCATGACAAATCAATGACGGCGCGGTCAATATGCGCGGCCTTAAGCGCGCCGCCTGACTGCCCCTCAGGCACATTGATATTATGCAAAAAAACCTGCGGGCGCGGCAAAAGCCGCAGATGCACCTCACCTTGAATAACCGTGGTCAGACCAATTTTCTCACTAATCAGCTTTTGTAACGCCGCGCGTTGCGGCGCCAAAGGCACCAGCATTGGCACGACAGCTAGAATAATCAGGCTGAACAGCAAAACAAATATCGTCGGAAAAACCGGAAGGCGCATGAATGACTCGATATGTCGACCAACGACCCCCATGGCCGCCAGCTTTGACCAGCTTACCAAGCTCGCAGTGATTTTGCTATAAGCCAGACAAATCTCCTGTGCATGCTATAGTGCGCTGGCAATGAAGAATCATCTAAGTTAAGGCGACATGAAAGACGATCCGTTTGATTTGGCGTCAGATGACGCCCCCGCTCCGGTGCCAGCCTCGCCTGTTGCGCCCAGCTCAGCTTCATCAGAAGGGCTGAGCATATCGCAGCGCGCGCGCCAAGCCGTACACGCCAATCGCACCGAACCGCTGCTCAATGGCTTGAATGAAGAACAACGCGCCGCCGTGCTGGCCGAAGATGGGCCGCTTTTGCTGCTGGCCGGTGCCGGTACCGGTAAAACCCGAGCTTTGACCACCCGCATTGCCTACAAAATTGCCACTCAACAAGCCTGGCCGAGCCAAGTTTTAGCGGTGACCTTCACCAATAAAGCGGCCCGCGAAATGAAAGAGCGAATTGAAAATATGCTCGGCGAAAGCGTCGAAGGCATGCCATGGCTTGGCACATTTCACTCTTTGTCAGCACGAATTTTGCGCCGCCATGCTGAATTGGTGGGCCTGCGACCCGATTTCACCATTCTCGATATGGATGATACGCTGCGGCTGCTGAAACAGCTGATTAAAGCCGAGAATATTGACGAAAAACGCTGGCCCGCGCGGCAAATGTCGGCCTTGATAGACAGCTGGAAAAACCGTGGTTGGTCGCCCAAAGACGTACCGGCCGGTGAAGCCGATTATTTTGGCAATGGGCTGGGCGGTAAAATTTACGCTGATTATCAAAACCGGCTGAAAATTCTCAATGCCGTTGATTTTGGCGATCTTCTGCTCGAATGCCTGCGCCTGTTCCGCGAAAATGAAGATGTCTTGAGCGATTACCAGCAACGCTTCAAACATATTCTGGTCGACGAATATCAAGACACCAATGTGGTGCAGTATTTGTGGCTGCGTTTACTGGCGCAAGCGCATAGCAATATTTGCTGCGTCGGCGATGATGATCAGTCGATTTACGGCTGGCGCGGCGCCGAGGTCGATAATATTTTGCGGTTTGAGAAAGATTTTGTCGGCGCCCAAGTGATCCGCTTGGAGCGCAATTATCGTTCAACGCCGCATATTTTGGGTGCCGCCTCAGGGCTGATTGCCGCCAATGAAGGGCGGTTGGGCAAAACCCTATGGACGGACCGCACAGACGGCGACAAGCTGATGGTGCGCGGCGTTTGGGACGGCGAAGAAGAAGCCCGCGTGACCGCCGACGACATTGAAGCCGAACAGCGCAGTGGCGAAAAACTCAATGATATTGCGGTTCTGGTGCGCGCTAGTTTTCAAATGCGCGAATTTGAAGATCGTTTTATTTCGCTGAGCCTGCCCTATCGGGTGATTGGCGGCCCGCGGTTTTATGAGCGCGCAGAAATTCGTGACGCCAATGCTTATTTCCGGCTGATTGCGCAAATTGACGATGATTTGGCATTTGAGCGGATTTGTAACAAGCCGCGCCGCGGCCTCGGCAATGTGGCCCTGCAAACCCTGCATGAAGCGGCCCGTGGGCAGGGTATTTCGCTGTTCAGAGCTGGTGAATTATTGATTGAAACGGAAGAACTAAAACCCGCCGCCCGCCGCGCCTTGGCTGGTTTCCTGTCGTCAATGAATCGCTGGCGCGAGCTGGTGCCGTCGATGTCGCACACGGAATTGGCCGAGTTGGTGCTCGATGAAAGCGGCTATACAGCAATGTGGCAGGCCGACAAATCGCCCGATGCACCGGGCAAGCTGGATAATCTAAAAGAACTTGTGCGCTCCATGGATGACTTTGAAAACCTCACAGGCTATCTCGAACATATTTCGCTGGTGATGGAAGCGCAAAACACCGATGACGACGACAAGGTCTCGATTATGACGCTGCATGCCGCCAAAGGGCTGGAATTTAACAATGTATTTTTGCCCGGTTGGGAGGAAGGTCTGTTTCCGCACCAACGCAGTCTTGATGAGAGCGGCAAAAAGGGCCTCGAAGAAGAGCGCCGCCTCGCTTATGTCGGCATTACGCGCGCCAAACGCAAGGCGACGATTTCTTTTGCCGGCAATCGCCGCACCCATGGACAGTGGAACTCGGCCCTACCGTCTCGGTTTATCGACGAATTGCCGAATGACCATGTCGATGTGTTGGAAAACCCAAATAGCACCGGCGGTTTTGCCACTCAAAGCCGTTTCGCCAATGATTTCAACGCTTCCAGCTATACAAGTCCGGGCTGGCAGCGGGCGCAGAGCAATCGCAAACGGTTTGAAACCAGCCAGCCAGCCCGCGCCACCCAAAGAACGGCATCGGCCAGCATGTCAAGCAGCGCCCATCAACGCGGAGAAAGAATTTTTCACCAGAAATTTGGCTATGGCCGGATTGATGAGATTGACGGCAATAAGCTGACAGTGAATTTCGAAAAGGCGGGCGTCAAAAAGGTGCTCGACAGCTATGTCGAAAAACATTAACCCCAGCTGATGAATGATTGCTGGAAAATAACCCTCACCACCACCGAACCAGAAGCAGCAGAAGCCGCTTTGGAGGCGGCTGGCGTCAGTGTGATTGGCGCCTTGCCGATGATTGACGATGACAGCGGCCTATATGAAAAACCAGTGACAGGGGCGCGCCACCAGCTCGAAGGCTATTTTGATTTTGAGCCAATATTGGCCAATTTGAACCTGCCGCAAGACAGCCAAGCGCATATTGAAAAATTGCCGACTACTGATTGGGTCAGCGATAGTCAGAAAAACCTGCCGCCGGTCTATGTGCCGCCATTTTATGTTCACGGCACGCATGACCAGCTTGTCCATCGTGGCAGCCGTAAGCTGATTGCCATGCAAGCCGGCTTGGCATTTGGCTCTGGCCATCACGGGACGACGCAAGGCTGTTTGGCGCTATTTGCCGATTTAAGGCGCCGCACCAAGCCACGTCATGTGGCCGATATTGGCTGCGGCTCGGGCACATTGGCGATTGCAGCGGCGAAATCTGGTTGCAGCCATATTATGGCCTCAGATAATGACCCAGATGCGGTGCGCGTCAGTGCGCAAAATGCCCGACTAAATGGAGTTGCGCCGCAAATTCAAACGCTTTTGGCAACCGGCATGGCGCATCAACGGCTGCGTGATGCAGCGCCCTATGATCTCATTTTCGCCAATATTTTGGCCCGCCCGCTGCATGGTTTGGCGGCTGAGTTTGAGCGTGCTTTACATCCGCAAGGGCATTTGATTTTATCTGGCTTGTTACACCAACACGTGCGGCCAATTTTGGCGCGTTATCGGCAACATGGGTTTTACCCGCAACAACACCATCAAAGAGGGGCATGGACGAGCCTGCTCTTGCGGCGTTAAGATAGGCATATGATGCAGAGTTTCGAAGACAATCCCAGCCAGCAATCCACCAACCAACGTATTCCAGCCCTGCGTAAACATTTGCGCGCCATCGGTCTGGATGGGTTTATTGTGCCACGTGAGGACGAGTTTCAAGGCGAATATGTGCCCGAAGCGCATGACCGGCTGCGCTGGCTAACCGGTTTTGGCGGCTCGGCGGGCACGGCGATTATTATGCTGCGCAAAGCCGCCCTATTCGTCGATGGGCGCTATATTTTGCAAGCCCCGCAACAAGTCGATACGAAATTGCTCGACATTGTGCCGGTAATGGAAACCGCGCCAAGCCAATGGCTGGGCGATATGCTGAAGCGCAATCAAACCATTGGCATTGACCCGCGCCTGCACAGCCAAACGGCGATTGAAGCCTATCAGCGCAAAGTGACGC
This sequence comes from Rhodobiaceae bacterium, assembly GCA_024645085.1. GTDB lineage: Bacteria > Pseudomonadota > Alphaproteobacteria > RS24 > RS24 > JAHEGN01. The sequence goes on from JAHEGN010000026.1 coordinate 13,323, forward strand.
AAGCCGGCGGCAAACTATTCTTTACCGATAGCAATCTGGTGGATTCGATTTGGCCAGACCGTCCGGCTTTACCGGAAACCAAAGTGATTACCCAAGCGCTGAAATTGACCGGCCAGTCATCGGTCGATAAGCGGCGGCGCATGGCCGATACCATAAAACAAGCGCAAGCCGATCAATTGCTCATCACCCAGCCGGAAAATATTGCGTGGCTGTTGAACATTCGCGCCAGCGACGTGCCGCACACGCCATTTGCCCTGTCTTTTGGCGTGCTGCACAAAAACGCCAGCTTTGATTGGTATATTGCCGCCGACCGCCTGTCAGCCAAAGTCAAAACCCATATAGGCCCAGGCCTTCGCGTCAAAGCGCCAGAAATTTTGAAAGCCGATTTGCGCGCCTGTCGCGGCAAAAAGGTGATTATTGACGCCCATGCAACACCCGGCTGGTTTTTTGAGCAACTCAAAGGCGCTGAAATTATCCGCATGGAAGACCCATGCAATTTGGCCAAAGCCTGCAAAACCAAGGCTGAAATCAACGCTGCCATTGCCGCTCATGAAATTGATGGCGCCGCCCTGTGTCAGTTTTTGCACTGGTTCGACACCCATGCCAGCGCCGGAAAACTCACCGAAATCGACGCCGCCAAACAGGCCGAGGCTTTTCGCAAGGCATCAGGCCAATTGAAAGATTTAAGCTTTGATACCATCTCCGGTGGCGGCCCCAATGGCGCCATTGTGCATTATCGTGTGACCCATGCCAGCAATCGCCGCCTGCGCCCTGGTGAGCTGTATTTAATCGACAGTGGCGGCCAATATGCGCAAGGCACCACTGATGTTACCCGAACCCTTCTCGTCGGCGGAAAAGCCGCCCCCAAAGATGCCGTTGACGCCTTTACGCGGGTTTTGCGCGGCCATATTGGCTTGGCGATGGCGCGGTTTCCAGCCGGCACCAATGGCATGCAGCTGGATACGCTGGCACGGGCGCCGCTGTGGGCGCATGGGCAAGATTTCGACCATGGCACGGGCCATGGGGTCGGCAGTTATTTGTCAGTGCACGAAGGCCCGCAACGGATTTCCAAGGGCGGCACCGTCGCCTTGCAGGAAAATATGATTGTCTCCAATGAACCCGGCTTTTACGCGGCTGGCCGGTTTGGTATTCGGATTGAGAATTTGCAATATGTGACCGCTGCTCAAGGGCGCAAAAATCAGCGCCCCATGCATGGTTTTGAGCCACTGACTTTGGCGCCAATCGACCGGCGTTTAATCGATGTGGCGCAATTGACCGGCGCTGAGCGCGCTTGGCTCAATGACTATCATGCGCGTGTGGTGAAAACCATTGCCCCACGGATACCGGCGGCGGCTGGCAAGTGGCTGAAACAAGCCTGCGCGCCGCTTTAAATCGCGCATGAAAAACCGCGTCTTAGCTGATTGCCGCCATCTCAATCCATTGATCTTCGCTCAGCACGTCGAGGCCCAATTCCTCAGCCTTTTTGAGCTTTGAACCAGCCCCCGGGCCAGCCACAAGAATATCGGTTTTTGCTGATACTGAGCCAGCGACTTTGGCGCCCATAGCCTCGGCCCGTGCTTTGGCCTCGGCCCGCGTCATTTTCTCAAGCGTGCCGGTAAAGACAATGGTCTTGCCCGCAATCGCCGTATCCTGCGCGGCTTCCGGCAGAGCCTGTGGCGTCACACCGGCCTGCAATAAGGCCTCAATGGTCTGGCGATTATGCGCTTCCGCAAAAAACCCAAGCAGCGCTTCGACCATAATATTGCCAACCCCATCAATCGCTTCAATTTCGGCCCGCACCAACATATCGCCCTGCAAAATCGCCATCATCTGGCTTTGCAGGTTCTCAATTGAGCCGAAATGGCGGGCCAGTAAACGGGCTGATGTCTCGCCAATATGACGAATGCCGAGCGCAAAAATAAACCGGTCGAGATCAATGATACGGGCCGCATCAATGGCCGCAAAAAGTTTCACTGCGCTGTCTTTGAGCGTGCCAATTTTATCTTTGCTGCCCGAACCATAGCGCCAAATATCCGGCGGATTATCGCTATAGCGTTGTTTTAGAGTGAAAATATCCTGCGGGCTGCGGATCAGCGCCAAGGCCCAATAATCGTCAATTTGTTTTTGCCCTAAACCGTCAATGTCATAGGCGCGGCGCGATACAAAATGTTTCAGTCTTTCGCGCGCTTGGGCTGGGCATATCAAGCCGCCAGTGCAGCGCGTGACAATATCTTGCGTGCCATCTTCGCGGAGTTCACGTTGCGCCACTGAGCCACATTCAGGGCAATGGGTGGGAAATTCATAAGCCGGTGCATCGGCCGCCCGATCCGCCACTGAAACACGGACAATCTGCGGTATTACATCGCCCGCCCGTTGAATGGTCACACGGTCGCCGACACGAATATCTTTGCGGGCTATCTCATCGCTATTGTGCAAGGTCGCATTGGACACCACCACCCCGCCGACGGTCACTGGTTGCAATTTAGCCACGGGGGTTAACGCGCCCGTGCGGCCAACTTGAATGTCAATGGCGCGCAAAATTGTTGTCGCCTGTTCAGCTGGAAACTTATGGGCAATGGCCCAACGCGGTGCCCGCGAAACAAAGCCAAGGCGCTGCTGGTAATCCAGCCGGTCAATTTTGTAGACCATTCCATCAATGTCATAGCCAAGGCTGGCCCGCTGCTGCTCAATGGTGCGCCAATGGTCAATCAGCTGCGCCGCGCTATTAGCCTGCACAAAGGCTGGGTTGGTTTGAAACCCCCATTGCGAGAAACAGGCAATCATCGCCGATTGCGTGGTCGCTGGCATGGCCGACATATCGCCCCAGGCATAGGCGAAGAAGCGCAATGGACGCGAAGCCGTCACAGTGGCGTCAATTTGTCGTAAACTGCCCGCCGCCGCATTGCGCGGATTGGCGAATATTTTGCCGCCACTGGCTTTTTGGCGGGCGTTCAGGGCAGCAAAATCTGCGTGATCCATATACACTTCACCGCGAATTTCAACGACCTCTGGCACGGCTCCCGATAATTGCTGCGGAATATCTGGCACATGTTTCAAATTGGCCGTGATGTCTTCGCCAATCTGCCCATCACCGCGCGTCGCCCCTTGCACGAAAACACCGTTTTCATAGCGCAGGCTGGCCGACAGGCCGTCAATTTTCGGTTCAGCCGTCATCGCCAGCTCTTGGCTGTCATCAAGGCTTAAAAACTTGCGAATGCGGGCAACAAAATCGACCACATCTTCGGCCGCAAAAGCATTGCCCAATGATAACATGGCGACTTTGTGCTCAACCTTGCCAAAGGCTTGCGAGGGCTTGCTGCCGACTTTGTCAGAAGGGCTATCGGCCCGTTTCAAATGCGGAAACCGCGCCTCAATCGCCAAATTGCGCTGCCGTAGCGCGTCATAATCAGCATCGCTGATGAGCGGCGCGTCATTCTCATAATAGGCACGGTCATGGGCCTGCATCTCGGCCGCCAATTGCGCCAGTTCATCAGCCGCTTGCTGCTCGGTTAACTCACTGACGGCAATTTGTTGCATTACGAGGCCTCTAATAACCGTCGGGCCGCCGCGCGTGCTTCATCGGTCACGGCGGCACCGGCCAACATGCGCGCCACTTCCTCAAGCCGCAAGTCATCTTGCAATAGCGTCACTTGCGTGCTCATGCCCTGACCGGCATCTGATTTGCGCACTTGCCAATGCGAGTCACCGCGCGCTGCCACTTGCGGCGAATGGGTCACAACAAGCACTTGGCCATTTTGTGCCAGACGTTGCAAACGACCACCAACCGCTTCCGCCACCGCGCCACCGACACCGGCGTCAACCTCATCGAAAATCAGTGTGCAAGGCTCGCCCTGTGCCGCCAAGGATACTTTCAGGGCCAGCATGAAGCGCGCCAATTCACCGCCTGAAGCAATTTTTGCAATCGCCCCCGGCGCCATGCCGGGATTGGTCGAGGCTTCAAAACTAATGCGATCAAGCCCATGCGGGCCGCCATCTTCTGGCGCGACGCTGGTGATTTGCGTGGTGAATTGCCCGCCATCGAGTTTCAATGGCGCCAGTTCTTGATTGACCAAAACATCTAAATCAGCAGCAATTTTGCGCCGCGCTGCAGACAAATCTTGCGCCGCTTTCTGATACGCCGCGCGGGCCGCTTGCGCTTCGCTCTCTAAGGCTGCCAAGCGTTTGGTGCCACCGTCAATATCGGCCAATTGCTGAGCAAATTTTTCTTCCAAAGCTGGCAATTGATCGCAGCTAACCTTGTGTTTGCGGGCAATGTCGCGCAAGGCGAATAAACGCCCATCAACTTTTTCTAAACGCACGGGATCATGGGTAATGCGCGACATGGCAACGGCCAAAACCTCGCTCGCCTCACGCGCTTCAATCAGTGTGCGGTCAATCGATCTGACCGCTTCATCTAATAAACCAGCGGCTTGCGGGGCGGCGCGTTCCAGCCGTTTCAGGGCGCTATTTAACGCCGTTTCGACGCCGCGTTCACCGCGCAAAAACTGCTCTGCTTCGCGCAGATCGGAGGCGATTTTCTCGGCATTCATCAATAAAATGCGCTCATCAGACAGGCTGGTTTCCTCATCAGCTTGAGGCGCTAGATCGCGCAATTCTTTCAGCGCATAAGTGAGGTATTCCGTGTCATTGCGGGCTTTTTCAATCGCCTCACGATAGGCATCAAGCTGTTTTTGCGCCGTTTGCATGGTGGCATAATCAGCCGCCACGCTGTTGGCTTGCCCCTCAAGCTTGCCAAACCGGTCAAGCAGCCGACGCTGGGTGGCGGCATCGGTCAAAGCCTGACTTTCATTTTGACCATGGATTTCTACCAATTGCGCGCCAATTTCGGCCAAGAGGCCGACGCCAATCGCCTGATCATTGCAATAGGCCCGACTGCGCCCGTCGCTGGACTGCACGCGGCGCAAAATCAATTCATCGGCGGTTTCTTGCGCCCCCGCCAAATCATGGGCGCGTAAAATATCTTGCACTGGATGTTCTGGCGTTAGGGTGAAAACCGCCGTCACACTGCCTTGCTGACAGCCTTGGCGGACCAGCCCAGCATCGCCGCGCGCACCAATGGCCAGGCCTAAGGAGTCGAGAAGAATGGATTTACCGGCGCCGGTTTCGCCAGTCAATGTGCACAATTGCGGGCGCCACTCTAACTCTAGCTGTTCAATCAGAACAATGTCACGAATGGAAAGCGAAATCAGCATCGCCGACGCCTAAAAGACCGCGTTAAATGTCCGGCTTAGCCATGAATCTTCGGCCTCTGCCGGTTGCAAATCGCGCTGCCGCAAAATCCGATAGCTATCGCGATACCACGGGCTATCGGGGAAATTATAGCCGAGCACGGCCGCCGCGTTTTGCGCTTCGCGGGTGACGCCGAGCGATAAATAGCTCTCAGTCAAACGGTGTAAAGCTTCTTCAATATGCATCGAGCGGCTATAGTTCATCACTACATTGCGAAAGCGTTTAATGGCAGCCGCATAATCACCGCGATTCAAATAATAGCGCCCAACATCCATTTCCTTACCAGCTAGATTGCCAACCGCGAGATCGAGCTTGAGGGCGGCATCTTTGGCATAGTCACTGTCAGGAAAGCGGTTCATCACCTCAAGCAGGCTATAACGCGCCAGCTCAGTGATGCGTTGGTCGCGCTTGACGTCTGAAATCCGCTCATACTGGCACATGGCAATCAAATAATAAGCATAAGCGGCTTGGCTATTGCCCGGATAAAGCGCTAGGAAACGGCGCGCTGTTGCAATCGCTTCGTCATATTTGTTTTGCACGTAATAGGTATAGGCCGACATGACCAAAGCGCGGCGGGCCCAAAGGGAGTATGGGTGCTGGCGTTCAACTTCGTCAAACTCACGCGAGGCGGTAATGTAATTTCGCCGCTCAAGCTCTTCAAAGGCGGAATTGTAAATTTCCTCAACCGGACGTTCAACATAAGTGTCGTCAATGTCCGCTGTGGCACCGCAAGCGGCAAGCACAAAGGCGGAAAGAACGAGTACCAGTGATTTCCGAAAAGTCATAAGTCCGCCCTGTAAAACAAAATCTCGTGAAATTGGCACATGCCGCCCCACGAGCAATAGGACTCACAGTTTAGCAAGTCCTGCCCTAGGTTTGTAAAGAATCTTTCGGAAAATGTCTTAAATTATTGCTATTCAGCGGCCAGAATTTGCTCTCCATCAGCCAAGCTGATGATTTCAAATGCTTCAGGTTGCATAAATAGGGCATTGAGCAGCTTATTATGCAGCGCGTGGCCAGACTTATAACCACGATAACGGCCAACAACATGCAAGCCGAGAAGATATAAATCGCCGACCGCATCAAGTAGCTTGTGCTGAACAAATTCACTTGGTGAGCGCAGGCCTTCTTCGTTCATGACTTTGTCGCCGTCAATCACAATCGCATTGTCCATGGAACCGCCAAGCGCCAGACCAGCGCTGTGCATAGCTTCGACTTGCGCCAACATGCAAAATGTCCGCGCACTTGCGACTTTGTCGTCAAAGCGCCCGTCATCCATTTTCATTTCATAAGCCTGACGACCAATGGCGCCGCTTTCAAAATCAATCTCAGCTTCAAAAACACATTCTGTGTCAGGCACAAGCTCGCAATAGCTGTCGCTGTTTTCAACTCGAATGGCTTGTTTAATACGAACAACGCGGCGTGACACTGGCAGTTCACACACACCGGCGCGCTCAATCAACTCAATAAACGGCTGGGCGCTGCCATCCATAATCGGCACTTCTGGGCCGTCGATTTCAATAATCGCATTATCGACCCGCAAGCCTGCCAAAGCGGCCAGCAAATGCTCGACTGTGCCAACTACGTGACCGAATTTATTGCCAATTTTGGAGGATAAGGTGACGTCGCAAACACTACCACAAACAGCGGGTATATAGGCTTCAACAGCCGGCTCAACATCTGTGCGGATAAACACAATACCGGTATCAGCAGGTGCCGGACGTAGGGTAAGGGTAACTTCAGAACCAGAGTGCAGGCCGATACCGGCGCAGCTCACAGATGCTTTGACCGTTGTTTGCCACACGCCCATCTTAATCGCCGACGCAAAATCTGCGTGGCTTGCCGTGGCAAAGCGCTCATGAATTTGCGCGAGGCTGGCTGGAGGTGGTGACATAGGCCGTGACTACTTTCATCTGTTTTGGGCTCAAATCATTTGACCCCTTTTGGTAGTCTCGTTTTAGCCAAGCTGGCCGCATAGCTCAAATAACAGTTTATTGCCCTTTGTTACGAAATGGTAACAAAGAAAAACGCCCGGCGTCTTGCTGCCAAGACCCGGGCGTTATCTTTGCAATCCCCCAGAAAACCTCAGTTAACTGGGGTTTATCGCCTTACCGGCGCAAGAAGGCCGGAATATCAAGCTGGTCGGCATCGAAAGATGATGATGACATGCTGCTTGCCGTTGTTTGCATCGTCGACTGCATCGCAGGCGCCGACGCGCTGGCTGACACAGAAGAGGTGCTGACAGCCGCCGGAGCTGGTGCGCTGACGATTGGCTGGCTAGCCATTTCTGGTTTCGGCGCCTCTTGTTTCGGTGCATCAGGTGCTTGCATTTTTGGCGCCTCTTCAACGACCTCCTCAACCTCAGCGGTTTTAGTGGCTTTCACTTCGGCGGTTTCTCTCACCTCAATTTCGGCCACTAAATCGTTCTCGCCTGCGGCTGTCGCGACTTCCTTCGGCTTGATAATTGGCGCCGTTACTGGCGCTGGACCATCAAGATCAGCGGCAAAACCGGCTGGCGCGGCTTCTTGAACCGGCGCCACAGGGGCTTTTACCGCTTCCGCCACTTCAGCTTGCTGCAGCTCTGCTTCGGCTTGCTGGAAAGCACTCGACATCATATCCGCACTGGGCGCCTCCGAAGCTTCCGCCGCATCGACCAGAGCACTGGTGGTGTCGGTCGGTGGTTTTTTCTTGCCGCCAAACACGCGCTCAATGAAAGAACGTGACTGTTTGGGAATTTCCTGCTTTGGCGCAACCGCTGGTTTGGTTGTCAAAAAGCTTGGCAATTCAGTGGCTGGCGCAGACATTGGCTCGGCTTCAGCAACCGGCGCTTCTGGCATACTCATGCCATCTGCAAGCTCCGGTTCGGCTTGTGCTTCTGGAGCTTGTGTTTGGGCTGGTGTCATAGCAATAACGCCAGCTGATGCCACCATATTGACCGGACGCAATTTTGCTTCACTCTCAATACCGGTTGCCACTACGGAAACACGAATGGTTCCTTTCAGTGAGGCATCGAAGGTTGAGCCAATGATGATATTGGCATCGGCAGCCACTTCGTCTTTGATCCGCGTTGCCGCTTCATCCAATTCATAAAGCGTCATGTCATCGCCACCTGAGATGTTAATCAACACGCCATTGGCGCCCTGCATCGACACATCATCCAGCAATGGATTAGCAATGGCAGCTTCCGCTGCCTCAATAGCGCGATTGTCACCAGTGGCTTCACCGGTGCCCATCATCGCCTTGCCCATTTCATTCATGACCGTGCGCACATCGGCAAAATCAAGATTGATAAGGCCCGGCTTAATCATCAAATCGGTAATCCCCGACACGCCTGAATGCAAAACCTCGTCAGCCATGGCGAAAGCCTCGGCAAAAGTTGTTTGCGCATTGGCAATGCGGAACAGATTTTGATTTGGAATGATGATCAGCGTATCAACTTCTTGCGCCAATTCTTCAATACCGGCAATTGCCGAACGCATCCGTCGCCCGCCTTCGAAATCGAACGGCTTGGTGACCACACCGACGGTCAAAATACCCTGCTCGCGAGCCGCGCGAGCGATAATTGGCGCTGCACCGGTACCAGTACCGCCACCCATGCCTGCGGTGATAAAGGCCATATGCGAGCCTTGCAAAGTCTCGGTAATTTCGGCCAAGGTCTCTTCAGCTGCTTGCCGACCAACCTCAGGGTCTGAGCCAGCGCCCAAGCCTTCGGTTAGCTTGCCGCCAATTTGAATGCGGCGGTCAGCACTTGAGGCTGACAAGGCTTGCGCATCGGTATTGGCGACAACAAAGTCGACGCCTTCAAGGCCGGCTGCGACCATATTATTGACTGCATTGCCGCCGGCGCCGCCGACGCCGAAAACAACAATACGGGGTTTCAACTCACGTTTTGGTGGAACTGTTAATTGGATGCTCATGATCCTCTCCTTTTCTACTCGCCTGATTTGGGCGAGTTTTGCGTTGCACGAAGAACCATCGGATTGACGCCCAATTTACCAATCCGTTGATTCTGCGACGGGCCGTATTGCGCCGCCATTTTCAATTTTTTCCCATCCCGACAAAAATTCATCTTGGTCTCCATTGTCAAAAATTCCGCTTCAACCAAGCCTGCATCCAGCCAATCAGGCCGCGTCCGCTTTGCTCGGATAAAATTGCGTCTGCATGGCGCTTGCCGGCATAGCTCAGCAAGCCGGCACAGGCTGAAAACGCTGGATTCGCCGCCGCTTCCGGTAGGCCGGTAATGCGCATTGGCGTGCCAATACGCGGTTGTTTCTCAAACATCGTCTGGGCCAATTCACGTGCCCCAGAAAGTTGCGCGCCACCGCCAGTTAACACCACACGCGAGCCACCAAATTTGCCATAGCCGGAAGCCAGAATACGCTCTTGGATAAGCTCGAAAGTCTCCTCCAAACGCGGCCGAATAATATTGGTCAATTGACTGCGCGGCAGGGTTTGATAGTCACCGCCAAGCACCGGCACTTCAAATTGTTCGCGGTCGCCGTCAGGGCTGGCCAAGGCGCTGCCATAGAGGGTTTTAATGCGCTCAGCGACATTCAGCGGCACATTCAGACCACGGGCAATATCATTGGTAATGTGGTGACCGCCGACCGGCACCACGCTGGTAAACATCGGGGAACCGCCATAAAACACGCTGACACTGCTGGTGCCGCCGCCCAAATCAATATGCGTGGCGCCCAAATCGCTCTCATCTTGCATTAACGTCGACAGCGCAGAGGCATAGGGAGTAGCGACCAGTTTTTCGCATTCCAAATGGCATTTTTCTATGCACGCCAGCAAATTGCGTATCGGCCCCACGGGCGCGGTAATCAAATGCATATTGACCCGCAGCACATCGCCATGCATGCCGACCGGATTAGACACGCCCATACTGTCATCGACACTGAAGCTGTTAGGAATGGCGTGCAAAATCGCTTGATCTTCATATGTGTGTTCGTCATGGGCTTGCCGCAGGCTCATGGAAATATGCTCGGGGGTTACAATTTGGCCGTTCAATGGCACTTCCGAAGCGCACATGAAACTGTTCAGGCGATTGGCCGAAATGCCGATAATCACACGCCGCACCTCAATGCCAGCCATGCGCTCAGCAGCATCGACTGCGGCACGGATACTGTCTTCAGCAGCGCGCATATCAACCACTTGTCCGGCATTAATACCGGCTGACACCTGATGACCAAATCCGGTGATGCGGATCAAGCCATTGGCGCTTTCATCGTCAATATTTTCGGCAATCAAACAGGCGATTTTCGAGCTGCCGACATCAAGCGCGGCGATTGTGCCACGGCGCGCGGCGCTGTTGCCACGGCGTTCAAACTGCTTTTGTTTGACAGCGCGATTCATGACGCCTCCACCGTTTTGCGGCCATCAGCTTGGCTAGAACGCTGCGCTTCTGGGCGCAATAAAATGCGGTCTGGCAGGCGCAGATCAATGGCCTGATTTTCAATCGCTAAAATGCGGCGGTCGCGTTCCAATTCCATCAAACGGTCCAGCGCAGTGGCAATATCGCCATCGGGCAAATGCACGGCTCCGCCATGGTCAAGCTGCAAAGTCCAGCGACGCTGACCGACCCACTCGGCCGCAACCAGACGATTGCGGATCACCGGATAGGCTTGCAATGTAAGCATTAAATCAGCTGCCCGTGCTCGCGATCCTTCACCTGAAAAAGTCGGCAAATGCGAAAATTTCAGCAAATGATTGCCGGTGATTTTGGCGCCCGTGTCATCAATCAACATCAGCGACGACTTGTCTTTATAAAGTGCGAAAGGCTCGCGTTCGCGAATTGAAATATGCAAAATATTCGGCAAGCGACGAGTGACGACGGTTTCGCCAACCCATGGCAATTGTTGAACGCGGGCGTGCACATCATCGAGGTCAATGGCGAAAATCGGGGTCTCCAACTGTAGCTGAACAGCTCTCACCAAATCGGCTTTTTGCGTACGCACCCGACCTTCAACCGTAATGTCATCCAGTCGAAACCCAGCCTCGCCCGATAGGCGATAGGCTTGTGCCTGCACATAATCAGCAGCTGGCTGCAAAGGTGCGAAACGGAATAAGGCTGTCACCATTAAGGCTATAAGCAAGGCTACCGATGCCAGCCGCACGCGGCGGGTTGACCACATTAAACGCAGCACAATCGCCAGCAGGTTCAACGGTGTCGCCAAAATTGACAGAGCCATATCAGCCAAACGGCGGCGCCAAGTGGCTTTTGCGGCTTGTTTGGTTACCTTTGGCATGATGCATCCTCCAATATCCACGCCACCAGTTCCGTAAACGACATACCGCGTGCGGCAGCCATTTCTGGCACCAGCGACACCGGCGTCATGCCCGGTTGCGTGTTGATTTCTAATAAAATTAATTGCTCGGTCTCTGGGTCATAACGAAAGTCAGCCCGCGATACACCGCGACAGCCCAAAGCCATATGCGCCATCAGCGACATGTCTTGAATGCGCGCGCTGAGTTCCGAGCTAATGTCAGCCGGTAAATCATGGCGCGACCCGCCTTCTTCATATTTGGCGCGATAATCATAAAACCCGTTAGACGGTACGATTTCCATAACATCCATGGCTGTCATTGCCATCACCCCACAGGTCAATTCGCGACCGGCGATATAGCGTTCGACCATGGCCATGCCATCAAATGACCAACCGGCCTCGGTCAAACTGGCAGGCACGGCTTGGCTGGCTTGAGAGACAATTTCTACGCCAACGCTGGACCCTTGGTTAACCGGTTTCACCACATAAGGTGGCGCCATTGGGTGGCCATCAACCAGACCTTTTTCAAGCAATAGGCTCTCGGCCACAGGCAAGCCTGATTGCGCGAAAATTTGTTTCGACAAATGCTTATCCATGGCCAGCGATGAGGCGCGGACGCCAGAATGCGTATAGGGAATTTGCAACACTTCCAAAAGCCCCTGCACTTCGCCATCTTCGCCGCCGACACCGTGCAAGGCATTGAAGCAAACATCCGGTTGCAGCGCGCTCAACACATCGTGTAAATCGCGCGCCACATCTATTTCACTTACCTGATAACCAAGTTCACGCAGGGCAGCGGCACATTGGGCACCCGACACAAGGCTAACCTCGCGTTCCGGCGACCAACCGCCCATGAGAACTGCAACATGCGTATCTTTTGGCCATTTACCCATGCGCTGCCTCCCCAATACGTTTGATTTCCCATTGCAGCTCAACGCCGCTGGTCTGGTGCACTTTTTGGCGCACCATATCACCAAGGTTTTCAATGTCAGCGGCCGATGCGGCGCCGTGATTAATCAGGAAATTACAATGCAATTCAGACACTTGAGCGTCACCAATACGGGCACCACGGCAGCCCGCCGCGTCAATTAACTGCCATGATTTTGGCCCGTCAGCACTTGTTCCGGCTGGATTTTTAAAAGTACTGCCGCCGGTGCGTGATTTGATCGGCTGGGTGGTTTTGCGCTTATCGGAAATCTCCTGCATGGCGGCGCGGATCAGTGTTTCATCGCCCGGCACCGCCTCATAATAAGCAGCGGTATAAATGATAAAGTCAGCATAGCCATTGTGGCGATAGGACAAGTCAAGCTCAGCGGCGGTCAGTTCAACAACCTCGCCTTGACGGGTCAGTCCCTCGACCTTGCGTAAGCAATCAGCGGTTTCGCCGCCATAAGCGCCAGCGTTCATGGCAATCGCCCCACCTATAGCCCCGGGAATACCGCGATAAAACTCCAAGCCGCTGAGCGACGCATCGGCAGCAGCCCGTGATAGGCGCACATCCAAAGCCGCCGCACCGGCTTTTAACTGCCGGTCAGCAATTTGTTCGACGGCGCCAAAGGCAGCGCCAAGACGAAGCACAACGCCGCGCACACCGCCATCGCGGATTAATGTATTGGAACCAGCCCCGAGAATGTGCAGCGGAATATCGGCCGGAAGATGCGCCAGAAAATGTGCCAAATCGTCAACGTCGGCTGGTAGATAAACAACGTCTGCCGGCCCGCCAACGCGGAACCAGCACAAATCGGCCATGGCGAATTGATGGTGATAGCTGCCGCGCACCTCGGGCAGCGCCTCCACCCATTGCGGGGCCGCTCCATGTTGGACTGACTGGCTCATTGGCGTGCTCATGATATCACCGCCTCAATCTGCTCAGGCAAGGCATAGGCAATCTGCGAAACACTGCCAGCACCCATGCAAATGATCACATCTCCTTCGGCCATTTCTTCAGCCAATGCAGCCGCCAAGGCTTCCGGCGCGTCAATATGGATAGCGCGGCGGTGGCCATGCGCTTGCAGACCAGCGACCAACGTCGCGGCATTGATATTCTCAATCGGCTTCTCGCCAGCCTCATAAACCGGCAGCACCATCACCGTATCGGCGCCATTCATGCAGCTACAAAAATCAGCGAATAAATCGCGCAAACGCGTATAGCGATGCGGCTGCATGACGGCGATAACACGGCCCCTAGCAACCGCCCGCGCGCTCTCCAAGACAGCAGCAATCTCAACCGGGTGATGGGCATAATCATCGACAATGGTCACCCCTTTGACCTCGCCGACTTGGCTGAAGCGGCGTTTGACGCCGGCAAAACTGGCCAAAGCGGATTTGATTTGCCCGTCGCTGGCGTTAACTTCAATGCCCGCAGCAATCGCCGCCAGCGCATTTTGTAAATTATGCCGACCGGCCATTGGCAAGGTCACATCAGCAATCGTGCGGCTGGCCCCATCTTGGCGGTCACGGATAATGACGTCAAAAATTTGTGACATGCCGTGCTCACGAATATTGGTGGCGCGCAAATCGGCCTGTTCGTTCAAACCATATGTGGTCAAGCGCCGATCGGTGATGCGGCCAACCAAAGTCTGCACTTCCGGATGGTCAAGGCAAACAATGCCCAACCCATAGAAAGGAATATTTTGAATATAGCGCTCAAAGGCGGCGCGTAGACCGTCGAAATCGCCATAATGGTCGAGATGCTCGGGGTCAATATTGGTGATAATGCCAATCGTCGACGGCAGCCTGACAAATGTGCCGTCGCTTTCATCGGCTTCCACCACCATCCATGTGCCCTGCCCGAGGCGGGCATTGGTGCCATAGGCGTTAATAATGCCGCCATTGATAACTGTTGGATCAAGATTGGCGGCGTCCAAAATGGCCGCGGTCAATGAGGTGGTGGTGGTTTTGCCATGCGTGCCGGCAATGGTGATGCACGGTTTCAACCGCATCAGCTCGGCCAACATTTCAGCCCGACGAACCACCGGAATATGCGCCGCACGAGCTGCTTTCACTTCCGGATTATCATTGGTCACGGCAGATGAGATGGTCACCACGCCGGCGCCGTCAACATGCGAAGCGTCATGGCCGGTGTGCACATTTATGCCCATTGCCCGCAAACGCTGCGTATTGGCATTGTCGCCCATATCGCTGCCTTGCACCTCATAGCCCATAACATGCATGACTTCGGCAATACCGCTCATGCCAATGCCGCCAATGCCGACAATATGCACACGGCCAAAGGGGCGTAAATTGCTCGCAAGGGTTTTGACATCACTCATGAACGTCGCCCTTCCAAAAACGAAGCGGGTTGATCGATTTGAATCGGCAGACGCTGCGCCAAACAATAAGCATAGCGCGCCAAACGCACAGTTGCCTCGGGCTCTGCCAAGCGCCGCGCGTTGGTTGACATGGTTTCAAAACACGCTTTGTCGTCGAGCCACTTATTTAAGATGGCAGCGAGACTTTCGGCGTTAAACTGTTTCTGTAAAATCAACTCAGCCGCGCCCGCTGTTGCTAAATCGCGGGCATTATTGGCTTGGTCTTGATCCAAAGAACCGGGCAAAGGCACGATGATTGACGGAACCCCAAGGGCGCTGATTTCGCTAATCGTTGAAGCACCACCTCGGCAAATAACCAAATGAGCGTGACGCAGGCGACGTGGCATATCATCAAAAAATTCTCTAATTTCCGACGAAACCTTGAGTTCGCCATAACTGTTGAGCACGCCAGCCATATGGTCTTTTGAAACCTGCTGAACCAGCCGCAAGTTTTCGCGCTTGTCTTCAGGCAAAAGCGCAATCGCCTCAGGCACAACAGTCGAAAAAATACGCGCCCCCTGACTGCCGCCAAACACCAAAAGGTCAAAGGCCTGCGAGCGCATCGGCGAGCGATAGCTGATTTGGGCGGTCGACAAAACATCTGCTCTTAGTGGGTTTCCGGTTTTACGCATACGCGCCGCCGCCCGGGCCGGTACGCCAGCCGTATTGGGGAAACTGGTCGCCAGACTGGCGCCCAATTTAACCGCCAATCGATTAGCCCGACCCAAAACCGCATTTTGTTCATGCACCAGAACCGGCTTGCGCATCAGCAAACCGGCCATCACTGGCCCGAAAGATGGATAGCCGCCAAAGCCGATAATAATCGCCGGGCGCAAATGCAGCATCAACATCAATGAGGAGACAACTGACCAAAGCAGAGTCAGAATTCGCGCTGGCAGCGCAAATAGGCCACCGCCATAAACTGTCGCCGCCGGCACACGATATATTGGCATGGCAGTAAGATTATTTTGATAAGCCATGCCGCGCTTATCGGTCGCCAGCATCACCTCATGACCTTGGGTTTTCAATTCTTCAGCCAAGGCACTGGCAGGGAATAAATGCCCGCCGGTGCCTCCGGCCGCTAAAACAATGCGCAGCGGCGATGTCATATTCATATTTATCTGCTGACTCATAGCTGCCCCCGCATTTGTGTGTCCAATTGAGATGGGGTCAGCGCGCTCATGCGCATTGGGCTAAGCGAACGCCGCCGCATCAACCCCACCAACATGCCCATGGTAATAGCCGAAGCCAAAAGCGAAGAACCGCCATAAGAGATGAATGGCAAGGTCATGCCCTTCGACGGTATGATGTCGAGGTTCACCGCCAAATTAATGCTCGCCTGTAAGCCAAACAGGCAAATCAATCCTGAGGCAGCCAGCTGAATCCAATGTTCTGTTTCATCGCGCATGGCATTGAGGGCGCGCCAAATGAGAAAGCCGAAGGTGAGCATAATCAAGGCTCCGAAAATCAGCCCACCCTCTTCGGCGGCGACGGCGAAAACATAATCGGAATGGGCATCGGGTAAAATCGACTTCACTTGACCATCGCCGACACCAACACCAACCACACCGCCAGAGCGAATGGCATCCATGGCGCGGTCGACCTGATAAGTATCACCGGCTGAGCGGTCGAGAAAACGGTCTACCCGACTGGCGACATGTGGCTTGGTGGCATAGAGATAGCCAGCCGCCAAAGCTCCGCAAACGGCCAAAAAAACCAGCTTTTTCAGGGACGCGCCAGATAGAAAATATAGGCACATCCAGACCAGACATAATAGTGTCATCTGCCCAATATCAGGCTGCATGACCAACAAAACACTGACCAGAACAAGCAGACCGAATGACAGCAAAACTGCCTTGCTATCAAATTGCGCCCGTTGACGAGCAAACAGCCAAGCGGTGACAACAACAAAGGCCGGCTTCAAAATTTCTGATGGCTGAATTGATAAGCCGCCAATCAATAGCCAGCGGCTGGCGCCTTTTACTGAGACACCAAATGATAAAGTCATGGCGACGGCGGCAATACTGGCAAACAATATGCCCAAAGCCAAAACTTGAATTTGCTTCGGATTAAGCATTGAAACAGCCAAAAACACGGCGGTCGCAAAGGTCAAAAACATTAATTGTTTATTGGCGAAATAATAAATCGGCATACCGATATTTTGCGCCACCGCCGGACTGGCAGCAAAGGCCATGAAATAGCCGAGCGCCAAAAGTGCGCCAACGCCAAGCAACATGGTGCGGTCGACGGTCCACCACCATTCGGCGACAAAGCTGCGATCTGTGCGGGAGAATATGCGCATCACATGCCTCCGCCCTGTTGTGGTTTCCAGCTTGCGACATGAGCGCAAAACGCATCGCCGCGTGCTTCGAAATTGTCAAATTGGTCGAATGACGCACAAGCTGGTGACAGCAAGATGGTGGCTTCGTCGAGATTGTCAGCCACCGCCTGGTCAGCAGCGGCAAAGACCGCGCGCTGTAGCTGGCCGCTCTCGACATAATCAACATGTGGCGCCATGGCAGACAATTGTTGAGCAAATTGCGGCGCCGCTTCTCCAATCAAATAGGCCCGACGCACATCAGAGAAACTATTTTCCAAACCCTCAAGCCCGCCGTCTTTGGCGCGGCCACCGGCAATCCAATAAATATTGCGATAGGCCGCTAAAGCGTGACGCGTCGCCTCGGCATTGGTGGCTTTGCTGTCATTGACAAATGTCAGCGCTTCAAAGCGATCAATCGGCTGCAAGCGATGCGCCAAACCGGGAAAGCCAATAAACGCTTCAGTGATATCGGCAAGGCTCAATCCCAAAGCCTGCCCAACGGCCAAAGCGGCGGCGGCGTTTTGTGCATTGTGCAAGCCACGAAGACTGGCCATGAATTCCAGCCGCATGAGCGTCTCGCCATCACCGCTCAAATCATCGACGGAAACATGAACATCAGCCGTCATTTGCGTCGATGACAGACGTATGACGCGCCCACCCTGCTCAGCCAAGGCGCTGGCCATTTTGGCACTGTCGGCGTCATCAATGCAGATAATGCTGGTCATATCGCTGGTGCCATGGGTGAATAATTTCTGCTTGGCAGCAACATAGCCAGCCATTGAGCCGTGCCGGTCGAGATGGTCGGGCGAGATATTGGTCAATATTCCAATGTCGCAGGCCAATGTTTCATTGAGGTCAAGCTGATAAGAAGACAGCTCCAGCACATAGGCGGTTTTGGCATCGGCTTGTGGCATATCCAATTGCAAAATCGGTGTGCCCAGATTGCCGCCGACTTGCGGCACCCAACCACAATGCGCCAGCATATGGCCGATCAGTGCGGTGGTCGTCGATTTACCATTGGTGCCAGTGATACCAATAATCGGCACATGATGCTGCGGATTATCAGCTCGCCATTGCTGCAGGCCAGCATAGAATAAATCCATGTCACCCAATATCGCCGTGCCAGCGGCCCGCGCATTGACCACCACCGCATGTGGCGCCGGATGGGTCAAGGGCACGCCGGGGCTAACAATGAGACGGGCTGGCTGTCCGAAATCTTGCGTTAAATCGCGAATTGTCGCGCCGCGTTTGGCGGCCATTTCGCATTGCGTTGGCTTATCATCCCACGCCACCACATCGCATCCGGCAAGCAGCAGCGCGTCAACGCAAGCAAGGCCAGAACGACCGAGCCCGAAGACCGCTGTTTCACCAGAAAAATGTGGCAGTGTGATCATCCGACCCCCTAGCGCAATTTCAACGTCGCCAGCCCAATCAAGGCCAGCACAACTGAGATGATCCAGAACCGGATAACGATGGTGGATTCGGCCCACCCGCGTTGTTCAAAGTGATGGTGTAAAGGCGCCATGGCAAACACCCGCTTGCCGGTCAGTTTGAAAGATGCCACTTGCACAATCACTGAGACCGCTTCGAGCACAAACAAGCCGCCGATAATCGCCAGCACCAATTCGTGTTTGGTGGCGA
>JAHEGN010000031.1 GCA_024645085.1 Rhodobiaceae bacterium
TCGACCCATTGCGCTGCATCAAGCGCCCCGTCAGAACAGGCCACTTCAAGCGCCAATTGGTCAGGGCCGGCGAAATAAATTGATTTGCACATGCCATGGTCAATCGGGCCAATAACATTGACGCCGAATTTGCGAATACGGTCGCGCATGTTCAAAAGATCGGCCTCATGATCGACCTTGAAAGCCAAATGCTGCATGGTGCCAGCGGCGCTGGCGCCAGCACCTGTGCCCGCATGGGTGATGCCAAGCGTGCTTTCTATATCTTTGACCTGCGGTAATTGCACGATGGAAAAATAGCACCCATCATCAAGATGCATAAAGGCGTGCAAACCACCAGGCACGCCGTGCATGTCGAATAAAGCAGATAATTTACACCCTAAAACCTCAGAGAAA
Source organism: Rhodobiaceae bacterium (assembly GCA_024645085.1). GTDB lineage: Bacteria > Pseudomonadota > Alphaproteobacteria > RS24 > RS24 > JAHEGN01. The sequence goes on from JAHEGN010000031.1 coordinate 394, forward strand.
AACGCAATATGCGATTTAATATCTGCCGCCATAATGGCGATATGATGAATCCCGTTGGCTTTAATCATGGCTTTCCTATTGGACGGTTAAAATTTTCATGGCACTGTAGGCTTATCTAAGCCCGCGCGCCGTCATTTGGTCAAGAGGGCTTTTAGGGAGAGAATTATGTCACTTACTCGCGTGCCATATGTGGTGGTGTTTGAAGAGAGCAGTGCCTTCAAAGATGTTTACGGTGGCACCCAAGGCATGGTGGTGGTTGAGGCCATGCGGCTTTTGCCGGACAGCGAGTCGAAAAGCGTTATCGTATTTTCGCATCCGATAGGCGGCGGCGCGTTTTTGCCTCTGGTTAATGCGCTGGCCCATGCCGGCCATCATGTGATTTACGCCAATACACGTTATCGCGGCAATGATACGGCCTTGCTTATGGAAAAATGCGTCGCTGATTTGGGCGCAGTGATTGCCCATGCCAAAACCCATTTCGGATATGAAAAAATTATTTTGGGCGGCTGGTCGGGCGGTGGTTCTTTGTCGCTGTTTTATCAAGATCAAGCGACCGGCAAAAGATTGACGCAAACAGCGGCTGGCGACGCCTATGATATGTCGGCGCTGGATTTGCCAGCGGCTGATGCAATATTGCTTTTGGCGGCGCATGTTAGCCGCGCCGTGACGCTGACGGAGTGGATAGACCCGTCGATTACAGATGAGCAAAGGCCTTTTGAGCGGCATGCTGAGTTGAATATTTTTGATCCGGAAAACCCCAATCAACCGGCCTATTCTGACGCTTATGTGGCGCAATATCGGGCGGCGCAATTGGCCCGTAATCGTCGCATTACGGCTGAGGTAAAGCAAAGTTTGGCGGCGTTGCGCGCCTCGGGCCAAGACAATGCCGAGCGCGCCTTTTGTGTGCATGGCACAATGGCTGATTTGCGTTGGACGGACCCCAGCCAAGACCCATCGGACCGCACGCCCTATAGTTGCTATTTGGGTGACCCGAAAATTGCCAATGATGGGCCCGTCGGTTTGGCGCGCTTCACAACGTTGCGCTCATGGCTGTCGCAATGGAGCTTTGACGACACACCCGCCGATGGTCTCGGCAATGCCAGTCGCGTTAGCTGTCCGGCCTTAGTGGTCAATAACACCGCCGACCTAGCCTGCACGCCGTCGCATGCGCAACGCCTGTATGAAGCGCTGGCCTCGACCGATAAAACCCATGTCGATATTATTGGGGCTGACCATTATTATGTTGAGCGGCGCGATTTATTGCCGGAAGCCTGCCAAACCATTGGCGCATGGCTGAAAGAAAGAGATTTCACATGAATAAAAGCGCACGGCAAATATTAAAACAAAAGCTCGCAGCCGGCGGCTGTCTGGCTGCGCCGGGCGTCTATGATGGGCTATCGGCACGTATTGCTGATCCGATGAATTTTGACGTGCTTTATTTGAGCGGCTATGGCGTTTCAGCCAGTCTTTTGGCCAAACCGGATGCTGGATTTTTGACAGCGGAAAATATGGTCATGCGGTTGACCAGCCTGTGTGAATTTTTACGAACGCCGCTGATTGCTGATGCCGATACGGGGTTTGGCGGCATTGCCGAAACCCAGGCGACCGTGCGGGCCTATGAAAAAGCTGGCGCCGCTGGCATTCAATTGGAAGACCAGCAATTTCCGAAAAAATGTGGCCATACGCCGGGCCGCGAAGTGGTGCCGCGCGCCGCTGCCGTTGAAAAAATTGCCGCCGCTGTGGCCGCCCGCAGCGATCCGGACTTTTTGATTGTCGCCCGCACTGACGCCCGCACACCCGAGGGCCTAGATGAGGCGATTGCCCGTGGCCGCGCTTTTGCCGATGCCGGTGCCGATGTGGTTTTTGTCGAATCGCCCGAAACCGAAGAGGAATTTGCCGCCATTGGCGCCGCGCTCGGCGACTGCTGTTTGATTGCCAATATGGTGGAAGGCGGGCGCAGCCCATCATTGTCGCAACAACGCTTGGCCGAAATGGGATTTAATTTGGTCATCTATCCGGTCGCTGCCATGGCTGCTGCCAGCGCCGCTTTGCAGCAAGCCTATCAACAAATCGGGGCGCTGACCGGCGATCATCAGCGGGTTAGTTTCGATGAGTTGAATAAAATCGTCGGTTTCGAAGAAATTTGGCAAGCCCAAAAAAAATAAGCCAAGACAAATAAGCCGAGGGTGCACGGGCAACTTCAAGGCATGACAGGCCAAGGGCAAGATGATATTGTTTCGCAATTATTTAGTCTAAGGAAGAGTCACGCCCATGGTAGAGCAATTAATTTCCACGAATGCGACGCTGTTTTTTATCCCATTTTTCCTCGCCGCCGTTGTCGTGGAAATGATCGCTGTGCGGGTATTTCGTGCTGGTGGCGACGTCGATGTTAAAGATGATGGTGTCAGTGTTTTTCTTGGCCTGATGAGCTCAGTGGCCAATGGTGCCGCCGCCGTATTGACCATTACGGCGCTATATTGGGCGGCTCAATATCAGCTTTTCGATATTCCGATGACCTTTGCCATGCTGGCACTTTGTTTTGTGCTTGATGATTTGCGGTTTTATTTGCACCACCGTATTGCCCATCGCGTGCGTTGGGTATGGGCCATGCATTTTGTCCATCATTCGAGCAATCGGTTTTCTCTGGCGGTGGCCTTGCGTCAGCCATGGACCAAGCACTTTAGCGGCACAATGATGCTGAAAGTGCCATTGGTGATGCTCGGCTTTGACCCGCTTATGGTGATTTTCTGCGGCGCGGTGAATGCGATTTACCAATTCTTTTTGCACACGCAAACCATTGGCAAACTGCCAGCCTGGTTTGAATATATTTTCAACACACCGTCGCATCACCGTGTTCACCATGGCCGCAACCCGCAATATCTTGACGCCAATTATGCTGGCACATTGATTATTTGGGATCGGATGTTTGGCAGTTTTGCCGCCGAGGAAGAAAAAGTGGATTTTGGTTTGGTGTCGCCATTGACGACGCTGAATCCTTTGCGGATTTTATTCACCGAATATCTGGCGACTTTCCGCGATGCGCTGCAATCCGGCATCACCGTCAAACAACGTATTGCCTATATTTTAGCACCGCCCGGCTGGAGCCATGATGGATCGCGCAAAAGCTCGCATGACATTAAGCGCGAAGCTGGCTTATTGGGCGATGAAACCGTGACAGCGGCGGCCGAATAATGCCAGCCGCACATTATGCCATTTCGGAAATTGCGATTGTATTGGCCAGCGTCTTTGCCATTCACCGCTTGGCGCCGCGTGGCTTTTGGTTGGCGTCTTTTGCCAGCCTTCTGATTGGCGCGGTGGCGGCTTTGGGCGCATGGCGCTTTGCCAGCGGTCAATTTGATGCGCTGGAAACATTGCATTTAACCGCTGCTGTGCAGGGTGGTCTTGTGGCGATGATGTTTTTATCGGCTGATATGGCGATGAAGGCGCGGGCCCAGCAATCAACCCGCTTGGCGGTTGTCGGGCTTTTCATGGCCAGCCTTTTGGCGACGTCATCATCACCGTCTTTAGTGCCGGTGTTTTCTTTGGCTTGGTTGGTTGTGGCACTTATTGTCATGGCCATTTATGCGCAAACTGACCGTTTTCTGGCGGTTTCATCCATGTCGATTATGCTGATTGGCCTATTGGTGGTGCGCCAAAACAGCTATCTCGACGCGGCGGTGAGTTTTCATCTTTATCATTTAATGATCGCCTGTTGGCTTGCTTTACTGCCATTTTGCCTGTCGCGCTTGCCAAAACGCGTCACAGCGGCGCCGATACAGGGCTGAATTCCCGCTCTGCGGTGAAAATAATCCTTTCCACTAGCGCCAAAGGCGGATAGAAGCCGTGTTTATAGTGTTTCAAACGCATAGGCTCCCCACATGTCTCAAAATTCTGCGCCAAGCGCGCCCCAAAAATTACGCAATATCGCGATTATTGCTCACGTTGACCACGGCAAGACGACGCTGATTGACTCAATCATGAAGCAAACCGGTTTGTTCCGCGCCAATCAGGCGATGGATGAGCGGGTGATGGACTCGGGCGATCTAGAAAAAGAGCGTGGCATTACAATTTTGGCCAAGCCGACCTCGATTATTTGGAAAGACACGCGGATTAATATTATCGACACACCGGGTCACGCTGATTTTGGTGGTGAAGTCGAACGGGTTTTGGGCATGGCTGATGGCGTTGTTTTGCTGACCGATGCGGCCGAAGGGCCGATGCCGCAGACCAAATTTGTGCTTGGCAAAGCATTGGCACAGGGCCTGCGCCCAATGGTGATTATCAATAAGGTTGACCGTCCCGATGGCCGCCCCGACGCGGTGGTCGATGAGGTATTCGACCTTTTCGTATCGCTCGACGCTGGTGATGAGCAGTTAGACTTCCCAATTCTTTATGCCTCGGGCCGCGATGGTTGGTGCGTGCGCGAGCTCACCGATGAGCGCGAAAATTTGAACCCCTTGCTGGATTTGATTCTCGAACATGTGCCTGAGCCAAAAGTCGAGCCCAATAAGCCTTTTGCCATGTTGGCCACTTTGCTCGACAGCGACCCCTATATTGGCCGTTGTTTGACCGGCCGCGTTTTGCAAGGCACGGCGCGGGTTAATGAGAGCGTGAAAGCGATTAACCTCGAAGGCAAGCAAATCGAAACCGGCCGTTTGACCAAATTGCTGCGCTTTGAAGGCACCCAACGCGTGCCGGTAACTGAAGTCCATGCCGGTGATTTAATCTGCATCGCGGGTCTGACCAAGGCTTCTGTGGCCGATACGATTTGCGACCCAAGCGTTACCGAGCCTTTGCAGTCAACGCCAATTGATCCGCCGACCATGTCGGTGACCATCACCGTGAATGATAGCCCCTTTGCTGGCACCGAGGGCAAAAAAGTGACCTCAACGGTAATCCGTGACCGGTTGCTGGCTGAAGCGGAAGTGAATGTTGCCATCACCTTTAATGAGGGCGAGAATAAAGACGCTTTTGAAATCGGCGGTCGCGGCGAATTGCAATTGGGTGTGCTGATTGAAACCATGCGCCGCGAAGGTTTCGAAATGAATGTATCGCGCCCGCGCGTGCTGATCCGTATGGAAGACGGCAAGCGTATGGAGCCGATTGAAGAAGTGACCATTGATGTCGATGAAGAATATAGCAGCGGTGTGGTCGATGCGATGAACCGCCGCAAAGCGGAAATGGTCGATATGCGCGCATCTGGAGCTGGCAAAACACGTTTGGTGTTTTACGCCCCATCGCGTGGCCTGATTGGGTATCAAAACCGCTTTTTGACCGACACGCGTGGCACTGGCGTATTGAACCGCGTCTTCCACAGCTATGCCGAATATAAAGGCGATATTCCGGGTCGCCGCAATGGCGCGCTTATCGCTTCGGAAACCGGCCAAGCTGTCGCCTATGCGATTTTCAATCTACAAGACCGTGGGGTTATGTTTATTGACCCACAAACGCAAGTCTATCAAGGCATGATTGTTGGTGAACACAGCCGCGACAATGATTTGGAAATCAATGTTCTCAAGGGCAAAAAACTGACCAATATGCGGGCCTCTGGCTCAGATGAGGCGGTCACCTTAGTGCCACCACGGCGCATGTCTTTGGAAGATATGATGGCCTATGTCGACACCGATGAATTATTGGAAGTGACGCCCAAAAGCCTGCGTTTGCGTAAGCGCTATTTGCTTGAGCACGAGCGCAAAAAATTCAAACGCCAAAGCGATGAAAACGCCGGTTAACACGCGCCGCGTTTAGCTGGCGGCCAGCGCCTCTTTCACTTGGTTCAAACGTTCCTTGCCGAAGAACATCTCGTCGCCAACAAAAAATGTTGGGACGCCAAAGACGCCGCGTGCTACCGCCTCATCTGTGTTTTTAGCCAGTTGCGCTTTCACCGCCGAATCTTGCGTGCCCTCGAGCAAAGCCGCACCGTCGAGGCCGGCTTCATTAAAGGCTTGCGCATAGACTTGCGGATCATCCATTTTCAACCCATCTTCCCACATAAAGCGCATGCCAGCGTCAATATAAGCGTCATAGTGCCCTTGCGCTTGGGCGACAATGGCGCCTCGCATGAGCAATATAGTGTTGATTGGAAAATTTGGGTTCATAGTGAATTTGGTTAGCGTATGTTTGGCGATAAAGCGGTTCATTTCGAGCGTTTCATAATCCAATTTTGATTTCACATGAGCAAATGTCGCCCAAGGCGGTTGATTGCCCGTGGCTTTGAAAATACCCCCCAGAAGGCAGGGCACATAGTTTATCTCGGCGCCAGTCTCTGCCTTGAAATCAGCCATCACATGATGCGCTAAATAGGCGTTAGGGCCGCCAAAATCAAAAATGAAATCTACCTGTTTATTCATTGCTCTCTCCTACCAAGGTTCTTTCCATGGCCGCAAATCCAGCTCATGCGTCCATGCGCTACGCGGTTGCTTGTGCAGCATGACATAGTTTTGCGCAATGTCATCAGGGTTCAAAATTGCCGCCTCGTCACGGCGCGCGTCGACATCCGGCAATATTTCGCGGATAAAATTGCTATCAATGGCGCCGTCAATAATCGTATGCGCGACATGAATATTTTTCGGTCCTAATTCGCGGGCCATGGATTGGGCCAGCGCCCGTAAAGCGTGTTTGGCACCGGCAAAGGCGGCCAGATGATCGCGGCCGCGCATGCTGGCGGTGGCGCCGGTGAAAATAATTGTACCATGGCCGCGCGCCAGCATATGTTTGGCCACTTCGCGGCCCATTAAAAAGCCAGCAAAACATCCCATTTCCCAGACTTTGCGATAAACACGCGCCGTCGTTTCTGTGATCGGGAATTGCACATTGGCACCAATGTTGAACACCGCCACTTCAATCGGGGCAATGTCGCTTTCAATTTTTTCTACTAAGGCAATCGTCGCTTCTTCGTCGCGCGCGTCGCTCGGTAGGGCGATGGACTGCCATCCCTCATCGCGAATTGATTGGGCCAGCGCTTCTAATTTGTCAGCATGTGTCGGGCGCCGCGAAACACACGCCACCATGCCCTCGCGGGCAAAGGCCCGCGCAATAGCGGCGCCAGTGTCATCACCAGCGCCAATAACCAAGCATGATTTTTGTTCAGCCATGTTCAAATCTCTCATTTGCCTCTGGCAAAGCCTAGACTGCGCGCCGATTGTCAGGCAAGCGATAATCCGTAACTAGGGCTTTGAAAAACCGGCTAATTGTTAGATATTAAGGGCTGCTTGGGGGGGGTTGATATGAGCATAATGAATGATATGAGCTGGGTGCCAGCGCTACGCACACCGTTTCTGAACGGGTTTTTTGATGCGGTCACCTTGATTGGTTATCCGTTATTTTTGATTTTGTTTCTGGCCTTTGGCTATTTCTTTTTCCGCTCAAAGAGTTTCTACCACGCAGCCGTTTTATTGATTGGCGCTGGCTTGCTCAATTCTTTGCTGAAAGATATTTATCAAGACCCGCGGCCGGCGGCTGAATTTGCGCTTGATCCGCGCACTGGCCATTCCTATGGCTGGCCCAGCGGGCATGCGCAAATAGCCGTCGTGCTTTGGGGGTTTCTAGCCTATGAAATCGGTCAAAAATGGGCACGCTTTGCGGCGGTTATCATCATTGCCTTAATTTGTGCCTCGCGGATTTATCTCGGCGTCCATGATGTTGGCGACGTGCTCGGTGGGCTGCTCATCGGCACCGCTTGTTTGGTCTTTTATATTTGGGCGATTAATCATCAAGGATTGCGGGCTTTAGCGATGCAAATCGGTGATCGCGGCGTGTTGTTTGGCTTATTAGCGGTGCACATTATCTATATCGCGTTTTACCCAAGTCATACGCACCATGAGGCGCCGGCATGGTTTGTTGGCACCATGTTGGGCTGGGTGGCGGCGCGCAGTTTGATGCGTCACCAAGAAGTCGAATTGCCGGGCCCGATAGTGGTGCAATTTTTAATTGCCAGTTTTGCCACCGCCATTGCTTTTGGGTTGATGCTGGCGACCACACGTTTGCCGGCTTCTCTGGCGATAGACGAACAAATTGCTATGCCGGTAAATTATGCCTTGGGCGTCGTTTACGTACTGCTGCTGAGCTGGGGCGTGCCACGTTTGATTGGGCTTTTCAGCCGCCGTTGAGCGACTGCTGAAACCCTCACAAGGCAAATTTATGGGTGAAGCGCAGTTGCAGTCGGGCGCCGTCAAAACGGCTGCGCTCGGCCAGTTCTGAGCCAGCATAGTCGCGCCATGCCAAGCCAGTGCCACAGTGATAAGCCCGTCGATAGGAGTCGTAACAGGCCTTTTCGTGAACCGCGCCGCCAATCACCAATGCGTCATGCAATTGCACACTCATCAGCGATTGGCGGCTGGTTCGCACGGCAACACCTAATCCAAGGCTGAATGACGCTTGGCTGTGGTACAGCGGCGCTTGGTAGCCGGCATCAGCAGACATTGGCACCAACCATGTTACCCGTGCTTGCGGTCGTACCGCCAGTGTCGCTCGGGCTGAAAGCAGCAGGTTACGCGGGCGATAGAAATCCGACACATTATGATGTTCTCCGTTCAGCGAAGTGAAGGTACCACGCCAGATTTTAGAGCTGGTGTGATCGTCTTGCAGATCGACGCCGATCCAATCAAGGCGATCGCCGCTCCAAGCTGAGCTCAAAAACGCCAGCGTCGCCAACATGAGAAGAACAATACGCATTGGTTTTCCTAATTGACGCTCAATTGTCCCTGCGGGCTCAGCGCATTGCTCAGATCCAGCTTACCGTGGCCATATATTTCATCGACCCCGGCTTCACCCATATCGGTCGCCGTTTCGAGCAAAAGTGATTTCAGTTGAAAGCCTGATAGGCGCGGGAATTTCTGCCGAATAATCGCCGCCGCACCCGATACGCGGGGAGCCGCATAGGAGGTGCCGGAACCATCGCCTTTGCTCAACACATCATTATGGGCGACGATGAAATCATGCTTCATTTCGCCTGCCGTCAAACTATAGCTGGTCAATCGTCCGCCGCTATCGGTCAGCGAGCCTACCCAAATCATGGCGTCGGTATCTTCTTGGCCCTTCTGGCGCAATTCATAGGTGACCGCGGCGCGGAAAGTGCAGGCATGAACCCGCCGGTCTGGGCAAAAGCGCCCGCCATTGCCAGCGGCGAAGACGAAGAGCATTTTGTCATCATAGTCAGCGGGGCCGGTTGCTTTGTAATTGCGCTTTACCCAATTGGCGACCTTGTTATCAAAGCTTTTATCTTCGCGACCGTTCGATGGGTCATAGCGCGACGCACCAAAACTATTATTAGCGATGAAATGTTTCGCCGCGTTCATTTTTTCCCACGCCCGTTCAGCGCCGGCAATAGAGTAATTGAAATGATAATTCACAATCTCAGCCTCAGGCGCCACGCTATTGGCAATCAGCGCTACTTTCTCCCCATGCGTATCGACACTTCGATTATTGCTGAAACTATCTACAATGCCGATTGCCACATTTTTACCGGTCCAGCCGTTTTGCCATTGGACATAAGCATTTGTATCTTGGCTGGCAATTGGCATTGTCTGATCTGGGCTTAGCGTATTATGCGCCTCGGCCAATGATTGGTAAAACCTGCCATTGTTCGCGACATATGAGAGGCTGTCGTCATTGCCGAAGAATAAATTGCCCAGCGCTGCTTGCTGGGTAGAGCTGGTGCCGATTGTATATGTCGGGTCAAACACTGGCTGGCTCGGTTCGCTTGGTTGGCTCGGGGCAGTGTCTTGATTGCCACCGTCACCTATGATGCCGCCACCCAGATTGCTGCCAGCGTCTACATTGCCGCCGCCGATGTCGCCGCCATATATTGGCTGGCTTCCGCTGGTGCTGGCGCTGGAGCTGCCAACGCCGCCACCGCCGCAGCCAGCCAAAGCAAGGCTTACAAATACTGCAGCAATAAAAAATTTATTGGTTAAAGATAAAGATGAAAAAGCAGCTGCATAAACGCTGGCAGCCTGCGACCGTGAAATAAACTTAAACATAATACGCCTACATAATTACTAAAACTACGCCCTTAACCTTCCCTATGCGGCGGCCACATAACAAGAAAACTCGCCGATAAAACCTTAAATGTTTTTTTGACGTTGTATAAAATCTGCACTTTGGTCAGCAAAGTTGACGCGAATGTGAAGAAAATAGGTGAAGCAAATTTCATGGACGCTATACTCGCGCCATGATGGAAGAGCTTGTCGCGCGTTTTAATAATTTGGCCCGTTTGATAGATCAGCCGAGCGTTCTGGTTGACCAGCGCGGTACGGTTATCTTGGCCAATCAGGGGGCTTTTGAACTTCTGGGCCAGCATATTGCCGGTCAGTCATTTGAAGGCTTCATCCGTCACCCAGATTTCGTTTCGGCGCTGCATATGGCGTTAACGCAAGACCAACAGACGGATTTAGCCTATACGCGCATGGAGCAAGTGCCGCGGCAATTCGAAATTCGTCTTGCGCCATTTGACGGCAAACATGTTTTCATCGTGCTGATTGATAAAACCTTAGAGCAATCAGTGGAGCGCATTCAGTCGGAGTTTGTTGCCAATGTGAGCCATGAGCTACGATCACCCCTGACCTCTTTAAGCGGATTTATTGAAACCCTTATGGGGCCAGCGGCCGATGACAAACAAGCGCATGAGAAGTTTTTGCCAATCATGCAATCAGAGGCCATGCGCATGCAGCGGTTAATTGATGGCTTATTGTCTTTGTCGCGGGTCGAGGCTGAGGCGCATCGTCCGCCAAGCGATGCGGTTAATTTGCGCGCCATTGTCGATGAGGTGGTGGCGACAAAATCGCATATGGCCGAAGGCCGCCACATGCGGATTTCCATCACGTCGGAATGGGAAACAGCGGCGCAAACCCCTTTGGTCAGGGGCGATAGCGACGAATTATTGGAAGTGTTTCACAATTTGCTGGAAAACGCCGTCAAATATGGCGACGAGGGCGGCGATATTGTGCTCGCCTTGTCACCCGGCCGCGATTTGGCTGGCGCCACGCATGATGACCGCATACGTGTGCAGGTGATGAATAGTGGCCCAACCATTCCGCCACAGCATATCTCGCGCTTAACTGAGAGGTTTTACCGTATTGATGAGGGGCGCTCGCGCAGCATGGGCGGGTCGGGTCTCGGCTTGGCCATTGTGAAGCATATTTTGAACCGCCATCGTGGCCGTTTACGAATCACCAGCGAAAATCAGCAAACCTGTGTGTCGGTGACGCTACCGATTGCAAAATAAAGCGCTGGCTTGGCAAAAAAATTTGCCAAATGGCGCAAACCGTGGCCTTTCGACCGTGCTTGTCACAAAACTGTAACATTACTGTCATACGAGCTTAGGCAAGTTGCTGCAGATTGCCGTGGTCGGTGCGGAATGGCTGCACAGACATTTTGAATGTTTTCGGTGGAGACCAAAATGACGAAATTCAAATTTGCTCTAGGTGCCTTAATTGGTGTTTCAATGAGTGTAAGTGCACAGGCACGCGATCAAATCGAAGTTGTCGGCTCGTCGACAGTTTTTCCTTTTTCAACAACAGTGGCCGAACAATTTGGCCGTTCATCGGGTTTCAAAACCCCAGTCGTTGAGTCGACTGGCTCGGGCGGTGGTATGAAGTTGTTCTGCGCCGGTATCGGCCTCGAACACCCAGATATCACCAATGCGTCGCGCCGTATTAAAGAAAAAGAATTCAAAAATTGCCAAACCAATGGCATTGATATGACAGAAATAGTTATTGGTTTTGACGGGATTGTCGTCGCCAATTCGAAAAATGCGGCAGATCTGAAACTGACGCTTGAACATATTTACTTGGCGACGGCAAAAAAAGTGCCAGACCCAAACAAACCTTGTCAGGCCAACTGGTGTGAGCCAATTGACAATCCATATGTCAAATGGAGCGATATTGACGCTTCCTTGCCAAATGTGAAAATTGAAATCCTCGGCCCGCCGCCAACTTCCGGCACCCGCGATGCGTTTCAAGAATTGGCAATGAGCGGTGGCTCAAAAGCTTATCCGCATATGAATGCGCTGAAAAAATCAGACAAATCACTGTGGAAAAAATTAACCCGCACTGTGCGCGAAGATGGCGCTTGGATTGATGCTGGTGAGAATGATAATTTGATGGTGTCGAAATTAGCCGCCAACCCAGATGCTGTCGGGGTTTTTGGATATAGTTTCCTTGACCAAAATGCCGACAAAATTAAGGGCAGTGTGGTCAATGGTGTGGAGCCAACATTTGAAAATATCGCTGGTGGTGATTATAAAATCTCACGCTCGCTCTATTTCTATGTCAAACACGCCCATGTCGGCACGGTGCCCGGTATCGCTGAATTTATCAGTGCTTTCACATCGGAAAGAGCCTATGGCGAAGAGGGTTATCTTGTTGATAAAGGCCTGATTCCGCTACCCAAGAAGCTCCGTGACCAGTATCGTCAAGATGCGAAAACCTTGAAGAAACTGGCAATGTAATTTGACTAATATTTGCTTAGTCCGGCCTTCGGGCCGGACTAATCTCACCGCTTAAGGAATAGTTTATGACCCTCAATTTTCTGGTTATTTGCCTGATTTCATTGGGGGTTTACTCATTTTTATTCGGTCGCTATCGAATTCGCAAAGTCACGCAGCAAGTTAGCGTTAAACAACATTCGCGCGACGTTTATCACGCCACTTTCTTGGCCGCTTGCGCAACTATTGTGCCGCTGATTGTGTTGATTGTCTGGAGCAGTCTGTCGCCGCTTGTGCTCAATGGATTGCTTGAAGTGCAGTTGCAAAACATGGTTGGGGCGGCGACGGTTGGTGAAATGGGTGTGTTAATTGCCCAGACCAAAGCCTTTTCAGCCGGCCTGTTAAATCCGGCTTTCGTCAGTGACGATGTGAAACAAGCTGCCAGCTATTATGAATCTTTGCAGGCTGCTTCTGATACCGGCCGCGCACTTTTGGTACTGGCCATTGGGTTGGTTGGTTTGGCTTTTGGCAGCCGGTTTTTAACCGTGCGTTTTACCGCTCGCCATTGGGTTGAGAGACTGGCCACATGGCTGATGATTGGCGCTTCAGTGATTGCGATTTTGACGACTATTGGGATTGTCTTATCGCTGGTTTTCGAGACCATAAGATTTTTTGATAGTGTTTCGGTCACTGAGTTTCTTTTTGGCCTTCACTGGTCACCGCAAATTGCTATTCGCGCCGACCAGGCTGGCAGTTCAGGCTCTTTTGGGGCGATTCCGCTTTTTGCCGGCACGCTGATGATTACGCTGATTGCTATGGTTGTGGCCGTGCCAGTGGGGCTGATGTCGGCGATTTATTTATCTGAATATGCCACACCACGTTTGCGCAATATTGCCAAGCCAACGATTGAAGTTCTGGCCGGTATTCCTACCGTTGTCTATGGGTTTTTCGCAGCCCTTGTTCTGGCGCCTTTATTGCGTGATGGCGGCAGCGATATTGGGCTGACAGTGTCATCTGAATCGGCGTTGGCCGCCGGTTTGGTGATGGGTACGATGATTATCCCGTTTATTTCATCGCTTTCTGATGACGTGATTAATGCAGTGCCGCAAAATTTACGCGACGGCGCGGCCGCGCTTGGCGCAACGCGTTCTGAAACCATCATCCAAGTGGTGCTGCCAGCCGCCTTGCCGGGCATTGTCAGCGCTGTTTTGCTGGCCATATCGCGGGCCATTGGTGAGACCATGATTGTTGTCATGGCGGCCGGTGTGGCGGCGAATTTAACCGCCAATCCGTTTGAATCGGTGACCACAGTGACGGTGCAAATCGTCATGCTATTGGTCGGCGACCAAGAATTTGATAGCGCCAAAACACTGGCGGCTTTTGCCTTGGGTCTTTTGCTTTTCATCATCACTTTGGGTCTGAATATTCTGGCCCTTTACGTGGTCAATAAATATCGGGAACAATATGACTGATCGCGGGCCACAAAAAAACGACCCTATCCGCGCCGCCCGTCAGGCGCAGCGGCTGAAAAAGCGTTATCGCAAAGAGCGCCGCTTCCGCGCTTTTGGCATGTCGGCGGTGTTATTGGCGACCGGTATTCTGGCGTTTTTAATGACGTCAATCGTCTACACCTCAATTCCCGCCTTCACGCATCACAATCTGACGCTTGATGTCACGATTATCGCCGAAGAAGTTGATATATTGCGCGATGATCAGGGGCTGGTCACAAATGTTGATGCCAATTGGTTAGGCTTTGTCCGAACCGCCCTGCGCGATTCCTTTCCCGAGGTCACCAGCCGTCGCGACAAGCGAGACTTGTACAAGCTTTTGTCGATTGGCGCCCCCGATGCGGTGCGCGATGCGGTGCAGGCTGACCCGAATTTAATCGGCCAAACCATTCAGGTGCGTTTGCCCCTATCCGACGATATTGATTTGGTGATGAAAGGGCTGATTGACCGCAATTTGCCTGAAACCGACCGTTTGGTCTCAGACCGCGAATTAGCTTGGCTTGATAAGTTCATCGCCGAGCAGCGGGTCAGTGAAAATTTTGCTATTCAGCTATTTGCCAATGGCGACAGCCGCGAGCCGGAAATGGCCGGTCTCAAAGGCGCGCTAATGGGCTCGCTATTGACCATGCTGGTGACCTTGCTGATTAGTTTCCCATTGGGCGTGTTGGCGGCGGTATATTTGCAGGAAATGGCGCCAAAAAACCGTCTTACGCAAATCATTGAAGTGAATATTAATAATCTAGCGGCCGTGCCATCGATTGTTTTCGGACTTTTGGGGTTGGCGGTGTTTATCAGCTTCTTCCAATTGCCGCGTTCGGCGCCACTGGTTGGCGGCATGGTATTGGCGCTGATGACTTTGCCGACGATTATCATCGCCACACGCGCGTCTTTGGCCTCCGTGCCGCCGTCTATCCGGCAGGCGGCCATGGGGGTGGGGGCGTCGCGCTTGCAGGTGATTATGCACCATGTTTTGCCGCTGGCCATGCCGGGTATTTTGACCGGCACGATTATTGGTCTGGCGCAGGCAGCGGGTGAAACCGCGCCCTTGTTGATGATTGGCATGATGGCCTTTATCGTCGACACGCCCACTGATGTGACGTCCAAGGCAACAGTTTTGCCGGCACAAATTTATATGTGGGCGAATAATCCAGAGCGCGCCTTTGTCGCCCGCACCAGCGCCGGCATTGTCGTGCTGCTGAGCTTTTTGTTATTGGTAAATGGGCTGGCTATTTACTTCCGCAAACGTTTTGAGAAAAGATGGTAAAATGAGTTCGCAAGAGGAAAACATAAAAATCCGCACCAGCGGCGTCACCGTTCACTATGGCGCGGCGCAGGCCTTGCACGGTATTGATTTGGATATTCGCGCCAATGAAGTGACGGCGCTCATTGGCCCGTCGGGCTGCGGCAAGTCGACGTTTTTGCGCTGTATAAACCGGATGAATGACGTCATTGAGGATTGCCATTTTGGTGGCAAGATTGAAATTGACGGCGAAGATATTTACAGCGGCGAGATTGACGTCGTTGAATTGCGCGCTCGTGTCGGCATGGTGTTTCAAAAACCCAACCCCTTCCCGAAATCAATTTACGATAATGTCGCCTATGGGCCGCGTATTCATGGCTTGGCAAGCAGCAAAGACGAGCTTGATCATATGGTTGAAACGAGTTTGCGTCGCGCTGGTCTATGGCAAGAAGTCCATGACCGTTTACACACGAGCGGGTCGGGCTTATCGGGCGGCCAGCAGCAGCGTTTATGCATCGCCCGCACAATTGCGGTAGACCCAAATGTGGTGCTGATGGACGAGCCATGTTCGGCGCTTGACCCGATTGCCACGGCGATTATTGAAGAATTAATCGAAGAATTGCGCAGCCAATACACGATTGTCATCGTCACCCACTCAATGCAGCAGGCCGCGCGCGTGTCGCAGCGCACGGCTTATTTCCATCTCGGGCATTTGGTTGAACATGGCGACACAGACCGGATTTTTACCAATCCGGCTAATAAGCAAACAGAAGCATATATTTCAGGAAAAATAGGTTAGTTATGGGATCGGAACATATTGTATCGTCATTTGATAATGATTTAGCTGAATTAAATCATATGGTTGCCCGTTTGGGTGGCTTGGCAGAGCAGCAATTCGCTGCCGCCGTAGAAGCCCTTGAGACGCGCAATACCAGCAATATTGACGCCATTGTAGAAGCCGATAAACAGCTTGATAAATTAGAATTTGAGCTCAATGAGCGCGCCATTGAAGTGATTGCGCGGCGCTCGCCGATGGCCAAAGATTTGCGCCGTATTATTGTGGCCTTGCGGGTCGCTGGTAATCTTGAGCGGATTGGTGATTATGCCAAAAACATTGCCAAGCGCAGTCGGGTGATTATTGAACACGAAAAATCTCTTGGCGATAATGTGTCGATTGCTCGTATCGCCGGATTGACCCAGCAGATGATCAATCAGGTTCTCGATGCCTATGCCACTGGTGACGCTGAATTAGCGATGGATGTGTGGGATCGCGATATGGATGTTGACCAATTGCACACCAGTATTTTCCGAGAAGTATTGGAACAAATTGGCGCCGATTCTGAGCGCGTCTCGGCTGGTTCTCAATTGCTGTTTGTGGCGAAAAATATTGAGCGTATTGGCGATTATGCCACTGGCATTGCGGAACAAATTTACTTCGTGAAACATGGCGAATTTCCGTCACAAACTCGGCCCAAAGCCGATGATTCAAGTTCGAGTGCAATCGACCAAAGTTGATAGGAGCCAAGCACATGGTTGCTAAAATTCTGCTTGTAGATGATGAACCGGCGCAATTGGAATTACTGCGTTATAATTTGGAAAAGGCCGGTTTTGAAACGATTCTGGCCAATAATGGCCGCGACGCCATTTTAATGAGCGAAGAACACGAGCCCGACCTTGTGGTGCTTGACTGGATGATGCCAGAGACCTCGGGCATTGATGTGTGCCGCGAATTGCGGGCCCGCGCCGATATGCGGTTTTTGCCAATCATTATGGTCAGCGCACGCGGCGAGGAGGGCGATCGCGCGCTTGGTCTTGACTCGGGGGCTGATGATTATGTCTCCAAGCCATTTTCACCCCGCGAATTGGTCGCCCGGGTGAAGGCGCTCTTGCGCCGCGCCCGCCCGTCTTTACTGCAAGATGCGTTGGAATTTGCCGGCCTGACCTTGAACCCACAAACCATGCGGGTTGAGCGCGATGGCCATTCAATACATTTAGGGGCTAAGGAATTTCGCTTGCTCAGCGTCTTGATTGAGCGCCCCGAACGGGTGTTTGCCCGTGAGCAATTGCTCGATATGGTTTGGGGCCACGGCGTCTATGTCGAAGAACGCACGGTGGATGTGCATATGAGCCGCTTGCGCCGCGCCCTCAATCAAGCGCCAGCTGGTGAACCGCCGAGGCCAGATATTATCCGCACCGTGCGTGGCACAGGTTACGCGCTGTCGCGGCCGTCACGATAAAGTATTAAGCCGCGATGGGGCTGCCTTCAATGGTGATGCGGTGCATTTCACGACGCTCGCCGTGATAATCGTTCAACGCATAATGCCATGTGCAGCGATTGTCCCAAAAGGCGATGGAGCCAACAGCCCATTTGAAGCGCGTCGTATGCTCCATTTGCACCGCATGCTGATAGAGATAATCCAATAGTGGCTTGCTCTCGGCATCACTCCAGCCTTCAATGTGTAGGGTAAAGGCCGGATTGACATAAAGCGCTTTGCGGCCGCTTTCCGGGTGGGTAATCACAATCGGGTGAATGGCGTCTTGCGTGGCCGCTTCGGCATTTGAAAGCCGGTCGGACATGGCTTCTTGATAAGATGATTGCTCACCAAAAATATGCCGACTTGAATGCACTGCCTTCAGGCTTTCTAGGGTTTTTTTCATGCCATCGGACAAGCTGTCATAGGCTTTATACATGCATGAAAACAGCGTATCGCCGCCAACTGGCGGGGTTTCGCGGGCAATCAAAATAGAGCCTAGAGCGGGAATTTGGTCATAGGAATGGTCTGTGTGCCAGCCACCACCAATATTGCCCAATTGGTCTTTTTCTTTGACCACAGCGGCGAT
This sequence comes from Rhodobiaceae bacterium, assembly GCA_024645085.1. GTDB lineage: Bacteria > Pseudomonadota > Alphaproteobacteria > RS24 > RS24 > JAHEGN01. The sequence continues at coordinate 18,407 of JAHEGN010000031.1, forward strand.
TTCTTCATAGCCGTCGACTTTGGCAAAAAAACGGTTGATGTTAATCTCGCCCCAATTTTTGGCGAATTCAATATGTTGTTCGGGCGTGATGGTCTGATTGTGCATGAACACCAAACCGTGCTCGACAAAGGCGGCTTTCAGCGTCGCCATATCGGCCTCGCTCAAACCTTTGGCAATATCAATATTGCAGGCCTCGACACCGACGCCGCCGGATATTTTTCTAATCTCTAAACTCATTTCGAACTCCCCTTTAGACGTGTATTTTAGACATGAGAAATTAATAAAAACAAGTGCTGAGCTTCACTATTAGCGGTTGTTTTCTGGCGGCGTTTCGCTTGTTTCAATCAAAAATCGTGCCACCTGTTTATTTTCCGGTGCCACGTCAATTTCTGGTGGACGGGTTAATCGTTCAGAGTGATGACTGACGCTCTGCAGTTGCCGGTCTTGCCGCCACTTCAATAGCGCGAGAATAATAAACACAAAAAACAATACGGCACCGCCAATGGTCAGCGGTAAATGCGCTTCTGCCAATTGTCTGGCGCTTGTTATCAGCTTTTCAAAATCCATCACCAACCCTTTTAACGTGGGCATAATCTAGCAAACAAGCGCAGCGATTTCACCTCATTTTCGGTCCGCACTCAGAGGGCTATATTGCGGCACTCTATTCGTCCCAAGGGCCTTTGCGGCGCGACGTAATGGAGGGAATATGCGCCGAGACGCGGCGAGTTGGCGACATCTCAAAAGTCTCGCTTTGGCGGGCGCCGAATAATTTGATATGTGGTTTTTTGAAAAACGGAATCAGCGCCATGCCAGCGATAAAACCGCCAATATGCGCCAGATAGGCCACGCCGCTACCGGTCTGGCCGAGGTTGAGAAATTGCAGGCCAATCCAAAACCCTAAGACTAGGAAAGCGGGCACATTAATGACTTTGAAAAAGATAAAAAAGCCTAGAATACAGCGCACATTGGCGCGCGGATGCAGCAACAAATAGCCGCCCAAAACACCAGCAATGGCACCGCTGGCGCCAATCATTGGGGTTAGCGATTGGACGTCAACCAAGGCCTGTGCGAGGGCTGCCGCAATGCCACACAGGGCGTAAAATACAAAGAATTTTACCCGCCCAATACTGTCTTCGACATTGTCGGAAAAAATCCATAAATACAGCATATTGCCGGCCAAATGCATAAAGCCGCCATGCATGAACATAGAGCTGGCAATGGTCATCCAGCCGGGTATGACATAGGGCAAGTCATAAGCCTGTTCAAAACCAAACAAGCGTGCCGGCACCATGCCAAAGGCGATAATTGCCTCTTGCTGCGCTGCCCCCAAAGATAATTGCCAGCCGAAAATCAGCACGCAAAGCGCTAAAATCGCATAGGACAGCCAAGGCTTTTGATTGGTTGGATTGTCATCGCTGAGCGGGAAAAAGAACATGAGTCAGCCTACGCTGATTATTTTTCAAGAGCAATGGCGGTGCCGCCGACCGAAACAATGCGCAGGTTATTGGAAAATAACTTCTGCGCCGCTGCCAATGATTGCGCTAAAGTGACGGCGCGAATTCGCTCATTTCGGGTTTTGAAATAACTCATTGGTCGGCCTTCGATCTGGGCAAAATTCATCTGGTCAGCAATTTTCTCGCCACTGTCAAATTGCAGAGCATAAGAGCCGATGAGATAATTTTTGCCAGCCTCTATTTTAACGGCATCTAAACTTGTTTTACCCGATTTTTGGCTACCACTGAGCAGGTTCAATTGTTGTTGAATGACATCCATGGCTTGTTGTGCGGTTCGATTGTCGCTGGCCACACTGCCAATCCATGAATCGGCATGGCGCAGCATCGACAAATAGGTGCCAACACCATAGGCAAGGCCGCGCTTTTCGCGAATTTCTTCGCCCAAAATGGTCGACAGACCGCCGCCGGCCAAAGCCAAATTCATCACATAGGCTGGGAAGAAATCTGGGTCGTCGAAATCAATGCCTTGAGTGCCAAAAATAATCGTTGTTTGTGGCCCCTCGCGGTCGATATGAAGGCTGGCGGCTTGCGGTGACATTTTAACGGGCGCCACTTTCGGCAGACCATTTTTGCGCGGCAGGGCGGCAAACACATCATCCATCATCGCCGCCAAACGTGGCCCATCAATGTCGCCAACGACCGATAAATACATATTATCGCGGGCGATGTGGCGGGTAAAATGCTGCTGCAGGTCGCGACGGGTAATGGCTGCCACAGACTCCAATGTGCCGAGAGGGCTATGGGCATAGGGGTGGCCTTCAAAAGCTGCCGCATGGAAGGCGTCATTGGCTAATTGGTGGGGGTTTTGTGTGCGCTGGCGATAGCGCGCGCCATGGTCGCTTTTCATCAGCTCAATGGCGGCTTCATCAAAGCGCGGGGCGGTCAGGGCCAGTTTCAACAGCTCAAAACAGCGCGCCATATATTGGCTCAAACAACGTAGGGAGCCGATTAAATTATCGCGGTCGGCCTCAAAGCCAAACCGCATGGCACTATCGGCCATGGCTTGTTGGAAGGCCAGTGGCGACAAATCACCAGCGCCTTCATTGAGCAGGCTGGCCATTAAATAGGTGAGACCATGGCGGTCTATCGGGTCAGCCGAACTGCCGCCCTCCCAAGCCATTTTAATGGAAATAATCGGCAAGCTGCTGTCGGTCACCAGCCAAGCCTTGAGGCCGGAAGGGCTTTGAACCTCTTGCACCGGCGGGCCGTCGGCGGCGTGGGCGGTGCCAGTAATGCACAGCATGATCAATAAACAAGCAAGCCTATGGCGCATAGCTGGCCTCCGTATCGGCCTGTATCAGCCAGCCGGTGACGCTATGTTGCGGCACCAGCATAGTGCTAACGACGCGACGCACATCCTCAGCGCTAACGCTGTCAATCAACTGTGGCCAGTCAATGACCGCTTGCGGCTCAATGCCAATTACCGCGGCGGCGCCAAAAGCATTGGCTAAATAGGATTGGCTGTCGCGGGCATATAGACTATCGGCGATAATTTGAACCTTGGCGCGGGCTAATTCATTGGCTTCGGGCGCTCGTTCGGCGAGGGCTGCAATCTCGGCCTCGACCAAAACCGCAATATCGTCGAACTGCGCCTGCGGCATGAGATTGGCGGAGATGAGGAACATGCCTTCGTGCAACTGCCAGCTATCAGCATAGCTATTGATTGAAGCGGCCTGTTTGCGCTCGACGGCGAGGCTTTGATGCAGGCGGCTGGTCGGCCCGCCACCAAGAATTTCTGCGGCGACGGCGAGGGCAGCAAAATCGCCTTTATCGGCGACGCTATGATAGGCCGGAAGCCTAAAAATGCGTTGCCACAGCTGTTGGCGGACGCGTGGGTCAGCGTATTTTTCCGGCGTTTGATACTCCGCCACTTGCAAAGAGGCGGCCGGCGGGAATTTTTCTCGCGGCTTATTGGCTGCCTTTAACGGCCCGTAATAGGTTTTTGCTAACGGCAATAGCTCATCCATGGTGATGTCGCCGGCAACCAGCAAAATGGCATTATCTGGCGCATAATAGCGCTGATAAAAAGCCTGCGCATCGGTGGCGTTGAGCTTTGCAATTTCATCACGCCAGCCAATAATTGGTGTGTCATAGGGGGCACCAGCATGCAGCCGCGCCATTAGTTTTTCCGACAGAATTTGTCGCGGATTGCTATCGACCCGTATCGAGCGCTCTTCCAAAATAACATCGCGTTCAATGCCGACAATTTTTTTATCAATGATTAAATTTTGCATGCGATCGGCTTCCAAACGCATCACTTCGGCCAGTTTGTCGCTGGTGACGCGCTCGTAATAGCCGGTAAAATCATAGGAGGTGAAGGCATTGAGCTGACCGCCCATGGCATTGACTTGCCGCCAAAACTCGCCTTCGCCATTGGTTTTCGTGCCGCGAAACATCAAATGTTCGAAAAAATGCGCAATGCCGGATTTGCCTTCAGGGTCATCAATTGAGCCGACGCGAAACCACACCATATGGGTGACCACTTGCGAACGATGGTCGGGGACAATAATAATCTCCATGCCATTGGCAAGGCGGGCCGTTTCAATGGCTAGTGAATTGGGTTGGTTCTGTGATTCAGCTACGCTGGCCACCACGCTGGTGAAAAGCAAAATAATTGCTAGGGCGTGGCGCCTAAAGACCAGCATTGAAGGCATATTTATTGCGCGGTACTCTCCGCATCCTTGACCAATTGTTGTATTATTTCAGGTGTTTCGCTTGCCGTTCCCTGGCGTTCCATTTCGATTTGTTCGCGAATGCCATCGCCATAGGTTTTGCCATCACTGGCTTTTGCCAACACCTCAGCTTCCGTGGCGTTGACGGTTTGTGGTACCGCTGGCACGCCAAAAGCAATGCCGCGCGCCAAATCAGTTCCTGTCAAAACAGGTGGGCGCTCATCTTCGCTGCCGGGTGGGCGCAGATTATATTCAGGTGGCATGATAAGTGGTGGGCGGGTGACAACATTGAATTCGTCAGGTGTCGATTTTTTGAAACCGAAAGCTTCCGCTAAACCATCGCCACAACCAGCTAAAGCGCCGCAAAGCAACATTGAAGTGGCAATTTTACTTAGATTTTTCATTCTTAGCTCTTTCATATCACTAACAAGGTATAGCCCAACCGCATCCAGCGAACAAGCCACTCAATCGGCTCAATGGCCTCTCAGCGCCTATTTTCCAGCCTTCGATGGCCCGCGAAAAATATCCATAATCAGCAAACCGACACCAAGGGTGATCCAAATATCGGCAATATTAAACACATACCAATAATAGCCAGCTGCGTGTAAGGAGATAAAGTCGACGACAGCGCCATGCAGCAGCCGATCGACGAGATTGCCAATAGCGCCGCCAATAATCAGCCCATAGGCCACGCGGGTTAACCGTGTTGGCGCGGTGCCCAAGGCCCATATAAAGCCGAGGGTAATCAAACTGCCGAAACCGAAAAGCAGCCATTGCCCTGTGGCGCCACTGGCGTCAAACAGCCCATAACTAATGCCTGGATTCCACAACAGCCGAATATCGAGAAACGGCAGCAACGCATGTGGCTCACCGGTTTGATAGCCGAGGCCAAAAACCACCAGCCATTTTAGAGTCTGATCAATGCCAGCTAAAACCAAGGCGAAAGAGAGGGCTTGTCGGCGGGTCATTGGTGCTCTCAAAGGTTCGTTCACAGCTTAGTCTGCCGTTCCATGGACCGCGTCAAAAGCTGCCACGGCATCGGCATCGCGCGGGCTTAATTCAGGATAGGCAGCAATTGAGCCAACCTCGGGTAGAATTTTCCACGAGCGCTGACATTTTTTGCCCTGTGCCAAGGCTGGCACAACACCAACACCGGCCACATCATCCAAAGTGAAAGCGCCCGCCGGTGCCGTCTCATGGCGAATGTCAATTTGTGAGGTAATGCAAATATCAGCCATATTTTGACCGGCAACTGCGGCTTGTAGATTGGCCTCTGAAATATATACAATCGGCGCCGCTTCAAGGCTTGAGCCAATGCGTTTTTCGCGTCGCTCAACTTCCAAAGCGCCGGTAACCACCCGCCTAACTTTGCGAATGTCGCGCCATTTTTTGGCCAATTCAGCATTTTGCCAATCGCTTGGAATATCTGGGAATTGCTGCAAATGAATCGAGCTATCAGGACGCGCTTGGCGGGTTTGCCAGACTTCTTCTGTGGTGAAAGACAAGACCGGCGCCATCCACGTGGTCAGGCAATCAAAGGCGACATCCAAAAAGCTGCGGCAAGCGCGCCGTTCAATACTGGTTTCTGCGTCGCAATACAGCGTATCTTTGCGAATATCAAAATAAAATGCTGATAGGTCGATGGTCATGAAATTGAACACCGCCTGATAGATTTTGCGGAAATCAAAGTGATTGTAATTTTCGCGCACAATCTGGTCGAGCTCCGACAGCCGGTGCATCATATAACGTTCTAATTCGGGCATGTCGGCGATTGGTAATTTTTCAGCCGCGTCGAAACCGTCGAGATTGCCGAGCAGGAAACGATAGCAATTGCGGATTTTTCGATAGGCATCGGTATTGGCCTTGATAATCTCCGGCCCAATGCGTTGGTCTTCGCTATAATCGCAACTGACCGTCCACAGGCGGATAATTTCGGCGCCCGATTGTTGAATGACTTTCAGCGGGTCAACCGAATTGCCAATCGACTTGGACATTTTCTTGCCCTTTTCATCCATGGTGAAACCATGGGTGACAACGTTTTTATACGGCGCTTTGCCGCGTGTGGCACAGGACTCCAATAAGGACGAGTGGAACCAACCGCGATGCTGATCTGAGCCTTCGAAATAAACATCGGCTGGCCATTGCAAATCATCGCGCGCTTCTAGAACAAAAGCATGGGTCACGCCGCTGTCAAACCAAACGTCGAGAATATCCGACACTTGCTCATAATCATCAGCCTGATAGTCATCGCCAAGGAAGCTTTGCGGGTCAGTGTCAAACCATGCATCAGCGCCGGTTTGGCGCACGGCATCGACGATACGGGCATTGACTGCTTCATCGCGCAAAATTTCGCCGCTTTGTTTATGCACAAACACCGTCAATGGCACGCCCCAAGCGCGTTGCCGCGAGACCACCCAATCCGGGCGGTTTTCAATCATGGCATGAATGCGATTGCGACCGGCTTTTGGATACCAATTAACCTCATCAATGGCTTTCAGCGCTTTATCGCGCAAATCGCCGGTGCTCATGGAAATGAACCATTGCGGCGTATTGCGGAAAATCAGCGGTGCTTTTGAACGCCAACTATGCGGATATTGGTGGCGCAGTTTGCCTTTCGCCAATAGCCCATTGGCCTCAATCAAAGCGCCGATCACGCCGCCATTGGCGTCGCCTTCTTTGCCTTTTTCATCAAGCACACGGCGGCCCGCGAAAAGCGGCACATGGTCATAATAAACGCCAGCCTCATCGACCGTAAACGGCACTTCAATATTATGTTTCAGGCCAAGCTCAAAGTCGTCTTGACCATGCCCGGGGGCAATATGTACCAGCCCGGTGCCGGTTTCATCGGTGACGAAATCACCAGCCAGAACCGGCACGTCAAAATCATAGCCTTGGCCAATAAATGGGTGGTTGCAGACAATCTCGTCCAATCGGTCGACATCGGCCAAACGGGTGAAGTCCTCGATTTGCGCCGCCCGCATGACTTGTTCAGCCAGCGAGTCGCATAACACTAATTTGTCATCATTGGCTTGATACAGCCCGTAACTCAAATTGGCAGAAAAAGCGATGGCCCGATTGGCCGGAATGGTCCATGGCGTGGTTGTCCAAATGACCATTTTAGCGCCCTCAAGCAGGCTGCCATGTGGCGATGATTGAATTGGGAATTTAACAAAAATCGTTGGCGATTGATGCTCTTCATATTCGACTTCAGCTTCCGCCAAAGCGGTTTTTTCAACCACTGACCACATCACTGGCTTGGAGCCGCGATAGAGGCCGCCATTCATGATGAATTTTTGAAACTCGGCGACAATAATCGACTCAGATTGAAAATCCATTGTCAGATAGGGCTTTTGCCAATCGGCCAAAACCCCAAGACGCTGGAATTGCTCGGACTGCACATCGACCCATTTTTGCGCGAAATTGCGGCATTCGGCGCGGAATTCCTTGGCTGGCACAGTGTCTTTATCGAGCCCTTTATTGCGATATTGCTCTTCAATTTTCCATTCAATCGGCAGGCCGTGGCAGTCCCAACCGGGCACATAGACGGCGTCTTTGCCCATCATTTGCTGCGAACGCACGATGATGTCTTTGAGAATTTTATTCAGCGCATGGCCAATGTGAATATCGCCATTGGCATAGGGCGGGCCGTCATGCAGGATGAATTTTTCGCGCCCCTTGGCGGCTTCACGCAATTTGTCATAAAGACCAATGCGGGCCCAGTTTTCGAGCGTTTGCGGCTCGCGCATCGGCAAGCCGGCTTTCATTGGAAAATCAGTCTGCGGCAGATTCAGCGTGGCGCGATAATCGCGGCCCTGATCTGATTGTGTGTCGGCTTGTTTGTCCATTTTATCCATGTCGAGGTTCTAGCAATCTGCATGGCTTGCGGCAAGCATTTCGCGGGCCTGCTGGCTATCTTTACTGATTTGTTGTTTCAGCGCATCAAGTCCGTCAAATTTTTGTTCCGGCCGAATAAAATCTATCAGCGCAACATCCAGCGTGCAGCCATAAATATCATCGGCAAAATCAAATAAATGCGTTTCCAGACGCGGCGCATCTGTGCCGACAGTTGGCCGCAAGCCCAAATTGGCGACCCCGTCGAAAACCTGCCCCGCGCGCGCGCCGTCTTGAATTTCGGCGCGCACCGCATAGACGCCAAATTTCGGCTGCAAGTAATCGTCCAAAGCCATATTGGCGGTGGCAAAACCAATGGTACGCCCACGCTGATCGCCTTGGGCGACAATGCCTTCTATTGACCAATAATGGCCGAGCAGAGCGGCGGCGGTTTGCGGCGCCCCGTCGCGCAAAGCGGCGCGCACCGCAGATGACGAATAAGGCGTGTCGCTGTCGGGCTGATTTTCGGCCAGCGTGCGAATAACCTCGAAGTGATGTTTGGGGGCGAAGGCCTCAAGCATGTCGACATCGCCGCGACGGTCTTTGCCAAAACGGAAATCATGGCCAATGGCGACACCGCGAATATTCAAACCAGCGGCCAAAATATTGTCGATAAAATCTTCCGCTGAACAGCTGGCCATGGCCGCGTCAAAGGGCAGGGCAAGGGTAAAGTCGACGCCTTTGTCAGCCAATAAACGCGCCCGTGTTATCAGCCGGGTTAGGCGAAACGGCGGACTATCGGGAGCAAAAAACTGTCGCGGATGCGGGTCAAATAACATCACCCCCAAAGGGCAATTCATCGCTTCAGCTTTTTTGCGGGCTTTGGCAATCACCGCTTGGTGGCCGAGATGAACGCCATCGAAATTGCCAATGGCAATTAAGCCGCCGCGTAAGGCGTCGGTCAGCTCATCAATATGGCGCAAAAGCTGGACTGGTTTGGCAGTGATCTCACTCATGGCAAATGTTTAGCCTGCACGGCGCATGCACACAAGACCTTCGGCATGATGGCTACCAAGCCAAATGCCGTTGGGCAAAAGCCGCATGGGTGTTTTCTTCAGCTAAAACCTCGGCGATATCTTCCGGTGTCTCCATCGCCCGGCCCATGGCACCAGCTAAACCGCCTGTGATAAACAGCGCATCAATGCCAGCATTTGCCGCGCCCGGTATATCGGTTTTCGGGCCATCGCCAATTGCCAGCGCCCGCACATCAGCGGCGTCGAGGCCCAGCATTTGTGCCAAAATTAATTGCGCTCGCTGATACACTGCCGGATAGGGTTTGCCCAGCCAAATCACCTCACCGCCGCTGTTCTCATAGACTTCGGCGACGGCGCCACTGCAATAAATCACCTTGTCACCAACTTGCACCAGGCGGTCAGGATTGGCGCAAACCAGCTGCTTGCCATGCGCTAACCATGTGGCGATCGCGTCTTTATAATCATCGGGGGTTTCGACGCTGTCATCATAAAGGCCCGAAAACAGGATAAAGTCAGCCGCTTCCATGTCGCAAAATTCAATATTGATACCGGCCACCAGATCGGCGTCTTTGTCAGGCCCCAAGTGGAAACATGTCTGGCCCAAGGCGCCGCGCTCTTCGAGCAGGCTTCGGGCCGCATCCCCAGAAGTCAAAATACCGTCATAGGCATCGCCGCGCACACCAATTTCATCAAGCCGAGCTTTGACGGTGGCGGCTGGGCGAGGGGCATTTGATAATAGCAGAACTTTACCGCCGGCCTGGCGGAACGCCAAAAGCGCCTCATCGGCCCCAGCAAAAGGGGTTTCACCATTATGCAGCACGCCCCAGACATCGCAGATGATGGCGTTATAAGCGGTCGAAAGTTCCGACAAACTAGAGATGATTTTCGGCGCAGGCATGGGCATCCTCACTTGCTGGCGGGTATCGATAAGATTACCGGAAGCTGGCCTGTGAAATTCCTTACGTCAAGACTTAAGCGCGCTTTGACGGAAAGAAAATTTCTGCTAGCGTGAGCCAAATTCTAATGGAGAGCGATATGACACTTTTTGATTTATCTGGAAAAACTGCCGTTGTAACCGGCGCCTCGCGCGGTATTGGTGAGGCCATTGCCCGCCGCATGGCCGAACACGGCGCCAATGTGGTGGTTTCGAGCCGTAAGGCAGACGCCTGCGATGTCGTGACCAATTCAATTAATGAGCAATATCCCGATCGCGCCCTGACGGTGCCGTGCAATATTGGTGATAAAGCGCAATTGCAGAACCTCATTGATACGGCGAAGGCGCATTTTGGCAAGGTCGATATTCTTGTGTGTAATGCCGCCGTGAACCCGTATTTTGGGTCATCCATGGATTGCCCAGATGATGCGTTCGACAAAATCATGAATAATAATGTGAAATCGAACCATTGGTTGAGCAATATGGTATTGCCAGAAATGCTAGAGCGCAAAGACGGCGTGATTATCATTATTTCGTCGATTGGCGGCATTAAAGGCTCACCAATGCTGGGCACTTACGGCATTTCAAAAGCCGCTGACTTCCAACTGGCCCGCAATATTGCCGTAGAGCACGGTGCCAAGAACATTCGTGCCAATGCCATTGCACCGGGACTGATCAAAACTTATTTCGCCCAAGCCTTATGGGATAATCCCGATATTCTTGAGCAATCAACCTCATCGACACCGCTGAAACGTATTGGCGTGCCAGACGAAATTGCCGGCGCAGCGGTATTTTTGGCCAGTGAGGCGGGTGCTTTCATGACCGGTCAACAAGTGGTCATTGATGGCGGTCAAACCATCGCTTAGGGCCAAATAGCTAGCATTCTTTGAAGTGAACATTTTTAATAGCGGTAAATATTTTTAAGCCATTAAAAATGTTGATATTTACCCCGTTGCAATTAAGTGACGAGGTGCTCAAATGAAACACGCACAGGTTGTGCCGCCAATATGGCTCCGTGGGAATAAAGGCTAATCCACCATCTCCCTTTATTCCCTCCGCCCGGGCCAATTTATTGGGGACTGGTGGGCTTGGCCCACCAGTCAACCCGTTGAAAAGCGATATTTTCATTTATTTGCCTATTTCGGGTTTTTTTATCACCCATCCCTTGACACAAGCACCCGCGCTTCTTATCTCCATGAGGCTAACTGGCACTCTTATTCCGAGAGTGCCAAAACCACCCTTCGACATGTATAAATCGCCGAAGGTTTGATCAATGGGAGATCTGATTATGAAATTTCGTCCTTTGCATGATCGCGTATTAGTGCGTCGCTTAGATGAAGACACAAAAACAGCAGGTGGGATTATTATTCCTGACTCTGCAAAAGAAAAGCCTTCGCAAGGTGTTGTTGTTGCAACTGGCGCCGGTGTGCGCGGTGAAGACGGCAAAATTGCCCCGCTTGATGTCAAAGCCAAAGATAAGGTTCTGTTCGGCAAATGGTCAGGCAGTGAAGTAACGATTGATGGCGAAGAACTGCTCATCATGAAAGAAAGCGACATTCTCGGCATTATTGGCTAACGCCATTGCCCTGTTAGGAGATTACCATGACAAAAGAAGTAAAATTTGGATCTGAAGCCCGCGACGCTATGTTGCGCGGTGTTGATATTCTGGCCGATGCCGTCAAAGTGACGCTTGGCCCAAAAGGCCGTAACGTCGTTCTCGACAAATCTTTCGGCGCCCCGCGCACAACCAAAGATGGTGTGTCGGTTGCCAAAGAGATTGTTCTCGAAGATAAGTTCGAAAACATGGGCGCTCAAATGGTTCGTGAAGTGGCTTCGCGCACCAATGATGAAGCCGGTGACGGCACTACAACAGCTACTGTTTTGACCCAAGCGATTGTTCGTGAAGGCCACAAAGCCGTTGCTGCTGGCATGAACCCAATGGATTTGAAACGCGGTATTGACCAAGCTGTGACCGCCGCCCTCGCTGATTTGAAGCGTCGTGCCAAAAAAGTGAAATCAAATGAAGAAATTGCCCAAGTCGGTACAATTTCTGCCAATGGTGAAGCCGAAATCGGTTCAATGATTGCAGAAGCCATGCACCGTGTCGGCAATGAAGGCGTCATCACTGTGGAAGAAGCCAAAGGCCTCGAAAGCGAATTGACTGTTGTTGAAGGCATGCAATTCGATCGTGGTTATTTGTCGCCATATTTCATTACCAATGCAGAAAAAATGACAACCGAGCTGGAAGATCCACTGATCTTGCTACACGAAACAAAATTGTCAAACCTGCAAGCCATGGTGCCAATTTTGGAAGCGGTTGTTCAGTCATCACGCCCATTATTGATCATTGCTGAAGACATTGAAGGTGAAGCTTTGGCCACTTTGGTGGTTAACAAATTGCGCGGTGGTTTGAAAATCGCCGCCGTCAAAGCCCCAGGTTTTGGCGATCGTCGCAAAGCCATGTTGGAAGATCTGGCCGTCTTGACCGGTGGTCAAGTGGTGTCTGAAGACCTCGGCATTAAATTGGAAAATGTCACGCTCAACATGCTCGGTTCTGCCAAGCGCGTGAACATTACCAAAGACGAAACAACCATCGTCGATGGCGTCGGCAAGAAAAAAGAAATTGATGCGCGGGTTTCACAAATTCGTGCGCAAGCCGAAGCCACAACTTCAGATTATGACCGCGAAAAACTGCAAGAGCGTCTGGCCAAATTGTCAGGTGGTGTTGCGGTTCTGAAAGTCGGCGGCGCAACCGAAGTTGAAGTGAAAGAACGCAAAGACCGCGTTGATGATGCGCTCAATGCAACCCGCGCGGCCGTCGAAGGCGGTATCGTACCTGGTGGCGGCACAGCCTTGCTTCTGGCAACAGCTGCTGTCGAAAAAGAAACCAGCCCGAATGCGGATATTCAAGCTGGTATCAAAATCGTACGTCGTGCCCTTGAAGCACCGCTGCGTCAGATTTCAGAAAATGCTGGCGTTGAGGGTTCTATCGTGGTCGGCAAAGTTCTGGACGGCAAAGGCAAAATCGGCTTTGACGCGCAAAACGAAGTGTATTGCGATTTGATTGCAGCCGGTATTGTTGACCCAGCGAAAGTCGTTATTACGGCGCTGCGCGATGCAGCCTCGGTGGCTGGTCTGTTGATCACCACGGAAGCCATGGTTGCCGATAAGCCTTCTAAAGAAGGCAATGGCGGCGGCATGCCCGATATGAGTGGCATGGGTGGCATGGGCGGCATGATGTAATCGTCCCAAATAATAATATGAAAAGGCCGCCCAATGGGCGGCCTTTTTTGTTGAAATTTCTCTAGCCAGTTTTCTCCCCT
>JAHEGN010000028.1 GCA_024645085.1 Rhodobiaceae bacterium
TTCCTTTGACCTAACATGGTGTCTTTCAAGCCAATTGCCAACCCCAGACGCGCTTTAACTGGTTTTTGCTGCGATATAGTATGGAAACAGGCTTGTCAAACAGCAGACAATGGTGCATAAATCGCCTCGCTGTTAAGCAACAGCCATCTGTGACGCGGGCGTAGCTCAGGGGTAGAGCACAACCTTGCCAAGGTTGGGGTCGTGAGTTCGAATCTCATCGCCCGCTCCAGATAGTCTTTTAAAAAACCTCCAAAATAGCAAACCCACGCGCTTGACGACGGCGCGCGTTTCGTCGTGCCAAATTGACAGCGGCGCAAGCACTTGTTAGCCTTTACGGGTAAAAATAACAGAAAGTCAGAAAATGGCTCCCCGAGATTGCTTCCTGTCTTGCAAGCGCGTCCTGCGATTGGCCATTGGAGGAAACCATAAATGTTCAAAAAACCAATCATCATTGGCTTTGTTGCCTTCGCCCTAATTGCCTGTGGCAACCCACCAACCACCAGACCGGTTAGCGATCAGGACAATCAATTAACCCATGGCAATGTGCAGCTCATACTCAAAAACGGCGAGACCACTCAAACCGAAGTGCTTGAAGGTTTTGGTGCGCCCAATATTACCTCAGTGGACGGAAACGGCCACGAAGTATGGACCTATCAGCGCCATGCAACAGATACCCAGGCGGCTTCAGAAAATTGGGCCGTGTTTAGCCGCGACACCACTGTCGGTTTTTCGCAGTCGAACCGCACCATCACGCTCATCATAAAATTTGATGAAAATAAAATCGTTAAAGACTTCAGAAGTCGGTCATCATCTTTCTAGGAGACGCTAAAATGACAAAACCAAAAATCCTAATAATGGCCTTTATGGGCCTCTTACTCGTCGCTTGTGCGAAAGAAGTGAAGCCGGTTCTCACGCCAATCGAAAAACAGCAGATTCAATCTCGCACCTATGACGGCACGATAGATAGGGAAGATTTGTTCAATGCCGTGGTCACGGTTTTTCAAGACAAGGGTTACATTATTGAAAATGCTCACTTGGCAACCGGCATTGTCACCGCCACATCAGAAACCGAAAACAACACCACCGGCTGGCAAACCTTAACCGGCATTACTTCAAAAGCCAAAACCAAGGTCACCGCCACTGTGCAAAAATACGGCAAAGGGTCGAGAGTGCGCCTAAACTTCTTGAACATCAGCAACACCACGCAAAAGACCTGCAACGCTTGGGGGTTTTGTAACACCTCACAAGATAGCAGCGACAAAGTGGTCTACGACGATGCCGTTTACACCTCCATATTCAACGCCATTGATGATGCGATATTTGTCCTCGGCGCCGGCGGCACGGAGGTCACACGATAGCCCGTGCAAGCGACAATGCGACGAGCGCAACCTTCAAACCAGTAGAAAAAATATAATAGTTTGCGTCAAAATGTTAGAAAGAATATTGGAAAGAATGAGCATAATGCGCCCTTGGCGTGAATTCTGCATCTTAATTATTGTTCCGGAAGGACGGCTCCCCGCTTTTTTTTTCGAAAAAAAATAGCGGCACGTCTTCTCGTTTAGAAAGATTACATTTCTATTCGAGTCGACGGTGCCCCTAACGCCCATAAAGTCACCCTCTAACTCTTGCCCATCCCAACCGCGTGTTTTTTTTCTATACTCTTCTGCATGATTTTTCCTATCCTCCGGGGTAAAATTCGGCGCACTTTGCCATTCGCCACGATTGCATATGCCGCTCAATGGAATTTCCCCTAACCTCGATTCAAGAGGAGGCTCACCTCCAGTCTCATAGATAGTAACAAAAGCGTGCCTTTGAACTTCTCTTCTTGTTGGGACTTTTGCTATTCCGATACTTTCGGGCTCTCCAATATCGGCTGCGTTTTTCGGTTCTTTGAGTGTCATCAATGTCAGAAAATGAACACAGTTCAGGCAATTTTTCTCGATCTTAATCGTCATTTTTCTTTTCCTTTTTTACGGACAGGAGAAACCTTAATGTTAACCGTTAGCGCAAAACACGAGCACAACCTTGGCAAGGTTGTGCTCGTGATGTCCTTCTCACCACCCACTCACAATCATCGTCAAAATCCGCCGCCGCTGAGCACCGCTTGGGCGTTGAGGCGTTGGGTTAATTCGGCGCGGATTCCTTGCCATTTGAAGCGCATCGAATTGACGACAATCTCGCTGTCATAAGCCTTCAACGCATCGACAATGGGCGCCAGCTCAATCAGCGCCCGTGGGCTTTTTTCAAATGCCGCCGTGCCGTGGCGTGCCGCCCAATCGACCAGCGCCAAACGCGCCGTGAAATTTGCCCGCGCCTGCGCCAAAGCCTGATCAGGCAATTCTTCGTCGTGCCCCTCAGCCGCCAATTGATGGCAGCCTTGGGTAAAAATATATTCGGCCAGTTGGCGCATATGCGTCGGGCTGGCCGCCGCTTGCGCACCTAATTGCGCCGCCGCATAAATCGCCAAATCATCGAGACACACTAAAATCAGCTGGCTACGGGCCGGTCGCAAAAGAGCGGTGAATTTCGGGTCGGTGAACAAATTAAAATGTTGCAAGCCGGCGCGCGTGCGCAAATAGCCATAAAGCGTGGTTTGAGCAATAAAGGCGGCGCGTTGAAAACAAAAATCAGCCAATTGCTCGACCTGCTCAATCGGTTGCGGGCGGCGCCAAAACTGAAATCCGCGCCACATGGCGGCCAAATGCGATAAAAAATGCTCCATGCGCCTTGCTTCCTTTTTCATTCTGTTATTGCAACTGTCACATATTCTCGCAATACTAATCATGTATCCGCGTTCTGCGTAAAACATTCGCCGCAAAGGCTATTAAAAATAATGAGCGCCGTAGCGCTATCTATTGAGAGGGAGGTAATGTCCATGTCTAAAAACATGACACATCAAGTTCATTGGCAGCGCACCCGGAACCTTACGTTTATCACGCTTGGAATCTGGTTCGTCTTCGCCTTTTTAATTCACTGGTTCGGAGCAGAGCTTAATCAAACATCATTTCTCGGTTTCCCATTGGGCTTTTATATGGCCGCTCAGGGTTCACCGCTGATTTTTGTTCTGCTTCTGGTTTGGTCGACACGTCGTCAGGAGAAAATTGACGACGAATGCGGCGTATCGGAATAGGGGGCTGACATGAGCGGACGGTTTATTGACAACCTCCCGAAAGTCTACGGCCTGTACACAGGCGGCTTTCTGGTTTTCATCGGCCTTATGGCCATTCTTGAACAAATGGGTGTTTCAGCGGCGACGTTGGGCATTCTTTTTGTTTCTTTCACAATCTTAATTTATGCCGCCATTGGCTGGCTATCACGCACCATGCAGGTTGACGAATATTACGTCGCCGGTCGCGAAGTGCCAGCGCTTTATAATGGCATGGCCACGGCGGCCGACTGGATGTCGGGGGCGTCTTTTGTAGCCATGGCCGGCGGCGTTTACTTTGGCGGCTATGGTTATCTCGCCTTTATCGTCGGCTGGACCGGCGGTTATGTTTTGGTGAACTCACTATTGGCGCCTTATTTACGAAAATTTGGTTGCTATACCGTGCCCGACTTTATCGGCACGCGTTATGGCGGCAATACGGCACGCCTATTGGCGGTCATTGTTCTCGTGGTCGCCTCCTTCACTTATGTGACGGCGCAGATCAACGCCACCGGCACCATTGCCTCGCGGGCGCTGCAAATTCCGTTTGAGCTTGGCGTTTGGTTCGGCCTATTGGGTATTTTACTTTGTTCCATGCTTGGCGGTATGCGGGCTGTGACCTGGACGCAAGTGGCGCAATATATTGTGCTGATTATTGCCTATCTGGTGCCAGTGATTTGGATGTCAAACGCTCAAGGCTTTGGCGCCATTCCGCAATTATCCTATGGCGCTGCGGTTGACCGTATTACCGAACTGGAAGCCCTTCACGGGGTCGGCACCTTAATGCCGGAAGCGTCGCAAGGCGGCCTGCGGGCGCTGACAACGGCGCATGCGGAAGCGCCAGACTCGGCTTTGGCCAGTTGGAAGTTTGTTACCCTCGTATTGGTATTGATGGCTGGCACGGCGTCCTTGCCGCATATTCTCATGCGCTATTTCACCACCCCATCAGTGCGGGCGGCGCGGCGGTCTGTGGTCTGGTCATTGTTCTTTATCTTCCTGCTGTATTTCACAGCACCCGCTTTGGCCACATTCACCAAATTGCAAATCATGGATCCAGCGCTAGCCACTGGGATTATCGGCAAACCAGTTGCCGATGTCATGGCCATTGATTGGATTCAGCAATGGAGCAATGTCGGCTTCTTGAAAATTGTCGACACCAGTGGTGATGGGTTGTTGCAGATTAATGAGTTCTTCATGCGCGGCGATATTGTCGTGCTGGCGACCCCAGAAATCGCTGGCTTGCCCTATGTGATTTCAGGTCTGGTGGCCGCCGGTGGCATGGCTGCCGCTATGTCCACCGCCGATGGCCTGCTATTGGCGATTGCCAATGCGCTGTCGCATGATCTGTATTACAAAATCATTGATCCAGATGCCGACACCCGCACGCGACTGGTCGTCGCCCGGGTGCTATTGGTGATGATTGGTGCCGGCGGTGCATTTATCGCTAGCCTGCAATTGTCTAACATTCTCGGTGCTGTGGCATGGGCCTTTAGCTTTGCCTGCTCCGGCTTATTCTTCCCGCTGGTTCTCGGGGTTTGGTGGAAACGCGCCAATCGCCAAGGTGCCATTGCAGGTATGGCGCTCGGCTTTGCGGCTGGCACTTATTACCTCTATCTGGTGCGTTTTGCCGGCATGGAGCCGTGGCTTGGTCTCGACCATTTACGCTTCGGCATTGTCGGCATGGCGGTCAGTCTGGTGGCCATGGTGGTGGTCTCACTGCTAACACCGGAGCCAGATGCGGAGACGCAAGCCATGGTCGATGATATTCGTATCCCAAGTGGTGACAGCATTTTGGCTGAAACCCACTAAACAAAGTTAATTAGAAAAGGGCGGCGCAAATTGCGCCGCCCTATTTTATTGGAGAGAAGATGGACGGTTTCCCGCTTTCGGTTTTGATCATTGATTATCTGCTCGGCCTGATTATGTGGACGCTGATTGGCCGTAGCGCGATGAACTTATTTCAGCCAGAAAACTCAGATTTCTTTTTCATGAAAGCCTTTGTGCGGCTGACCAATCCGCTCCTGCGGCTTTGGCGGCCAATAACGCCGAGCTTTCTTGTCCCGCCCCTCGTGCCGCTTTATGTCGCTTGGTTCTTCTTTATTTTTCGCTTCTATTTAATGCCTTATTTCATGGGCTATTCGGTAATGGGCATGCTGTCCTTTCCGCTGGAAAGCGAAATCGCGGCGGGCATATATGCGCTTTTCTCCGGTAATTAATCTCAGACATTTGCGCTCACTTAGCCAAAAAAAAGGGCCCCCGAAGGAGCCCTTTTCGCCTATCGCAACGGTTTATCTCCCGCTTAGAAGGTATATTTGGCTGAGAAGGTCGCGCGACTAATGTCACCCTCAGCGCCGTCTTCGTTTTGGCGCTCGCCTTGCATGAACTCCACCCCATAGGTCAGCTTGGGGCCAATATCCCACAGATAGGCGACATAGTAAGATGAAACCGTGTCGAGCCGCCCGCCATCATAGCCAGGCAGGGAGCTGTCATTGTTAACATCCAAATGAGCCGCACCAAAATTAAACCGACCGGTTGAAGAGGTTGGTACGCGGAAGGCGACATAGCCGCCGGTGCTTTCGACGGCGCGGACTTTATCATCCTGTGTCAGAACCCCTTCGGCGGCGGCGTGCAGGCCAACATAACGCCCCAATCCTTCGCCATGGAATAAAGTGAAGCGCACATCATTGCGGCCTAAGTTCAGACGACCAGCAAAATTGACACCAAAAGTGTCTTCATCTGGGCCAGCGGCGTCGATTTGACGGGCGATGACGGCCAGTGAAATATTGCCGTCTTTACCGCTCAAATTATAGCGCGCGATAATGTCTGGACGTTCTGCCGAGTCGATTTCTTGGGTAACACCTCCAGCATCATAAAACCGTGAGCGTCCGCTATTTTCGATAGCGAAATCAAAATTGCCATAGCCAACTTTCGCCGTGCTAAAGCGGATTTGTGCCTGCCGGTTAAACACCATGCCATCCGACAAAACCAAGAAGCTTGCCGATTCAGGTATCGCTGATAAGTTTTGGAATGTCGTCCATTCTTGTCCTAACAACCAACCAGCATATTTGATGTAGGCACGGCGCAAGCGCGGCGCATGACCGTTGACGACGCGTTCGTTTGAGCCGACACCGAGAAAGTCGAGTTCCAAAAACCCAATGGCTCTTTTGCCGTTTATCTCGCGGCTGAAGCCGACATTAAAACGCGAGCTCTGGGCCGTCAGATCAGCCGTGTCCCAGCCTTCACCATCACCGCTACCTGTAGGGATAACGCTAGGAATATAGAAATCACGGGCAATGGACTCACCATCAATGTGACCCTCGCTAGTGTGCGTCTGGTGATAATCGAGATCGACATATCCGCCGAGCTTAATTTGTGTGTCACCGACCTTAAAGGCATCGACGGCATAGGCCTGAAGCGGGGCCGCAAAAAGTGACAAAATCGCCACATAGGCGAATTTCTGTTTGAACCTCATCATGAATAAATCCTCATTATTATTTTTATTGTTTGGCTTTATTACGCAGCCCTGAAGCCCGCCCCGCCCTCTAAGGACAACACTGGCAATGGCTTATATTTAGCAAGTTTTCGCTAGGCGACAAGAGAAACTATCCGACCTATGCGCCGAACTATCTACTGTTGCAAATATGTCAAAAACACACGGGTTTTCATGCAGATATTTCGCGCAAAGGGCGAGTTTTTCTTGTTTTGCGTGCTACTTTTGTTTGCCGCCCCTAACGGTTGAGCGCAGCAACCGGCGGATAAACAGCCAGACCAGCGGCACGGCGATACCAACCAGAGCCGCCTTCACCAAAATCGGATCAAGCGATGGGACATGGCTGACCAATAAATCGGCCG
>JAHEGN010000014.1:0-24615 GCA_024645085.1 Rhodobiaceae bacterium
GGGCCGTGTTTATTTGTAATAATGTAAGTGAGAAAAAATTATGACTTCAATTTTGCCAATCGTCATTTTCATCGTTGTCTTTGCCGTTCTCAATCGTCTGCAATTCGGCAGCATTGATTAAGCAATAGCCTATTTGGGCGGCGTGTCGGGGCGTTCCATCCAATAGATGATGGCGCCAGCCGGGATAATCCACGCCATGCCCATGACCAAATAAAAGAAGAATTGTTTGACGCCGCTCTCAGGAATATTGGTGCTGACGGCGAAACGCATGACAATCAGAGCATAGAAGAATAATAAAACAAGAATCAGCACAAAGCCGATGAGCTTGCGCAGCCGAATAGGCAGCAGCGGTTTTTTGAAAGCTTTGGCCGGTTTTTCCTGAGACATCATAAATCCTTTGTTCACCCCCCATCGATACAATACGCGTTGATTGGTCGCAAGGCCAAAGCCGCAAGATTTTGTATATTCATCCCATGACCCAAATTTCATTGTATGATGCGAGTAAACAAATGGAACATGATCGCCAAATTGCCTATTGGCTGTTCACGCTTGCCGGATTTGTCGTGCTAATGGTGCTGGTCGGTGGGCTCACCCGACTGACCGATAGCGGCCTATCAATTACCGAATGGGAGCCCATTCGTGGGGCCATTCCGCCGCTGTCACAAGCTGCCTGGGATCTTGCCTTTGCAAAATATCAGCAAATTCCAGAATATACTTTGGTCAATCACGCCATGACCTTGCACGAGTTCAAAGTGATTTATTGGTGGGAGTGGGCGCATCGCTTCTTGGGTCGTATTGTCGGACTGGTGTTTTTACTGCCGTTTCTGGTGTTTCTGCTGCAAGGCAAATTAGCCCGTCATCGCCTCGCGCCTTTGCTCGGTCTGTTCGCGCTCGGCGGCCTGCAGGGCTTTATGGGCTGGTATATGGTCAGCAGTGGCCTCAGCGAGCGGGTCGATGTCAGCCAATATCGCCTGGCCATGCATTTGGGGCTGGCGCTGATTATATTCGGCATTGCCCTATGGTTGGCGCTGAGCTATTTGCGCGGTGTCGACGGGCGCTTGCAATCTGGCGCGCGGGTCGCGGCCGGGGGGCTGATTGTCGGGCTGATATTGGTGCAGTCATTGCTCGGGGCTTTGGTCGCCGGAATTGACGCTGGCATGACCTATAATGATTGGCCGTTTATGGATGGCGATCTTATTCCGCCAGGGCTTTTTGCCTATCAGCCATTGATTACCAATTTCTTTGAAAACCATCTGACCGTGCAATTTGATCACCGGCTTGTGGCTTATTTTCTGACAGCGGTGATTGGCTGGCATATTTACCGCGTGCTGCAATCTGACAGCCGCCCAAGAGTACGCCAAACTGCCGTCTATTTAGGGCTGGGCATGGTGGCGCAAGTGGTTTTGGGCATTGTCGCCCTGATGCTGGTTCTGCCGGTAGGGCTGGCGGCAGCGCATCAAATCGGTGCGGTGATTGTGCTCGGTCTGGCGATTACCCATTTGCATTTTTTGCGGCATAATTAGAAGCCGACAAATTGCCACGAAACAGGGTGTTTAGGATGTGGTAACTATTTACCAAAATAATAAGCCGTTGAAAATGCTCTGTATTTTATGAAAGAAACCGCTTGATTTTACCCTATGCGCCTCGTAAAACAGCGCATCAACCTAAACTGGGTTCTGAAACAGGAAATTGTTATGAAGACTTATTCTGCTAAACCATCGGATATCGAAAAGAAGTGGATTCTGATCGACGCCGAAAATCTGGTTGTTGGCCGTTTGGCTGCAATCATCGCGACGCGTTTGCGTGGCAAGCATTTGCCAACTTTCACACCGCATATGGATGTCGGTGATAATGTGATTGTTATCAATGCTGACAAAGTTGTATTCACCGGCCGCAAGCGTGACAACAAAGTCTATTATCGTCACACAGGTTATCCGGGCGGAATTAAAGAAACCACGCCAGCTAAAGTGTTGGAAGGCAAATTCCCTGAACGCGTTGTTGAGCTTGCGGTCAAACGCATGTTGCCGCGCGGCCCGCTGGCCCGCCAGCAATTGGGCAATCTGCGCGTCTATGCTGGTGAACAACACCCGCACGAAGCGCAATCGCCTGAAAAACTCGACGTCGCGTCATTGAACGCCAAGAACGTAAGGAACTAGTCATGTCTGAAACAGTAGAGACGACTTTGGAAAACCTCGACACAGCCATTTCTGGTGAAGCCGCTGCGGTTGTCGACACCACACCAGCCGAGCCAAAAATTGACGAGCTTGGCCGCGCTTATGCAACCGGCAAGCGTAAAAATGCAATCGCTCGTGTCTGGATTAAGCCGGGCAGTGGCACGATTACCGTCAATGGGCATGATGAGAAGCGCTATTTCGCTCGTCCAGTGCTCCGAATGATTGTACGCCAGCCATTGGTTGCTGCGGCCCGCGACGGTCAATTTGACGTCGTTGCCACAGTCAGCGGCGGTGGCCTGTCAGGACAAGCCGGTGCGGTGCGTCATGGTCTGTCAAAAGCCTTGACCTATTACGAGCCGGGCCTGCGCGGTGTGCTGAAAAGCCACGGCTTCTTAACCCGTGATAGCCGTGTTGTAGAACGTAAGAAATTCGGTCGCGCGAAGGCTCGCCGGAGCTTCCAGTTCTCCAAACGTTAAGCTCCAATATTTCTTTCAAACGAAAAGAAAAAGGGGCTATTTGGCCCCTTTTTTGTTATGAAAGAGTGGAACTATAAGGAAGGATTCGATGATGAGTGATGATGTGCCAGGTACCAGCGTAACGATTCAAGAAATCATGGATTTTCTGCCCCACCGTTACCCGTTTTTATTGGTAGATCGGGTGGAGCAAATGCAAGGCGAGGAAACCGCTGTCGGCATTAAAAATGTGACGGCCAGCGAACCTTGGTTTACCGGTCATTTTCCGGGCCGTCCGGTATTTCCGGGCGTATTAATGGTGGAAGCGATTGCCCAAGTGGCGGCTATTTTGGTCATGCAAAATGCCAAATTATCGGGCACGCCAATGGAAGCCAAACTGATTTACTTTATGACGGTCGACAAAGTGCGCTTCCGTCATCCGGTCACACCAGGTGATCAAATGCGTATCCATGTGACGAAAATTCGTCGTCGCGGATCTGCATATAAATTTAAGGGCGATATTTTTGTTGATGGTAAATTGGTTGCCGAAGGCGAAATTATGGCGGTCAATCACGAAGAAGAGTAGGGCAAGGGCGTGAGTGTTGGTGCGATAAAAGTCGGTATTATTGGCGCATCGGGATATACAGGTGCCGATGCCGTGCGCCTCTTGGCCACCCATCCGCATGTGCATATTGGTGTGCTCACCGGCAATGCCCATGCTGGCAAGAAGATTGGCGAGATATTCCCGCAATTTGCCGGCCTTGATTTGCCAGCTCTGGTGAAGGTTGAAGATGCCGATTGGTCAGACATTGATGCGGTGATTTGTGGGCTGCCACATTCGACCGCGCAAGACGTCATCTTGAATCTTCCAAAACACCTCAAAGTCATTGATATGTCCGCCGATTTCCGTTTGCAAGATGCTGATGTTTATGCCCAATGGTATGGTCGTTCGCATGAGGCACCGGCGTTGCTCAAAGGCGCCGTTTACGGGCTGAGCGAACATTATGGTGCGGCCATTGCCGAGGCAGATTTGGTCGCCTGTCCCGGCTGTTATCCAACCGCAGCTTTGACCCTGCTCTTGCCATTGGTCAAAGCAGGTTTGATTGATGCCAGTGATTTAATTATTGACGCCAAATCCGGCGTCACTGGTGCCGGTCGGTC
Organism: Rhodobiaceae bacterium; assembly: GCA_024645085.1. GTDB lineage: Bacteria > Pseudomonadota > Alphaproteobacteria > RS24 > RS24 > JAHEGN01. Next base: position 3,788 of record JAHEGN010000014.1, read on the forward strand.
GTTGAAAGAGCAAAATCTGTTCAGCGAAGTGGCTGAGGGCATGCACGCCTATGGGGTGGCGGGCCATCGCCATGCGCCAGAAATTGAGCAAGAGATTACCAAAGCCAATGGCGCGCCGGTCACTGTCAGCTTTACGCCGCATTTAGTGCCAATGAATCGCGGCGAATATCTCTCGGTCTATGCGAAAACAAAAAATAACGCCACCGCCGCTGACCTGCGGGCGGCATGGCAAGCGTTTTACGCCGACAAGCCATTTGTGCGGGTGGTCGAAGCTGGCGTGGTGCCGGCCACACGGCATGTGCGCGGCTCGAACTTTTGTCTCTTGGCGGCGTTTGACGACCGCATTGACGGGCGGGTTATTCTGTTTTCGACCTTGGACAATCTGGTCAAAGGGTCGAGCGGGCAGGCCATTCAAAACTTAAATTTAATGTTCGGCTTTGACGAAATGGCCGGACTTCAACAGCAACCGTTATTTCCCTAGACAGCGTCTTTTTAATGCCGTAATTGCGGCGCACACAGGCTAATTAATTTTAATCGGAACCCAGTATGACCCAGGATTTTCACCGTATTCAAAGATTGCCACCTTACGTATTTGAGTCAGTCAATAAGCTCAAAGCGCAAGCGCGTGCGGCGGGGAAAGATATTATTGATTTCGGCATGGGCAATCCTGATTTGCCAACGCCAACCCATATTGTCGAAAAACTGGTTGAAACCGTGCGCAATCCGCGCACCCACCGTTATTCCGCCTCAAAAGGCATTGTCGGCCTGCGCAAGGCACAAGCGCGCTATTACAAGCGGCGCTTTGGCGTTGATTTGAATCCAGACACGGAAATTATCGCGACGCTGGGCTCGAAAGAGGGCTTTGCCAATATGGCGCAAGCCATGACCGACCCGGGCGATGTAATTTTAGTGCCAAACCCGACCTATCCGATTCACGCTTTTGGTTTCATTATCTCTGGCGCCACCATTCAGCATCTGCCAATTGAAGAAGGCTGCGATTTTTTCGCTGTGCTTGATCATGCGGTATCGAACAGCCATCCAAAACCAAAGGCTTTGGTGCTGAATTATCCAGGCAATCCAACGGCTGAAGTTGTTGATTTGGCGTTTTATGAGGAAATCGTGCGTTATGCCAAAAAGCACGACATTATTTTGCTGTCAGATTTGGCCTATGCCGAGATTTACTTTGATGAGAACAATCCGCCGCCGTCAATTTTGCAGATTGATGGCGCCAAGGATGTGGCGGTTGAATTTACCTCGCTGTCGAAAACCTTCTCTATGCCGGGCTGGCGCATGGGCTTTGCGGTCGGCAATGAGCGCCTCATTGGCGCGCTGACTCGCATTAAATCCTATCTTGATTATGGCGCTTTCACCCCGATTCAAGTGGCGGCTGCTGCTGCGCTTGATAGTCCGGAAGAGGTCATACGCGATATTCGCAAAGTCTATAAAGAACGCCGAGACGTGCTGATTGATGTGTTCTCGCGCGCCGGTTGGGATGTGCCGTCGCCGCAGGCCACCATGTTTGCATGGGGCAAAATCCCTGCGCCTTTCGAGGGCATGAAATCGCTAGAATTTTCGACCCTATTGCTGCAAGAGGCCGACATTGCGGTGTCGCCGGGCATTGGTTTTGGTGAATATGGCGACGATTATGTGCGCATTGCACTGGTGGAAAACGAGCAGCGTATCCGCCAAGCTGGGCGCAATTTGAAACGATTTATGGATCACCACAAAGGCAAGGCGAAGTGAGCGACAAACCCTTATTGCGTATCGGCCTTGCCGGTCTTGGCACGGTTGGCGCCACTGTCGCCCAGCAAATTCTTGCCGGTGCGATTGACGGGGTAGAGCTCGGCTGTGTCAGCGCGCGAGAGCCAAATAAACCTCGCGGTTTCGACATCAGCGGCCTGCCATTTGTCGCCGACCCGCTGGATATGGTGGCCGATGAAACAATTGATGTGATTGTCGAGCTGATTGGTGGCCAAGACGGCCCCGCCTATGAGTTGGTGAAGGCCAGTTTGCAGGCAGGCAAGCCAGTGGTGACGGCAAATAAAGCGCTATTGGCTGCCCATGCCGCAGAATTATCAGTTTTATCGAGCGGCCAAGGCGGTGTGCCTATAGCCCTAGCCTATGAAGCGGCTGTCGCTGGCGGCATTCCGGTGATTAAAGCGCTGCGCGAAGGTTTGGCTGGCAACCAAATTGGTCGCCTGTCCGGCATTTTGAACGGCACATGCAATTATATTTTAACCCGTATGGAAGAAGCCAAATTGAGCTTTGAGGACGCCCTCGATGAGGCGCAGGCCAAGGGGTTTGCCGAAGCCGACCCAACCTTGGACATCAGCGGTGTTGATGCGGCGCAAAAATTATCCCTATTGTCGGCTCTGGCCTTTGGTCTGGCGCCTGATTACACAAAAATGCCAGTTGCTGGTATTCAAGCGATTGCGCCGCAAGATATTTTCTTCGCTAGCCAATTTGACTGTGTTATCCGGCTGGTCGGTGTTAGCGAGCGCCATCAGGGCGCGGTCTATCAGCGGGTCACGCCGATGTTGGTGCGGCGCAGCAATAATTTGGCGCAAGTCCGCCAAGAGCTCAATGCCGTGATGGTGCGGGCGACGCCTTTGGGTGATTTGTTTCTGCAAGGCCCCGGGGCCGGCGGCGGCGCGACAGCCTCAGCTGTTCTGGCCGATATTGCCGATTTGGCCCTGGGCTTTGGGCGGCCATTATTTACCGGCCCGGTTTCGCACATGCAGACGCCATTGTCGCAAAAAGCCCCCGAATGGGAGTATTATTTGCGCGCAGGCCTCGCCGATAAGCCCGGCAGCATGGCCAAAGCGACGCAAATATTGGCGGAAAATGGGGTTTCTATTGAAGAAGTAATCCAGCGATCAAGCAGTGATGGCGGTGGCTTCTTACCCGTGGTATTTATAACCCACGAGGTAGACGAATCGTCGCTTAACAACGCGCTTGCGGCTTTGCAGCAGCAGGATGTTTGTCAGGGTGTTTTATGTTTGCCGATTTTTGCCGATTGACGAGGAGAGTAATCCATGGCCGAGAAAAAAATTAATCGTGTGCTAACCCTTGAGTTAGCGCGCGTCACAGAACGCGCCGCGGTTGCTGCCGCAAAATTGATTGGCCGAGGCGACGAAAAAGCGGCGGACCAAGCCGCCGTTGACGCGATGCGTCGCGAGCTTAACGCTTTGGATATTGATGGCGAAGTGGTTATCGGCGAAGGCGAGCGTGACGAAGCGCCAATGCTTTATATCGGCGAAAAAGTCGGCAAGGGCGGTGGCCCAAAAGTCGATATTGCGCTCGACCCGCTGGAAGGCACAACACTGACCGCAAAAGGCATGGGTAATGCGCTGGCGGTTGTGGCCATGGCAGAAGCTGGCAGCCTGTTGAATGCGCCAGATGTATATATGGAAAAAATTGCCCTTGGCGGCGGCTTTCCAGCCAATTTGGTCGATCTTGACGCTGACCCGGGCGATAATGTACGCGCCGTGGCAAAAGCCAAAGCTTGCGATATTGCGCTGGTCAATGTGTGTATTCTTGATCGTCCGCGCCATGCTGAAATGATTGCCAAAGTGCGTGAGGCGGGGGCCCGCGTCACCTTGATTAGCGACGGTGACATTGCTGGCGTTATTCATACCACAGACCCAAGCACTGGCATTGATATGTATATGGGCACAGGCGGCGCACCAGAAGGTGTGCTGGCGGCGTCGGCGCTGCGCTGCACCGGCGGGCAAATGCAAGGCCGTTTGATTTTGAACGATGATGGGCAGCGCGCACGGGCGCAAAAAATGGGTATTTCTGATTTCACCAAAAAATACAGTGTTGAAGAAATGGCCAAGGGCGATGTAGTTTTGTCGGCCACGGGCGTCACCTCTGGCTCCATGCTTAGCGGTATTGTTCATCACAATAATGAAATCTGGACGGACACACTCTTGATGCGTTCATCAACCGGCACCATTCGCTGGATTAAAGCGCGCCATACCAATCCGTCAAAATTTCATATAGATGGCTAATCAGTCGGCCGATGCAGCATTTGGGGTTTCCCGATCGGCATCTGGCCAGCTATGGCGCCTGCGTGATGTGAACCCACGCGAAATTTTGCATTTAACGCAACGACTTGGCGTGTCAGAACTTTTGGCCCGTTTATTGGTCGCGCGGCAAATTTCAGCCGATGCGGCGCCGCAATTTCTTGAGCCGCGTTTGCGCGACCTATTGCCCGACCCATCAAGCCTCACTGATATGGACAAGGCGGCAGCGCGTTTAGCCGATGCCGTTGAAGCGGGCGAGGCAGTTGCGGTTTTTGGCGACTATGATGTTGATGGCGCCACCTCATCGGCCGTTCTGGCGCGTTATTGGAAAATGCTCGGGCAAAATTTGCGGGTGCATATTCCCGATCGTCAAAAAGAAGGATATGGCCCCAATACCGCCGCCTTCAAACAATTGCAAAGCGACGGCTATCAGCTGATTATTACCGTTGATTGCGGTACCATGGCGCATGATGTGTTACAGCAGGCGAAAGCCGACGGTCTGCAAGTGATTGTCGCAGATCATCACCAAACCGGCGGTGGTCTGCCACCATGTTATGCCTTGATTAATCCTCGCCGCCCCGATGATACGAGCCAATTAGGCCATTTGGCGGCAGTTGGCGTCACCTTCATGCTGGTGGTGGCGGTCAATCGCGCCCTGCGCCAGCGCGGATTTTTTGACACACGCGATGAGCCACAGCTGACGCAATTGCTCGATCTCGTCTCGCTCGGCACGGTTTGCGATGTGGTGCCACTCGAAGGGGTCAACCGCGCCTTTGTGCGGCAGGGTAGTCTGGTCATTGATCAGGGGGGCAATATTGGTATGGCGGCACTGGCCCGCAGTGCTGGCGCGACACCGCCATTTGGCACTTATGAGCTCGGTTTTCAAATGGGGCCAAGGGTCAATGCCGGCGGTCGCGTTGGGCAGGCTGATTTGGGCGTGCGTCTGCTGTCTTGTGAAGACCCAGAAGAAGCCGCAGGATTGGCTGCACGGCTGAATGATTTCAATGCCGAGCGGCGCAATATTGAGGCGCAAGTTTTGTCAGAGGCGACGGCCTTGGCGGAAGAAAAAATTGCCCAGCACAATGCGCCGCCGCCGTATTTATTATTGGCGCGCAAAGGCTGGCACCCGGGCGTTATCGGCATTGTGGCTGGCCGCTTGAAAGATAAATATCATCGCCCAAGTTTCATCATTGCTTTGGATGATGACGGCATGGGCAAAGGCTCGGCACGTTCTGTCAGTTCCGTCGACATTGGCCGCTTAGTGGCCACGGCGGTGGATCGGCAACTTATCGAAGCTGGTGGTGGTCACGCGATGGCAGCTGGCGTCACATTGAGCGAAAATCAAATACCAGCTTTCGAGGCCTTTCTTACCGAACAATTGGGCACCATGGCGCGCGACGAAACCCGCGAGTTAAAAATTGAAGCCAGTTTGACGGCCATTGCCGCTTCACGGGCGCTGTTGGAAGAAGTGCAGCAGGTCGGGCCATTTGGCGCTGGCAACCCAGAGCCGCGCTTTGTCGTGGTCAACGCTCGAATCGTTAAACCTTCAATCGTTGGTGATGGCCACGTTAGGTGTATTTTAGCCGGTGAGGGCGGCGGTAGTTTGAAAGCCATGGCCTTTGCTTCGGTGCCAGAGGAGGTGCGTCAGCTCATATTGACAACGCGCGAACCGCTTCATATCGCCGGATTTCTGCGCGCTGATGACTGGAATGGGCGCCGCGATGTGCAATTTATGGTGCATGATGCCGCAGTTGCGAGAAGTGCTTGAATTCATATGCGATTGAGGATATATCCTTGTCACAACTCATGAAGCGCCCTTCGTCTATCGGTTAGGACGCCAGGTTTTCAACCTGGAAAGAGGGGTTCGATTCCCCTAGGGCGTACCATGATTTCCCCCCCCCTTATTGCGTCTGATATAATGTGTCGTCACCGGCCCAGTATTTTTCAATGAACTGGTCACGGCCCGAACGATAACGATAATATTTATATTTCAGCGGGCTCTTTTTATAATAATCCTGATGATAGCCCTCAGCGGGGTAGAATGCGGTCGCATCAGCAATTTGTGTAGCAATTGGTTTGTCGAATTTCTTGGCCGCGGTCAGCGCTTTGACCGCCCCTTCGGCCAGTCGCCGTTGCTCGGCGTCAGCAACATATATTGCTGAGCCATAATGACGGCCACGGTCGACAAAACTGCCACCAGCGTCAGATGGGTCGTGCATGCGCCAAAAAGCGCTCAGAAGCGTTTGATAGGACACTTGATCAGGGTCATAGACGACTTTTACGGTTTCGCGATGTCGGGTGCTGCCATAGGCGACAGCCTCATAGCTTGGGTTCTTCTTTGTGCCGCCCATAAAGCCGGAAACAACGCTGGTAACGCCGGGAATTTTTTCAAAATCGGCTTCCGTGCACCAAAAACAGCCACCAGCAAAATAGGCGGTGGCCACATTGGCACTTTGGGCGCTCAGAGGCGCGGCGATGATAAATAAGCTGAGAACCAAACGCTGTAGGTGAGTTTTAATCAATTGGGGCATTGTTGACCTCCTTTAGTGAACTTAAAAACCTAAGTAGCGAATATGTCATCATTGAGGCGTTTTGAAAGATGGCACCCACAGGCGGGCCATTTCCTTGCCCGACAACCAATCATCGCGCGACATGCTGGCCTGCAAATAGTCAATAACCGGCGCAATATTCGACGGCGCGCCCAGTGTCAGGCGCTGCGGATTGGTGAGATACAGATGCGCCCATTTTGCCGCCTCTATTGGCGTAGAATTTGGGGCCGCCTTGGTGGCGTGCAACTCAACGAATATGGCCTGCGCTTTGTAATTCCCGGCATTGGCGGCGATGAGAAGAAACTCTAGCGCCTCATTGAATGGGCTCGGCTTGCTCGGGGCTATGGCTTGACCACGGCTGGCATCACCGGCCAGATCATCAATACCGGCTTCCACCAACAAACATTCAGCTAAAGCCACTTGCGCATCCTCATAGCCAAGGCCACGCTGAGCAATAGGGCGCAATAGCGCAACCGCCGTTTGGCAGTCGCCGCTTTCTTTCAGGGCAAAGCCGTCCCAATAGGGATCTTTTGACAGACGGTTTTCAAGCGCCCGTTTGCGCACCACTTCGGAAGGGGTTTTTTGCTCAATCTGCGCTTGCGCCAGCGATATCGCAGCGACACTTAGCGCCAGACTAATCATCAAACGCGCGCGTAGTGTTACCATTTGCCGATATTTTCCATTGAGGTCCAAGGTTCGCAGGGGGCCAATGCTTCGCCAGCCTGTAACAGTTCGACCGACACATTGTCCGGCGAGCGCACGAAAGCCATACGGCCATCGCGTGGCGGACGATTGATGGTCACACCAGCGGCGGCCAATTTTTCGCATGTCGCATAAATATTATCGACTTGATAGGCCAAGTGACCAAAATTGCGGCCCTCATCAAGCGGTTCAGGGTCCCAATTATGGGTCAATTCAATTTGCGCTTCCGGCTGTCCCGGAGGGGCCAGAAAAACCAAAGAAAACCGGCCTTCCTCAATATCATAGCGGCCCAATTGCTCGAGCCCTAAATGGTCGCAATAAAAAGCCAGTGAAGCGTCAAGGTCGCTGACGCGCACCATTGTGTGAAGATATTTCATCGATGAAGGCTCCTATATGGCAGATGGTGGGCGAGAAATTTCTTTCAAACATTTATCTGCGCGTGATGATTAATTTTATAAAAACTGCTATTCTTCATCTTATGACACAATCAGTTGAATTCAAATCAGGAAACACAATTTGCCGCGGCGTGCTTTATGAGCCAAAACGCGGCGAGGGCAATGGGGCAGGCATTGTTTTGGCGCATGGCTTTGCCGGCACCATAGATAGCGGCTTATTGGAATATGCTGAGGGTTTTGCCAAAGCTGGATTTCACGCGCTGGCTTTTGATTATCGCGGCTTTGGGCTCAGCGATGGCGCGCCGCGCCAGCATATTTCGGTTCCGCAACAGCGCGAAGATTGGCGCGCGGCGATTGCGCATTTGCGGACCCATGAAGCGGTAGACGCGGATCGCATTGGTCTATGGGGCATTTCTTTTTCTGGTGGCCATGTGATTTATTTAGCTCATGAAGACGACGCCATTCGCGGATTAGTTGCTCAAGTGCCAGCCGTTGACGCTCATTTGAATGCTATGCTGGGTAACTATAAGCGCGGCGCGGAAGCCAGCGAGGCCTTAATAAAAGTCGTGAAAAAAGACTTGAAGGATAGTTTTTTGGGCGGCCAGCATAATATGTTGGCGGTGGCCCCCGAGGCCAATAAAGGGCCGGCCATTTTGGGTGCCTCTGAAGCTCAAATCTATCCCAAAATAGCTGGTGAGACATGGCACAACAGGGTGACGGCACGCAGTCTGTTGACAGGCAAATTTGAGCTCAATAACGCCACCGAATTGTCAGATGTGTTGACGACACCTATGCTTTTGCAAATCGCTGTCGATGATGAGACGGTCTCAAATGAGTCAATTAAAACATTTGCGCGACGTTGCGGCAGTTTGGCAACATTGAAGCATTATGATGGCGGCCATTTTTCTCTTCTGCAAACGCCCGGGCGTCAGCAAGCCCTCGATGATGCGGTCACATTTTTCCAAAGTCAGTTGATTTTATGAGCTTAATTCTTCGCCAATGGATGGAAGAAAGCAAAAACGCCGTGGTGTTTACTGGCGCTGGCATGAGTACGGATAGTGGCATTCCAGATTTTCGCAGCCCCGGCGGCGTTTGGACGCGTATGGCGCCCATTATGTTTGAAGATTTCCTCGCCAGCGAAGACAATCGCATTGAGGCGTGGCGCCGTAAATTTGCCATGGATGATGAAATTGGTGAGGTCAGTCCGAATGCCGGTCACATGGCTATTGCCAAGCTGGTTGATTTAGGCAAAGTTAGCGCAGTAATCACGCAAAACATTGATAACCTTCATCAAAATTCTGGTGTTGCAGCTGAAAAAATCATCGAATTACATGGCAATTCGACTTATGCCAAATGCCTTGATTGCGACTTACGCCATGAACTGGCCGACGTCCGGGCGGCATTTTTTGCTACGCAGCAATCCCAAGCCCCGGGCTGTCAAAATTGCGGTGGAATTGTCAAAACCGCCACCATCTCATTTGGCCAAGCCATGCCTGAAAGGCAAATGAGCGAGGCCGAGGCGGCCACCATGTCGTGCGATTTATTCTTGGCCATCGGCTCATCTCTGCAAGTATTTCCGGCAGCCGGGTTTCCAATTATGGCGCGCCATAATGGCGCTCGATTGGTGATCATCAATCGCGAACCCACTGATTTGGACGAGGCCGCCTCGCTGGTTATTAACGAAGAAATAACCCCTGTGCTTCAAAATATTATTGGCTTAAACAGTTAAATACTAAGTGCCATCTGGCTTAGAGGCTTTTAAGCGGGCGCCGCTTGTGTTAAAGTAAATCCAGTTCTGCGTAAGAAAAACAACAATAACGTAGAGGTTATATTATGTCTTCAGTAACGCCCACTACTCAGGTAGCGGCAGATGCAACACTTGTTGAAGGTACGGTGAAGTGGTTTGATCCATCTAAGGGTTATGGGTTTTTAGTCCCCGATAATGGTGGCGTCGATATTTTGATTCATCATTCCACCTTGCGCCCTGGTGGTCACGATATTTTGTATCCAGGTGCTCGTGTAAAGGGCACTGTGGTTGAAAGAGAGCAGGGACTGCAGGCCGACAGTATTGTTGCCGTCGATAATTCAAATGCGCAAATGCCGCAAGCGACGTCGCGCCCGACCGCTCTATTGGCAAGTATTGAAAATGTCTCTGAGTTCCAAAAAGCACATGTGAAGTGGTTTAATCGCATTCGGGGTTTTGGTTTCGTCAATATTGAGGGAGGCAGTGACGATATTTTCGTTCATATGGAAATTCTGCGCCATTCCGGTATTGAGGTTCTGGTGCCCGGCCAGTTTGTCATGGTGCGCTATGGAACCGGCCCAAAAGGCTTGATGGCTACCGATGTGCAGCGAATTGACAGTGCCGATCGTCTGTCTGAGATGGAAAGGCCGGCCGACGACCTATCGGCTAGCTGACGCTCGGTAAACTCTTCTTCTATTGCGGCTACGGCGCGCATATGGCAATTTCTGTGCCTAGTCGCTAGTTGGGAGAAGCCTATGTCAGATACATCAACAAATATTGATGCCGATATTGATTATGACGAGGCTCTCAATGCGCCGGCACCGTTTAAGAAGAGTGTTCGGCGCGGGCCCTTTACGACCCATAATGGGCCGTGGTTCCACTATGCCAAGGATGGGATTTTTCGTCAGGGCGTGCGGCTTCTGCCGCGCCATTGCAATAGTCGCGGCATTGTTCATGGCGGCTTTTTGTGTAGTTTTGCTGATGGTTTGGCGGCCACGGCAGTGTTTCGCAGTTTAGGCAGAAGCTCGGTGACGATGAAGCTGAACACTGAATTTTTGCGTAGTGCGCAATCTGGCGATTGGCTACAGGGCACGGCGGAAGTGGTGCGCGACACCCGAAATATGGCCTTTGTTGAGGCTCGCGCTTGGGTCGGTGAGGGCACGGAAGTATTAGACGACGCGCTGGTATTTGCTGCCAGCGCGGTTTTTCGTTTGTACTAATTTCGCGCGCCAAAACTATTTCTGGTTTATCGGTGAATTGACGAAACTTCGCCTTGAAACCGTCGGCATTTTGATTTAAGCAAGTGCTCAGTCGGGGCTTGGCGCAGTCTGGTAGCGCACCTGGTTTGGGACCAGGGGGTCGCAGGTTCGAATCCTGCAGCCCCGACCATTTTCCACTTTGTTGATTTTGGCTGACAGATATCAGTTTAGCTATTAGCTTTATCTGACGAATGGGAGTTGTCAGATGAAAGCGCAAGATCAACGGGCGATAATCAAGCAAGTTAAAAGCCATCCGGATTTGACACAGGCTTTTCATATGCCTTGGCTGGCATGGCCGACAGTTCTGGTGTTTTTCCTCAGCTTCGCCGGATTTGCCGTGTCAACTTATGCGCTGCTCACTGATTTGCTGCCGCCGCTCGTCACCATAATGCTCAGCGGTTTTTTTGTTTTCTGGAGCTTTACGCCCTTGCATGAGGCGGTGCATCGCAATCTGTCGCGCGTCAATTGGCTGAACGACTTGATCGGCACAGCCAGCGCGCAATTGCTTTTGCCGGGCTTTACCTCATCTCTGTATCGCTATTTGCACGTAACCCATCACGCCCGCACCGGACAAAGTGACGACCCAGATTTGAAATTCACGGAAGGTAATCTTTTTAGCTGCCTCCTGAATGCGGCTTTCCTCGACGTTTTATGGGTGCGATATTATTTCTCGGTTTGGTCTGAGCGACCAATTGGCGAGCGCGCCCGTTTTGGCTTCGGTCTGGTGTTATATATCACTTTATTCGCCGTTGGGCTGTCCTCCCCTTATGTGCTGGAGTTTACCTTCGCCTTTATTTTGCCGATGTTTGTCGGGCGGATTATTACGGTTTATTTATTTGCTACCATTCAGCATCGCCCCGGCCATGAGCAGCGGGTTGACCCAGTGGGGGCGACATCCATTCAGGACGTGCATTCGCACTGGTGGCGGCATCTTTTCATGCTTGGCCAGTCACAGCATTTAATTCACCATCTCTATCCCGGCGTGCCTTGGTATAAATATGATCCGATTTGGAACAAGGTGAAGCAATCTGTACCGCCTGAGAAAATCCATCCGAGCGGGTATTTCTCACGCAATCTTAAGCCGTTCGATACGGCCGGGTGAGCTCAATTAGGTGATTTCTTGCGTGTCGAGAATTGGCGCCGCATCAATGTCTTCGGCGTCGAGCATGGCAACGATCCGCTCAAGCGCACTAATAATTTGTGCCTGTTCCCATTGCTGCAATTGAGCAAATTTTTCCGAGAATTCCTCATGCAACATGCGCGGTGCTTGCTCAATCATCTTCTGACCGGTTTCGGTCAGCGAGAAATACCAACGGCGCTTATCAATTGTGTCGGCCTCACGGCGCACCAGATTGCGCGCTTCTAGCTTATTCATCAAGGTCGTCATTGTGCCGCGTGATAATGACATTTTTGTCGCCAATTTTGATGGGCTAATGGCCCGTGCGCGGTTGATTTCCTGCAAGGCAATCAGCTGAGAAACCGACAAAGCTGAAGCTTTGGCCAACGCCCGTGAGTCGGAGGCTGTGGCCCGCGAGATTTGGCGCATGGCAATCAGTGCTTCATCGGTTCTTTGGCTCATTGGCGTCTCATGTTATTTTTTGAGTTCAGTTTGAGCGTATTCCTTCAGCATGGTTTTCACAAGCGAATAGGCAGTGATGAACAACACAAAAGTAAATGGCAGGGCAGCAGTCAGTGTCCATGCTTGCAGACTATCAAGCGCCTTGGCGCCGCCTCCAACCAGAAGAACAATTGCTAGGAGTGAAATAATACAGGCCCAGAACACCCGTTGTTTGAGCGGCGTATTGGTCTTGCCACCAGCCGCGACACTGTCAATAACCAGCGCACCGCTATCAGATGAGGTCACAAAAAACACAATCAACAAAACTAAAGCCACAACACTGGCCAATTCACTCCATGGCAATTGGGCGAATAATTGAAACAGCACCAAAGACACATCATCAATGCCATTGGCCAAATCACCAACCCCGCCTTTGGCCTGCTCAATAGCTGCCGTGCCAAAAGAGGAAAACCAAATCAGCGCAATAGCTAGCGGTGCCAAAAGGGAAACGGTGATGAATTCACGCACGGTGCGACCGCGCGAAATGCGCGCGAGGAACAGGCCGACAAATGGCGACCAACTAATCCACCAAGCCCAATAAAATATCGTCCAGCCGTGGAAATAGGTTGTGTCGTCGCGGCCAATGAAATTGCTCAAGGGCAAAAATGAGCTGCTATATTGCCAAAGCGCGTCGCCATAGCTGGCCAATATCGCCTGTGTCGGGCCAACCAGCAGCAAAAAGCCGAGCAAAATAATGGCCAATAGCATGGTGAAATTGCTCAACACGCGAATGCCTTTATCCAGCCCGCGCACCACTGAGGCGACTGTAACCAATGCAATAATGGCAATAAAGAAAATCTGCGTTGAAAGACCGCTATCCATGCCGAATAAGAAGTTTAAGCCGCCTGCCGCTTGGCGCGCGCCCAGCCCTAAGGAGGTCGCCAAGCCGAGCACGGTCGCCAAAATGGCTAGCGTATCGACAATATGGCCGGGCCATCCCCAACAACGCTCTCCAATGATAGGGTAGAGTACAATGCGCGGGGCAACGGGTAGTTTTAAATTCATGGTCAAAAAAGCAATTCCCAAGCCGAACAGTGCATAAATCGACCATGGGCCGACACCCCAGTTGAACAAAGTAGCGCCAAGCGCCAGATTTTCAGCATCAGCGGTATTGGCCGCGACATTAAATGGTGTGCCATACCAGCCGGTGTAATAAGCCAGTGGCTCGGCGGCGCCGTAGAAAGTCATGCCAATGCCGACACCGGCGGAAAACAACATGGAAATCCATGAGGTGTAGCCAAATTCTGGCTTGGCGTTGACCCCGCCCAAGCGCAGCCGACCAAGTGGCGAGATGGCCAGCGTAATAATGAAAATAGTGATCAGGCTCACCGATAGCGAGAAGAACCAGTCAAAACTACTCATGATTGTATTGCGCAAATTGCCCAGAAATTCAGCAGCTATGTCAGGCGCAGCAAGCACCAGCAGGGATGAAACAGAGGCAATAAGAGCGCTGAAAATAAAGACCGGCAAATGGACATCGAGCCCCAGCACGCGTTGGTTGTTTTGTCCGGCGCTATGAGCCGTCGGTGTTGCGGAATTAGCCATTGTGGGTTGCTTTCTGTGACACGGGGTGAGGGGGGACGAAATGCGCCCCGAGGGCGTTTTTGAGGGGCTGCAAATGCGCATCAAACGGCCGCCATGCATCGACCCCTTTGCGATTCAGCGGCTGGCGCACTTGCGCCGCACTGGCGGTGCGCACGTCGCGCTCTGTCGTATGGAATTCTAAACAAGCCGGTTCGAACGCCAGCCCGAGATAGTCAAGCATGCGGCGCACTTGGCCTTCTAAATCATCCAGCACGTCTTCGTGTTGCACGTGCAAAACCTTGCCGGGCAATACGCTGTGCCAATGATCCATCAAGGCGACATAATCTGAGTAATAGCGCCCGACTTCTTCAAGCCCATAGGTAAACTCTTGGCCTTGGGCGAAGAGCTGTTTGTAACCGGAGAAACAGCAATCCATCGGATTGCGCCGCGCGTCAATAATCTTGGCATTTGGCAAAATCAAATGAATGAGGCCAATATGACGGAAATTATTCGGCATTTTATCGGTGAAAAATGCTGCTCCTTGGCGGTGAAACCGCGTTTCTTCAATAAATTGTTCACCCATGGCGCGCAATTCATCGGCCGATAAATCATGCAGAATTTGCGGATAAGCCGAGCCTTGCGTGTCTTTATGGTCGCCGCGCAATTTATGCGCCAAGCTCAAAATATTGGGCAGTTCTAATGTGCCATCAATTTGACTATGTGAGGCGAGGATTTGCTCAACCAAGGTCGAGCCAGCGCGTGGCAGGCCAACAATAAAAATCGGGTCCGGCGCGTCATGGCCTTTGCCGCTTTGCATATCAAAAAGGGCGCTTGTGCATGTGGTTTGCTGGCGCTTTAATTCGGCGTGCATCGTGTCAGCAGTATAGCGGCTCTGGGCGCGTTTGGCGTCATTGCCTGCCTTGTAATGGGCAAAGGCGGCGTCATAGTCATTGGTCGCCTCATGGCCGCTGGCCAAGGCAAAATGTAGGTGAATGCGATCATTCATCGTGCAGCGGTTTTCATCCAATAATCCCTGCATGGTAATCATTTCATCGCGCGAAAACTTATGAGTTTTCAAATTGGCCAAAGCGTAAAACGCCTCGCCATTATCGATTTGCAAGGCAATCGCCCGCTGATAATTTTTGGCGGCCAGCTTGTCTTCACCGCTGGCTTTGTTCAAATGGCCGAGCAGAACATGCAAGCCCGCATTATTTGGCTCATCAATTATCATTTGTTGGGTGCTGGCGCGCGCCGCTTCCGTATTACCGGCCTGCATATCCTCAACGGCTTTTTGAAAACGAAAGGCACGATTGTCAGGGGCGGTGGCCAATAATTCGTCGCACAGCGCATTGGATAGGGCAAACTTTTGTTGTTTGCGCAAGATAAGCAAATAGTCGATCCGTAAATTACTGTCTTCTGGGCGCAAGTTAATCGCCGCGGCCAGCAATTGTTCGGCCTCCTCATTGGCGCCAAAACGGGTAAAAATGTCGGCCAATAAGCGCATGCCGTCGACATGCAGCGGGTTTTCTTGCATGAAGGATTTGCACAGAGCTTCGGCCTTCGCCAAACGCCCCTCAAACAGCAAATGTTTTGCCCGTAAAATCGGCGGCGGCAGAGCCTGGTGGTAATCTAGTTGCAATTGCGCCCAGTCAAGAAGTGGGGTTACTTCATTGGCTTTGAGAATGCTGACTTGATGGCGCCAAGCGGCGAGAAGCGCAGGGTTGGCTTCGCTGGCGCGTTGATAACAGCTGAGCGCCTCGCGGGCCTTGCCCTCGGCACGATATAAATGCCCTTGTTCGAGAAAGGCACGGCCAAAAAATGGTTCAATGGCAAGGATGTCGGCTAAGTGCGCATGGGCGACGACTGGCTGGTTAAGATAGCGGGCACAACAGGCGGCCAAATATAGCATTTCAATTTTTTCGCGCTTTTTCGCCACCAAATCGTCAATATCGGCGGTGTTAAATTGTGAAAGAGCGGTCTCAGCAAGTGCGAAAGCGGAGGAAAAATCCTCCGCTTTCATCATTTGTTGAATCTGCAATCTGGTAGAAGGCTGATTCATCTTTGTGTCGATTAGAAATCGCGCGATAAGCGTACGCCAAGCGTCATTGGACGCATTGGCGTTACCCGTTCACGGTCATTGACGAAATTGCGGGCTGTTTCAGCATATTCGTCGGTCAAATTATCAATATAGACTTCACCAGACCAAGCCTCGGCGGTAATGCCGACTGACAGATTAACAACTGTTGAGCTGTCAATCCGGTCACGGTTAATGCTGATGATATCGCTATATTGCTCGTCGGAATAAATCACCGCCGGCATAATATGACCGGTCATACCATTGCCCATTTCCCATTCGTAACGGGCCCGCATATTAAATTGCAATTCCGGAGCATAAGCCAAGGAAGAGCCTTTTTTCACGTCATTGGTTGGCACTAAGACTTCCGTAACTTCAGTATCCAGCAATGAGAAAGCACCGGTAAGGGTAAGGCCCTGCACTGACTCTGGCAGATACGTAAAGTCGCCTTCCAGCCCCATTAGCTCCGCATTAGCGGCATTTTCTGAGAAGAAGAGATTGGAAATTGATGGGTCAAAAATGGTCGTTTGTAGACGCTCAATATCAACATAAAAGGCACTACCATTAAACCGCATGCGGCCATTGGGTGCGGTATATTTCCAACCAAACTCGTAATTGGTGATCTCATCCGTATCAACCGCATAAGGGACAGTGTAATTACCCGATACTGTACCACCTGGGCGGTTCAAAACACCCGGGCGGAAGCCTTCTGAATAGGTCACATAATACAAAAGATCTTCGGCTGGTGTGTAAGACACGCTGACTTTAGAAATCACACCATCTGATTCAGCCTTATCGGGGCCGGGGCCTGCAGCGCTGAATAATGTGGTCAGATTATTGGCGGCTGGATTCAGGTCTGGGGCGGGTAAAGTGCCGTCGCCATTATTATCTTTCGCACCAAATCCACCTCGGGCACTACCTTTGAGATCGGTCTCAACATCATAGAAACGTGCGCCATAGGTCACAGCAATCAGATCTGGCACCAATTGATAGGTTACTTCACCGAAGAGACCAAATTGGTCGTCGGTACGGGTAATATCATTGCGCCAGATAGCGGCTCCGGTATAGGGGCCTGGCTGCGATATGCCATCCGTATTAACCGGATAAATATCGGCAAAGCGCCCCTCACTGCCGAGATAGACAAAGTCATTGCGCTCTTTCAGCTCTGAAGACAGGGTGAAGACACCAACAGTGGCGCTTGTGTAATCATCCCAGTCGCCTGAAAAACGCAGTTCATGCGATTCTGTTTCCAGCTCTGAATAGGATGTTACCAAGCTTTCGGGGGTTGAACAGGCGCCAGTTGGGGTGCCCGTGTTGTCGAAGGTCACCAGGCTGTCTCCACTGAGGGTTGCGTTTGGATAGGAAACGGAGGTGTCGCAAATATAATGCGGCAAATATTGGCCAACAAATAAATAGTCAGTGTAATCGACAACTTGATCGGTTTCGCGTTCGGTCATGGCGCCCGTGTAGAGCACGTCAAGGCCGTTAAAAGTGCCGTCGACGGTCCAATTGGCGTTGATGAATTCATCGGTCAAACGATCATCCTGATAGCGCGAGATTTTGTATTCACCTTGTTCAGGGTCATCGAAAAACACGCCGTCCGCTTCAAGACGTTGGCTGGTGATGGAGCTGGTAAAATTCACCCCATTGTCGGCCTCATAACGCACACCAAGGCGTACGCCGCTATATTCGCTGTCATTGAAATTATCGGCCAGCTTATCGCTATTGTCCGCCGCTTCAGCGATAACACCGCTCAAATCAGCACCAGCTTGGAAACCTTCACGCTTGGCGCTCACCGGCACACCATTGCTGCGCATCGTGCCTTCGGCACGAAAACGCGCTGAATCTTTTGCCGTTAGCGCGGTTTTCGGCGCCACATTGTCGATAAAGCCACCTTGTTGGTCGCCATAGACAACAGCGCGCACGGCCAATTTGTCACCAATTGGAATATTGCTGACCACTTCAAGCTTATTGCTCGGATCACCACCTTTGGTGATAGAGAAGGCTGCCCGTCCGGTCACTGATGTTTCGCCAATTTGCGGCTTATTGGTAATTAGGCGCACCACACCAGCTTGCGAGCTGGCGCCAAATAATGTGCCCTGCGGGCCAGACAATACTTCGATTCGTTCCATATCAACGGCATAGACATCTAGGTTACGGCCCGGTTGGGTCAGCGGCTGCTCGTCAAGATAAAGCGCCACATTCGGGGCCAGACCGGCGACGCCAGCGGTTGTTAGATTAGGTGTGGTGGAGGCCACGCCGCGAATATAAATCGTGTTTTGACCCGGGCCAGAGCCACCGGCAGTCACACCTGGCAATTGCGCCAGATAGTCCGTGAATTTGTCGACACCGAGCTCTTCGAGCTGCTCCTCACCAAGGGCGCTGACAGCAATCGGCACGTCTTGCAGGCTTTCGGATTTTTTCCGTGCCGTCACCACGATTTCGTCAATCACTTCTTGCGCAATGGCCTGTGTCACCATTGTTGACGACAAGGTGATCAAAGACGCGCTCATAACTAAATTTTGTTTTAACATATTTAACCTAACTGTTCAGTTTGATTCGCAAACTGTTTTCATTGAGAAACTGATGTTTTCTAACACGGGTTCGTTTGATTTTCAAACCAAATGCCTAAAATAATCCACAGTCGGCTCTAAGCCACGGTCAGTGGTGATTAGCCATGAATGGCGCGCGCGCGAAAAGCAACGATTGAATTTGCTTCCGATCACGCCTAGGCTTTCATTGTTGCAAAAGCCTGCAATTCGCCATCGCGATTTTGTGTCAATTTTTGACCGTTTTTTTCTTAGATCAGCAACTCTATTTTAAAGGCGTGATTTGGAGTGTCTGATAATGACTGTTTCAAGTAGTTCGGCCAGCCATTTGCGCAATATTCAGGCAATGGCACAGCTTGTTAAATTTCGCGCTTATATATTAGAGCAAACCAGAGCTGGTTTCTTCGACAATCAATATGGCAATTTGGATAAGGGCATTGCTGTATGGATACGAGGTAATCGTTCGCGCTCAGATTTTACATTATTGGCTCTTGAGGCTTATATTTTTAACAAACCCCTGAGCCTTCAGGATTTGTGTGATTTTATTTCCGTCACCCGTAATACAGCGAAGACGATTGTTCGTGAGGCTCTCAGTTTCGGAATTATCGTAGCCGAAAAATCAGGACGGCAGTATTTGGTCTCTGCGTCTCGCGAATTTTACCAAGGCTATCTGACGGCGCAACTTTGCGAATGGCAATTAATGTCTGCGGCAGATGGTCAGGCGGTTGGAACAGCCTTTCGCGACTTGAAAAATGACCCCAATCTTGGGCAGGGCGATACAAATGTCGAGTTGGCGCTGCAAATCCTTATTTTATCGCGGTCTGAGAGTGTCAAAACCAATCGCTCTGGCGGGCGTAAAAAGGGCGCAAATAAAACCGACTCCCTACTTGGTCAATGGGTCAGCATGAATTCGTTTAACCGCGAACTTTTATTCCTCATCATGCACGCCCGAATTACCAGCCAGCCATTGCGCTATCTGCCGACAATGAAGACGCTTGCCGTATCCAGAAACTCTTTGAAGCAATCAATTTTTGCAGCGCAAGATATTGGCGTGATTGACGCTGACGTTTTAATGGCCACCGAACAGGCACTAGATGACTATCTCCAATGGCACCTCACAACCTTCGCTAGAATTGGCGATCGCAATATTGAAATGATTGCCAGCTTCTTCCTGGGCCTTGAAGACCATGAGTTAGCGTTTTAGTTTTGCGGGCCCTCGCCATCACTTGCTAAATTTAAGCTTTCGTTGCACGCGGATTCTCGGTTATCGTTTTGATTGTTGTTCTGCGTGGTTTCTGCGACCGCAGATAAACTAGGGAGAAGAATATGTCAGAGAAAATTACTTTCATCAGTGGCGCCACCATGCCTAATCAATTCATGTTGGCACCATTAACCAATATGCAAAGCCATGATGACGGCACGCTGGCCGACGATGAATATAATTGGCTGACTATGCGCGCCAAAGGTGGCTTCGGCTTGACCATGACCTGTGCGGCATTTGCTGAAAAATCTGGTAAAGGGTTTGATGGCCAATTGGGCGCGGTCGGGGATGCGCATTTTGACGGTCTGCAACGCATGGCCGCAGGTATTAAACAATATGACAGTCTCGCCTATACACAGATTGTTCATGGTGGCATGCGGACGTTTGAGAAATTTACTGGCCAGCAGCCCGTGTGTCCGTCGGGCGATTCTGAAACCGGCGCCCGGGCCATGACCATGGATGAGATTAAGGCGACGGAGGAAGCTTTTGTGAAGGCCGCCGTTTTATCGCAAAAAGCTGGTTTTGACGGTATGGAAATTCATGGCGCGCATGGCTATTTGCTGTGCCAATTTATATCGTCCGAGATTAATAAGCGCGATGACGACTATGGCGGTTCGTTGGAAAATAGAACCCGCATTATTGATAATATTATCGCCGGCATTAAACAGGCTTGTGGGGGTTCATTCAGCCTTGCGCTGCGACTATCGCCAGCCCGCTTTGGCATGCAGATAGACGAGATTACCACTTATTTTGAGCGCCTCTGCGCTGGTGGCCAGCTTGACTTCATCGACATGTCTTTGTGGGATGTGTTTCAAAAAGTCGAGGAGGGCACTTATGAGGGGCAGCGTTTGGTTGATGTTTTCGCCGCTTTGGATCGAAAAAACACCAAACTCACCGTGGCCGGTAAAATCATGAGCGGTGCCGATGTGAAAAATGTCCTTAATGCCGGTGTTGATTTTGTGGCGCTGGGTCGGGCTGGCATTTTGCACCATGACTGGCCAAAGCTTTATTCTGCCAATGCAGATTTCACAACTATCGAAACGCCGGTCAGCCGCGACCATTTGCTAAGCGAGGGGCTGGGGCCAAAATTCGTCAATTACATGTCAACATGGGCCGGTTTTGTTG
>JAHEGN010000014.1:24715-31075 GCA_024645085.1 Rhodobiaceae bacterium
GCCTTTGGCAAACCGGGCGCTTCGGATAATTATGACGTGATGGGCGAGCAAGCCATTCGCGAAGCGTTGAGCGATAGCGGCTTGAGTTTTGCCGATATTGAGCAAGCCTATGCCGGCTATGTTTATGGCGACAGCACCTGCGGCCAGAAAGTGATTTATAAAGTTGGCATGACCGGCATTCCGGTTTTCAACGTCAATAATAATTGCTCGACCGGTTCGTCAGCGCTTTATATGGCCCGGCAAGCGGTGGAGAGCGGTCTTGTCGATTGCGCATTGGCGGTTGGCTTTGAACAAATGCAGCCCGGTGCCTTGGGCAGCGTGTGGGATGATCGGCCAAGCCCGTTCGACGATTTCGACACAGCCTGCAATGATATTTTTGACAGTGATGCGCCGCTGGCTTTGCGCTATTTCGGCGGCGCTGGCAAAAGTCACATGGATAAATATGGCACTGAGATTTCTGACTTTGCGAAAATTCGCGCCAAGGCCAGTCGGCATGCCAAGAATAATCCGAAAGCCTTGTTCCGCACCGAGATGAGTGAAGGGGATGTGCTGCAATCACCGGAGATGATTCCCGGCGTCATGACCCGTCTGATGGCCTGTCCGCCAACCTGCGGTGCGGCAGCGGCGATTTTAGTGTCAGAAGAATTTGCCAAAAAACGCGGCCTTCGCGCCGATGTGAAAATCATCGCTCAGAGCATGAAAACAGATTTCCCGTCGACTTTTGAGGCGCGCGATATGATGCAATTGGTCGGCTATGATATGACCGGCGCGGCGGCCAAGGACGTTTATGAAAAAGCTGGCATTGGCCCGCAAGACATTGACGTTGTCGAATTGCATGATTGCTTCGCCCATAATGAGCTGATTACCTATGAGGGGCTGGGTCTATGTCCTGAGGGTGGGGCGCAAAAATTTATTGCCGATGGCGATAATACTTACGGCGGCCGTGTGGTGACCAACCCATCAGGCGGCTTGCTGTCGAAGGGGCATCCATTGGGTGCCACGGGTTTGGCGCAATGCTATGAGCTGACCCATCAATTGCGTGGCACGGCAGAGGCGCGCCAAGTTGAGGGTGCGCGATTGGCTTTGCAGCATAATTTGGGCCTCGGCGGCGCTTGTGTGGTGACGCTTTATCAAGCCGGCTAATCAGGCGCCGAGGCTATCACAATCGCATATGCCATAAAGTAATGTCCTGGATTGTAGCTTTAGCCATCATTTATAGAATGGCAGGCGAGCGTCGTTTGCTGTAGAGCCAAAAGTAGCGTTTATGTCGCTCACAAGCGCCTTGTCTGGTGTCGAATGCTGTGGCAAAACAATGGCGGATATTAATAATGAAAGAAATCATATGACCCTTAAGCTTCATCATCTCAATGCATCGCGCTCCCAGCGCCTCGTCTGGCTTCTCGAAGAAATGCAATTGCCGCATGAAATCATTCATTATACCCGCAGCACAGAAACCAATTTGGCGCCTGATACGCTGTTGAAAATCCACCCATTGGGTAAGTCACCGCTGTTGGAAGATGGTGCATTGGTAATCGCCGAGACCGGCGCCATTGCAGAATATCTTTTGGCAAAATATGACACCGAACATAAGTTCCATCCGGCCAGCTCCAGCCCCGATTATGCAAAATATATTGAATGGGTTCATGCCGCCGAGGGGGCGCCATTTCTGCCGTTTCTTTTGGTTGTTTATATGCGCGTTGCTAATGCCGAGGGCTCGCCTTTGGAAGCTCGCTTGATTGAAGAGCAGATGAAAGTTATTGGCTTTATTGAAAATCACTTGAGCCATAATGCTTATTTTGGTGGCGACAACTTCTCAGCCGCTGATTGCTTGATGGGGTTCAATATTCAAAACATGTCTATGCACCCCGCCTTTGATAAATCTGGCGCGACGGCAGCATGGCTTGAAAAGGTCAAACAGCGGCCAGCTTACCAACGCATGTTAGCTGTCGGCATTTAACAAATCATCTCGCAGGTGCGGCAAATCGCCAAAAATGGCGTTTTCCTTGGCTTTTTTCTTGATAGCCAAGGCGAGCATGCCTATACCTAGAGCCGATCAATATTTCTCTTTCTCCCGGAGCTATCCCATGTTGCGCGTTTTTACTCTGATTTCCCTTATGCTTTCGAGCGCCGCCATGGCCGCACCAGGAGAATTTCGTCCGGATAAAATTGTCTATTGTTCAGACGGGGAATTTGATTGGGATAGTGGGCAGTCACTTTATGACTTCGTTATTTTGAAAAAAGATAATGGCGATTTTCTGATTAGCTATCTGAGTATTCCGCACCCGAGCTATGAGCAACGCGAGTATGATCACCCGTGGATTAAGATCAAAGGCAAGTTCAGCGTCGAACGTCTGAACGAAGAAAGCCGTAAGGGTTATCGCCTGCTATTAGACATTGAAGGGCAAGAGCCGCGCCAAGGTGACTTGGTGATAGCAGCTGACGATACCTATAGCTATACAATGACCCCGCCAATGCCATTCAGCACGACAAAATCTGGCCTATGCTGGGATTCGCTTGAGCCAGACCCAACTGACCGTTTGGTTGAGCCACGCCGCTAGGAGTTAAGTCTTGCGGGCAGGGTCTTGCTCGGGCTATTTAGGTTTATGGGCAAGGACATTCGCGTCAAAATCATTTCCAAAAACGGCATTCGCGGCTTTCAGCTGACTGAGTTGCCGCAGCAATTTTCCAATGTAAAATTTATCACTGATCGCCAATGTGACGACTATGATTGGTTGGTGGTCTATGATGATCTGCCGCCAAGCGGCGATGAGCGCCTGTCTCTTGGCACTGAGGCTTTAGCCTGCCGGCAAGAAAATACAGTGCTGATAACTTATGAGCCCTCATCGGTTAAGTTTTATGGCCGCGATTACATTAATCAATATGGCATGGTGTTGACCAGTCATGCGCCCGATAGTTTGGCGCATGACAATCGTCACGACATGCCGCCGGTTGGTGTCTGGTATTATGGCGGTATGGAACAAATGCTGGCCCATCCGACTGCGCCGCAAAAGACCAAAGAAATTTCGATTTTCGCTTCCGCTAAACAAGAAAAACACACGCTTCATAGGCGTCGGTTCGATTTTATTAGCGAGATGCAAGCGGGGCTGGCGGGGTCGTTGGATGTGTATGGCCGTGGCCATCAATTCGTTGAGCACAAGGCAGAAGCACTTGATGATTATCGTTATCATATTGCGGTTGAAAACCACATTGGCCCGCATCACTGGACAGAGAAATTATCCGATAGTTTTCTTGGTTATTGCTTGCCGTTTTATGTCGGTTGCTCGAATGCGGCGGAATATTTTCCTGAGGAAAGTTTCATTGCGCTTGATATTCGCGACAGCCAGGCGGCGCTGGCGACGATTAAGGCGGCGATTGCCAATAATGAATATGAAAAAAGATTGCCGGCAATTATTGAAGCGCGGCGTCGGGTTATTGAAGATTATAATCTCGGCAATATGGTGGCCCGCCACATTGTTGGCGCGCCGCAAGCGCAAGCCGAAAGTCCTGCCGGCCAAATTGTGTCGCGTCACGCGATGATGCGGAAAGGTTTAATGGTGTTTTTACGCTATGCCATTGGCAAGGGGCTTGCGCGACGCAAAAACCGGCTATATTGGGAAAAATACCTCGCTAAAGACTAGTCGCCCCAGCGATTATGCGCCCAAAACCAATCGGCGGGGCGTTCACTAATCCAATCCTCAAAAACGTCATAGACTTGCCGCATGGTGGCATCAATATCGGCCTGCATATTGTCGCTTTGCGGCGTGTAAAAGGCGGGGTAAAAAATCTGCTTGAAATGGGTTTTGTCGGGCCCGTCGTCGCGGCGGATAATCCGCGTCATAATAATCGGCGCTTCAAAGCGGCGCGCCAGTTTCACAAATGCTGACGGGGCGCGCGTCTCGCGGCCAAGAAAATTAATCGGATCGCCAGTATTGAGGCGCTGATCGACCAGTCCGGCAATCGGTGTGCCAGCCTTCATAAGCTCAATCATTTTGCGCGCGCCTTCGGTGTTTTTCTGGATTTGAATCGGCATGAAAGCGCTGCGCTGTTTGACAATCCAATCTTCCATATAGGGGTTATTGGCGGCCCGATAAAGCGCCCCTGTGGGCCCAAGAATTTTACCCAGCCCAATCATCACCATTTCCCAATTGGCGAAATGCCCCGATAAAACAATGATTGGCTTGCCAGTTTTTTGTGCCGCTTGAATATGTTCGAGGCCCTCGAACAAAAGCCGACTGTCGCTTTCGGCGTCAATTTGTTTCAAATGCGGAAATTCGCCAATTAGCCGCCCCAAATTCGACCATAGGTCTTTATTAACTTGGTGCTGTTGCGCGGCGGTCAAATGCGGCAGCGCGCGGGCGATATTGCGGGCCGCCAATTTGCCTTCGGGGGCAATGCGTCCCAAGGCGCGCCCCAATAGGCTGCCCAAATAAGACCCCGTCCGAAGACCAACCAGCTTGTAACTGTTGAGGAAAAATTTCGAAACAGTCGCCTGAATAAAATACTTTACTTGCATAATTGCCTACCTGATTGCCTAGGAACTAGCACTTTACCAATCATCATAAAAGCGTTTACTGTTATCTCATAGGGGAGAACAGTTATGAAAAAGCATTGTGTATTGTCAGTTGTTTTAGCCGCCAGCCTAAGTATGGCGAGCGCGCAGGCCGATGATTGGTTTGTCTCAGAATTTGGTAAAGATGACACATTGGGCGCGCTCAATCACTTATCAGCCGAAAAGGCGCAACAAGCGGCCAAGCTTGTCACTCAAGGCAAAGTCTATCAGCTTGGCATGATTACCGGCAGCGATACGCCAGCCTATGGGCCGCGGCGTTATCAAATGATTGTTCACCAATTGGCTGATGGCTCGGGGGAGGTGATCGGCTCCAACAGAGTTGTCAGCAATGATGATACAGTTTTGACCTCCATTGGCATTGGCTCGCAGCTTGACGGTCTGGGTCATATTGGTCGCGATCATGCTTATTATAATAATCGCAAAGCCGCCGAAGTGGTGGCGCCAGACGGGCTGAAAATTTTTGGTACGGAAGCCTTGCCGGGTATTGTGACGCGCGGCGTGGTGTTAGATATGACCAAGCATTTTGGCAAAAACCCAGTGCCAGCTGGCACCGCCTATACGCAGGAAGATATTGAAAAAGCCGCCATTGTGCAGGGCGTGCGCATCACCAAGGGCGATGTGGTTCTCTTGCATTCGGGCTATATGAAAGCCAATGAGGGCAAGACTGAATTATCACCGGCCGAGCCGGGGCTTGGCGTTAGTGGGGCGCATTATTTGGCCAAGCGCGGCGTCGTCGCTGTCGGGGCTGATAGTTGGGCGCTTGAGGTTTTGCCGAGCGAGGACGCAACACAAGCGTTTCCGGTGCACCAAATTCTGCTGACCAAATATGGCGTTTATATTCTGGAAAATATGGTCACTGATGAGTTGATTGCTGATGGTGTGAAAGAGTTTATGTTCACCCTTGGCGTGCCAAAATTAAAAGGCTCGGTGCAAGCCATTATTAATCCGCTGGCCATTCGGTAAGGCAGCTGATTGAAGGCTTGAAATCAGGTGGAAATTTAGCGATATAGGGGCTTGCAACATTGCCCTAAGGAATCAGTATGAGCGCGCGCATTTATCAACCGTCAAAAACCGCCATGTCATCTGGCGTGGCCAAGACCAAAGAATGGGTGCTTGAATTCGCCGCCAGCAAGCCGCGCCGTAAAGACCCGCTGACTGGTTGGAATAGTGCTGATGAAACGCAAACTCAAGTGCGGTTAAAATTCGATACGCTTGAGGCGGCGCAAGCCTATGCCGCCAGCAAAGGCATTGCCGCACGCGTTGACCAGCCACGGGCCAAGAAAAGAGCGGCTAAGTCTTATAGTGATAACTTCAAATTCGACCGCGTCAGCCCTTGGTCGCATTAGCGCCATTATCTGCATCAGAGCTTAGGCTCGTGTGAAGCGTTGAAACCAGCTAAACTAAATCAACGGCCCCGTAGCTCAACTGGATAGAGCGCGAGACTTCTAATCTTGAGGTTGCAGGTTCAAGAAAATTAATAAAAAAATCGTAAAAACAGAATGATAGATGAAATCTTATGTGATTTTTTAAGAGGAAATTATTTAGATGTCAGCACTATGTCAGCAGCAGTACTTATTTCCTCCCACTTTATTTCATCTAAAACTCTGCCAACTTGAGCTAAAGCATCCGTACTCTGTATCTCGGCTTTGGGTGCCCAAAAGGCCCTATCAAGCAAAACCCTGAACAGTCAGTCATAAAAAAAGGGGCGCCCAACGGGCGCCCCTAAAAGCTAATGAAATATTTTAAATCTAGAAGCTTCGTACAAAGCCCAAACGGAGTGTCTCAATATC
>JAHEGN010000015.1 GCA_024645085.1 Rhodobiaceae bacterium
CCACCGTTACTTTGGCGCGCGAAAACCCGCGCAATCCTCTGTCACACGCCATTATGAGCGGTTTGCGCGACGTCGCCCGCTGGCTGAAAACCGACATTGAAACCCATGCCGTCATTGTCACCGGCGATCCGGTGTTTAGCGCTGGCGCAGATTTGAAAGACCCCGACATGCGCACGGATCATATGCCGCGCTTGCAGCAACGTCAGGCGCTGCTTTTGGGCCCTGACATGTGCGCCGCATGGGAAGCGCTGGAGCAAGTAACGATTTGCGCCATTGAGGGCTATTGCCTTGGCGGCGGCATGGCGCTGGCGGTGGCCTGCGACTGGCGGGTTTGCGCTGAGGATGCGCAATTGCGGCTGCCGGAAATTCCGCTGGGCATTAATATGAGCTGGCAAGCCAATCCACGCATCACTGCGCTTATTGGGCCATCGCGCGCCAAACAAGTGATTATTCTGGGCGAAAATATTCCCGCGACGCAGGCCGAAAATTGGGGGCTGGTAGATTTTGTTACCGGCAAGGGCGAAAGCTTGGCCAAGGCGCAAGAATTAGCCGCGAAAGTCGTGGCCTTGCCACCGCTGCCAGTGCGGATGAGCAAGCAGGCGGTCAACGCCCACGCCTATGCTTTGAATTACGCCTCATCTTTCATGGACCGCGAGCAATACGCGCTATTGACCGGTTCCGAGGAAAATAAAGACGCCATTAAAGCGTTTATCAATAAATCAAAATCATCAGATAATTAGGAGAATAAACATGCGTGTAGCAGGTAAAATGGCATTTGTAACAGGTGGCGCTTCCGGTTTGGGCCGCGCCTCATCGCTAATGCTGGCCAAAGAGGGTGCGAAAGTTGCGGTGACAGATATTAACGCTGAAGGCGCCGCCGCTGTCGCTGCTGAGATCAACGCCGCCTATCCTGGTCAGGGTTTTGCCTATCAGCTGGATGTCACCCATGAGGAAAATTGGAAAGCCGCCCTGCAAGCGGCGCATGATGATATGGGTGGGCTTAATGTGCTGCTCAATAATGCCGGTATTGGCGGCGGCTCGACCGTCGAGGACACAGATTTCGCGACTTGGAAAAAAGTCCATGAAGTGGACGTCGACAGCGTGTTTCTCGGCTGTAAATATGCCATCCCGCTGATGCGCGCCCATGCGCCCGGCTCGATTATCAATATTTCGTCAATCGCTGGTTTGATTGCCGGACATAATATGGCGGCTTATAATTCTGCCAAAGCCGGTGTCTGGCTGTTGTCAAAATCAGTGGCGCTGCATTGCGCGGCACGCGACTATAATATTCGGTCAAATTCGATTCACCCGACCTTTATCGACACGCCAATATTAGACCCAATGGCGGCGACCATCACCCGCGATGAATTAAAGGCCAAGCTGGCCCGCCAAGTGCCGTTGAAAACCATTGGCGACCCAGACGACATTGCCTATGCGGTGATTTATTTGGCCAGCGATGAAAGCAAATTCATGACCGGCGCCGAGCTTAAAATCGACGGCGGCATATCGGCAATGTAAGCGCCGCTATCGGCGGTGAGGAGAGACAGCATGTTGACAGCTGCGGATGATTATCCCCTGCATCAAACGCCGGAGCCAATGGCCTTTGCCGGCAGTGACCGTAATTTTTACGACCGGTTTTTCTTCAATGGCTATAGCGCCGATGGCAGTGTGTTTTTCGCCGCTGCGCTCGGCCTCTATCCACAGCTGAATATTATGGATGCCGCGTTTTGCCTGTCGGTTGGCGAGCGGCAATATAATTTGCGCGCCTCGAAAGAAATGCAGGGCGACCGGCTCAGTCTCAACGTTGGCCCAATTAGCGTCGAGATTGTCCGGCCATTGCAGGAAACCCGTTTGGTGATTGGCGATAATGAGCACGGCATCACGGGCACATTGACCGCTGTGGCGCGGCATCGGGCGATTGAAGAACCGCGTTTCATACGCCGCCAAGGCACGCGCTTATTTATGGATTACACGCGGGCGACGCAGAATATCAATTGGTCTGGCGAGATTATGCTGAATGGCGAGCGCATTGAGATTAATGGTTTTCATGGCACGCGCGACCGCAGCTGGGGCCTTCGGCCGGTTGGCGATAAGGATACGCAAGCGATTGTGCCGCCAGCACCGCAGCAGTTTTATTGGCTATGGACGCCGCTTAATTTTGAGAACCATTGTGTGTTTTTCCACACTAATGATGATGGCGCCGGTGAGGCGTGGAACCGTCGGGCGGTGATTGATGATTTATCGGCTGGCACGCGTTTGGAAGTTGAAAAGCCGCAGATTGACCATGGCTATGCAGAGGCGACGCGGCGGATGAATAAGCTATCTGTCGACTTGGCCGATGCCAGCGTGTCCTTTGCGGCTGACCAACGTGTGTTTTATATGCAGGGGCTTGGCTATACCCATCCCGAATGGAGCCATGGCTGCCATCATGGCGCCCTGCGCGTGGCCTGTGACACGATTGATTTGACGCAAGCAGAAGCCGATTTGGCGGCCGGTAAAATGGAGAATTTGCACATTCAAAAATTATCCACCGCGCAATTGACGACAGCCAGCGGGTCGCATCACGGCCAGGGGGTGATTGAACAATTATTCATCGGCCCTCATGCACCCAGCGGCTTTCACGATTTACTCGACCGGATTATCGGATGACATATTTACCTGATCACCCAGAAAAATTCACCACCGCGTGGCTGGCTGAAAAGCTTGGCTTTCGAGAAGCGGCCCTGAAGGGCTTTGACTACACGCCGGTCGGCACCGGCCAAGTTGGCGACAGCTATCGGCTGCGGCTTGATTGGCATGCGGTTGACGGGCCAGCGACAATTATCGCCAAATGTTCGGCGGCCGACCCGACCAGCCGCGAAACCGCCCGCAATATGAACCTTTATGAAATAGAGGCCAATTGGTATGGCGATTATGCGGCCAATGTCGGCGTGCGCACACCCTATGCTTATTATGTCGGGCTGGATGCGGAGGATATCGGCAATTTCATGCTGCTGATGGAAGATTTGGCACCGGCTCAGCAAATCTCACAAATGGATGGTTGCGACGCCCAAACCGTGGCTTTGGCGCTTAATGAAGCGGCGCTTTTGCACCGTGCGGCGTGGAATGACCCGCAATTGCCGGAAACCGCATGGCTGAATTACAGCAAGGGACGCAGAGAATTCATTGGTCAATTATTGGTCGCCGTTTATCCCGAATGGTGCGCTCGCTATGAGGGACGCATTGAGAAGAATATTCTTGAAATGGGCCAACGTTTGGTCGAGCGCTATGACCAATATACCCAAGATGTGGCAGGGCCGATTGTGCTGTCGCATGGTGATTTCCGGCTCGATAATATGCTGTTCCATGACGCCAATGGGCGCGCCGTTATTCTTGATTGGCAGACGCTGAGCGCTGGGCCCCCCATGCCCGATGTCGCCTATTGTGTGTCGACAAGTTTTGCCGATCCGGCAGTGCGCGCCAAACATGAAAAAACGCTGGTCACTGGCTATTATGAAAAATTGGCCTTGCCAGACTCCGACTATGATTTTGACAGCGCATGGCGCGATTATCGCCGCTATGCTTTTTCTGGTTTTTTAATGGGTGTGTTATCAGCCATGTTGGTTGAACGCACAGAACGCGGCGATGAAATGTTTGCCGTTATGGCAGAACGTTCCGGCTATCAAGCTTTGCATCTCGATAGTCTGGCGCTGGTCTAATAAAGAGGAGGGGAAACCCGATGAGTTATAATTGCTTTGAGGTCACGATTGAAAATCAGGTGGCCCATATTGTGATGAGCCGACCTGAGAAACGCAATAATATGAATCGCGATTTCTGGAACGAATTACCGGAGATTGTGCAAGATATTGATAGCAATGCCAAAGCGCGGGTGATTGTGCTGTCGTCAACGGGCCCGCATTTTTGCGGCGGTCTTGATGTCTCAATGTTTTCCGATGGTGCGGTTAAAGACGACAGCGATGCGGTTATGCGGCGGCGTCAGCGTGGGGTGAATTTCCTCAACACTGTGGCGGTTATGCAAGATAGTTTCAACGCCCTAGAAAACTGCCGTTTGCCCATATTGGCGGCCATCCAAGGCGGCTGTATTGGTGGCGGTGTTGACCTGATTACCGCATGCGATATGCGCTATGCGACGGCTGATGCGTTTTTGACGATTTATGAGACCAAAATTGGCATGACCGCCGATGTTGGCACATTTCCGCGTATTGTGAAGCTAATGCCGGAAGGCGTGGTGCGCGAATTGGCCTATACTGGCCGTCGCATGCCAGCCGCTGAAGCTCAGCAATTGGGGCTGGTCAATCGGGTCTATGACGACCATCAGGCATTATTGGCTGGGGTGATGGAAATTGCCCATGAGATTGCCGCCAATGCGCCTCTGGCGGTGCATGGCTGCAAGCGTGCCATTCAATATGCGCGCGATCATTCAACCCAAGAGGGGCTGGAGTGGATTGGCATGTGGAATGCTTCCATGTTGCAAAATGATGAAATTCTCGAAGCCATGTCGGCGGCGCAAGAAAAACGCTCTGGCGATTTTGCCGACCTGCCGATTATTCGTCATCGGGTAGGCTAACCTTATGGGCATGACGATTTTTAACACGCCTATTTTGTCGCCGATTTTACGGTTACTGAGTATTATTATTTTGAAACTCATCGGCTGGCGGGCGATTAATAATCTGCCGCATGTCCCGCGTAAGGCGGTGATGATTGCGGCGCCGCATACGTCAAATTGGGACTTTGCGCTGTTCCTCTTGATTGTGTTTGCTCTCAAGGTGAATTTGAATGTGTTGATTAAACACACGATTTTCATTTTCCCAATTGGCATTTTCCTGCGTTATTGCGGCGCGATTCCGGTTGACCGGCGGGCGGCTGGGGCGCGGGTGACCAATACTGCCAAAAAGTTTCAAGAAAACGATGATGTGCTGCTGCTGATTACGCCAGAGGGCACGCGTAGTGCGCGCACCGAATGGAAAACCGGTTTCTACCGCATAGCAGAAGCTGCGGGCGTTCCGATTGTGATTGCTTATGTCGATGTGAAAAAGAAATGCGCCGGACTTGAATATATGATGACGCCAAGCGGCGATGTCGAGGCGGATATGGCCGAAATTTATGCGTTTTACGACGATAAAAATGGCGTTGTGGCAAAAAATTATGCCTCACCCAACCGGCCTGCGCCTGACGAGCAATAGACTGAGCTTTGCGTCAAACGAGGCCGGTTGAACTGGGGCATTAGCCCATATGGCAGAAAACCAGTTTATTGCCGTCAGCGTCGCGGACATAACCGCCGTAAAAAGTTGGCATGCGCTCGCCTGGTTCACCGTCATCGGTGAAGCCTAATTCAATGGCTTTGGCATATACTTTGTCGACATTTTCACGACTGCCGACCGGAATGGCGGCCATTGTGCCATTGCCGAAAGTGGCAGCTTGGCCATCATAAGGCCCGCCAATGGCAATCATTGGCTTGTCCATGCCTGAACCATAAAAATATAGTCGGCCATTGTTGAATAATTCTTTGCCACCGATTTCGGCAAAAAGCGGGCCGTAAAGCGCCCGTGCTTGTTCTGTGTTATTCGTTCCTAAAGTAATATATGCCAGCATTTTGCTCTCCCTTAATTACCGCCGCACTATGACATAAACTGGATAAAATTACTAAAAGACAATTGCCAAAACCGACCAAATTCGGCACATTGGAAAAAAAGGGGAGTTTGATATGTTAGACGACACACAAGACCACGCTCAGTTCACTGCCATGGTTGATGGCACAGCGGAAGATTATGCGAAAATTTCAGCCGCATTTGGCGAATTTTCCAAAACACTGCCTGATCGGGTGATGGATCATTTGAAAATGCTCAAGGGCGACCATGGTGGCTTTGCCATTGACCGTTTTGAACACAGCCTCCAAACCGCGACACGCGCCGTTAAAGATGGCCGCGATGATGAATATGTGGTTTGCGCGCTCCTGCACGACATTGGCGATTTGCTCGGCACTTTTAACCATGCCGAATTGGGCGCAGCGATTTTGAAACCGTTTATCTCTGACGCTAATTATTTCATGCTGCAAAACCATGGCATTTTTCAAGGCTATTATTTCTTCCACCATATTGGTCTTGACCGCGACGCGCGCGAGCAATTCCGTGGCCATGAGCATTTTGAATATACGGCGCAATTCTGCCATCTCTATGATCAGGCGGCGTTTGATCCGAATTATACATCAATGGCGCTGGAAGATTTTGAGCCAATGATCCGCAAGGTGATGGAGCGTCCGCGCGACTCAATCTATATGCGTGAAGACGGCACATCGCTTTAGGCGCTTTGTGACAAAAGATGCGCCATGCCCGCGCATCGCGATTGTGAATTAACCTCTGTGTTGGCAACCACCGGAGACCCTATATGTATGCGGTTTTAACGCTTGTTAGTCAGATTATCGAAATTTACATTTGGATTATTATTGCCTCGGCAGTGCTGAGTTGGTTGCTTGCCTTTGGGGTGATCAATCCAAGAAATCGCTTTGTCTATATGATTGGTGATGGACTGCATCGGTTGACCGAACCGGCCTATCGGCGGATACGACGTTTTATACCGTCCATGGGCGGGCTTGATTTGGCGCCGCTTATTTTGATCTTGGGGCTGATGTTCCTGCGCAATTTGCTTTGGGAAACATTGGGCCCCATGGCAGCTGGGGCGTATTAATGAGCGCCGAAATTATCGACGGCAAAGCAATTGCTGCGGCGTTGCGCCAGCGCATTGCCAAAGCAGTCAGCCAGTTACAAGAAAATCACAATTTGACGCCGGGCTTGGCCGTGGTCTTGGTCGGCGAAGACGCCGCCTCGCAAGTCTATGTGCGCAATAAGGGCATTGCCACGAAAGAAGCTGGCATGGTGTCGCTTGAGTTCCGCCTACCAGCCGACACATCGCAAGAGGCATTGCTCGAAAAAGTGCGCGAACTCAATAATGACCCAAGCGTGCATGGCATATTGGTGCAGTTTCCGGTGCCCGAGCAGATTTCTCAACAAGCGGTGATTGACACGATTAGCCCCGACAAAGATGTCGACGGCCTGCATCCGCAAAATGCCGGGCGCTTGGTGTCGGGTCTGCCAGCGCTGACCCCGTGCACGCCAACCGGCTCGGTGATTTTAGCCAAACAAACATTGGGTGACCTAACCGGCAAACATGCGGTGGTGATTGGCCGCTCGAATTTGGTTGGCAAGCCAGTGGCGCAATTATTGCTCAATGAAAATTGCACGGTCACTATGGCTCATTCGCGCACCAAAGATTTGGCCGCCGTGTGTCGTCAGGCCGATATTTTAGTGGCGGCAGTAGGCATTGCCGAAATGGTGCAGGGCGATTGGATTAAGCCGGGGGCTTGTGTCATTGACGTTGGCATTAACCGTGTAGCCGGTGCTGAGGCAGGCAAAACCCGATTGGTGGGTGATGTTGATTTTGCCGCCGCCAGCGCCATTGCCGGCCATATCACGCCCGTGCCAGGTGGCGTTGGCCCGATGACCATCGCCTGCCTATTGCGCAATACTGTCACCGCCGCCTGCCGCTTGGCCGGTCTCGACGAGATTGAAATCTAGATTATTTGCCGCGCCGACCCAGGAGTTTCAAACGCAGCGCATTGAGGCGGATGAAGCCTTCAGCGTCGGTTTGGTCATAAACCACATCTTCTTCAAATGTGACATGGGCTTCTGAATATAGCGAATAGGGTGAGCTGCGCGAAACTACGGAAACGCTGCCCTTGTATAATTTCAGCGTCACCTGACCGGTTACATGCGCCTGACTTTGATCAATCGCCGCCTGCAACATTTCGCGCTCAGGCGAGAACCAGAAGCCATTGTAAATCAGCTCAGCATAACGCGGCATCAGCTCATCTTTCAAATGCATGGCGCCACGATCAAGGGTGATGCTTTCAATGCCGCGGTGAGCAGCTAGCAAAATTGTGCCGCCAGGGGTTTCATAAACACCGCGCGACTTCATGCCGACAAAGCGGTTTTCAACCAAATCAAGCCGACCAATACCATTGGCACCGCCCAGTTCATTCAAACGTGTCAGCAAGCTGGCAGGCGATAGTGCTTGGCCGTCAATCGACACAGCGTCACCGGCCTTGAAGCCGACTTCAATGAAAGTGGGTGTGTCGGGCGCTTGCTCGGGGGCAATTGTGCGCTGGAAAACATATTCCGGACATGCTTCCGCCGGGTCTTCCAACACTTTGCCCTCAGATGAAGTGTGCAAGAGATTGGCGTCGACCGAAAACGGCGCTTCGCCGCGTTTGTCTTTTGGTACAGGAATTTGATTTTGTTCGGCATAGGCGATGAGTTTTTCGCGGCTCGACAAATCCCATTCGCGCCATGGCGCAATCACTTTGATATCTGGATTGCAGGCATAATAGCCGAGCTCAAAGCGCACTTGGTCATTGCCCTTGCCGGTGGCGCCGTGACAAACCGCATCGGCGCCAGTGGCGGCGGCAATTTCAATTTGCCGTTTGGCAATCAATGGCCGAGCAATCGACGTGCCGAGCAAATATACGCCTTCGTAAAGCGCATTGGCGCGGAACATAGGGAAGACGTAATCGCGGACGAATTCTTCGCGCAAATCTTCAATGAAAATTTCCTTAATGCCCAGCATTTCGGCTTTTTTGCGGGCCGGTTCTAGCTCTTCACCTTGCCCCAAATCGGCGGTGAAAGTCACGACTTCGCAACGATAGGTGTCTTGCAGCCATTTCAGGATAATCGATGTATCAAGGCCGCCAGAATAGGCCAAAACAACTTTATTAATGTCACTCATAATTGTGCTCCGCTTCTGTTGCCGTTTTAACGACAAGTGAGGGCTTGGGCAAGGCTCGTGACGAGGCGGGCTGCGAAAATTACCCTAGCGGGTCAGATTGCGGCTCGCCAGCTCGGCCATTTTCTTGGCGGCGGCGGTTGGCTTGACCGATGCCGACTTCAGCTGACCGCAAGCGGCCATAATATCGCGGCCGCGCGGGCGCCGTACGGGGCTGGCATAACCAGCGCGATTAACAATATCGGCAAATGCCTCAATTCGTTCCCAGCTCGAGCACTCATAGGGCGCGCCGGGCCACGGATTGAACGGTATCAGATTAATTTTCGCTGGAATGCCAGCTAATAATTTGACCAAGGCGCGGGCGTCGGCATTGCTGTCATTAACATCTTTCAACATGACATATTCAAAGGTGATGCGCTTGGCATTGGACAGGCTCGGCCATTGGCGGCAGGCGTCGAGTAATTCTTCGATTGGATATTTTTTATTCAGCGGCACCAGCTCATTGCGCAACTCATCTTTCACCGCATGCAAGGAAATCGCCAGCATAACGCCGGTATCGGCGCCAATTTTGGGGATTTCTGGCACCACACCAGATGTCGAAAGCGTGATGCGCCGTTTCGACAGACCAAGCCCGTCGCCGTCGCTCATAACATTAAGCGCATGGGCGACATTTTCGGCATTATACAGCGGCTCGCCCATGCCCATCATCACCACATTGGTGATGCGGCGGTTGCCGGTATTGCTCTGATTGGTGTCGCCGGGCCAGTCTTGCAATTCATCGCGAGCTGAGACCACTTGCCCGACAATTTCCGCAACCTCAAGATTGCGCACTAATTTTTGCGTGCCAGTGTGGCAAAACCGGCAGGTCAGCGTGCAGCCGACTTGGCTGGAAACGCATAAGGTGCCGCGCCCAGCTTCGGGAATATAGACGGTCTCAACCAATTGCCCGTCATTCATTTTGAATAGCCATTTGCGCGTGCCATCGTCAGAAAATTGCGCGTCGGCGATTTCCAGCCGGTCGAGCGTGTAATGTTCGCGCAAGGCGGCGCGGACATCTTTGGAGACATTGGTCATGGCGTCGAAATCGCGCGTACCATGGGTGTAAAGCCAGCTCCAAATTTGGTTCACCCGCATACGCAATTGTTTATCCGGCACGCCAATGGCGCTGAGGCGAGCGGCCAAACTGGCGCGATCAAGGCCGCTTAAACTGGGGCGGGAAATATCTGACGAAATCTCTTGCATGGCTGTGTTTACGGTGCTGGACAGGCGGCGTCCAGCGCTTTCATGGCGGCGGTGACGCCGCGCAATGAATAGCTATCCGTGGTCAGCGTGCCACGCGCTGATGTGCCTTTGAAAATCATCTCGCTGCCCTTCTTCATGGCCGCGACCAGGCGCTTTTGATCTTTCAAATTGAGCAGCCAGGCCCAATCATCGGCGCCATTTTGGGCCCGCACGCCAGTGAAAAAACTGAAGCTCTCGCCATCAATTTTGGCAAAGGGGTTGGATTCGCTGGAAAAAGCATAGCCGATAGATACGGCGACTTCATTGCGCACGCCTTGGCCCGGGCGGTGGGCGATGCTCATAAAAATTTTGCCTCGCTCAGCCCCTTTCGGCAGGGTTGAGACGGGTTCGCCCAGGGCAAAGCAATATTTTGCAGCGCCTGACCCTTCGACAAAAACCCGCCAATAATCATATGTGCCAATTGGTTGCTGCGGGTTTGCAGCTTGTGCGACCGGCGCGCTCACCATGGCCGCCAGCGATAAAGCTACGGCAAAAAAGGCGCTATTTAGAGTTTTGGAAAATGATTTTTTCAACATGAATAGACCCTACGCTGATTGTGTTAAAAATTCTAGAGCTTGCTTTGCCATGATTTATAGCCTTTAGTCATTACACGACACAGTTGTGTCATGGAAAAAAGGTAACTTTAAGACGTATGAGCAGCCAGCACACCCGGCCCGCGCAACAAAAAGATCAGCAGCTTAACAGCAGCCTCTCCGAGTCTATGCGTTTTGCCTTTCTTATTGAAAATATCGCCAGCCAAAAAGACCGCGAAGCTTTCGCCGAATTATTCGCCCATTTCGCGCCGCGGGTGAAGGGCTATTTAATGCGCCTCGGGGCCAGCAATGGGCAGGCCGAAGAAGTGACGCAAGACGCCATGTTGACCGTCTGGCGCAAAGCGCATTTGTTTGACCGCAAAAAGGCGGCCGCCTCGACGTGGATTTTCACCATTGCGCGGAACCGGCGGATTGATATTTTGCGGCAACAAAAATACCCTGAATTAGATGCCAATGACCCAGCCCTTGTGCCCGATACGCCGGCTCAAGCGGATGATGAAGTCATCGCTGAGCAACGCGGTGAATTGGTGCGCGCTGCTTTGGATAAACTGCCTGAAGAACAGCGCGAGCTTGTGCGTCTGGCGTTTTACAATGGCTGGTCGCATGGCCAATTAGCGGATGAGACCAACCTGCCATTGGGCACTGTCAAGTCGCGGATCAGGCTGGCCTTTGGTCGATTGCGCCAAGAATTAGGTGACGACATATAACCACTAATTAAACCATGATCGGCCGTCATTTATCTTTTCAAATGCGCGACGCATGGCCTATGATAAATTCAATTTACGAAAGGGAGATAGTTATGAAAGCCGTATTATGCAAAGAATTTGGTCCACCAGAAACGCTCGTCGTTGAGGATATTGCTTCACCACAAGCAAAAGAGGGTCAAGTTGTGCTGCAAGTGCACGCAGCGGCGGTTAATTTTCCCGATGTGTTGATTATTGAGAATAAATATCAGTTCAAACCACCGCTGCCCTTCGCGCCAGGCGGTGAGGTTGCCGGTATTGTGAAAGAAGTCGGCGAGGGGGTCACCACTTTGAAAGTCGGCGATCGGGTTATCGGCTCATGCGGCCATGGCGGTTATGTCGAGGAATTGGCGATTGCCGCCACCTCATGTATTCCAGTGCCTGATGAAATGGATTTGGAAACCGCCTCTGCGCTGGTGCTGACCTATGGCACGTCGCATTATGCATTGAAAGACCGGGCAAAGATTCAGCCGGGTGAGAAACTTTTAGTCATGGGTGCGGCTGGCGGTGTTGGTCTGGCGGCGGTTGAATTGGGCAAAGCGATGGGGGCTTATGTCATTGCCGCCGCTTCTACTCAAGACAAGCTTGACGTCTGTGTGGATCATGGCGCCGATGCGACGATATTATATCCGTCGGGCGAAATGGACCGCGATCAACAGCGCGCGTTTTCAGAGCAAATTAAAGAATTGACCGGTGGCCAAGGTGCCGATGTGGTCTATGACCCAGTTGGTGGTGCCTATGCGGAGCCGGCTTTGCGGGCGACCAATTGGGAAGGCCGGTATTTGGTGGTTGGTTTTGCCGCTGGCCCGATTCCGAAAATTCCACTTAATTTGACATTGCTGAAAAGCTGTCAAATTGTTGGTGTGTTCTGGGGCGCGTTTACCGCCCGCGATCCAAAGGGCAATAGCGCCAATTTGGCAGAGCTGATGGCGATGTATAAAGCCGGTTCGATTAAACCGCATATTTCCGCCCGTTTTCCGCTGGAACAAGCGGCTGATGCATTGACGATGATGGCGAGCCGTCAAGTTAAGGGCAAGGTCATTTTAACGACGGGTCTTGGCGCGTAAAACCGCCTCGACCAAATGTCGCGCGCACCTCGCCTACAACCAGTAGATAATAAGCGAGCGGCATTTTTGCTGCTGGCTTCGGCGGTGCTTTTCACGGCAATGAGTGTGGTCGTGAAAATTCTCGGCCAAGACCTGCATCCGTTTCAAATCTCTTTGTTCCGGGGCGTTGTTTCGCTATTGGTAATTATGCCATTTTTAATGCGCGCGGGCGTCACCGCAGGCATTAAGACGAAAGTGCCTGCCTTGCAGCTATTGCGCGGCGTGGTTGGCTCGGTGGCAATGTTTTTGGGGTTTTACTCAATCGTCTATTTGCCACTGGCCGATGCTCAGGCGATTAGCTTTTCGCGCAATTTATTTCTCGTGCCAATGGCCGCCTTATTGCTCGGCGAGCTCATCGGCGTGCGCCGTGCGCTGGCGGCTGGCGTTGGTTTTATCGGGGTCATTATTATGCTGCGCCCGGGCACAGATATGATGGGCTCTGTGCCAGCCTTGGCGGCGCTGGGCCATGCTGTTTTGGTCGCTTTGGCCACGGTTTTGGTAAATATTGCCTCGCGCTATGACAAGACGGTGACGCTGATGTTTTATACCAATGTGGTGACCATTGTGTTGATTGCCATTCCGGCGTTTTTTGTCTGGATTACCCCGACTTGGTCGCAATTGGCGTTGCTGGTGGTGATGGGCGTATTGGCGACCTCGGCGCATAATTGTTTTATCCGCGCCTATGCATTGGGGGAAGCCAGCGCGATTGCGCCGGTTGATTATTCACGCTTGGTGATGGCGGCGGCTGTCGGCATTTTGCTATTCGGCGATATTCCCGATATTTACACGATTGTCGGCGCTTTGATTATTGTCAGCGCCAGTTTCTACATTATTCGCCGCGAGGCGCAGGTCGCGCGGCTAAAGGCCGAGGGCGAAGCGGCGCTATAAACAGGCTTGCATGCGGGCCAATGGCACAATAAAGTCTGGCCATGTTCGATAACCATCGAGTAACAAAGGGAGCACACGATGAAATTAGATTCAAACATTACCGCCATTATTACCGGTGGTGCATCAGGCCTAGGCGAAGCGACAGCCCGTCTTTTGGCTGAACAAGGCGTTCGGGTTGGTATTTTCGACCTTAATGAAGAACGCGGTGAAGCGGTGGCCAAAGAATTGGACGGCAGCTTTGCAAAAGTTAACGTGACCAATGAAGAAGAAGTTGATGCTGGTTTCGCAAAAATCCGTGGTGCTTTGGGTCAAGAACGTATTCTGATTAATTGCGCTGGCACAGGTAATGCCATTAAGACAGCGTCGCGCAATAAAGAAACCGGCGAAATTTCGCATTTCCCGCTTGATGCGTTTAATCTGATTATCCAAATTAATTTGGTTGGCACATTCCGTTGTATCGCAAAATCTGCCGCTGGCATGATGACCCTCGACCCGCTGGCATGCGGCGATCGTGGCGCCATGGTGAACACCGCTTCTGTGGCGGCTGAAGACGGCCAAATCGGTCAGGCTGCCTATTCTGCCTCTAAGGGCGGTGTTGTTGGCATGACCTTGCCAATCGCACGCGACTTGTCGCGCGAAGGCATTCGTATCAACACAATTTTGCCAGGTATTTTCAACACGCCATTGCTGGCCGGTGCACCTGAGAATGTGAAACAGGCTTTGGGCGCCATGGTGCCTTACCCATCACGTTTGGGCATGCCTGAAGAATATGCGAAATTGGCCAAAACCATGTGCGAAGTTAATTACTTCAATGGTGAAGATGTGCGTCTTGATGGTGCCATCCGTATGGCCCCACGCTAGGGCGACTTTGATGCTCGGGCGCTAAATATTCAGCGCCTTGGTTTCACGCAATTGACAGCCGGCGATCTTCCAAGATCCGTCCGGCTGTTTTTGCATGGTGAAGGCGACCCAATAGCCTTTGCCGCGTTGATCGGTGAGAAATAAATTCTGCACGCGGGTCTGCTTATATTGCCCTAAGCGTTTGGCGCGGGCATTGAAATCAAAATTTTGTGCTTCAAATAAGGCCGGATAATGCGCCTCGGCCATCGCCATATAGCCATTTGGGCTGGTGAAGCGGGCTTGCAAATTAGGGCTAGCCAAGGCCCAGGCGGCCTGCGTATCGCGGCGCTGGAAAGCGGCAATGTGCTGGCTAATGGTCAGCCGAATGGCGCGATCATGCGAGGGTAAAGGGGGCGCGCGATAGGATTGCATAAGGGCGGTGGCGGCGGCCAAAACAGCCAGCACCATTAACACCCCAATGTCGCGGCGGGTCAGCATTTAGCGTCCAGCAGCGCCCGCAGTTTTATCCATGAAACGGGCCATGGCGACGTCTAAATCTGATAGGCCATTGACGTCATGCGTCGTCAAAACAACATCGACGGTTTTATAGACATTCGACCATTCGGGGTGGTGGTCGAGCTTTTCGGCCATCATCGCGACCCGGCTCATCCAGGCGAAGGCGGCGTTGAAATCAGCAAACACATATTGTTTGGTGATGGCCTCGCGCCCCCGCACGATTTTCCAACCTTTGGCTTTGGCGGCAGCGACAAATTCTTTGCGTTGTTTAGCGGTTAGTTTTTCACTCATGTTTCATCCTATGGGCAAATATTAGGTGCATTTAGATGCACGGCTTCAATATCGGCCAGCATTTCTTCGCTCAATTGCAAATCAATACTGGTAACCGCCAGTTTCAACTGTTCCATGCTGGTGGCGCCAATGATATTTGAGGTGACGAAATCACGCGTGGTAACGAATTGATTGGCCAATTGCGAGGCATCGACACCATATTTTTCGGCAATTTTCAAATAGCCCTCAATGGCTCGATCGGCGGCTGGTGTTTCATAGCGCTGCAAACGGTCAAATAATTGTTTGCGTGAGCCTTGCGGCAAGGCGCCATTTTGATATTTGCCAGTCAAATAGCCCTGCGCCAAAGGCGAATAAGCCAATAGGCCAACCCCCTCGCGGTGGAAAATTTCGGAACTACCCAATTCATAAATGCGATTGAGAAAATTATAAGCGTTTTGCACGGACACCATGCGCGGCAAAGATTTGTCGACTTCCGCATAGTGCAAGAACTTCATAATGCCCCATGGTGTTTCATTGGACAGACCAAAATGGCGCACTTTACCCGCCTTTTGGATGTCGGCGAGGACGCCGAGAATATCTTCAATGCGGTTTTTTTCGTCGCCGTAATGCGTATAACCAAGGCCGCCAAATATATTCATCGGACGGTCCGGCCAGTGCAATTGATATAAATCAATATAGTCGGTTTGAAGCCGGGCAAGGCTTTTGTCGATGGCTTCCATAATTTGCTCGCGCGTGTGCTCTGTGCCGGCGCCATCATCGCGCAGCCAGGTCATGGGGGCGCGGCCGGCAACTTTTGTGGCGAGAATAATCTTGTCGCGCATACCGGTTTTTTTCAGCCAAGTGCCGACGATTTTTTCGGTTGAGCCTTGGGTCTCAGCGCGCGGTGGTACGGCATACATTTCGGCGGTGTCGAAAAAATTAATTCCCATTTCGACCGCATAATCCATTTGCTCATGGCCCTCGGCCTCGGTGTTTTGCTCGCCCCAGGTCATGGTGCCGAGGCAAATTTCACTGACCTTAATGTCGGTATGCCCTAATTTTCTATAGTCCATAACTATCTCCCTAAATGTTTATTTGTTGATGCGTCCGATAAGCTGTTCTGCCTTAGGTAGAATACGCTGGACAATAATTTGAATGCCGTCGGCATTGGGGTGAATGCCATCGGCTAGGTTAAGGTCTTTGATACCGGCAACCCCGTCGAGGAAAAACGGATAATAAATTAAATCATATTTTTTGGCGAGTTCCGGATAGATGGGATTAAAGCGGTCTGCATAAGCCAATCCTAGATTAGGCGGCGCATACATGCCAGCCAATAAAATTGTTAGGCCGCGCGCCTGCAAGCTCTCAATAATTTTGGTTAAGTTTTGCCGTGTCACTTCTGGCGCCACGCCGCGCAAAGCATCATTGGCCCCTAATTCGACAATCACCGCATCCGTGCTGGGCGGAATTGACCAATCGAGGCGGGCCAGACCACCGGCGCTGGTGTCACCTGATACGCCAGCGTTTTGCACCACCACGGAATGCCCGCGAGCCCGCAAAGCAGCTTGCAATTGCGGCACAAAACCCTCGCCTGGCGGCAATTGATAGCCGGCCGTCAAACTATCGCCCAGCGCAACAATTTCCAACGGCTCTTGTGCCTGCGCTTTGGCTGTCGTAAAGCTCAGGCCCGTTGCCAACCACAGCAGCGTCGCGACCAACAATAATAAGTGCCTAGAAACTGACAGTTTTGGCTCTAGATAACGTTTAACTATCATGGTCGCGATATTCTCTTGCGGCTAAAATTATGACGAGGACCAAATGATCCGGATTGAAAATCTGCACGTTACACTGCCCAGTCGGGCGGGCGACGTCAACATACTTCGTGGCATTGATTTGACGGTGGCGGCAGGGCAGAAATTGGGGCTGATTGGCCCGTCGGGCTCTGGCAAGTCGACTTTGCTGATGGTGCTGGCCGGTTTAGAGCCGCCGACCAAGGGTGATGTTGAAGTGGCGGGCCATGTTTACACAAAAATGAGCGAAGATGATTTGGCGCGCTTCCGCCGCCAGCATATTGGTATTGTTTTTCAATCTTTCCATTTGGTACCAACCATGACGGCGATGGAAAATGTCGCCTTGCCATTGGAGTTGGCGGGGCAAAATAATGGTTTTGAAGTGGCCCGTGAGCTATTGGCCGAGGTCGGTCTGGCGCATCGCTTGGATCATTATCCGGCACAAATGTCTGGCGGTGAGCAGCAACGCGTGGCTATTGCCCGCGCTCTATCGGCCAATCCGCCAGTGCTTTTCGCCGATGAACCGACCGGCAATCTCGACCATGCCACCGGCCAAGCGATTATGGATTTACTGATCAAATTGGCCGACCA
This sequence comes from Rhodobiaceae bacterium, assembly GCA_024645085.1. Lineage (GTDB taxonomy): Bacteria > Pseudomonadota > Alphaproteobacteria > RS24 > RS24 > JAHEGN01. The sequence continues at coordinate 17,355 of JAHEGN010000015.1, forward strand.
GCGCAAAACCACTTTGGTGCTGATTACCCATGACAGCGAATTGGCGCAACGTTGCGACCAAGTGGTGAGCATGCGCGACGGCAAAATCGAGGTGGCGGCTTAAACGCATGAGTGAACAAAACGTCATTGGCTTCGGCCTCGCGCTACGTTTGGCGCGTCGCGAATTACGCGGCGGCCTGGCGGGCTTTCGCATTTTTCTTCTGTGCTTAATCTTGGGCATTGCGACGATTGCCTCGGTCGGCTCTTTATCATCGGCTTTGGTGGCCGGCATGGGGGCTCAGGGGCAAGCCATATTGGGCGCCGATATAGACTTCCGGCTGACCCATCGGCAGGCCTTTGACGAGGAAAAAGCGTGGCTGGAGGCGCAAGGCACGGTCTCTGAAATTGCTACCATGCGCACCATGGTGCGGCTTGAAGAACAAAGCCTTTTGGTTGAAGCCAAAGCGGTGGATGCGCTGTATCCGCTTTATGGGGCGCTTGATTTAGCCCCGCCTCTTGGTCTTGCGGCGCTGCAAACCACCACTGACGCGCAAGGCAATGTGCTCTATGGGGCGCTCGCCGAGCAGACTTTATTCGATCGGTTAGAAGTGGCGCCGGGAGCGATTGTTGGACTGGGGCAAATTCGCCTTCAACTTAATGCCGTGGTGACGGCGGAACCGGACCGCACAGCTGGTGGATTTCCTTTAGCGCCGCGGCTTTTAGTGTCGCCGCAAACCCTGCAAGCGGCTGGTCTGCTGCAGCCCGGCAGTTTGATCAATTATCACTATCGCATCAAACTGCCGCCCGAGGCCGATGTTGCCAGCATGCTGGCCATACGGGCCGAAGCGGCGGACAAATTTCCCAACGCCGGCTGGCGCATACGCGACCGCTCTGACGCCTCGCCGTCATTGCGCCGGTTTATCGAGCGGCTTGGGCTGTTTTTGACCCTCGTTGGTCTGACGGCGCTGGTTGTCGGCGGCGTCGGGGTTGGCAATGCAATTAGTGCCTATGTGCAAAAACGCAGCGAGTCGATAGCCATTATGCGGGCCCTCGGGGCGTCGGGCCGGTTCATTTTTTATGTTTATGCGCTGCAAATTGCTGTGCTGACGATTTTGGGCGTGCTGATTGGCTTGGCCATTGGGGCGGCAACGCCTTTGGCGGTGAAGTTTTTCTTTGGCGCCCTCTTGCCGGTTGAAATCATCGCACAAATCTATCCGCAACCGCTGATGGCGGCGGCAGGCTTTGGTATTTTATCGGCCGCTGCTTTTGCCCTATGGCCTTTGGGCAAGATTGAAAAAACACCGGTGACAGCGCTGTTTCGCCAATCGCTTGGCGATGTGCCGCAAAATGCTGGTAAACCGATTATCCTTGCCATTGGTCTGTGTTTTGTCGGCTTGGCAGCCTTGGCCTTATTGATTTCCGAACGCCGCGATGTCGCCATTTGGTTCGGCCTCGGCGTGGGCCTGTCTTATTTGGCGCTGGCTGGTGCGGCGCGATTGATTATTTGGCTGGCCAAACGGGCCGGACGCCCACGGCAGCCAGAATTGCGCATGGCTTTGAGCAATATCACTCGGCCGAATGCGCCGGTGAAGGCGGTGATGTTGTCGATGGGCCTGTCGGTGACTTTGCTATCGGCGATTTCCATGGTCGATGGCAATATTAATGCGCAAATCAGCAATGATTTGCCTGAGCGCACACCGTCGTTTTTCTTCCTCGACATTCAGCCGCATCAGATTGATGATTTTTTAACTAGCGCTAAAGCCAATCCGGCGATCAGTCGGGTCGAGGCCAGTCCGCTTTTGCGGGGCCAGATTTTGGCGGTTAATGATGTCGCAGCGGCGGCGCTAACGCCGGCGCCAGAGGCGGCGTGGGTGCTACGCGGCGATCGCGGGCTGACCTATAGTATCGCTGAGCCAAGCGGGGGCGAATTAGTCGCTGGTCAATGGTGGGCGGCTGATTATGACGGGCCACCGCTGATTTCTTTTGATGTGGATATTGCCCGAGGTCTGGGCATTGGCATTGGTGATACGGTGAAGGTCAACATTCTGGGCCGCCCGCTGACTGCGACAATTTATAATTTGCGCAAAATTGACTGGGCCTCTGGCGGTATGAATTTTGTCATGGTGTTTTCGCCAGCGCCGCTGTCGTCGGCGCCGCACACGCATTTAACAACCGTGACCATGGCGGCCGCGCAAGAAGCAGCCTTTGCGCGTGAAGTGGCGGTGGCCTATCCGAATGTGACGATTATTCGCGTCAAAGAAGCGATACAAGCGGCCAGTTCGATTTTGACCAATTTGGGCCTGGCGGTGCGGGCAATGAGCACCATTACCTTGATTGCCGGCATTCTGGTTTTGGCCGGCGCTATGGCCAGCGGCCATCGGGCACGGGTCTATGATGCGGTGGTGATGAAAGTATTGGGGGCCACGCGGAGGCGTATCATGCTGGCCTATGCGATTGAATATGGGTTGATGGGGCTTGGCGCGGCATTAATTGCGGCGGCGGCGGGCACGCTGGCCTCTTGGGGGCTGATTGCTGGCGCCATGCAAGCCAGTTGGATATTCTTGCCAGTTACCTTGGCGGTGACGATTATTGCGGCCGTGGTGCTGACAGTTATTCTGGGGCTGATTGGCACTTATGCGGCGCTGAGCGCCCCGGCGGCACCGGTTCTGCGCAGTGAATGATCACTGGGGCCGATAAATCGTCATCAGTAGGGCTCGTGGCCAGCTTTTGGCCTTGAATTTGACGCATTTAATGCCAATATAAGTAACATCACGATTGTTGATAGAAAGAGAAATTTTATGGCTGATAATTGGCAAAATAATTCTACCCGCGCCCCCACTGAGGGCATAAGCGAAGCGCGGCCAATCGACCAGGGTCTGCGCATTTATATGACGAAAGTCTATAATTACATGTCGCTGGGCCTATTGTTGACGGCCGCTGCTGCATATATTGGCGCAGTTTCTGGCATCTATGCTCAATTAGCGCAAACACCGCTGATTTATGTGCTGATGTTTGCACCGATTGGTTTGGTGCTGTGGCTGAGCGTGCGGATTAACAAAATGAGCCCAACCGGCGCCAAGGCGATGTTCTATATTTACGCTGGCCTGATGGGCTTGTCGCTGTCTTATGTGCTTCTGCTTTTCACCGGTGTGAGCGTGGTGCGGACATTTTTGGTAACCGCCGCCTCATTTGGTGCTCTGAGCCTGTATGGCTACACCACCAAGCGCGATTTGTCCGGCATGGGGTCATTCCTCATCATGGGTCTGTTTGGCATTATCATTGCCTCAATCGTCAATATCTTCATGCAAAGCTCGGTCATGCATTTGACCATTTCTGTGCTCGGTGTGCTGATTTTTGCCGGTCTGACGGCTTATGATACGCAAGACATTAAGCGTATTTATTACGCTGGTGACACGCGCGATACGGCAGAGAAGAAAGCCATTATGGGCGCCCTGCGTCTATATTTGGACTTTATCAATATGTTCTTATTCCTGCTGCAATTCATGGGCAATCGCGATTAGTCCCTGGCAGCTGACGAAAATGAAACCCCGGTCTTCGCGATCGGGGTTTTTTTTAATCAACCAAACGCATGTTTTTGCGGTTGAAGAAATTCAGCAATGAAGATAGGTCGTGGCCGCGTCGCAAAATTTGACCGGCCGCGCCGCGCAAGCAATATTGTCCCTGTTTGCGCCGCAGAGCGGGTGTTTTATCGACGCAATAAAGCGGCACTTCGCTGCTACGGCGGAAAATAGAAAAACAGGCGCTGTCGACGCCATCATCAATGGCGTAATCGCGCCAATGCCCAGCTGCCACTTGGCGGCCATATATATTCAATAATTGAGTAAGTTCTTGGCGCGTCCACATGACCCGCATGGGGGCTAGCTTATTGAGCTGGCGTTCGCGCTCAAACGCATTGCCAACAATGATCAGTGGTTTCGACTTGGCCATAGCCCATGCTCTGCTTTTGGCCGATAAATTGCAAGAAAATAAGCCCGCAGAATTTCGCGCCTGCCCATAAAATGCCTTAATCTTGCCCTTATCGCGCCCTAATAATTGGCCATAAAGATGAGGCTAGTAAGTCCTTCTCGGCGCGCCAAAGTTCTCCTCCTGATTGGTGCGCCGAGAATTTTTTGAAGTAAGCGTCATTGGCCCAATATCACAAGCGTCTCCCCTGACTATCCCCTCCGCATGATATTGGGCCAAAATCGCCGGAGTTTTCGCGTTTTTGGCTTGCCAGTCCTTTTCTGGTCACTTATGTGAATAGAGATGATTGAAGTACAACATTTGGTAAAAAAGTTTGGCGATTTCACAGCGGTCAATGATTTGAGCTTTGCTGTCGAGAGTGGCCAAGTGATGGGCTTCCTTGGGCCAAATGGTGCTGGTAAATCGACGACCATGAAAATGATTACCGGGTTTTTGCGCCCGACTGCCGGTACTGCGCGCATTGCCGGTATTGATATTTGCGACAATCCTTTGGCGGCACAAACCCAGCTGGGCTATTTGCCCGAAGGGGCGCCAGCTTGGCCGGATATGACGCCGCGCCAATTCCTTGATTTTATCACCCGTATTCGTGGTCTTGATAAGGCGGCCGCGCGTCAAGCGATGACCCGCGCCATAGGTATGACGGAGCTGCATGGCGTGCTCGACCAGCCGATTGATACATTGTCGAAAGGCTATCGCCGTCGGGTTGGTCTGGCGCAGGCGATTGTGCATGACCCAGACGTGTTGGTAATGGACGAACCGACCGATGGTCTCGACCCCAATCAAAAGTTCCAAGTGCGCCAAGCGATTGAAGAAATGGCGGCGCATAAGGCGATTATTATTTCGACGCATATCCTCGAAGAAGTCGATGCGATTTGCTCGCATGCGATGATCATTGATCGCGGTGAAATTGTCGCCGAGGGCACGCCATCTGCGTTGGCGGCGCGCTCGCGCTTCTTTGGCGCCGTGTCGCTGACCCTTGATACGCAATTGCTTGAGCGCGCTCGCGCGGTTTTGGATGGTATTGCAAATAGCCGTTATGAGGTGGTCACGCGCGGTGTTGAAACGGTGATCTCAGTGTTCCCAGATGGGACGCCGGCGCCAGCCACAGATTTACTCGCCCAAGTACAAGATTTGATTGCTCAGCAAGATTGGCCTGTGCGCGCTTTGGCGCTGGAAACCGGCCGCCTTGATGATGTGTTCGGCACGCTGACCCGCAAGCCGCGCCCGCTCGCCGATGCCGTGGATGTCCCCGATGCGGCGGATGTCCCAGATGGAGGTCGCGCATGAGCCAGTTCTGGACCATTACGCGGCGTGAATTCGCTGGCTATTTCTCAACCCCTTTAGCCTTTGTGTTCATTGTGGTGTTTTTATTGGCAAATGGGTTGGCGACGTTTTATCTCGGCGCATGGTTTGAAATGGGGCAGGCTGATTTAACCAGTTTCTTCATGTTCCACCCTTGGCTGTATTTGTTTTTCTTGCCGGCCATTTCAATGCGGCTGTGGGCTGAGGAGCGGCGCAATGGGTCGATTGAATTATTGTTGACCTTGCCAGTGCCGCTGTCAGCCATTGTTCTGGGGAAATATTTCGCCGCTTTGGCGTTTTCGGCTTTGGCTCTGGCCCTGACTTTTCCTGTGTGGATTAGCGTGAATTTTCTCGGTAACCCAGATAATGGGGTAATTTTGGCCAGCTATCTCGGCAGTCTGATGTTGGCGGGCGGTTATTTGGCGATTGGCTCATGCCTGTCGGCTTTGACCCGCAATCAAGTGATTGCTTTTGTGATTTCCGTCGTCGCCTGCTTTTTATTCACCGTATCGGGGGCGCCTCTGGTGTTGGATATTTTCCGCTCTTGGGCGCCGCAAGTCTTGACCGATACGCTGGCCTCTTTCAGCTTGTTGACGCATTTCCGCGCCATTACGGGCGGGGTGATTGATTTGCGCGATCTGGTGTTCTTTGTGACGCTGATTGGGGTGTTTTTGGTGGCGACAATGATTATTGTCGACATGAAAAAGGGAGAGGGCGCATGAGGCGCATTTCACCGCACGCCCTTGGGCTGATTTTGCTGACGATTATTTTCGTCACCATTAATCTATTCGCCAATGTGTCTTTCCGCGCCGCGCGCCTTGATTTGACGCAGAATAATTTATTCACGCTGAGCGATGGTACGCGCAATATTCTCGGCCAGCTCGACGAACCGGTGACGCTGAAATTTTACTATTCGCAAGAATTAGCCGCCGAACAGCCGGGCTTGCGGCTCTATGCCAATCGCGTGCGCGATATGCTGGAAGAAATGACGGCCGCCGCTAATGGCAAAATCCAGCTCGATATTATCGACCCAGAACCGTTTTCTGAAACCGAAGATCAAGCGGTGGCCCAAGGTCTGGTGGCGCAGCCGATTGAGGCTGGCGAGATTGTCTATTTTGGTCTGGTCGGCACTAATTTGGTCGATCGGGTGGAAGTCATTCCGTTTTTCGCTGATGAGCGTCAGCAATATTTGGAATATGATTTGGCCCGTCTGGTGCATAATTTATCGCTGCCGGAAAAGCCCGTTCTCGGCATTATTTCCAATCTACCGCTCGACACGGGCGCTGGCGGTATTCTGGCGGCCATGCGCGGTCAATCGCAGCCGTTTTTGATTTATGCCGAATTGACCGACCGGTTTAACGTCGAATTTATTCCCGCCGATTCAGTGAAAGTGCCGAATAATATTGATGTGCTATTATTGGCCCATCCGCGGCCGCTGAGCGATATGCAGGCCTATGCGGTGGATCAGTTTATCATGCGTGGTGGTCGGGTTTTGGCGTTTCTTGACCCGCAATCGGAAGTCAGTTTGACGGCTGGACCTAAGGGTGAGCCGCTTAAGGGCTATACAGAGCAATCATCTTTGCCGAAATTGCTCGGCCAATGGGGCGTGCAATTGGACAATAATCTGATTGTCGCCGACCGCAAACGGGCGCAACGCGTGGCGGCTGGTCGCGACGCGCGCCGCGCTCTGACCGATTATATTTTGTGGATGGGGCTGACCAGCGAAGAAATGAATGGCGATGATTTAATCACCGCCAATATTGACCATTTGAATATCGGCACAGTTGGGGCCTTATTCGCCACTGATAATGCGACGACGACGTTCACCCCCTTGGTGAGTTCATCGGATGACGCCAGTTTGATGACTCGCGATTATGTGCTGACCGCACCCTCTCCGGATAAATTATTGCGCCGTTTCGAACCCGGTGATGCGCCCTATGTAATTTCCGCTCGCCTGTCGGGTCTGGTGACCACAGCCTTCCCCGACGGCCCGCCAGCAGGGGAAAATCAAAAGGGCCAAAGCGCTAAGCCAGCCGACCATCAAAGCGAGAATGTCGCCGCCAATATTGTGGTGTTCGCCGATAGTGATTTCTTCGACGACCGGTTTTGGGTGACCGAGCAAAATTATCTTGGCCAGCGTTTTGGCGTGCCGATTGCTGATAATGGCAAGTTTTTGCTGAATGCGGTTGAGAATATGATGGGCTCAAATGATTTGATTAGCCTGCGCGGCCGCGAGCGCGTGGCGCGTCCCTTTACCCGCGTGCAAGCGCTGCGCAAAGCGGCGGAACAAAATTATCTTGAAGAAGAAGAAAACCTATTGGCCCGCATTGAAGCGGCGCAGGGTGAGTTGAACAAATTAGAGCAAGGCGGCGCCGGTCTGGCCGATGCTGAAGCGGCGTCAAAAGAATATCGCGCTGAATTGCTGCAAGCACGCAAAGCCTTGCGCCGCGTGCAGGGTGATTTGCGCCGCGATATCGACCAATTGGAAGCGCGCGTTACGTGGCTGAATATTATTGTCATGCCGGTGTTGATTGGGCTGGCGGCCTTGACGCTGGCCATGCGGCAAAGACGCCGACGTTTGGCGACACAAAAAGCCGGCGGGCTTTTGGTTGAAACCAAAATAGCCGATGAGGTCAGCTAGTGGATATGACGCGCTTGCTTCGGCCTTTGAGCCTATTTGCCCTGATTGGCCTTAGTCTGGCGATTTTGGCCAGCCTCACCGACCGTCGGGTCAATGCGGTGGCGCCACCGGAAGTGTTTTTGCCTGATTATGGCGCCGCCCTTGAGCGCGCGGCACGGCTGGAGATTACCCATGGTCTGGGCATGTCGGGCACGCGCGTGTTGTCATTCAGCCGCCAAGACGGCATTTGGCGCTTTGAACAGCGCGGCAATTATCCGGCCAAGCAAGAATTGGTCACTGAAACGCTTTTGGCTCTGGCCGATTTGAAAGCATTGGAAGCGCGCACTACTAAGCCTAAATGGCATCGCGCCCTTGGCCTCAGCCCACCGGAAGATTTCGGCAAGGCCGTTCGTTTCCGCGTGCTGGATGCTGAGGGAAATATTTTGGCGGCCATTCTAATGGGCAATGAAGAGCGCAGCGAGGCCGAGGCCAGTTTGCAACTCACCTCTATTGGCCCTGACTTACGCAATTTCTATATTCGCCGTGAAGGCGAGCCGCAAAGCTGGTTGGCCCGTGGACGCTTGCCGCGCAGTCCGGAACCAGCGGCCTGGATATCAATGGATTTGCCACGCGGCCCGGCTGATTTGCTGCGCAGTGTGAGCTTTGGTAAGGGCAAAGCCGCATTTGATTTGGTGCGCGTCGGTGAGGCGCAATGGTCGCGTCCGGGCGGGCTTGGCTGGTTTGTCGGCTTTGCTGATTTGCAGCCTGATAATGTGGCCTCTGTTGACTCGATTGCCTTTGAAACCGCTCAGCCAATGGTGTTGCGCTATAGCAATGGTCTGGTGCTGCGTTATGAAAATGTTGGTGCTGCCAGTTATATTTGGTCGCGGATTACCGCTTCGGCCAGCAAAAAGGCCAGTGCTGAAATTCAGACACTGGCCCAAGATTTGCAAAGCCGTTATGCTGGCTGGGCGTTTCGTTTTCCGGCTGATACGGCGCCGATTTTACTACCCGGCGCCGAACAACTGGATCGGCCGCTAAGCCGCTAGCTGACGCAGCACATATTGTAGAATACCACCATTGAGGAAATATTCGACTTCATCGGCTGTATCAATACGGCTTTGAAGTTTCACCGTCCGGCTTTTGCCCTTGGCTGTGGTAATCACCATGTCATATTTTGCACGGGCTTTGATTTTGCCATCAAGACCGTTAATGGTGATGGTTTCACTGCCATCAAGCTTCAAGCTGGCCCAGCTATCTGTGCCAGTGAACTGCAGAGGTGCAATACCCATGCCGACCAGATTTGACCGGTGAATACGCTCAAAGCTCTCGGCCACCACAGCGCGCACGCCCAACAGGCGTGTGCCTTTGGCAGCCCAGTCACGGCTTGAACCCGTGCCATATTCCTTACCGGCAAAGACCACCAGCGGTGTGCCTTTTTTGGCATATTCCATGGCCGCATCATAAATTGGCATGGTTTTACCTGACGGCATGAATTTGGTCACGCCACCTTCAGTGCCCGGTGCCATATGATTGCGGATGCGGATATTGGCGAAGGTGCCGCGCATCATCACCTCATGGTTACCACGGCGCGAACCATAGGAATTAAAGTCGGCTGTTTTGACTTTATTCTGGCTGAGATATTTACCAGCTGGGCTGTCGGCTTTGATTGAGCCAGCAGGTGAAATATGATCCGTGGTGATACTGTCACCCAAAAGCGCCAAAATCCGTGCATCATTTATCGGCGCCACGTCTTTTGGCTCGGCTGACAGACCTTCAAAGAATGTCGGTTTTTGCACATAGGTTGATTTATTATTCCACTCAAAAGTCAGACCGGCTTTTGCTTTGACTTTGCGCCAGCCAGCATCGCCTTTGAAGACATTGGCATAACGCTCGCGGAACATGGCCGGCGTGACACAGCGGTGCACGGTTTCGGCAATTTCTTTGCTGCTCGGCCAAATATCTTTCAGATAGACAGGATTACCCTTTTTATCTGTGCCCAGCGGATCTGTTGCCAGATTAATATTCACCGAACCGGCGATGGCATAAGCCACGACCAACATTGGCGAGGCCAAATAATTGGCCCGCACATCTGGGCTCACGCGGCCTTCAAAGTTGCGGTTGCCTGACAATACTGATGTGGCCACTAAATCATTTTTATTAATGGCGTCAGAAATTGCGGGGGCCAATGGGCCTGAGTTACCAATACAGGTGGTGCAGCCATAGCCAACCAAATTAAAGCCCAATTTATTAAGTGGGTTTTGCAGGCCAGCTTTTTTCAGATAATCCGTCACCACTTGCGAGCCAGGTGCCAATGAGGTTTTCACCCAAGGCTTGACTTGCAGACCCAAAGCCACTGCTTTTTCAGCAACCAGACCAGCCCCGAGCATGACGCTTGGGTTTGACGTATTGGTGCATGAGGTAATGGCGGCAATCACAACATCGCCATGACCGAGGTCATGTTTGGCGCCTTTGACGGCAACGCGTTTATTGGCATCTTTGGCCTTCACGCCCAAATCTGTCAGCGCCGCGGCAAAGCCTTGCGGCATGGCGTCGAGCAGTACCCGATCTTGCGGGCGTTTTGGGCCTGCAAGGCTTGGGCGAACTTCATCAAGCTCAAGCGATAAGGTTGAGGTGAAAACCGGATCTGGCGAACGACGTGTGCGGAACATGCCCTGTGCTTTGGCATATTTTTCTACCAAATCGACGCGGGCTTTTTTGCGGCCGGTGGCTTTCAAATAACCAAGCGTGTCAACGTCGACCGGGAAGAAGCCGCAAGTGGCGCCATACTCCGGCGCCATATTGGCAATTGTTGCTTGGTCGGCAAGCGACAAATTATCAAGGCCGGGGCCATAGAATTCGACGAATTTACCAACCACGCCTTTTTTGCGCAGCATTTCAACAATCGTTAGAACCAAGTCAGTGGCGGTTGCGCCTTCTGGCAATTTGCCTGTGAGTTTGAAACCGACAACTTCTGGCAATAACATAGAGACCGGCTGGCCGAGCATGGCGGCTTCGGCTTCAATACCGCCAACGCCCCAACCCAAAACCGCCATACCATTGACCATAGTGGTGTGGCTGTCAGTGCCAACCAAAGTGTCAGGATAGGCCACTTCAACAGTTTTGCCATTTTGCTTTTCGCGTCGCGTCCAAACCGTTTGTGCCAAATGCTCAAGATTAACTTGGTGGCAAATACCAGTGCCAGGGGGCACAACACGGAAGTTTTGGAAGGCTTGTGAGCCCCAACGCAGAAACTCATAACGCTCGCCATTACGTTGATACTCAAGCGACACATTATCTTTCAATGAGTGCGACGTGCCCGAATGGTCAACCATGACTGAGTGATCAATAACTAGATCAACTGGTGTGAGCGGGTTAATTTTATTGGCACTGCCGCCGATTTCTTGCATTGCATTACGCATAGTCGCCAAATCAACAACCGCTGGAACACCGGTGAAATCCTGCATCAATACGCGGGCTGGACGATAGGCAATTTCGCGCGTCGACTTGCGGCGCGTCAGCCAGCTTTGAACAGCTTTAATATCGTCAGCGGTCACCGTGCGGCCATCTTCGTGGCGCAACAGATTTTCCAAAAGAACTTTCATTGAATTAGGGAGTTGAGAAATGCCTTTGAGGCCATTTTTCTCAGCGGCTTTGAGACTGTAATAAACATATGTCTTATTGCCAACTTTCAGGGTTTTCCGCGATTTAAAACTATCGGGATGCTGGGGTGTTTCTGCTTTTTTGCGTTGCGGCATTTTGCGCTCCTTGCAATAGTCACTGGTATTTTTTTAAAAAGCCCGTCTTGGGCCCTTGCGTTATAATGACTTCTCGCGGAAAACACCATGGTGAAGCAAAAACTTTTTTTCCCTGCAACAGGCTTTAACACGGACCAAGAATTGCGTGTGTCTGGGTTGGCCTGCGCGCGCGGCGCGAGGCAGGTTTTTTCTGATGTCGGCTTTCATCTCAGGGCCGGGCAAGCCTTGGCGATTTACGGTGATAATGGCAGCGGCAAAACCTCGCTATTGCGGCTATTGGCCGGACTGCTGGCGCCGCAAGCTGGGGATATTTGCGTGACCCATGGCAGTCGGGTTTTGCAGTCGCACTATCTTGGTCATGTTGATGGCTTGAAGGCTAATTTGACGGTTGGCGAAACGCTGCGCTTTACCGCGCGCTTATTTCAGGGCGCAGCTGAAGCCTTTGATCTCGGCGATATTGGGTTAACCGCTTATGATGAGCAAAGGGTCGGCGATTTATCGGCCGGTCAAAAACGCCGCCTAATGCTGGCCCGCTTGGCCATTGCGCCGCGTCAAATTTGGTTGCTCGATGAGCCACTGACAGCCCTAGATCAACAGGGGCGGGCACTGATTGACACTTTGGCGCAGCAGCATTTGGCGCGCGGCGGCATGATATTGGCAGCCAGTCATGAGGCTTTGGGCTTTGCCACACAGCAGCTGAACTTGACACGTGAGGCGGTACGATGATGGCGCTATTTCTGGCTCTTTGTCATCAGCATATTCTGCTGGCCTGGCGTGGTGGCCATACAACGCTGATTGTCAGCTTTCTTTTTATCGCCATTATTCTGATGCCATTTGGCTTGGGACCAGAGCTGGCCTTGCTGCGCCAATTGGCCCCTGGCTTGCTATGGGTGGTGTTGCTCATGTCTGTTCTCTTGTCGCTTGATCGCATGTTTCAGGCCGATTTTGAAGACGGCTCCATGGATCAAATGGCGCTGATGGCCTTATCGCTTGAGATGATGGTCATTGCCAAAAGTCTTGGGCATTTTATCGCTCTATTTTTACCGCTTTTGGCGGCCATACCGCTGGCTGGTTTGTTATTGAATATTGATGCCGCGGCTCTGCCTGCTTTGATGCTGTCAATGTTCGCCGGTGCGCCGGCCCTGACCTTATTGGGGGCCATTGGCGCCGCTTTGGCCTTGAGCATTCGCCGTTCGGCCATGCTGACAGTGTTATTGGTCATGCCGCTCTATGTGCCGGTTTTGATTTTCGGCGCCAGCAGTAGTGCCAGTGCTCTATCAAATGGCGGGGCGGTGGATATGGCCAGTATTGCCATATTGGCGTTGATGAGTTTGGCGGCGTTATTTTTGGCGCCTTTGGCGGCGGCGGCGGCTTTGCGTGTGGCGCTTCGTTAGAAAGAGCGGCAAATGGTGCGTGGCGCCTTGCCGCTTTGACAGCGGCCAAGCAGCACGATAGGAGAAGATATGTTTAAGACTGTTGAAAATATTTCGGCCTATTATGCCAACCCGCAGCGTTTTATGCGTCTGGCGCAAGCGCTGCATGCGCCGCTTTGGGGGCTGGCTATTGTCGTCTTGGCGCTTGGTCTTTATATGGTGTCGCAAACGCCCGATGATTATCAGCAGGGTAGCACAGTGCGCATAATGTTTGTGCATGTGCCAGCCGCGTGGATGGCGCTTTTTGCCTATAGTTTTATTTTCTTCGCCAGTGTCACGGCGCTGATTTTTCGCCACCCGCTTGGCCATGTTGCGGGGCGTGCGGCGGCACCAATTGGTGCCGTCTTTACCCTGATTGCGCTGATAACTGGTAGTCTTTGGGGCCAGCCAATGTGGGGCACATGGTGGGTGTGGGACGCGCGCCTGACATCAGTGCTGGTGCTGTTCTTTATTTATCTCGGCTATATTGCGCTTTGGCAGGCGATTGAAGACCATGGGCAAGCGGCGCGGGCGGCGGCGATTTTGGCAATTGTTGGTTCGGTCAATGTGCCGATTGTTAAATTCTCGGTCGATTGGTGGAATAC
>JAHEGN010000035.1 GCA_024645085.1 Rhodobiaceae bacterium
CACGCTAATAAGTCATCTTAGTTAGAGAGTTTCATGTCGCATTCCACCGCACAACAAGGCGTTACCCAATGGCGCGGCTATACGCTGCTTCTGCTGACGCTGGTTTATACCTTCAGTGTTCTTGACCGTTTTATTCTTGGTATTTTATTGCCGCAGATTAAGCAGGAATTATTGCTGAATGATGCGCTCTTGGGGCTGCTAACTGGCGCGGCATTTGCGGTATTTTATGCCAGCCTCGGCGTGCCCATTGCCCGTCTGGCAGAGCGTTATGGGCGCAAACATATTATTGCCATTTGTCTGGCAATTTTTAGCGTGATGACCGCTGTCTGCGGCATGGCCAATAGTTTTCTTGGGCTGTTTCTTGCCCGCGTTGGTGTTGGCATTGGCGAAGCAGGCACCACGCCTGCCGCCACCTCAATTTTGTCAGATTTGTATAATAAGCAACAACGTGCGGGGGCAATGGCTATTGTTTCTGTCGGTGCCAATATTGGCATTTTGACTGGTTTTGTTGTCGGCGGCTTTGTCGCCGCCCATTATGGCTGGCGGGCCGGTTTTTTTGTGATTGGCGTGCCAGGTGTGATTTTGGCCGTGGTGCTTTTTTTGACCATGCCGGAACCTGTGCGCGGCGCCGTCGATGGTTTGGTCGAGAATGACACGAAAGCGGTGCCGGATTTGCGCGCCACATTGGGCTTTTTGCTGCAGCAAAAAAGTTTTGTTTGGGTTTTGGCTGGGCTGACTCTGATGGTTGGCTTGAGCACGACGACAATCACTTGGTTACCGTCTTTGCTGACCCGCTCGCATGGCATGGCGGCCGACCAAGTGGGGGTGACTTTGGGCTTGGCGATTGGTCTTTTGGGGCCGATTGGGACGGTTCTTGTGGGCGGTTTTTTGGCCAATCATTTATCAGCCCGCGACCTTCGTTGGGGCGCTTGGTTATCGGCCATTGGCGCTTTGGTTCTGGTGCCTTGCTATGTTTTCTTATCGCTGGCCAATAGCGGCACCATGGCCATGGCGGCTTATTTGATACCGGCGATTTTGGGCGTTTTCTTTCAAGGCCCCAGTTTGGCGCTTTTGCAATCAGTGACGCCGGTCACCATGCGCGCCACATCGGCAGCCATTGCACTATTTATCGCCAATATGATTGGTCTCGGTTTAGGCCCGCTCAGTGTCGGCCTTTTGAGCGATGGTTTGAACGCAAGCTATGGGGTTGATAGTCTGCGCTATGCGCTTTTGATCGTGCCGTGTATGGCGCTTGCTGCCGGCTATGTTTATTGGCGCGGCAGCGGTTTTATTCTGGCCGATATCAATAGAGCAGATGCTGCCAGTCAGAATTAGGCAAAAATACTAAGCCTTTGGCGCTTTTCATAGGCAAAGGGCGCGGGATTGATTTCCGGCTTGCGGCCCGCAATCTGGTCGGCCAATAAGCGCGCCGAACCAACCGCTTTGGTCCAGCCCAAATGGCCATGGCCGCAATTTAACCACAGACCTTGTATTGGCGTTGGGCCAATGAATGGTCGGCCATCGGATGACATTGGCCGCAGACCGCACCAGTTCTCAGCCCCCTGCCAATCAACTTGCGCACCCACATCAGGCAATAATTGCTCGAAGAATTGCCGCAGCATGGTTAGCCGGTGTGGGTCGAGCTGGCGGTCCATGCCGATAAATTCAGCCATGCCCAAAACCCGCAAATGCTGGCCCAGCGGGGTGACGGCAATATGCAGGCTGGCATCGGCCAAAGGGTGCACCGGTTGCACGGCGGTTAACTCATCGGCCTTGAGGGTAATCGAATAACCTTTGGCTGGACGGATTGGCAATTTGACGCCTAATGGGGCAGCCAATTTTGGCGCGCCAACGCCGGCACATATCACCACTTGGCCAAACAAATCTTCTTCGGCCAAGCGGACGCCCGCCAGCTGACCATTTTTGACCAAAAGCTGTTGTGCGGTGGTGGCATATCTAATCTCGCCGCCTCGGGCGATGGCATGATCGGCGAGGCGCGCGCAAAACAGCCGCGCATTGCCGACGCGGTCATCGGGGAATAATAAAGCGCCGCTAATCGGTGTCGCCGCATTGGCCACTGACGGCTCGCGCTTCAGCAAAGCGTCGCGGTCGAGCACTTGGTGGCTAAGGCCGTGCGGTGCCAGAAAATCAGCCAGACGCAGCGCCGCCTCGCGCTCCTGCGGGTTGCGGAAAATCTTCAGCGTGCCGGGGGCGGCATCTTCAAATTGTAGACCCAGCAATTGCCGCAAAGCATCGGTTTGACGGGTTGAGTAATTGGCTAAGTCAAAATTTGCCTGGGTGATGGCAAGATGGCGCGACAGCACAGAATTACGCAAAAACTGCAGGCCCCAACCGAGCAAGGCAGGCACTTGCGCCAAGTGAAGTTTAATCGGCGCATTGCGATCAAACAAAGAAGCCAAAAGTACGGGCGCGATATTTGGCGCGTTCCACGGGTCTGGCAGGCTCGGGTGCAGGACGCCACCATTGGCATAGCTAGTGCCTTGCGCTACGGCGCTTTCGCTATCGATGAGAATCGCCGGTATGTCGCGGCTCACCAATTCGTAAAGCGTGGTCACACCGGTTAGGCCGCCACCAATAATGATGATTGGTTGTTGTTTACTCATACCAATTTCCTTACGCGATTGGCGTTCATTGCCAAGGCTTTGGGCTAGTTGACTTGTCTTTCTTTATCGCCCCAATAGGGAATACGCAAATCTCTTTTGAGCACTTTACCGGCGCCGGAGACCGGCAGCGGCGTGTCGCGCAAAGCAATTGAGCGTGGCAATTTATAATTGGCAATTTGCGGGCGGCAATGATCGATAATCTCGTCAAGGCTTGGCGCGGCGCCGTCTTTGGGCACAATAATCGCATGCACTGCCTCGCCCCATTTATCGTCGGGAATGCCGATAACCGCGACTTCGGCCACCGCCTCATGGGTGGAAATGGCGCTTTCGACTTCCGCCGAGAACACATTCTCGCCGCCCGTGACAATCATATCTTTGATACGGTCAGCGATGAAAATAAATCCATCTTCATCGAGATAAGCCCCGTCGCCCGTGTGTACCCAGCCATCGACTAGGGTCGCGGCGGTTTGTTCTTCGAGTTTCCAATAGCCTTGCATGACACCCATATTGCGGGCAACGATTTCGCCAACCTCGCCGGTTGCGACACGATTGCCCTGGTCATCGACAATTTTAATCTGCGTGCCCGGCGCGGCGCGCCCGGCTGAACGCAATTTCGATTTCTCGCTACCCAGCACATGAAATTCTGGCTGAAGCGTTGAAATAATCGGCGCCAGCTCAGTTTGTCCATAGCCCTGAACGATTTTCAAATCCGGCATGCGTTCGATGAGCGTTGTCAGCAAGCCTTCCGGCATGGGTGAGGCGCCATAGAGCAAATATTGCAATGAGCTGAGACGTTTCGGGTCGAAATTTGGGCTGTTCAGCAACATGCCAATCATTGTTGGCACCAAAAGACCATGGGTGACCTGATGGGTTTCAATCGCCGTCATCACCGCTTCAACATCAAACATCGGCACATAGATATGGCAAGCGCCCATGGCTGACATGCCGCCGCCAGCGGCCCCATCGGCCAAATGAAACATCGGCGCGGCGTGCAAATAGCGCGACTCGGGTTCGCTGCTCAGCATTTTTGCGACCACCAGATTATTATACCAAAGCGCCCGATGCGGCAGCATCACGCCTTTGGGAAAACCGGTTGTGCCACCCGTGTAATAAAGCCCCGCCAAATCCTCGCCTTGGCGTTCGGCATCGGCGCAGGGTTGGTGATTGGCGATCAAATCTTCATAGGCCAGCATATTGTCGGGCGTGTCATCATCAAGGTAGATGATGGTTTTCAGGTGCGGACAATCATTTTGAATGGCCGCGACAACCGGCGCAAAGGCTTTGTCGACAAAGAGAATATGCGCTTCTGAGTCATTTAATGAATAAGCATTTTCAACCGCCGTCCAGCGCACATTCATCGGCACCACGGCCACACCGGCCCACCAGCAGGCATGGTAATATTCAGTATAGCGGTCGGAATTTAACGCCAGAATAGCGACGCGATCATTGGGCTTGCCGCCCAAGGCGCGAATGGCGGCGGCCAAGCGACTGACCCGATCGCGATGCACGACCCAGCTGTACTGCCGGTCACCAAAAATAGTGGCGATGGCATTGGGCCGCGCGTCAGCGGCGGCGTGCAGAAATTGTGTGAGTTGCATGATGTCCTCCAGAACAAGATTTACCGCTTTGAGCCTATTGAAAACATCATATTGGTTCAAGGGTAACGCACGGGCGGATGAAATTTGCTAGCCAATTGCCCGCCTTATGTTAAAATTTTTTCGGATTTGCTTTAGGGAGAGGATATCCGATGCATATGAAACAAGAATTGGCCGAAGCCCTTGTGGCGCCGGAGACCTATAAAGAGCTGGATCGGGTTCATCAGCTTTTCACCGAATTGCGCACCACAGCGCCGGTCGCTTTGGCCTCTCCGAAAGGTCATGAGCCTTTCTGGTTTATCTCCAAATTCGCTGATGTGCAGGCAATTGAAAGCGACAATGACTTATTCCACGCGGGCGATAAAGCCACCGTGTTGGTTGACGAAGTGACCAATCAATTGACGATTGAGGAAATTGGCTCGCCGCACCGTTTTTTGACTCTGGTGCAAATGGATGGCGAAAAGCATAAGGCCTATCGCGATTTAACCGCCTCTTGGTTTGGCCCACGGTCGCTGCGCAATCTTGAGCCGCGTATTCGTCATTTAATGGGGCAGACGATGGCGCGATTGCAACAGGCCGATGGGAAGTGCGACTTCGCGCCGGATATTGCTCTGCGCTATCCTTTGCGGGTGATTATGAATGTTCTGGGGGTTGAAGACGAGGCCGAGGACATGATGCTGCGTTTGACGCAGGAAGTGTTTGGCAGTTCCGACGCCGAGGCCAATGCCACGGGCAAAATTTATGAGACGCCGCAGCAACAGCAGCAGGCGATTAGCGAAATTTCCATGGAATGTTTCGCGTATTTTTCAGCCCTCACCGAAGCGCGCCGCAAAGACCCGAAAGATGATTTGGCCAGCCTATTTGCCAATGGGCAAATTAACGGCGCACCTTTGGGGGAGATTGAAACCTTTGGCTATTATGCCATTACCGCGACGGCGGGTCATGACACAACCTCCAATTCAACCTCGGCCGGCATGATTGCGCTTTGCGAAGACCCGTCGCTTTTGAAAAAATTGCAGGATGATCCGTCATTGATTCCGGGTTTTGTAGAAGAGAGTATTCGATGGGAATCACCGGTCAAACATTTCATGCGTTCGCCAACCCGCGATACGCAAATTCGTGGTGTCGACATTAAGAAAGACGATTGGATGATGATTAATTTCGCCAGCGCCAATCGTGATGAAGATGTCTATGAAAACCCCTTTGAGTTTGACATCACCCGCAAGCCCAATCGCCATATGGCCCTCGGCTATGGCGCTCATGTCTGCCTTGGCCAGCATTTGGCGCGTTTGGAAATGCGGATTTTCTGGGAAGAGCTTTTGCCGCGCTTGAAATCTGTCGCCTTAACCGGCCCGGTGAAACGCGTCGGCGCCAGTTTTGTCTCTGGCCCGTTTTCAGTACCGATTGAATTTACCTTGAAAGATTAGAGCATTAGGCGAGCGGCAATCTTGTTAATTCAGCGCGGCTTCAGTGAGTGGGTCGCCGGCAATGCGTGAATGGAACATCACGCGTGGCTCGCTAAAATTCCAATCGCAGGCGCGGTGCATGAGGCAGCGATTGTCCCAAATCACCGCATCGCCGACACGCCATTGATGTTGATAAACCCGCGCCTCATCGGCTGTGGCAAAGTTAATAAGCTGATCGAGCAAGGCCTGAGATTCGTCGGTTTCGAGGCCAGGAATGCCAAAAGCATGGCGCCCTACGGCGAGGCTGGGTTGTTGCGTTTCGGGGTGTAATTTCATCAGCTTGCGTAGCGGGATGTTCTCGACGTCGAGACCATAACCGATATATTCGCTGTCGCTCTCCTTGGTTTCCTCGCCCAATTGTTTTTGGCTATGGGCCAGTGAATGATAGGCGCTGAGGCCAGACAGGCGTTGCTTTTGTTCTTCGGGCAGGGCTTGCCATGCGGCCCGCATATCAGCAAAAGCTGTGTCACCACCCGTGCGCGGAATTTGCTGGGCGCTGAAAACTGCGCCCTTGGCTTGCAATGGCATGTAAGTATTATCTTGGTGCCAAGCCATATTGCCGCGAATGATTTTCATCATATCATCGTCAGCCGCGGTTCGGAGCGTCCCATCGGCTAATACATTGGAAATCTCAACCGCTTCTAGCCCTTCAACCAAAGCACCAAAGCGGCTGGCAAATTTTTGCTGTTCATCTGGGGTCAGATTCTGCCGTGGGAAAATAAGCAAAGCGTAATCGAGCCACAAATCATAAACATGTTGAAACTGCACATCGTCTAGCGCGGTGACATTAATATCATCAATGATGGCGCCAAATGTTTTGTCCAAAGCGGTAACGCGAAACCCGAAATCCACGGCACTCTCCCTTTCAATGCCCAATCTTGAGAGAGTAAATTCAAACCGGCGCTGAAATCAATCCTGAAAACCGACAATATTATGCTAGGGTAAAGGCACAAAAGGAGTGTGTCATGA
>JAHEGN010000023.1 GCA_024645085.1 Rhodobiaceae bacterium
GTGACATGGGATCCGTATTTGTCACCATCGGGCTGGAATGGCGTGACCACCGTCGTCATGGGCAATTGCGGGGTCGGCTTCGCGCCGGCCAAAACCGATCAACATGATTGGCTCATCGGCCTGATGGAAGGGGTGGAGGATATTCCCGGCGCCGCTTTGGCCGAGGGCATCACTTGGGAATGGGAAACCTTTCCGGAATATCTCACCGCCTTGGAAAAACAACCGCGCGCCCTTGATGTGGCGACGCAAATTCCGCATGGCTCCGTGCGCGCCTATGTGATGGGCGAACGTGGCGCCAATAATGAAGCCGCTAACGCGCAAGACATTGCCGCAATGGCCGCCATTGTCGAAGACAGTATCCGCGCTGGCGCGCTCGGCTTTTCCACCTCACGCACCATGCTGCATTTGTCGAAAGACGGCATACCCGTGCCCGGCACATTCGCCAATAAAGACGAATTGCTCGGCATTGCCGCGGCCATGCAGCGCGGCGGCCATGGGGTGTTTGAAATGGCCTCAGATTTGAACCCCGCCGAAGAAGAATTTGGCTGGATGGCGGAGGTCTCGAAACAAACCGGTCTGCCGGTCACTTATGCGCTATTGCAAAATCCGGTTGATAAGGAAAGTTGGCGCGATTTATTGGCCATGACCGATGCCGCTGTGGCCGATGGGGCGCAAATCAAAGCGCAAATCGCCATTCGGCCCACGGGCCTTATTTTGGGCTGGGAAAGCACCGTCCATCCGTTTTCCATGCACCCAGAATATCAAGCGCTGGAAGGTTTGCCGCTTGACCAACGCCTTGCCAAATTGCGTGAGCCGGAGGTCCGCCAAGCGCTGATTAATGGCAAGCCATATTTCATGACTGAAGAAGCCGAAAGCGATGATGGCGGTCTACCGTCGGGCCTTGGCGTGGCCGCACTCATTGCGCTGGGCTTTGACAATATGTTCGCGCTCATGCAAGACGGCGTGCCAGATTATGAGCCAGAGGGCAGCACGTCAGTGGCGGCTTTGGCCAAAGCCCGTGGCGTCGCCCCGTCAGAGATTGTCTATGAAATGATGATGGCCAATGATGGCACTGGCTATGTCTATTTGCCTTTGCTCAATTACGCGCATCAGAATTTCGACCATATTGACACCATGTTCCAAAACCCCAACACCGTATTGAGCCTGTCAGATGGCGGCGCTCATTGTGGGGTCATTACCGACGCGAGTTTCCCGACCTATTTATTGTCTTATTGGGTGCGCGATCGGGCCCGTGGCGCCCGCTGGAAATTGGAAGAGGCGGTTGCCGCCCAGACCAGCCAAACGGCGGCGCTTTATGGGCTCAACGACCGTGGCATTATCGCCCCGGGCATGAAAGCTGATTTGAACGTCATTGATTTCGACGCGCTGCAATTACATGAGCCGCAAATGGTGCATGACTTGCCAGCCGGTGGGCGCCGCCTGATTCAGCACGTCAGCGGCTATCGCTACACGATTGTCAGCGGTGTGGTGACCTATGATGACGGCAAGCCAACCGGCAAAATGCCAGGCAAATTAGTGCGCGGGCCGCAACAAGCCGGTGAGCAACGCCTCGCTGCCGAATAATCATCTAAGCAATCATCAACATATTTAACGGCCGCGCCTGAAAATGGCGTGGCCGTTTTTTTGCGAATCCCATAATCTGTCGGGAGATGAAGGAGCCGAGATGACGGATAAACCAAGCAATTCGCCGAAAAGATATGTCAATGATTTGCGTCGTTTGGATTATGTCCAAAATCAGGCGCATCAGCAAATTAGCTATGGCCCGCTGCCGTTGATTATCGCTGGTGTGTTTTTGATAGCCGCTGGCTATTTCGGCTATGTCAATCTTGATGTCTCAGCAGAAAATGTATTCATGCTTATCGCCGCCGCTTCTATTGGCGGATATATGGCACTGAATATTGGCGCCAATGATGTGGCCAATAATATGGGGCCAGCGGTTGGCGGTCGCGTGTTAACCATCACCGCAGCGGTTCTGATTGCCGCTGTGTGCGAAAGCGCGGGTGCGCTTTTGGCTGGTGGCGATGTCGTCAAAACCGTCGCCAAGGGCATTATTGACCCGGGCAGCGGCGTCGATGTTGGGGCTTTCCGCAATCTCATGTTGAGCGCGCTTTTGGCCGCTGCTTTATGGATAAATCTGGCGACTGTGCTCAATGCGCCGGTGTCGACAACCCATTCGATTGTCGGCGGCGTGCTCGGTGCTGGCATTGCGGGCGCTGGCTTTGGTTTGGTCAATTGGGCGACAATGGCAAAAATCGCCGCCAGCTGGGTTATTTCGCCGGTATTTGGCGGTCTTGCGGCGGCCGCTTTGCTGTTTTTCATCAAGGTCAAAATTCTGCGCGTCGACGATCGATTAACCGCCGCCAAAAAATGGGTGCCCGTGTTGATTGGCCTTATGGCTGGTGCCTTTGTCGCTTATATGGCGATGAAGGGTCTGAAAAAAATCTGGAAACCGTCGCTCAATGAAATTCTGGTTTACGCGGCGCTGGCCTTTGGCTTGGCTTGGGCCGCCGCCGTGCCCTATATCCGCAGCCGCGCCGCCGTGCTGAGCAATCGCAAAAAAGACATTTACACTTTGTTCAATCTGCCCTTGGTCATTGGCGTATCGCTATTGTGTTTTGCCCATGGCGCTAATGATGTCGCCAATGCGGTTGGCCCGCTGGCGGCGATTGTTTCAACCTTTACCGCCACCAGTGTCGAAGCCAAAGTCTCGGTGCCGTTTTGGGTGATGATGATTGGCGCCGCCGGTTTGGCCTTGGGGCTATTCTTGTTTGGGCCAAAATTAATCACCACGGTCGGCGAGAAAATCACCCGTTTGAATGCGCCGCGCGCTTATTGTGTGGCCTTGGCCTCAGCCGTTACCGTGCTGATTGCCACCGGTTTTGGTCTGCCGGTCAGCTCAACTCATATCGCCATTGGGGCTATTTTCGGCGTTGGTTTCTTGCGTGAATTCATGGAAAACCCGAATAAAAAGCGCCTGAAACCGGGGCATAAATTGAATAAAACTGCCGAGGATGCGTTCAAAAACATCAATGTGCGGCTCGGGCGCAAGCTGGTGCGGCGGCGCTTTGTTGTTTCAATTGCCGCCGCTTGGGTGATTACAGTGCCCGCCGCCGCCTCGGTTGCGGCTACGATATTTTTTGTTTTGCAGTGGCTAACAGCCATGGCTCAATAGCCGTAAACTGGTTAATCAGCGAACGAAAATCTTCCCGATCGGTCACCCGATGGGCTTCTTTCAGCAGCGCCCAATGGCGTTCGCGTTTGCTTTTCTCTGGCCATTCATCAAGCTGCTCGGTTACCAACATCGGATAATAAGTCACGGCGGTTTGCTCAATAGCGCTGGCTGAACTTTTGGTAATAACGGCGGTGATGGGGAAGTTTTTCAATATTTTCCCCTTCAGGCCGGCTTCCTCAAAGGCTTCGCGTTTGCAGCCCTTTTTATGCGATTCTTTTGGCTCCAAATTGCCCTTGGGTAGAATCCAGCGGCCGCGCTTTTGCGAGGTCACAAACATAATGGCCAGGCGATCGCCATCAATGGAAAACGGAATGACACCAATTTTATGTTGCATGGAAAAACCTCAGAAAACAATTGTTCGACAAAGTCTAGACGCCCCACCGCCAGGGGGCAAGGCTGACTGTCCTGATTAGGGGAGAATGATGCTGCAGCCCGTGGTGATACGCGCTTCTAAATCTCGGTGCGCTTGCGCCACATCGGCTAACCGATAAGTCTGGTTAATATCGACATTAATTATCTTGCGCGCCATTAGATCAAACAACCGATTGGCTGATTTTTGCATCCAACCGGGCCGCGCCATATGGGTGGCCAGTGTCGGGCGGGTGAAATACACCGAACCGGCCGCCGCTAAAGCCGCCGGTGACACTGCCTCAATCGGGCCAGAGGCATTGCCAAAGCTGACAAATGTGCCAAGCGGTGCCAAGGCTTGCAGGCTCATTTGATAGGTCGATTTGCCAACACTGTCATAGACCACCGGAAAACCCTTGCCGTCGGTTAGCTGGTTGAAGCTATCGCGCAAGCCACCGGCCAGCGCTGCCTCGTCGAGAATAAAACAATGCGCTGCGCCATGCGCCCGCGCCATTTCGCATTTGGCTTCAGTGCTGGCGGTGCCAATTAACGCCACGTCCAAATGTTTGGCCCATTGGCAAGCCAATAGGCCGACGCCACCAGCCGCGGCATGAAATAAGACTGTTTCACCGCCGGTGAGGGCAAATGTTTCATGAAACAAGTAATCCACCGTCATGCCTTTCAGCAAAACCGCCGCCGCTTGCGCGTCGCTCACATTGTCGGGCAGTTTGACCAAACTCGTATGCGGCAAAATAATCGCCTCGCTATAGGCGCCCATGGCCATGCAAAAACCGACGCGCTCGCCAATCGTCAAATTGTCGACCCCGTCGCCAATCGCATCAATCACCCCAGCCCCCTCACAGCCAAGACCGCTTGGCAATGGCAGCGGGTAAAGACCGGTGCGGTGGTAAGTATCAATCAGATTAACGCCAATCGCCGTCAGCTTCACCCGTACTTCGCCGGTTTGCGGCATGGGGCTTGGCTGATTGACCAATTGCATCACATCGGGGCCGCCGAATTCACTGATTTTAACGCTGGTAATCGTCATGCTTTCCTCACTCAATTGGGCTGCTTAATGGGCGTGGGATTCGCCGCTAATGTGTTCTAAATGTTTATAAAACGCGGACGACATCAGGGCTTGCATGGCAAGGCTGAGAAGGCCGAACAGGGCCAATAAAATAATCGCACGTCGGATACGCATGGCGCGATTATAAGGCAGTTTTGACGCCCTGCAAGCACCGCCTATATGCTCTCGGCGCGGCCTATATGGCTGAGGTGTAAAAATTTTGGTGCCGTTAAAAATTGTGGCATAGTTTGGAACATAGTCATTGTCCAAATCAAAGCTGGCGTATTACACTTCGCTGCATATTAGGGGGGCAAAAAATGAAAAAAAACATTATACGTGGCTTGACGCTGATCATCATCATTGGGCTGATTGTTGGGGTCATGCTGAAGCCGAATATTGATCGGTTTTTGATGGTATCCAGCCTGTTTACCGGCGCTGAGCAATATGACAATTTCCCGCGTTCAGCCGAATTATTCCCACATTCGACCATGCCGGCCGCCGCCAATCCGCAGAAATTTCCACAAGCGGCGCGCCTTCAATTGCCGCCCAGTTTCTCCCATCAGGGGCAAACATATGAAACCCAAGCCTTTCTCGAGACCACCGACACGGCAGCGCTTTTGGTGCTGAAAAACGGCGAGATTATTTATGAGAATTATTGGCTAACCGGCGGCCCTAACGTCAATTGGTTGTCAATGTCAGTGGCCAAGAGCTTCGTCTCCGCCACTTTAGGCATTGCCGTTGATGAGGGTTTTGTGAAATCCATTGAGCAACCGATTACCGATTATGTGCCAAGCTTGGCGGGCTCGGCCTATGATGGGGTGCGGATTAAAGATATTTTGCAAATGTCATCGGGCGCGCGGTGGAATGAAGATTACAGCGACCCAGACTCCGACGTCATGCGGTTTGCAGAAATTTTTGCGCTCGGCGGGTCGTTGAACGAGTTTACCGCTACTTTGCAGCGCCAGCGTCCGCCGGGCACTTTTAACCAATATAATTCGGCTGATACGCAAGCCCTCGCCATGCTCATCAGCCAGGCGACGGGTCGTTCGCTGACCGATTATATGACCGAAAAACTATGGCTGCCTATGGGGCCAGAAAATGACGCCTATTGGATGCTTGATGCTGAGGGTGTCGAAATGGCCTTTGGCGGGCTCAA
The DNA here is from genome assembly GCA_024645085.1 of Rhodobiaceae bacterium. Lineage (GTDB taxonomy): Bacteria > Pseudomonadota > Alphaproteobacteria > RS24 > RS24 > JAHEGN01. The sequence goes on from JAHEGN010000023.1 coordinate 5,824, forward strand.
TGCGACGGCCCGCGATTATGCCAAATTGGGTGAGTTGTTTCGTTTGAAAGGCCGTCGCGATGGCCGCCAAATCGTCCCTGAGGCATGGGTGCATGCCTCAATCACCCCCGATGCGCCACATCTGATGGCCGGTAATAACCCCAATTCTGATTATCCCATGGGCTATGGTTTGCAATGGTGGGTGCCAGAGGGGACAGAGGGCGAGTTTTCTGCCATTGGTGTTTACAATCAGTTTATTTTTGTGAACCCAACGCGTGATACAGTGATTGTGAAATTATCGGCCAATAATGCCTATGCAACCGATGAGGAAATTGCCGGTGACTCAGAATTGGCGACCTTCTCATTGTTCCGCGCGATGAATAAAACCATTCAGTAACAGGAGTGCCACCATGCCAATGATCAATTTGAAAATCACTAAGGGCGAAAGCACAGCGGCGCAAAAAGCCCAAGTCATTGAGGAAATGACCGAAGTTTTGCAGCGCGTCATGGGCAAAAACCCGGAAACCACTATCGTCATTATCGACGAAGTAGAGACGGACAATTGGGGCATTGGCGGCAAGACCGTTACCCAGCGACGCAGCCAGACGTAAGCCCACTTAAATCACCGTAAAACCGGCCAAAGCCAACATAATTTGCTGGCAGCTCTCGACCTTAGGGTCACTTGCTGGCATAGTTATGCGATAGGAGATAGTCATGTTAAAACTTCACTTTGCCCCACAATCGCGCGCCGTCCGCAGTGCTTGGTTGCTGGAAGAATTAGGCCTAGCCTATGAGCTCAATGCCATGGCTTTTCATCCCAGCGATTTGAAATCTGATCAGCATCGGGCCCGTCACCCTTTGGGGCGTATTCCCGTGCTAGAAGATGGCGATGTTATGATTTACGAATCCGGCGCTATTGCGGAATATATTTTGGAGCGCCATAAAAACGGCGGTCTCAAGCCGCAGCCAAGCGATGATAATTATCCGATTTATCTGCAATGGTTTCACTATTGCGAAGGCATGGTCATGCCGCCGATTAACACCATTGTGGTGCACACAATTTTATTGCCGGAAGAACGCCGCGACGCCACAGTTTTGGGCCAAGCCCAGCGCCTGCTGCTCAAATCTCTCGAGCCAGTTGAGGCAGATATGGCCAATAAAGACTATTTGGCGGGCGATTTTTCAGCCGCCGACACCATGCTTGGCCACTCGATTTTAATGACTGACCGGATGGGCCTATTGGGCGATAATTTCCCTAATTTGTCAGCCTATGTAGCGCGTCTGAAAGCCCGCCCCGCGCTACAAAAAGCCTTTGCCTTAGAAGGCTGATTGGTTGCTTAACTTATTTCAAAGAAAGACTTTCATTCATGGCCGTTAAAGAACAAACCATTACCACCCCGCGTTATATTTACCGTTTCGCCAAATTATTAATGCGCCCCGGTATGATTGGCAATTTGCGCGCTTTATTGGGCGCGCGGGCCACGGATGAGCGTTCAATGGTGGAATATTTTGAGCGCCATGCGGCCAATCTGGCCGACCATGCGGCCATTCTTTTCGAAGACCAAATGGTCACTTGGGGAGGGCTGAACAAGCGGGTGAATCAGACGGCGCATTATTTCCGTAGTCGCGGCGTTGGCTATGGCGATGCGGTAGCGATTAACATTGAAAACCGGCCCGAAGTTTTGGTCAATGTGCTGGCCTGTATGAAATTGGGCGCCATTGCTGGCATGGTCAATACCAGCCAGACCACGGAAGCCCTTGCACATAGTTTGAAATTGATTAACCCCAAGCTGATTGTCGTCGGCTCGGAATGCTTGTCCAATATGGAAAGCGTGTCTGATGTGCTAGAGGCCGATCATCAGGGCAAATTGCTCTATGTCGCCGATGGCGCTCATGCGGGCCCACCGGCAGGCTATGAAGATTTGACGCCATTGCTGCTTGACCAACCGAGCGATAATATCGTGCCGGAGAAGACGCTGACATTGGCGACGCCGTGTTATTATATTTTCACCTCAGGCACCACTGGCCTTCCCAAGGCCAGCATCACCACGCAAATGAAGATTTATCGTGGGGCTATGCAATTTGGCATAAATGTCATGGAAATGACCGAGGACGACACCTATTACTGTGCGCTGCCATTCTACCATTCCAATGCTCTGCTGATTGGTCTGGGCACGTGTTTAATGAGTGGGGCGACCATTGCCGTTCGGCGTAAATTCAGCGCCAGTCAGTTTTTCGACGATTGCCGCAAATTCAATGCCACGGCCTTCCTCTATATTGGCGAGCTTTTGCGCTATCTCTTGGCCTTGCCTGAAACTCCCGCCGACCGCGACCATGGCGTGGTGAAAATTCTCGGCAATGGTCTGCGGCCAGATATTTGGCTGCAATTCAAAGAGCGTTTCGGCATAAACCGCATCCATGAATTTTACGGTGCCTCGGAGGGCAATAGCGGCTTTGTGAATATTTTTAATTTCGACAAAACCGTCGGCTGGGCGCCCAATGGCGGCAAATTATGGACAGTGGTTGATTTCGACGTTGAGGCCGATAAGCCAGTGCGCGATGCCAATGGCTTTATGACAAAACTGAAAACCGGCCAGACTGGCCTTTTGATTATCAAAATTGACGAGCAACAGCCATTTGATGGCTATACTGATCCGCGCGAGAGCGAGAAAAAAATTCTGCGCGATGTCTTTGAAGCTGGCGACCAATGGTTCAACACTGGCGATTTGGTGGTGGTGCAAAAACACGGCCACATTCAATTTGGTGACCGTATTGGCGATACTTTCCGCTGGCAGGGCGAGAATGTGGCGACCACAGAGGTTGAAGGCGTGGTGATGAAATGGCCGCAAATTCAAGATGCCGTTGTCTATGGCGTTGAAGTGCCGGGCCGCGATGGCCGTTGCGGTATGATGTTTGTCAATCTGAAACCCGGTGAAACGCTGGACCGCGACGCATTGGCGGCGCATTTACGCACGAATCTGCCGCCCTATGCGGTGCCACGGTTTTTGCGCATTGGCAGTAAAGTCGATGTCACCGGCACCTTCAAATTCCAAAAAAGCGTGCTCAAACGCGAGGCCTATAATGTCAGTGAGCTCGAAGAAGACGTGTTTGTTTTGCCAGCCAGTGCTGAGCAATGGGAAGCGGTGACGCCAGAGCACAAACGCCAAATCGACGCCGGTGACGTTCGTTTATAACAAATGCCGATAGAAACCGTTGGCCTATGGTTGCCGCCACGGTAGCTGGTCATATTTCCAGCCTTCGGTTTGCCCGCGATGGCCGTCGGCATTGGTGTTGCCTTCAAAGCCGCCGGTGATGTTGAACAGCTGCGTAAACCCGTGTTCGGCCAGTGCCGTGCAGGCGGCGGCCGAGCGCACGCCAGAGCGGCACAAAATATAAATTGGTGTGTCTTTGGGCAGGTTTTGCTCAACCTGCGCGACAAAATTACTATTGCGCTTGCCGTCTAGACCTTGCCATTCCAATTGAATAATGGCGCGCCCAATTGATGATAAATCCGGCATGCCGACGAAACTCCATTCGGCCTGCGTGCGGCAGTCAATCATTTGCGCCTGCGGGTTATTTTGCAGCGCCTCAAAGGTCGATTGTGGGGAAGCTTCTTGATACATAATTATCTCTCAATTCAGATGAAAGTCATTTTCCGCCATAAGCGGCCAGCCCGTCAAGCGCTTTGCGGCCACAGCCAAGCGGCCCCACGCACGCCGCTGGCGTCGCCGTGTTGATTGGCAAGCAAGCGGGTTTCCACCACATCAGAAAAAATATATTGCTGCCAAATTTGCGGCACGCGCTGATAGATTGCCTCAACATTCGACAGCCCGCCGCCCAAAACAATAACATCTGGATCAACCAGATTAATCACCGCCCCCAGCGCCCGCGCCAGCCGGTCGCATAGGCGCTCAAAACTGGCCTGCGCCTCAGGCGTATTGGCGGCGATAATCTGCTCGCTGGTCAGTGCTTGGCCGGTAACTGCCAAATGATCGCGGGCAAAGCCGGAACCTGAAATCCACACTTCATTGCAGCCTTGACGCCCACAATAGCAATCGGGGCCGGGGACTTCGTCGGCTTTGGCGGCGGCCAGCGGGTTATGGCCCCATTCGCCGCCTATGCCATTGGCGCCACCCTGCAATTTTTTGTCGAACACCAAACCGCCACCGCAGCCAGTGCCAAGAATGACGCCAAAAACACTTTGTGCATCGGCGCCAGCGCCATCGGTGGCTTCCGACAGGGCAAAGCAATTGGCATCATTGGCCAGCCGCACTTGGCGATTTAATTTTTGCATTAAATCTTGCGGCAAATTTTGGTCATTGAGGCACAATGTATTGGAGTTACGCACGCGGCCCGTGCGCGGCGACAAAGAGCCAGGCATGCCAATGCCGACACTAAGCTGTTCCCCCATATCGCTATCGGCGCGCGCCACCATTTCGCCAATGAGCGTCAAGATTTGCTGATAATCCTTGGCCGGTGTTGGCTGCCGGTCGCGCCAAATAATCTCGCCTTTTGCGTCCATCACCACGGCTTCAATTTTAGTGCCACCCAAATCTAACCCCAAGCGCATGATTACCCCTCCTCGCCGAAAGTCAGTGGCCCGTGTGGCAATTTTGGTAGCACATATTTGGCAAATAAATCGCATTCCTGCTGATGCGGATAGCCAGACAGAATAAACGCCTCAATCCCCATATCGCGATACATGTTGAGCTTCGCCAGCACTTGCTCCGGGTCGCCGACAATTGCCGCGCCGCAGCCAGAGCGGGCCCGACCAACGCCGGTCCAAAGGTTTTCCTCAACAAAATCGCCATCGCCTTGGGCCGCGGCACGGTCGCGCAATTCGGCTTGCCGTCGTACCCCAATAGATTGGCTGTCGAGCGAGCGATTGCGGATATCTTCGCCAATTTTGTCATCCAATCGGCTGACCAAAAGATCGGCGGCGGCGCGCGCTTCGGCTTCGGTTTCGCGCACAATCACATGCGCCCGATAGCCGAATTTGAGCTGGCGGTTGTAGCTGGCGGCGCGGTTCTTCATATCCGCTAAAATATCAGCCACGGCTTGTTTGGTGTCGGGCCACATTAAAAATACATCGGCGGCTTGTGCGGCCGTATCGCGCGCTTGTGGCGACATGCCGCCGAAATAAAACGGCGGCGCTTTTCCCGATACGGTGCGCATACGCGGCGGCTCAAGGTCGAGTTGAATAAACTGCCCATCCATGCGCACGGCCTCGCCATTAAGCATGGCGCGCAGCGCCTGCATGGTTTCCAAAGTGCGCTGATAGCGCGGCTCAGAGGCCAGCGCCTGGCCGGGCATATCCGAGGAAATAATATTAATCGTCAGCCGCCCGCCGAGCATTTGGTCGAGCGTTGCCATTTGCCGTGCCAATTGCGGCAGCCACATTTCACCGCAGCGCACCGCCACCAATAGCCGCATTTTTTCCAGCAAGGGCGCAATGCCGCCGGCAAAAGCAATACTATCCATGCCCAATTCATATCCCGACGGCAGCAGAATATTATCAAAGCCATTGCCCTCAGCGCTCAGCGCAATATTGCGACAATGCGGCCAACTGGCTTTCAAAGACGCATCTTCGACGCCCAAAAATTGATAGTCATCGTCGCAAAGGGCGGAAAACCAACTGACTTCCACGCGGCTATTTTTTGGGCTGTCTTGGGTCATTTGCTGCTTTCTTATTCGTGCTTAGGGCAGGGCGACGCCTTCACTGGCTTCAATTAGTTGGTAAATATCGCGCCGTGTCAAACAAACGTTCAGCGCCGCTGTGGCGGCTTCTAATCGGGCGCTCGATTGACTACCAATCAGCGGCACACAAGCGCTCGGATGAGCTAAAATAAATCCAAGCGCAATGGCGGCGCGGTCAACATTTTCGCGCGCGGCCAGTGCGTCAAGGGCGGCGCTTAAAGCTGCCGGCTGCTGGTCGCCGCTGACAATCTGTCCGCCGGCCAAGGGCGACCAAGCCAGAGGCGTCATGCCGGTTTCCATGCATAAATCCAATGTGCCATTGCGTAAAATATCCAATGTCGACACTGAAAATTGGCTTTGCAAAGACACCAGCGGGGCCTGCAAAAAGCCGCGCAGAGCATGAATTTGCGCCGGCGTATAATTTGACACGCCGACCATTGAAATTTTGCCCGCCGCGACCAGCCCATCAAGCGCGGCGGCGGTTTCTTCCGGATGGGTAAACATATCGGGGCGGTGAATTTGAAATAGGTCAATATGGGTGCTTTGCAGCCGTTGCAAAGACGCGTCGCAGGCGGCGTTCAAATAGGCGGCATTGGCGACATAGGGCACGCCGGGCAAAATTGAACCTTTGCTGGCCAACACCATTTTATCGCGCAGTGTCGGGTTTTGCGCCAAGACGCTGCCAAGCAAGCGCTCGCTCTCGCCAAATGCCGTGCCGCCCCAGTCGAGGCCATAGACATCGGCATTATCAATCAAGGTCATGCCCAAATCGAGGGCGCTGGAAATCAGCCGAGTTGCCGCTTGTGTGTCGTTGCCGACCAAACGCCAGCAGCCAAAGCCGAGGGCGCCAATTTGCCGGTCGCCGAGCCAGCGCGGCGCCGCATTGACTAGGTTTTCTTCTTCCCACGTCATAGGCCAAACTCCTTCATATCAACCCGCCTTTGCTGGCTGGCCGCCATTTGCGCTGCCACGCCCATGGCCACAGCCCGATGCCCATCATCAGCACTGACAATCACCGGCGCAAGCCCTTTGACGGCATCAAGAAAAGCGCGGTTTTGAAAATAAGTGGCGCCAGAATGATAGCCGGCTTTCAAAATCGCCTCATCGACATTGATTGGATATTGCTCAACCGCCCATGTGTCGCGATGGCCATGGGTGACAATATTCTGCGGTAGCAGGCACTCGACTTTTGCCTTGTCGCCAACCGCCGCTAATTCTTCGCTATGGCGCGAGCCCTCGGCGAACATGCATAAATCCAACAGCGCGCGGGCGCCATTGGCAAAATCAAAAATAACATAGCCATTGTCCCAAATATCCGGCGTCTGGCCGTTATAGCGCTCGTCCAAATGATTGACGCTTTGTCCGGCTGAGGCCAGCACGCTAACCGGCTCGCTGGCGACAATGCGGCGCATAAGGTCGAAAAAATGGCAGCATTTTTCAACCAATGTGCCGCCAGTATTGGCATTAAAGCGGTTCCAATCGGCGACTTTTGGCAAAAATGGAAACCGATGTTCGCGAATGCTCAACATATGCAAGCGCCCAATATCGCCGCGGTCAACGCGGTCAATCATATCTGCCAAAGCTGGCTTGAATCGATATTCCATGCCGACTTGAAACACCTGCCCGCTGTCGCCCACGCTGTCGCAAATCCGCTGCGTGTCTTGCAAATTCGTGCATAGCGGCTTTTCGCATAAAATGGCTTTACCGCTCTGCAAGGCGGCCGGCAGCACATCAATGTGATGAAAATTCGGCGTCGCAATTACCAAAGCGTCAATATTCGGGTCGCTCAGCAGGCTCTCGAAATCAGCACTGCTGCGCGCCTTATCTTGGTTCAGCTCAACCGCTTTGGCCAACATGGTCTCATCGGTGTCGGCCAGCGCAATGACCTGCGCATCGTCGAGCAGGTTAAAATTTTGAATATGCTCATGCCCCATCATGCCGGTGCCAATGATGCCAATATTGACTTTACTGCTCATCAATATGCCCTTCATAACCGGCCAGTTTTTTCACCGTTGGCGATTTTGGCACGTCCTGCGTAGACTTCCACGTGTTCAACAAAACATCACCCAAACCATTGGTGATGCCCCAATTGTAATTTTCATTGTGAAAATGATGCCGCATATGCGCCTGTTGCAGCGCCAGCCCCGATTTGGTGCGCGGTCGATAGGCTTTGGTGTGATGCGCCAAGTGAATCCACTCATAAATCAAATAATAGCCAAGGCTGGCCAGCAATGGCATCAGCGGCGTGGTCCAGCTCCAGCTTATCAGGGCGTAAAACCCATATAGCTGGGCAAACATAATGACCAGCGCGCTGGCCGGAGCAAATTGCAATTGGCGGTCATCGGGGTGCAAATGATGGCCATGGTGCAGGCGAATTTGAAAATTGCGCTTCCAGCCCGGCGTCTCCGTAAGGTCTTGATGCAAAATATATTTATGCGTCACCCATTCATAAAACGGCGCAATAGCGATGATCAGCAAAATCCACGCCCATTGATGCCATAGGGCAAAGGCGTTGACGGCATAAAAACACACAGCAAAAGACAGCAGTAAAAGTTGAACCGTCGCATGCGTAAAATAATCGACCCAAATCTGTCGCATAACACCTCTCTTTAACCGGCTGAGCATAAGCGGTTTTTGGTTTTGGTCAAAGATTGAAACGGCGCCCGCTAAATATCGACGTGGCGGCGCAAAAGCTCTAAGCTCAAGGCTGACGCAGTCAGTTAGAGAAGACCATGAAACAACCAAAACAATTCGCACAACAGGCCGCAAAACGGGTCGCGCAAATGACCTTGCTAGAAAAAACTAGCCTCATGTCGGGTAGCAGTTTTTGGCATTTACAGCCGATTGAACGCCTCGACTTACCGCGCATTATGGTTGCCGACGGGCCGCATGGCTTGCGCAAACAAGCCCAACACGCTGATCATTTGGGCATGCAGGCGTCCGTGCCCGCGACTTGTTTTCCGACGGCTGTGACTTTGGCGTCGAGCTGGAATAGAGACTTAATTTTTGCCGTCGGCGCCGCCATTGGCCAGGAATGTCAGGCGGAAAATGTCTCCGTGCTATTGGGGCCCGGGGTCAATATCAAGCGCAACCCATTGTGCGGGCGCAATTTTGAATATTACGCCGAAGACCCTTATGTCGCCGGACAAATGGCTACCGCCTTTGTTGATGGCGTGCAAAGTACCGGCACGGGCACGAGTTTGAAACATTTCGCCGTCAATAATCAGGAGGCCGACCGCATGGTGGTCGATACATTGGTTGACCGGCGCACCTTATTTGAAATTTATCTGCCAGCTTTTGAACATACGGTGCAGCAGGCCCAACCGTGGACATTAATGTGCGCCTATAACCGGCTGAATGGGCATTATTGCAGCGAGCATGAAGATTTGCTGACCGATATTTTGCGCCATCGCTGGGGTTTTGATGGCTTGGTGATGACCGATTGGGGTGCCGTCAATGACCGCCCACGTGGCATTGCCGCGGGCCTCGAATTGGAAATGCCGAGCAGTGGCGGGGCCAATGACCGTATCGCCGCCGCCGCCGTCGCTGATGGTCGCTTATCAATGCAAGACCTCGATCAGGCGGCCCATCGTGTCACGCAAATGATTTTGGCGGCTGAGCATAATCGTCAAAAACCGGCGGTAGATTTTGCCGCTCACCACCAATTGGCGCAAAAAGCAGCGGCTGAGGGGGCGGTTTTGCTGAAAAATAACGATGCGCTGCTGCCGTTGGCGGACACCGGCAGTCTGGCGGTAATCGGTGGTTTTGCCGAAAAGCCGCGCTTTCAAGGGGCTGGTAGTTCGCAAGTCAACGCCCATCAAATCGACACGCCCTTATCTTTGCTGCAAGCCCGTTTAGGGGCTGATCAGCTGATTTACGCCAAAGGCTATGATGTTGATTTGGCCGAAGACGATGAGGCGCTGATTGCCGAAGCGGTGGCTGCCGCCAAATCGGCCGAACGTGCGATTGTCATGGTCGGCTTGCCAGCCTTGTTTGAGGCCGAGGGGTTTGACCGCACGCATTTGCGCCAACCGCCGCAGCTTGATGATTTGGTTGAAGCGGTGGTGGCGGCCAATCCGAATACTGTGGTGGTGCTGTCAAATGGCGCGCCAATAGAAATGCCATGGGCCGGCAAAGTAAAAGCCATATTAGAAATCTATTTGGCCGGGCAGGCCGGTGCTGGCGCGCTAGTTGATTTACTATTCGGCACCATAAGCCCGAGCGGTAAATTGGCCGAGACTTTTCCGCTGCATTTATCCGACAGCCCGAGCCAAGAAAATTTTGCCAGCCACCCGCGCCAATTGGTTTATCGCGAGGGCCTTAACGTCGGCTATCGCTATTTCATTACCCATGACAAGCCGGTGCTATTTCCCTTCGGCCACGGGCTGAGCTATAGCCAATTCTCATATCATAATGCCCGCATTACCAGCCCTTGGTCGCCTGAAACCCGCACCATGCAAGTGGCGGTTGAGTTGACCAATATCGGCGAATGCGCCGCCGCCGAAGTCGTTCAACTCTATATTCACGACGTCGAATCCACCGCCTATCGGCCAGAGCGCGAGCTCAAAGGCTTTCAAAAAATATTTTTGCAAGCCGGTGAAAGCCAAACCGTGAGCTTTGATTTGGACGCGCGCGCATTTTCTTATTTTGATGTGTCGATTGATGATTGGGATATTGAGGCGGGCGATTTCGATATTCTATTTGCCGCATCAAGCACGGATATTCGTGACAAACTGACAGTGACGCTCGACGATGACAGCGGCCGCAATATCGCCCGCTATCAAGAAACCCCCTATGTGCTTATGGGCGATGGGGCGTTGGCGGGGCTTGGCCTGACGGTTACCGCCGCCGATCGCATCAAGCCCTATCACGCCAATAGCACGCTTGGCGATATCCGCCATCATTGGCTCGGCAAGCGCTTGCTCGCTGGTGTGTTTAAGGCGGTTGGCGCGACCTTGGGCGAACGCAGTGCCGATGACTCGCCAGTGCTGATTAAAATGCGCGAGGAAATGGTGCTGTCGATGCGCCTGAGCACGGTCCGCAATATGAGCGGCGGCGCCCTGACGCCAAAACGTTTTGAGCTGCTCATTCATGCGCTAAACAATCATTGGCTGAAATTTTTAGGCCGCTGCCTGCGTCGCTAATCGCGCAAATCCAACCAAGCGATTTGCTGCGCGCTCAGCGCAATATGGCTGGCCGCAATACTGTCATGCAATTGCATGGGCGTGCGTGGGCCAATCAGGGCAAAACACGCAAATGGCTGGTGCAAAACATAAGCCAAGGCAATTTGAATGGCGCTGGTGCCCAAGTTCTCAGCCAGCTCGAAAGCTCGTTGGCGGCGCTGCATATTTTCTGCCGAGCCCCACACGCGCTGCATTTCCTCATCTGTCGGGTCAGCGCCATGGCGGCTGGCTGCCAGGCCGTTTTGCGCCCAATCGAGAAAAAAGCCGCGCGCCTGCGCCGACCACGGAAATAGCGCGATTTGCCGGTCTTCATGCCATTGCCGAAACTCATCGGTTGAGCTCGCCAGACAACCGTCCCAAACCGGGTTTTCCATCCGCGCCAGAGAGAAATTATTGCTCAAGAGTGAAAACCCTTGCAGGCCGTTTTGGCTGGCATAATTATTCGCCTCATCAATCCGCGCCGCCGTCCAATTAGAGCCGCCGAATAATCTGATGCGTCCGGCGTCGACCTCACCATTCAGCCGATCAATCCACTGGCCGACGGGCACATCGGGATTGTCGCGATGCAGGCAATAAATATCAAGATAATCGGTTTGCAGACGGCGCAGAGAAATATCCAGCTGCGGGCCGATGGCGTCGGGATGGCAATCTGGCGTATGCGCGCCCTTGCCAATAATCACCAATGGCTCGCGCAGGCCTCGGGCGCTCATCCATTGGCCCAAAAGCGTCTCGCTCAAGCCGCCGCTGTAAATATGCGCCGTGTCAAAACAGGTGCCGCCAGCCTCAATAAAAGCATCTGCCATGGCTGCCATGGTCGGCCCATCGGTTTGATTATCCGTGCCCAAAACCAATTTAGAAATCGGCTTGTCGAGACCGGCAATTTTGTCCAGCGGCATCTGCCCATGGGCGCCAAGCCGAACAGGCGCGCCATGAAATCCCTTATCGCTCAGCGCATCGGCGTCATAGCGCACGCCGGCCGCCTCGCGCCAGCGATCGAGCCAATAGGCGGTGTTGATAGAAAAGCTTGGCGACACCAAATCCGACATTTGCGCGCCAGCCTGAAGCAGCGCCCCAATATGGTCGGCTTCAATGGCATAAAGCGGCCGCGGATCATCGCTGTGATAGGTTTTTTGCTGGCCCTGATGATCGCTAATGACAAGTGACTGATTATCCGGCCCCGGGTGCCAAGGCTGGTCAATATGCAATGTGCCCTGCGTGCCCTCAACCGTAATGTGCCAAGCTAGATTGGTGTCGAGGGCGCAATGCAATGTCGCCTCAAAGCCGTCATAACCGAGGCTGGCATGGGCTTCGGCATCAACGCCGCTGGCGGCGAGGCGGGCGCTGCCGGTTAAAGTTTTTGGTTCGCCGACCAAATAGCGCGCCGCCGTAAGCGGATAAATACCAATGTCCAAAATACCGCCGCCAGCTAAGTGCTTGTCATATAGCCGGTGCTCGGGGGTGAATGGAAAAGCAAAGCCAAACGACGAGGAAAACCGGTTAATGGTGCCAATCGCGCCATCGTCAATCAATTGCTTGGCCAAATGCATACGCGGGTGCATGAGATACATCAGCGCTTCGACCAGCAACATATTGCGCCGTGCGGCTTCGCCATATAAATGCAAAACCTCGCCCTGATTAAGGCCCAGCGGTTTTTCGCATAAAACCGCTTTGCCGGCGGCCATGGCTTTCAGCGTCCATTCAATATGGCTGTTATGCGGCGTGGCAATGTAAACCGCGTCAATGTCATCGCGCTGCAAAAGCGTGTCATAGCTATCGCTGGCCGTGCCGCCATGAGTGTCGCAAAAAGCTTGCGCGCGAGCCACCTGTCGGCTCGCCGCACCGGCCAACACGCCGCTGTGGCTGTGTTTCAAATCAGTGGCAAATTGCCCAGCGATATTGCCTGTGGCGACAATGCCCCAGCGAATTTTATCAGATGTCACGCAAACCCCTAAAATATCAAGACGAACGGCGTTTTACTTTAACTTTCATTTCCGTATAGCCGTTTACAAAATTAGATTTCAACCGGCGCGGCTCGCCGACCAATTCAATCGAGTCAAATTTTTCGAGAATTAATTGCCACAGCGTGCGCAATTGTAATTCAGCGACGCGCAATCCCATGCAGCGATGAATGCCAAAGCCAAATGAGACATGGCGATTGCCATTTTCGCGGTCGAAACGCACTTGCCGCGGATGATCGAACACATCTTCGTCATGATTGCCTGAATAATACCACATCACCACCTTGTCGCCCTTTTTGATGAGCTTGCCGCCCAGCTCAATATCTTCCAAGGCGGTGCGGCGCATATGCGAGAGCGGCGTCTGCCAGCGAATAACTTCGGCCACCATTTTGTCGATTAATGACGGGTCTTCGCGCAATTTGGCAAATTCTTCCGGAAATTTATTCCACGCATTAATGCTGGCTGACATAGAATTACGGGTCGTATCATTGCCGCCAACAATCAGCAGCAATAGATTGCCGAGGAAATTCATATCATCCATATCTTTGGTGTTTTCATCGCGTGCCATCATTGAGATAAAATCAAATTTTGGCGGGCCATTGGCGCGAATATGGCGCAGGCGGGTGAAATATTCCAAACATTCCAGCAAAATCTCGACGCGTTTTTCATGCCCAGGAAAATGATCCGAACCCTCGGTCGCCGTGGTGATATCTGACCAATATGTCAGCTTTTCACGATCCTCAAATGGGAAATCAAATAAGGTCGCTAACATTTGCGTCGTCAGATTAACGGATACGCGCTCGACCCAGTCAAATTCTTCATCCTCGGGTAGGCTATCAAGCACATTATTAGTGCGCTCCCAAATCAGGTCTTTGAAACTATCAAGCCCTTGCGGCGAGGCGATGGGCTGCACTGATTTGCGAATTGGGCCGTGATGCGGCTGGTCTTTGGTGATGAAGGCTGAAATCTCAACACCCTCGACAGGCGGGCGCACAACATTATCATCAAGCTGAATGCCGCCAAAGGCATCTGATGACGAGAAAACCTTATGATTGGTGTCGACCGCAATAATATCTTCATAGCGGGTGATTGACCAAAACGGGCCAAACTGACCATCGGCGCAATAATGAACCGGGTCTTCTTCGCGCAATCGTTTAAAGGTTTCTAAAATTTCTTCATCGGCGAATAATTCAGGCCGCGACAAGTCGATTTGCGACAATGGCAAATCGCTGAGGTTTGTTTTTAAGGCTTGGCTCATCTTTCCCTCCATTCAACAGCTAGCTTCAGATTGACGCTTTTGCGACATTTTGACAAGGATGAATTGGCGAGGATGCCAGAGTGCCGAACCGGTTAATGGCCGCCAAGGTCAACATTGCGGGCCCGCAAAATCGGCAGCATTTCTTTGAATGCTTTTACCGTGCGATTATGCGGAATGCGCGGGTGCAAATGATGCACGACATGGGCCGTCATGCCGGAGGTTCCGGTGTGGCCGAAAATTGATTTGAAACTCTTCGTATCGCGATAGCGTCCTCTGCCGGCCCCAACATGCGGCGCCCATGACAAATAATAACGCAAATAAATCGCCGCCAGTTTCAGCGGCACCCACCACAGCAAGGCCGCTTCCAAAGCCAGCCCATTGGCCGCCATGGTAAATAACACCGCATGATAAATAGTCATAATCAGCAATTGATCTTTCAAGCCACGAAGAGCATTGGGCGTATTCAGACGCATAATTGTATCCATATAGCTGCGCGCTTCGGGCGAGTCGGGCTGATATGAGCGGATGGTGTTTTTAATCGACTGCCACCCGGTTTTGGCGGTGTTAAACAACGCATCTGGATCAAGCTCCGGGTCATTGGCGTGTTTATGATGTTGCAAATGGGTTTCGCGCAAAACCCGATATGAATAAGCCAGCAAAAACGACGACGCATGACCGATAAATTCATTGAGCCAGCGCAATCGCTCGCCGACCCGCGCATAGCTGTCATGTTGGGCATCATGGCTTGGCAAATAAGCCACCAATAAATTGAAACAGGCAATCGGAAAGGCCACCCAAAGTGACAGCGTGCCGGTCAAAACCAAGGGCCAAAGCGACAACCAAACCGCAATATTGGTAAGCGGCCAAAGCACCATGGGTATCGACAGGCGGTTCATATATTTACGGGCAATTTGGCGTTCCAAGCGCATCAATTCAGCATCGCTGGCTTGGCTCAAATCAACCCCTGCTAAAATCTCGCTCATATCCACCGTCCAGTTAATTTTGCTGTTAGCCCGTAAAGCCCGCCCGCCACCATACATAGGTGCGTTAGCGACAAGCCGATCAGCATATTGTCGGTCTGTGTCGGCAAAAACTGCTGCAAAGCTGTGCGGGTCAAAATCTCAGCCACCAAAGGGCCAAGAAAAAATGCGCCAAACCATAGCGGCAACCAACCGAAAATAAACTTTACAAATGCATCCATAAAGCGAGTAAAGCCCAGATTTTTCCGAGCTTCAAGTCTCGCTTCAAAAAATTGCGTCGGTTTTTACACAGCCGCCAAGGCTTGCGTTAAATCGGCAATGATGTCGTCGCTATGTTCAATGCCAATCGACAGGCGCACATAGCCCGGGGTCACGCCAGAGGCCGCTTGGTCTTCCGGCGACAACTGGCTGTGCGTGGTGCTGGCCGGATGAATGGCCAAGGAACGCGCGTCACCAATATTGGCGACATGATAGAGCAATTTCAGATTGTCGATAAATTTCTTACCAGCTTGTGCGCCGCCGGCCAGTTCAAAGCCCATCAGGCCGCCATAGCCATTTTGCAAGGCCGCATCGGCACGGTTGCGCGGCTCGCCTGACATATGGCTTGGATAGATGATTTTCTCGACTTTATCATGGGCCGCCAAAAACGCCGCCACTTTCTCGGCATTTTCGCAATGCGCGCGCATCCGCAGCGGCAGCGTTTCCATGCCTTGAATGAGCATAAAAGCATTGAACGGCGACATTGCCCCGCCGAGGTCGCGCAATAAAGTGGTGCGGGCTTTCAGCACATAGGCAATCGGCCCCAATGGTTTCGCGGCTTGGCTCCAAATGGCGCCGTGATAAGACGGGTCAGGCGCGTTCAGCGCTGGTTGGCGTTCACCGGCGGCCTCCCAGTCAAAATTACCACCATCGACAATCAACCCGCCAATTGATGTGCCATGGCCGCCAATATATTTGGTGCCACTATACACAACAACCGCAGCGCCATGTTCAAACGGGCGGCAAAGTGTCGGCGCCGCCGTATTGTCCATAATCAATGGAATGCCATGGGCGCGGCCAATCTCGGCCACTTCCTTAATGGGAAACACTTCCAATTTCGGATTAGGTAGGGTTTCGGCATAAAACGCCCGTGTGCGGTCGTCAATTGCGGCGGCGAAATCTTGCGGCTTGGCCGGATCAACAAACCGGACTTCAATGCCCATATCGCGCATAGTATTGGCGAATAAGTTCCACGTGCCGCCATATAAATCAGTCGATGACACCACATTATCGCCAGCGCGGGCGAGGTTTTGAATGGCCATGGCCGAGGCGGTTTGCCCCGATGATACGGCCAAAGCAGCGGCACCACCTTCAAGGGCGGCGACGCGTTGTTCCAGCACGTCGGTTGTTGGGTTTTGCAGACGGGTATAAATATTGCCCAATTCAGCCAGTGCAAACAGGCTGGCGGCATGGTCTGTGTTGTTGAACTGATAGCTTGTGGTTTGGTGTATCGGCACCGCCACCGAGCCAGTGCTCGGGTCGGCGCGCCAGCCAGCGTGTAAAACAAGGGTTTCGAGTTTGTGTTGATCAGACATAAAAAGCTCCAGAACGAATTACCAAATAGGCCTTCACTATAGGCAGTTTTGCTATCAGCAAAAGACCCGTTTTTACATTAGCCAGTTTTCGGCGAAATTTTCGCTAAAAGATTGCAATCTAAATACATCTTGTTAATGTGGAAACAACGGTTTAACCGATCTGGCGCGCATCTCGTGTCAGCCTATGGACGATGTAATGTTAGAGCAGCCACAAGGCGGCAGCCCCGAGCGGCGCCCCGAACGTAAAGCGAAATCGTCGCGCCGCCCCAAGCGCGACCCATCGGCTCAACCGCCGCGCCGCCTCTATGCGGCGATTGATTTGGGAACAAATAATTGCCGCCTTTTAATCGTCGAGCGCTTTGGCCTCAGCTTTCGCGTGCGTGATAGTTTTTCACGCATTGTCCGCCTCGGCGAGGGCTTGGAAGCCAGCGGTCGACTATCCGATGATGCGATGGAACGCACCATTGCTGCTTTGCGCATTTGCGCCAGCAAAATTCGCCGCGCCAATGTTCGCCGCATACGCTGTGTCGCCACCGAAGCTTGCCGCGGGGCTGATAATGGCGAAGAATTTATTAAACGCGTGCGCCGCGAAACCGGCTTGAGCATGGATATTATTGACGGCGCCGCCGAAGCCGAATTGGCAGCTCTGGGGTGCGGCTCATTATTTGATGAAAACGTCGACAATATCGTCTTATTCGATATTGGCGGCGGCAGCACCGAAGTGATGCGCCTCGATCGCCAGCCGGACGGACAATTTCAGCTTGCGGACAGCGACTCATTACCCTTGGGGGTGGTGCGTTTGGCCGAGCGCCATGCCGGCGAGGGGCCCTATGAACATGGCTATGAGCAAATGCTTGATGAATCGCGGCTGCGTCTGGCGGATTTTATGAACCGGCAGAATGTGCTGACCGATATGAGCAAGCTACAAATCATCGGCACATCTGGCACCGTCACCACACTTGCCGCCGTGCAATTGGGATTGACCCGCTATGACCGAAATGTGGTTGACGGTTGCACCATTGCTTCTAGCGATATTCGTCGGGTGATTGACGATTTGAAGTCATTGAGCCGCGATCAATTGGCTGAAAATCCCTGTATTGGCCATCAGCGGGCAGATTTAGTTTTGGCCGGCTGCGCAGTGCTCGACGTCATTTATGAGCGCTGGCCGGTGACGCAATTTTCAGTTGCTGATCGCGGGCTGCGCGAAGGTATTTTACTGCGCATGATTAGGCAGGATAAAAGACGGCGCCGCCGCCGCCCAAAATCGGCGAATGGGGGACAAACCAATGGCCAAGAATAGAGGCGCTTCGGGGGTCGGCGATGGGCAACGTCGCGGCGACCGCATGAAAACCAAGGTGAAAACCGCCCGAGGCCGGACCATTTCATCAGTGCGTTGGCTGGAGCGCCAGCTCAATGACCCTTATGTAGCGGCTGCCAAAAAAGACGGCTATCGCTCGCGCGCGGCCTATAAAATTATCGAGCTAGACGACCGCTTCGGTTTTTTCAAACCCGGCGGTTGCGTGCTTGATTTGGGCAGCGCGCCAGGTGGTTGGGCGCAAGTCGCCGCCAAACGCGTTGGCTCGATTGAGGGCAAGGGGTTTGTCGGGGCGATTGATATTCAAGACATGGAGCAAGTGCAGGGGGTTGATTTTATCCAGCTCGACTTCCTCGATGATAGCGCGCCGGAAAAAATTCAACAATTGGCTGGCCGCCGCCCTGATGCGGTGATTTCGGATATGGCGGCGCCGGTCACCGGACACCGGCAAACTGACCATTTGCGGACTATGGCTCTGGCTGAGGCAGCGGCTTGGTTTGCTTTTGATGTTTTGAAACCGGGCGGGGCGTTTTGTGCCAAAGTGTTCCAAGGCGGCACCTCCAATGAGCTTTTGAAAGAACTGAAAAGCCGGTTCCGTGCGGTGCATCACATGAAGCCAAAATCGAGTCGCCCAGAATCGGTTGAGCTCTATGTAATCGCCCTCGGCTTCAAAGGCTAAAACCGGCGCCATAGGCGGCGAGAAACTGGCGTAAAATCAACAAATTTCGTTCATCGAGCAAAATAATTTGGCTTTTTGCCGCCAACGGTGATACATGAACTCGTCAAATACAGGCCACACAAGCCCTGAGAGGATTTGACATATGTTCCGCGAAGCTCTGACCTTTGATGACGTTCTGCTCGAGCCGGCAGAATCAAATATTCTGCCATCGCAAGCTGACACCACAACCCAAGTTTCACGCACCATTACCCTAGGTATTCCGCTATTATCAGCGGCTATGGATACGGTCACCGAAAGCGCAATGGCGATTGCTATGGCGCAGGCTGGCGGTATTGGCGTCTTGCACCGCAATATGACACCGGCTGAACAAGCAGCCGAAGTGATTAAAGTAAAAAAATTCGAAAGTGGCATGGTGGTCAATCCGCTGACCATTTTACCGACCGCCAAATTGGCCGAAGCTTTGGCGCTGATGACTGAGAATAATATTTCAGGCGTGCCGGTCACCGAAGCCAATGGCAAGTTGGTTGGTATTTTGACCAATCGTGATGTGCGTTTTGCCACCAATCCAAATCAAGCCGTGTCGGAATTAATGACCAAAGAAAATCTAATCACGGTGAAAGAAGAAGTGGCGCACGAAGAAGCCAAAAAACTGCTGCACCAAAACCGCATTGAAAAGCTTCTGGTGGTTGATGGCGACTATAAATGTATCGGCCTGATTACCGTCAAAGATATGGAAAAAGCCCAATTACACCCCAATGCGGCCAAGGATGAAAAAGGTCGTTTGCGGGTTGCGGCGGCCTCGACGGTTGGCGACGATGGCTTTGAACGCTCGCAAGCCCTGATTGATGCGGGCATTGACTTGATTGTCGTCGACACCGCTCATGGTCACTCGGTGCGGGTGGCAGAGCAAGTGGCGCGGCTGAAAAAATTATCCAGCTCGGTGCAAATTATGGCTGGCAATGTGGCCACCAAAGACGGCGCCCAATCGCTGATTGATGCGGGCGCTGACGCCATTAAAGTTGGCATTGGCCCAGGCTCCATTTGCACTACCCGGGTTGTTGCCGGTGTCGGCGTGCCACAATTAACCGCGATTATGGATGCCGTTGAGGCCGCCCGCGTCGCCAATGTGCCGGTGATTGCCGATGGCGGCATTAAATATTCGGGCGATTTGGCAAAAGGCATTGCTGCGGGCGCTTCCTGCGCAATGATTGGCTCGCTCTTAGCGGGCACAACCGAAAGCCCGGGCGAAGTTTTCCTTTACCAGGGGCGGAGTTATAAAGCCTATCGGGGCATGGGTTCGGTTGGCGCCATGGCGCGCGGGTCTGCGGACCGCTATTTCCAGCAAGATATTGCCGACACGCATAAATTAGTGCCCGAGGGCATTGAGGGCCAAATTCCTTTCAAAGGGTCGGTTGAGGCGGTTATTCACCAGCTCGTCGGCGGTTTGCGGGCGGCCATGGGCTATACTGGTTCGGCCAGCATTGGCGATTTACACAAGCGGGCAAAATTCGTGCGCATGTCCTCGGCCTCACTGGTTGAAAGCCATGTGCATGACGTCACTATTACCCGCGAGGCGCCAAATTATCCGGGCTCCGGTAAAAACTAGTGCGCCCCGCAGCACGCCTACAAACGCTCTCAGAACTCTTAGCTGAAACCCTGTCGTCGCGGCAGGCGGCTGACTTTATCGTCAAACAATGGGGTCGGCAAAACCGCTTTGCCGGTTCCAAAGACCGCCGGTTTTTGAGCGATGGCCTGTTCACAATTTTGCGCCATTACGGCAATTTGCGCGACCGATTGGGCGCTGATGACCCGCTGCTGATCACGCTTTTGGCCTATATTGACGTGGTTGATGAGGCAGTCAAAATCACGCTTGATGAGGCGCTGGCGCTGGCCGATGGTCAAGCCCATGCGCCGTCGCCGCTTAGCCCAGAGCAAATCGACTGCCTGCGCCAAGCCCTAGAAAAGCCCGCCAATAGCCGCGCTGGTCAGCTCAGTGTCGCCGATTGGCTGCTGGCTGATTTAGACGCTGGCCTTGGTCCACAGGCCGATGCGGTCATGCAAGCCATGCGCCAACGCGCACCGCTTGATGTGCGCGTCAACACGCTGAAAGGCGATGCCGCACAAGCAAGTGTGGCGCTGCAAAATGAGGGCTTTAGCGTGCAGCCGCATGGATTTGTCAGCAATGCTTTGCGGCTTGCTTTGCCAGCCAATGTGACCGCTTCGCAAGCGTTTGAAGGTGGCCTGATTGAAGTGCAGGACGCTGGCGCCCAAGCGGTGGCACAATTTGCCGCGCCGCAACCGTTTCAAACCGTGCTCGATTATTGCGCTGGCGCTGGCGGCAAATCACTGGCCATGGCGGCGCTGATGAACAACCGCGGGCGGCTGATTGTCCATGATAGTGACACCCGCCGCATGCGCCCCATCATTGACCGGGCGGCGCGCGCTGGTGTGTCGATTATTGAAACCGCTGATGCCCATGGGTTGAAACCGCTTGTGGGCGGCTGTGATGTGGTGATGGCCGATGTGCCCTGTTCGGGGTCGGGGCGCTGGCGGCGTTCACCGGAGACCAAATGGCGGCTGAGCCAGGAAAGCCTGCTGGCGCTAAATAATGTGCAGCTTAATATTATGAAAAAAGCCGCCGATTATGTCGCCCCCAATGGGCGGCTGGTCTATGTCACTTGTTCGGTATTTGCCAGCGAGAATGAGCGCATCATCAAACGCTTTTTGGCCAGCCAACCGGCTTTTGAATTGGACGTTGAACCGCCCCAAGACACCAGCTCTCATGGCTTGGCGGCAGCCCTTAAGGCGGTTGGCTTTATCCAGCTCAATCCGGTGAGCAGCGACACGGATGGCTTGTTTTGCGCCGTCCTGCGTCGTCGAGAAAAAGCACCCAATGGGGCGCTCAACAGTGCACAGGCAGCGACCAATCCGGCTTGATTTTCACGCCCAGTAATGCGAGATAAGACCATGAAATTGATTCAAAAATCTGTCCTTGCGCTGGCCCTTGGCCTGATATGTCTGACCTCACCGGCCATGGCGATTTCTGAAAAATACCGCTCTCTATCTGAAAATCTATTGACCCAAGCTGCCGCTGCTTTTGCCGCCGCGCAAAGCCAGCAGGCCGAAGATTTGGTGAATTTGGCGCTTACCGCCAATCCGGCCAATGCCGCGGCATTTATTTTGAAGGGTCAAATCCACGCCGCCAATGGCGATACCGATGAGGCTTTGCGTATCATCACTGTCGGGCTGGAAATCGAGCCCGCCAATTTACCGGCTCTTGTCTTGCAAACCGAATTAGCCGTTAAAGCCCAGCGTTTTGAGCAAGCCGACCAGGCTTTGGCGCATTATAGAAAAATTTGCGCGGCCGATTGCGAGCGGGCCGATGCCTTGCGTCGCCTGATTGATGACAGCCGCGCCGCGGATACAAAACTTGACGTTAAAAGCCAAAAGGAATAATCGGCCATGGATCGCGTTTTAATTGTTGATTTCGGATCACAAGTCACCCAGCTGATTGCCCGCCGTGTAAGAGAAAGCGGCGTCTATTGCGAGATTGTGCCGTTTAACGCCAGTGAAAAAGCCTTTGCCGATATGGATCCAAAAGCGGTCATTTTATCCGGCGGGCCCAATAGTGTCGCCGATATTGATACGCCGCGCGCCCCCGAGGCGATTTTGAATAGTGGCAAGCCGATTCTCGGCATTTGTTATGGTCAGCAGACCTTGTGCACGCAATTGGGCGGCGAGGTTGAGCAATCTGATGAGCGCGAATTTGGCCGCGCCTTTCTCAGCATCACCAGCGCCTCGCCCCTGTTTGACGGGGTCGCGGCTGTCGGCGAGCAAATTCAGGTATGGATGAGCCATGGCGATCGGGTCAATAAATTGCCCGATGGTTTTGCCATTATTGGCACCAGCGAGAACGCCCCCTATGCGGCCATAGCCAATGAGGCGCAACGCATATATGGCGTGCAATTTCACCCAGAAGTGGTGCACACGCCGCAGGGCGCTAAAATATTATCCAACTTCACCCATAAAATTGCAGGCTGTTCCGGCGATTGGACAATGGCCGCTTTTCGCGACAATGCGATTGCCGCCATTCGCGCGCAAGTCGGCACCGGGCGGGTGATTTGCGGCCTGTCCGGCGGCGTTGACAGTTCCGTGGTGGCGGTGCTGCTGCATGAGGCAATTGGCGAGCAATTAACCTGCGTTTATGTTGATACGGGCATGATGCGGGCCGGTGAGAGCGAGCAAGTCGTCGGGCTGTTCCGCGATCATTTCAACATTAAATTAGTGCATAAAGATTGCCGCGATTTATTCCTTGGCAAGCTTGAAGGGGTCGATGATCCGGAGAAAAAGCGTAAGATTATCGGCGCCACTTTTATCGACGTATTTGAGGCTGAGGCCAATGCGGCGGGCGGCGCTGACTTCCTCGCCCAGGGCACGCTATATCCTGATGTGATTGAGAGCGTATCCTTCACCGGCGGCCCGAGCGTTACCATTAAAAGCCACCACAATGTCGGCGGCTTGCCTGAGCGCATGAATATGCAATTGGTTGAGCCGGTGCGTGAATTATTCAAAGACGAAGTGCGCGCGCTGGGTCAAGAGCTGGGTTTACCGGAAGCCTTTGTTGGCCGCCATCCCTTTCCCGGCCCCGGCTTAGCAATCCGCATTCCTGGGGCGATTACCGGCGAGAAATTAGAAATTTTGCGCAAGGCGGACACGGTTTATCTCGATGAAATCCGCAAATCCGGTCTTTATGACGAAATTTGGCAGGCTTTTGCTGTGCTTTTGCCGGTGCGCAGTGTTGGCGTTATGGGCGATGGGCGCACTTATGACTATGTCTGCGCTTTACGCGCTGTGACGTCGACGGATGGCATGACGGCGGATTATTATCCGTTTGAGCACAGTTTTTTGAGTCGCGTTTCCACCCGCATCATCAACGAAGTCCGCGGCATCAACCGCGTCGTCTACGACATCACCTCAAAACCCCCGGGAACCATTGAGTGGGAGTAATAATTTAAGTGTAAGTAATTGAATTTTAGAAACGTTTTTACTTGCACATTACTTTCACAA
>JAHEGN010000030.1:0-6619 GCA_024645085.1 Rhodobiaceae bacterium
CCCATCAAATCAGGTCTGATTTGCGGCAGCAGGCGGCTCATTATTTCCCGCCTCGGGGGGTGGTTTTGTGGTCGGTCACCAAAGCCACGCGCGAAAAGCCAGCGGCATTAATCCGTGCCACAACTTGCGCCACTTGCCCATAGGCAACCGCCTGATCGCCGCGCACGTAGATACGCTGATCATAACCAGCCCCTAAAATGGCTTGCAAACGCGGCACTAAATCTTTCAACGCAATCGGTTTTTCTTCAATGAAAATTTTACCCGCCGCATCAATGGTGATGGCCAAGGGCTCATCATCGCCTTGCAGAGATTGAGCGCCAGCCTTCGGCAGATTGACCGGCACGCCAACGCTTAATAAGGGCGCAGCGACCATGAACACAATCAGCAACACCAGCATGACATCGACCATTGGGGTCACATTGATTTCAGCCATCGGCTGATAGCGTGGCCGCCTTGCGGCTTTCGAACTGGTTTTCGGCGCCTGCATGCCCATAGCCTTTAATCCTTTGGCTGACGGGCCACGATATTGGCGAAATCATCGGCGAAATAATCCAAACGCGCGCCCAATCTGGCAATATCTTGCGAAAATCTATTATAGGCGATAACCGCTGGAATGGCGGCCAATAGGCCAAGGCCGGTGGCAAAAAGCGCTTCAGCAATGCCTGGCGCCACAACCGCCAAATTTGTATCGCGGGTCATGGCAATCGCCTGAAAACTATTCATAATGCCCCAGACCGTGCCAAAAAGGCCGACAAACGGCGCCACCGCCCCAACCGTTGCGAGAAATAACAGGCGCTTTTCGACCTTTTCCATTTCCCGCGCAATCGCCGTGGTCAGACTGCGTTCAATGAATTGAATAGGAGTAAACCCCAAATTCTGCGCCTTGACGGCCGACAGCCGACCCCATTCAGCCATCGCTGCTTGAAACACTCGCACCATTGGCGAGCTTGGCCGATTGGCCATGGTGTTTTGAATCTCTTGCACGCTCTCGCCCGACCAAAATACATGTTCAAACGCGTCACAGGCGCGATTAATGCGCCGGAATGTACTGATTTTTTCAATGATGATTGACCAGCTCCAAACCGACGCGCCAATCAATCCCAGCATGACCAATTTGACAACCATATCGGCCCGCGTGAACAGGGCAAAAAGCGAAAAATCACTATTGGCCAATTGGGCCGCGGTATCGACTGCTACAGTTTCCATAATTTACCTCAATACGCCCTAACTATCTTTCAATTGTGACAAAAATTTGTCGCCCATATGGCTGATTTTTGCGCCTAAACCTCAAATGCGGCCGGCACTTCAACGACTTGATAATCGCCCAAAGCGGCAATCGCTGATTTGGGAATCCGTCTTGGTCGCCCATCAAGATCAATACACGCCGCCCCGACGCGGGCTTTCCACAGACATGTGTCGGCCCGCATAATGCGCTGATAAAAGGCAAAACGAGCGCCCTGCACTTGCGCCAGAAGAGTTTCCACGCGCAGCTCATCATCAATTTTGGCGGGCGCGAGAAACTCAATCTGCATGGCGTTTACAACAAATGCCAAAGGCGGGGTCATGGCCAATAATTCCGAATGATGAATGCCCGCAAAGCGCAGAAAATCTGAGCGCCCGCGTTCGGCAAATTTCAAATAATTGGCATGATAGACAACGCCAGAAAAATCCGTGTCTTCGTAATAAACCCGAACACTGGTGACAAAGGCCTCGCCCTGCATCGCGCCGCTCATGCGTTTGGCCCAGCGAATAAATCAGCCTCTTCAAGCGCCGTTGTCGGCACATCAAGGCCCAAATGACCAAAGGCCGCTGGCATCAATACCCGCCCACGCGGCGTACGATTGACAAAACCAAGCTGGATAAGGAAAGGCTCAACAATATCTTCCAATGCATCGCGTGGCTCACCAAGCGCGGCCGCCATTGTATCAATACCCACTGGCCCACCGGCAAATTTCTCGGCCATGACCCGCAAATAGCGGTGATCCAAGCCATCAAGCCCGCGCTTGTCGACCTCAAGACGGCCAAGCGCCGCATCGGCTAAGCCCGCATCAATCACCTCACTGCCCGCCACATTGGCAAAGTCGCGGACCCGCCGCAGTAGGCGTCCAGCAACCCGCGGTGTACCGCGCGAGCGGCCAGCAATTTCCAACGCCCCGTCATCGCTCATCGCCAAGCCCATCAGCTTGGCATTGCGCCGCACAATCAGCTCTAATTCGTCAATTTCGTAAAAATTCAAATACACCGGAATGCCAAAACGATCGCGCAGGGGCGTGCTTAACAGGCCGGAACGCGTGGTCGCGCCAATCAAGGTGAACGGCGGCAAATCAATTTTCACCGACCGCGCCGCTGGCCCCTCGCCAATGATTAGATCAAGCTCAAAATCTTCCATCGCGGGGTAAAGGATTTCTTCAACAGCCGGACTGAGACGGTGAATTTCGTCGATAAATAAAACATCATGCGCTTCTAAATTGGTCAAAAGCGCCGCCAAATCACCGGCTTTGGTAATCACCGGCCCGGAGGTCGAACGAAAGCCGGCGCCCAATTCGCGGGCAATGATTTGCGCCAATGTGGTTTTGCCCAAACCCGGCGGGCCGGCCAGCAAGACATGGTCGAGCGCGTCGCCGCGTTGGCGCGCCGCCTCAATAAAGACAGCCAAATTTTCGCGGCCTTTTTTCTGCCCGACAAACGCATCGAGCGTCTTGGGCCGCAAAGCCGTGTCAACATCTTCGGTCATTTGTGTTGTCTCAACCAAACGCTCTGTCATCACATTAACTCTTTCAACCCTTGCTTAATCAAGGCTTCGACGGCGGCGTCATCGCCCAGCGCATTGCGCGCCGCACTCAAGGCTTGCGCCGCTTGCGTGCGCTGATAGCCCAAATTGGTCAGCGCCGATAAAGCTTCGCGCATGGCTTGTCCGGCCAGCGCAGCCTCGCCAGTGACGGCGCTGCTGACGGCAAAATGCGACTCTGGCACTTTGTCTTTTAATTCTTGCACAATACGTTGCGCTACTTTCGGCCCAACGCCAGGCGCGCGCGAGACCATGGCTTTGTCTTCAGCGGCCACGGCTTGTGATAATTCATCGGCCGATAAAACGCTTTGAATGGCCAAGGCGACGCGGGCGCCAACGCCCTGCACGCCCATGAGAAGGCGGAACCAACTGCGTTCCTGTTCGCTGAGAAAACCGAATAAGCGCAATTGGTCTTCGCGCACATATGTTTCAATGGCCAAGCTAACCGCCTCACCATCGCTTGGTAGCGCATCAAGCATGCGGGCCGAGCCCTCAACCATATAGCCGACGCCGCCGACATCAATCAGCGCCCAGTTATCTCCGCGCCCATCGACGCGGCCTTTTAAGCGGCCAATCATTGCAGCACCTGCGCGCTTTCCGATTTACGCAAAGCCGCTTCTAGGCGGCCGCTAAAATCTCCGGCATGGGCCAAAGTGATGGCAATGGCCAGCGCATCTGTGGCGTGTTCGTCTTGTAATTTAGCGGTCGGTAAAAGCATGGACACCATGGCGGCGATTTGTTTTTTATCGGCATGACCGGCACCGGTCACCGCGCGTTTGATGAAATTGGGGGCATATTCCTCAACCGGCAGGCCGAGGCGGGCGGGCACCAGCAAACTAATGGCGCGCGCTTGGCCCAATTTTAATGTCGCCACGCCATCGCGATTGACAAAGCTCTGCTCAACCGCGGCAAACTCTGGCTGCCATTGGGCAAATACGTTCAACAGCCCCTCTTCAAGCTGCAATAAGCGCTCGGCCAGCGCCCGTTTGGCGTCAGATGCGATAGAGCCATTGGCAACATGCTTTAATTTTGACCCGTCCATATCAATCACCCCCCAGCCGGTAAACCGTAAACCAGGGTCGAGGCCGATTAATCGTCGCGTAGTGCCCCTTGCCATTTTCCTCTTTCCGCGGCTTGGCCGCTTAGACCGATAATTTCTCCATCACATCATCTGCAATATCAAAATTAGCGGAAACATTTTGCACATCATCAACGTCATCAAGCGCGTCCATCAGCTTGAGCGCTTTTTCAGCCGTCTCACCGTCAATGGCAATGTCATTTTGCGGGCGCCAAATAATCGTCGCCGCGCGAGGTTCGCCCAAGCTGGCTTCAAGAGCGGCCACCACAGTGTGCAAATCTTCCATGGCGCAGATAATTTCATGGCCATCTTCATTGCTTTCAACATCGGCGGCGCCAGCCTCAATGGCGGCTTCAAAAACCGTCTCTGCATCTGCTTTATCGGCGTCGAACTCAATCGACCCAACGCGGTCAAACATGAAGGAAACCGATCCGGTTTCGCCCAAATTTCCGCCGTTTTTTGAAAAGCTTGTCCGCACTTCAGCGGCCGTGCGATTGCGGTTGTCAGTCAGTGTTTCGACAATCACCCCAATGCCGCCGGGGCCAAAACCCTCATAGCGCACTTCTTCATAATTGGCGTTGTCAGCATCGCTACTGCGCTTGACGGCGCGTTCGATATTATCCTTCGGCATATTTTGCGCCCGCGCCGCCAAAATCGCCGTGCGCAGACGCGGATTGGCGTCGGGGTCGGGCAAGCCCATTTTGGCAGCAACGGTGATTTCTTTTGCTAAACGGGCAAAAATCTTGGCGCGCTTTTTGTCTTGGGCGCCTTTGCGATATTGAATATTCTTAAATTTTGAGTGGCCTGCCATGCTTCCATCTTTCGTCTTATCGTCAATGACCGTGCGTCACGAATCAATTTCTTTAGGTTAGCCTGTCGGCGCCGATGAGGAAAGTCTGCCGCCAGCCCGTAAGGGCAAAATCGACGTCGCCAAACCGGTTTTTGGGTCGGTTTCGACAATCACCCCGCAAAGCGTCGGCGTGCCAGCGGCCGGCGAAAAACGCCCATTGCGCAATTTCGTGGTAAAGCGGCTCAATGGTTCGTGTTTTTCCATGCCAATGACGCTGTCATAATCGCCGCACATGCCGGCATCGGTTTGATAGGCCGTGCCCTCGGGCAGAATTTGTGCATCAGCGGTTGGCACATGCGTATGGGTGCCGACCACAAGACTGGCGCGGCCATCGCAAAAATGCCCCATGGCCATTTTCTCCGACGTCGCCTCAGCGTGCATATCGACAATAATCGCATCGGCAACATCGCCCAGCGGACAGGCCGATAATTCGCGTTCAATACAGGCAAATGGGTCGTCCAATGTTTCCATGAATAGGCTGCCCATGACGTTAACCACCAGCACCTGATAAGCCCCAGCTTGAAACAGACCGGCGCCGCGCCCCGGCGTACCGGCCGGAAAATTACACGGTCGCAAAAGCCGCGGCTCGTCGGCGATATAGCCTTGAATGGCCTGTTGGTCCCAAACATGATTGCCGGTTGAAATGACGTCGACACCGGCGGCAAAAAACCCTTCGGCGATATCAGGGGTGATACCAAAACCTCCGGCCGCGTTTTCGCCATTAACGACAACAAAATCGAGGCCATATTGTTTGCGCCACATTGGCACTTGCCGTATCACCGCCTCGCGGGCCGCGCGGCCAACAATATCGCCCAAAAATAATAGTTTCATTGCCTATCCTTACGTCGCTTTTTTCGGCGCTTGTGATGGCGCAAAATCCAAATAGCGCGCCTCACTCAATATTGCGTCGAGGGGTTGGTCATGCGGCTCAACCGGACAATTGTCAACCATTTGCATATCATAAGCCAGCCCAATGGCGCGGATTTGGTGCTGCGCGCGCAAGGTTTGCAGGGTGCGGTCATAAGTGCCGCCACCGCGTCCCAGCCGGTTTCCTTGCCGGTCAAAAGCCAGCAGCGGCAACAACACAATATCAGGTTGGCATGGATGGTCTTTTTGCGGTGCAGCAATACCGAGCCCATCAGCCGCCAAATCATCACCAAGCTGAAAGGCGCGAAAACTGGCGGCTTGGTCGATTGCGGCGCAAAACGGCAGGCACAGCTGATGGCCGCTGTTTTGCAAATGATGCATTAAAGCTGTCGGGTCAATTTCGCTACCGACTGGCAAATAAGCGGCAATGGTCCATTGTCCAGTGGGTAAAATCGGCTGTGCCAAAAATTGTGTCGCCAGCTTGTCGCCCGCCGTCGCGCCATGTGCCAGATGATGCGCCTTGCGTTGCGCCATCAAATTTTTGCGGTAAATATGTTTATCACTGGTCATAGATATTGAAACGCCTAGATGGAGTGGAACCGCCCTGACCGTCACCTGCTGAATCCTCGGAGACCTACATGTGTAGGTGGGCACCGTGTGCAAATGGCCACGGCCAATCGCAGTGACAGTTCCCTAAAGATTCGTAAGGCCCCGAACGTAAAGTGCAAATGTCGCGTCGGGCAGTTCCGAAATCTATTATCTGCTTCTATTGCCCTGACGGCAAGTCACCATTCGCATTTGTTTGCGCCATGGCTTCGATTTTTTCCGCCGCTTGCGTCAATGCCGCCACCACCGCCTGCTCCATATCATCCAAACGGGTTGATAAATTTTCGCGCGCCGCACCGGCTTTGCCGACATCGCTCTCAACGGCGGCTTTATCGTGTTGCAAATCGCGCATTTCGCTGAGCAGGGTCAAACTGGCCAACACTAATAAATGACTATCACCAATGGTCGCCGTCTGATTCATATTTTTAGC
>JAHEGN010000030.1:6719-28254 GCA_024645085.1 Rhodobiaceae bacterium
CACGGCCATTGTGCGGCGCATATTAACAGCCCCCAGCACTGAGCCTTAATGCCCAGGTTACGTAGAGGATGTATTATGTCTGCTAAGCAAGACGAGAAAAATTTACAATCAGAAAAAAGTGGCGCTTCACTGCCGCTGCAACAAATGGCGAATGCCATTCGCGCCCTGTCAATGGATGCGGTGCAAGCGGCCAACTCTGGCCACCCCGGCCTGCCCATGGGGGCCGCCGATATTGCCACGGTTCTATACACAAAGTTTTTGAAAATTGACCCTCTGTCGCCTGAATGGCCAGACCGCGACCGCTTTGTTTTATCAGCTGGCCACGGCTCCATGCTGCAATATGCGCTGCATTATCTCGTCGGCTTCGCCGATATGACTTTGGAAGAAATTAAAAACTTCCGGCAATTGGGCGCCCGCACCGCTGGCCACCCAGAATATGGCCATGCCGCCGGTATTGAGACAACAACCGGCCCGCTTGGACAAGGTATTTCAACCGCCGTTGGTATGGCTTTGGCCGAACGGATGATGAATGCGCGGTTCAGCGATGAGCTGGTCGATCACTATACTTATGTCCTCGCCTCAGATGGCGATTTGATGGAAGGCATTAGCCATGAGGCGATTTCCATTGCTGGGCATTTGAAATTGTCGAAATTAATCGTGCTTTATGATGATAATGAGATTTCA
Organism: Rhodobiaceae bacterium; assembly: GCA_024645085.1. GTDB lineage: Bacteria > Pseudomonadota > Alphaproteobacteria > RS24 > RS24 > JAHEGN01. Next base: position 7,404 of record JAHEGN010000030.1, read on the forward strand.
ATTGATGGGCCGTTGAGCCTGTCGGAGTCGGGCGATGCGCTGAAACGTTTCGAAGCGGCTGGCTGGGATGCGGTGCGCATTGACGGCCATGATTTTGATGCCATTGAAACCGCCATCACCGCTGCCCGCAAGTCAGACAAGCCAAGCTTGATTGCCTGCCGCACAGTGATTGGCTATGGCTCACCCAATAAACAAGGCACATCGGGCTCGCATGGCGCGCCTTTGGGCGAAGACGAAATCGCCCTAACCCGCGAAGCCTTGGGCTGGAAAGCCGGTAGTTTCGAAGTGCCATCAGATTTGCTCGACGCCTGGCGGGTAGCTGGCCGGGCGCATGCCTCGAGCCGTAAAGCTTGGGAAGACCGTATGCAGGCGCAACCAGCTGAGATGCGCAATCGTTTTGAACGGGTGACCGCCGGCACTTTGCCAAGCGCGCTGGACGAAGCGGTTGACAGCTATAAAAAACAATTGGCCGAAGAAAAGCCAAAATGGGCGACCCGCAAATCATCGGAAGAAGTTTTGAAAGCTTTGGTGCCACATGTGCCCGAAATGATTGGCGGTTCAGCCGATTTGACCGGCTCGAATAACACCAAAACACCCGAGCAGGCACCAATTTCGGCCGATGATTTCTCTGGTGGCTTTATTCACTGGGGTGTGCGTGAGCACGGCATGGCAGCTGCAATGAACGGCATGGCGCTGCATGGCGGGTTTATTCCTTACTCCGGCACATTTCTTGTTTTTGCCGATTATTCACGCCCTGCCATTCGCTTGTCAGCCTTGATGGAGCAACGCACCATTCATGTGCTGACGCATGATAGTATTGGCCTTGGCGAAGATGGCCCAACCCACCAACCGGTTGAACATTTGGCGGCCTTGCGGGCGATTCCAAATGTCAATGTGTTCCGCCCTGCCGATGCCATTGAAACCTTGGAATGCTGGCAATTGGCCTTGCAGGCGGAAAAAACCACCTCGGTTCTGGCCCTGACCCGTCAAGGCTTGCCAATGGTGCGCGATTATGAAGAACGCAATCTGTGCGCATTGGGGGCCTATGAATTGGCCTCTGGCGGTGCTGATGCCGAGGTCACACTGATGGCTTCTGGTTCTGAAGTTGAGATTGCCCTGCAAGCGCGCGACATGTTGAAACAAGACGGCATTCATGCCCGCGTTGTTTCTTTCCCATGTATGGATTTGTTTGAAAAACAACCGGCTGCTGTGAAAGCTGACATTTTGGGCAACACCAAAATACGGATTGCTGTCGAAGCGGCCATTCAAATGAGCTGGGATCGCTATTTGCGCGAACAAGATTGCTTTATTGGCATGGAAGCTTTCGGCGCCAGCGCGCCAGCCAATCAATTATTTGAACATTTTGGAATCACTGCCGAAGCAATTGCCGAAGCAGCCCGTAAGGGACTTGCCTAAACGAGAGAAAAGGACATCACATGGCTATTAACGTTGCAATTAACGGTTTCGGGCGCATTGGGCGCTTGGTTTTACGCGGTATTATTGAGAGCGGTCGCAAAGACATTAATGTCGTAGCCATCAATGATTTGGGCACCATTGAAGCCAACGCCCATATGCTGCAATATGACAGCATCCACGGCCCGCTTAAGGCCAATGTAAAAGCCACCAAAACTGGCATTAGTATTAATGGCAAAGTGATTAAAGTCATCTCAGAGCGCGACCCTGCCGCCCTGCCTTGGGCCAAGATGAATATCGACGTCGCCATGGAATGCACCGGCCTGTTCACCAGCCATGAAACCGCCAGCAAGCATATTGAAGCGGGTGCCAAACGGGTTTTGGTCAGCGCCCCAGCCTCAGGCGCCGATTTGACCGTCGTTTATGGCGTTAATCACAAGAAATTGCGCAAAAGCCATAAGGTCGTATCAAACGCCTCATGCACCACCAATTGCTTGGCACCAGTGGCGCAAGTGCTCGACAAAACCTGCGGCATCGCGCGCGGTTATATGACAACTGTCCACGCTTTCACCGGCGACCAGCGCACCGTTGATACGCTGCACTCTGACCCACGCCGCGCCCGCGCCGCTTCATTGTCAATGATTCCAACATCGACCGGCGCGGCTAAAGCGGTCGGCTTGGTATTGCCGGAACTGGCTGGCAAACTGGATGGCACAGCGGTTCGTGTACCGACGCCAAATGTGTCGATGATTGATTTGGTGTTTGAAGCGAAAAAGAAAACCACAGTCGAAGAAATCAACGCCGCCATCAGCAAAGCCGCCAATGGTCCGCTGAAAGGCGTGCTTGGCATTTGCGACGCGCCTTTGGTGTCGATTGACTTTAATCACAACCCGGCCTCATCTACTTTTGATCTGACGCAGACGCAAATCGTCGATGGCAAGCTGGTACGTGTGCTGAGCTGGTATGACAATGAATGGGGATTTGCCAATCGGATGAGCGATACGGCGGTCGCCATGGGTAAACTCGGTTAAGATGAGCGTCGCCCAATCCATTGAAAAACTGATCAGCGACCATGCCAGTCAAGCCTTGAGTGGCGACATTGTTCTTATTCGTGCCGACCTCAATGTCCCGCTTAATGAGCATGGCGAGGTGCGCGACGCAACCCGCTTGACGCGGCTTTTGCCAAGCTTAGAAGCCCTGTCGCAAGCCGGTTTACGGATTGGTGTGCTGTCACATTTCGGGCGCCCGAAAGGCCAAAGAAACGCTGAGATGAGCCTTGCCCCAGTGGCCAAAGCCTTGGCCAGCCTAATCGGACAAAAGGTCAGTTTTGCCGATGATTGTATTGGCCCAGCGGCCGCGGAAGCCCTTGATGCGTTGCCAGCTGGCGGCGTGTGCGTGTTAGAGAATACGCGTTTTCATGCTGGCGAAGAATCCAATGATGCGGCTTTTGCGGCGGCTTTAGCGGCTCCGGCGGCGGCTTATGTGAATGATGCGTTTTCAGCCGCCCATCGGGCCCATGCCTCAACTGAGGCCATTACCAATTATTTGCCAAGCTATACTGGCCATGCCATGCAGGCTGAATTAAATGCGCTGGATGCCGCTTTGGCCAATCCGGCACGGCCGTTAGTGGCCGTCGTTGGGGGCGCGAAAATTTCCACCAAGCTTGATTTGCTGAGCAATCTATCAGCCAAGGTCGATACTTTGGTGATTGGTGGGGGCATGGCCAATACATTTATTGCCGCGCAGGGCCATAATATTGGCACCTCATTGTGCGAAGACAGCATGCTTGATACGGCGCGTGAGATTATGGCAAGCGCCGAGCAACATGGCTGTCATATTTTATTGCCGCATGATGTGGTGCTGGCCGATGCTTTTGCTGCTGGTCAAACTGGCGAGACCTGTGCCGCCGATAAGGTGCCCGATGGCAAAATGATTTTGGACGCCGGCCCGCAAGCCGTGGCCGAAATTTGTAGCGCTTTTGATGCCGCCGCGACGGTGATTTGGAACGGCCCGCTTGGCGCTTTTGAAATTGAACCATTTGATCAGGCGACCAATGCGGCAGCCCGTCATGCCGCCGCCTTAACCGATAAGGGCGCGCTTGTCTCTGTGGCCGGTGGCGGTGATACAGTGGCGGCGCTCAATCATGCCGGCGCCGGCGACCAATTTAGCTATGTCTCAACCGCAGGTGGCGCGTTTCTGGAATGGCTTGAGGGAAAGCCATTGCCAGGTGTCGACGCGCTGACGCGGCCAAGGACAGACCATTCAAATTAAGTGAAAAAAGGGGATTTTCATGCGTAAACAAGTACTGGAAGAAATTGCACAGGCCATGGTAGCTGATGGCCAAGGTATTTTGGCCGCAGATGAGAGCACTGGAACCATTAAAAAGCGTTTCGACTCCATCAATGTTACCTCGACCGAGGACAGCCGCCGCGACTATCGCGAAATGTTGTTCCGCACTACGCAAGCCATGCAAGAGAATATTTCAGGGGTGATTTTATACGATGAAACCATTCGTCAAAAAGCCGCTGACGGCACGCCGCTGACCGAGATTATGACCGCCGCTGGCGCCCTGCCTGGCATTAAAGTTGATGCTGGGGCCAAAGATTTGGCCGGCCATGCGGGTGAAATGGTAACCGAAGGCCTCGACGGTTTGCGCGAACGCCTGAGCGAATATCACGCGCTGGGCGCACGATTTGCCAAATGGCGAGCGGTGCTGAACATTACCGACACAGCTCCAAGTGCTGCGTGCCTTAGTGCCAATACGCACGCATTGGCGCGCTATGCCGCCCTGTGCCAAGAAGCCGAAATTGTGCCGATTGTCGAACCAGAAGTGATTATGGACGGCAGCCATTCAGTGGAGCGCTGCTATGAGGTGACCAGCACCGCTTTGACTGTGCTTTATGAGCAATTGGCGATCCAGAATGTGCACCTTGAGGGCACAATTTTGAAACCAAATATGATTGTTTCGGGCACACAAAATCCGGTGCAGGCCAATGTTCAGCAAGTGGCTGAAATGACGCTGGATTGTTTCCATAAATGCGTGCCGCAAGCGGTGCCGGGCATTGTCTTTCTGTCTGGCGGGCAATCGGATGAGCTGGCAACGGCGCATTTGGACGCGATGAATAAAATCGGCAATCTGCCTTGGAAGTTGAGCTTTTCATATGGCCGCGCGCTGCAAGCCGCGCCTCTCAAAGCTTGGGGTGGCAAAGCTGAAAATGTGCCAGCCGCACAAGCCGCCTTTGCCCATCGTGCCAAAATGAACCGCCTTGCCGCGCTTGGCCAATGGGACGCGTCGCTCGAGGGCTAGCTCAGCTATTCAGCTTGTTTTGGTTTGAGATCAACAATGTCGACTTGTCCGACATTGAGCAATGATTTGGCTTGGGCGACGATTTGCGCCGCATTGAGACCGGCCAAATCATACATGCGCATCGGATTGTTTTGGTCAATATAATTATCAGGCAACATCAGCGCGCGGCATTTAAGGCCACCATCAAGCATGCCTTGGGTGGCCAGAAAATTCATCACATGACTGCCAAAACCGCCAATCGCGCCCTCTTCTAAGGTCAGCAGGATTTCGTGTTCACGGGCCATGCGTAAAATCAAATCCGAGTCTAATGGCTTCATAAAGCGTGCATCGACAACGCTGGTGCGATAGCCCTCGGCTTCTAATTGCTCGGCCGCCAACAGCGCTTGTTCGGCGCGCGTGCCATAGCTTAACAGGCAAATCCGTCCGCCTTCTCGCAACACCCGCCCTTTGCCGATTTGCAAAATCTCTGGCTTATTTGGCAAGGCAACCCCCGTACCCTCGCCGCGCGGATAACGCAACGCTGTAGGGTGTTCGTCAAAGGCTGCTTGCGTGGCCACCATATTGACCAATTCAGCCTCATCAGCCGCCGCCATTAAAACCATATTCGGCAAAGTGCCAAGATAGGTCGAGTCAAAGGAACCGGCATGAGTTGGGCCGTCAGCCCCAACCAGACCAGCGCGGTCAATGGCAAAACGAACCGGCAGGTTTTGAATGGCGACATCATGCACCACTTGGTCATAGGCGCGCTGCAAAAAGGTCGAATAAATCGCCGCAAAGGGCTTCATGCCCTCGGTCGCCAAACCAGCAGCAAAAGTCACCGCATGTTGCTCGGCAATGCCAACATCAAAAGTGCGGGTGGGAAATTTATCAGCAAATTTATCAAGCCCCGTGCCCGATGGCATGGCTGCTGTAACGGCGACAATCGCATCATCTTTTTCAGCTTCGGCGATCAACGCTTTGGCAAAGACATTGGTATAGCTAGGGGCATTGGGCTTTGACTTGGCCTGTTCGCCGGTCACCACGTCAAAAGCTGAAACGCCGTGATATTTGTCATCTGAGGCTTCAGCTGGTGCATAGCCATGCCCTTTTTTGGTCACCACATGCACCAAGACAGGGCCATCTTTCATATTGCGGACATTTTCCAGCACCGGCAATAAATGGTCGAGATTATGGCCATCTATGGGGCCGACATAATAAAAGCCCATTTCTTCGAAAATCGTGCCGCCGGTCATAAAACCGCGCGCATATTCTTCCATTTGCCGCGCCTTATCTTGCAAACCATCGGGCAAATGGCTGGCGATATCTTTCATCAAACGGCGGAAAGAACGATAGGTGGTGCCGGATAAAAGCCGAGCAAAATAGGCGCTCATGGCGCCAACGGGCGGCGCAATCGACATGTCATTATCATTGAGAATAACCACCATGCGGCTTTTCAGACTGCCGGCATTATTCATCGCCTCATAAGCCATGCCAGCACTCATGGCGCCATCGCCAATCACCGCCACCACATGATTATCTTGCCCCTTGAGGTCGCGCGCCACAGCCATGCCAAGACCGGCCGAAATTGACGTTGAACTATGCCCAGCGCCAAATGGATCATAGGTGCTTTCCGCCCGTTTGGTGAAGCCAGATAGGCCGTCGGCTTTGCGCAAAGTGCGAATGCGATCGCGCCGACCGGTGAGAATTTTATGCGGATAGGCTTGGTGGCCGACGTCCCAAATAATGCGATCATCAGGCGTGTTAAAGACATAGTGCAAGCCAACTGTTAGCTCGACAACACCAAGACCGGCGCCCAAATGACCGCCGGTTTCTGACACGGCTGATATGGTTTCAAGCCGCAGCTCATCGGCCAATTGCCGCAAGTCAACAGAGGCTAATTTGCGCAAATCAGCCGGTTCGTTAATGCTGTCTAGAAGTGGTGTCTGATCGGTCACAATAACTCCAAAATTCTTCCCATCTTCTATCAGCTATCACGATGGATAACAAATGCCGCAGCTTGTCGCAGCACATCGGCGCGGGCGTCAAACACCTCCAAATGCGCCACTGCTTGTTCAATCAACAAGCTGGCTTGATCATGGGCGCGCCCGACGCCCAAAAGCGAGGCAAATGTGGTTTTATTTTGTTGCGCATCTTTGCCAATAGTTTTGCCGACCTCATCGCTGCTGCCGCGCACATCAAGCACATCATCAGCAATTTGAAAAGCCAGCCCGACATCATGCGAATAGCCGAGCAGCGCTTGGCGTTGTTCGGATGTGGCATTGCCCAATATCGCACCGGCTTCAACCGCAAAACCGATTAAGGCGCCGGTTTTCATTTTCTGCAAGCGCGTCAAACCGCCAGCATCTAGCTCAAGATTAGGTGACAACATATCAATCATCTGCCCGCCGACCATGCCATGCATGCCAGTGGCTTTGGCCAATTGCGAAACCAATTCTAGGCGCACGTCAGGCGAGGCATGGGTCGCCTCATCGGCCAGAATTTCATAGGCCAAGGCCTGCAAAGCATCGCCAGCAAGAATAGCCGTCGCCTCGTCATAGGCAATATGCAGGCTTGGCTTATTGCGCCGCATATCATCATCATCCATGCTCGGTAAATCATCATGAATCAGCGAATAGCAATGCACACATTCAATCGCCGCCGCGACCCGCGCGGCGCGATGTTCGTCGACATCAAAAATAGCTGCTGAGGCGCTGCACAAAAGTGGGCGAAAGCCTTTGCCACCCGACAGGGCCGAATAGCGCATGGCCTCAAACAACCAGCTTTCTGGCCCATCGGGCACGGCCAAAAGCGTATCGAGTTTCTGACTGACGAGAAAATTCACCCGGTCCAAGGCTTGCATGAAACCGGTATCAGGCATGTTACTCGGCATCCAAGGCTTCAGTGCCGGCTCCAGCACTGGTGATTTTTTCAATACGGGCCTGCGCATTTTGTAGTTTTTCGTCGCAATAGGCGCGCAATTGGCTACCGCGTTGATAAATATCTATCGACTCTTCAAGCGCCACATCGCCGGTTTCAAGCCGGTCGACAATGGTCTCTAATTCGCTGAGAGCCTGTTCAAAACTCATTTCGCGGATATCTTTATCAATCTCAACTTTTTCGGTCATCATCTCTCCTAGGCGGCTTTTTTAGAAAAATAGGCGACACCGCCGTCGTCAATGTCCATTTTCAAAGCGCCGCGATGCACCAAACACATTAAGTGCGATAGGCTCTCGCCGGTCGCCATGAAAAACACATCGGGGCCAATGGGGCGCTTGAACAAGCATGAAAAAACTTCTTTATCGACAGCACGATGCGGCTCGGCGCAAACTTCGGTTAGCCGCGCCAATGATTTTTCATGACCATTGATCAGCGCGTTAAGGCGCTCATGCAAGCCGTAAAATGGTTCATTATGAGCCGGCAAAACCAATAGGTCAGACGGTAAAACCGATACCAAACGGGCGCAACTATCAATCCAGTCTTGCAGAGGATTGCCGAAGGGCTCGGTCGGAAATAAGGAAACATTTGACGAAATACGAGGGATCACCTGATCGCCGGATATCAATAATTTCAGGTCTTCGCAATACAAGCAAATATGTTCTGGCGCATGGCCGGAGCCAACTTCGACCCGCCAAATACGCCCGCCAATGATCAATTCTTGCCCCTGTTGCAAGCGCCGATAGGCTTGCGGCAATTCGTGAATATGCTCGCCAAAACCGCCAAAGCGGGCTTGATAACGGGCCAGCCCCTCATCATTAAATCCCGCCGCCTTGTAAAACCGAATGGCCTCTTCCGGTGCTTTGCGACCAGTATCAGCGGCCATGGCGCGGCACATTAAATAATCGGTGCGCGACATGTAAAATTGCGCGTCAAAACGTTTGACCAACCAACCGGCAAGGCCGACATGGTCTGGGTGCATATGGGTGACGATAACTTTTTTAATCGGCTTGCCGCCCATAAATCCAGCAAATAGATTTTCCCATTGCTGGCGCGAGCTATCAATATCGACGCATGTGTCGACCACCGTCCAGCCATCGTCATCTTCCAGCAGCCACAAATTAATGTGATCGAGAGAATAGGGAAGAACCATGCGAATCCAGTAAACCCCCGGCGCGACCTCAATGACATTATTGGTCTCTGGCAAGCTCTCAAATGGGTAGCTCAAGCCATGCGCTTGGTCGTTCTGTTTAACATCCGACATATATTTTCCTTGCTCTGGCACTTCAGTGTTAATTTCGCTATAAGATGCGCCTAGGATATGGCCTATCAAACGGAATAGCAATTGCTGAGGTAAAAATGACCAGCTCAAACAAAAAAACACGGTTTACAGCGCTTATTACAGGCGCTTCAGCAGGCATTGGACGCGATTATGCGAGCTATTTAGCAGCCCGCGACTATGACCTCGTTTTAACCGCCCGACGCACCGACCGGCTTGAGGCTTTAGCCAGCGAATTAACCGCTGCTTTTGGCGTGAAAGTGACCGTGCTGACAGCCGATTTGGTGGCTCCAGAAGCGCCGACTGCATTGGCCGCCACCTTAAAAAAGAAACGCATCCAAATTGACTATTTGGTGAATAATGCGGGCTATTCAGTGCCCGGACTTTTTGAACAAGCGTCTTGGCGAGCGCAAAGCGATATGATTCAAGTGATGGCGACAGCGGTCACCGAATTTTGCCATATTTTTGCACCGCAAATGGCGGCGCGCGGGCATGGCCGGATTGTTAATGTCGCGTCAGTTGCGGCGTTTCTACCAGGCACCAAAGGCGGCACTTTATACAGCCCCATCAAAGCCTTTGTCATGCGCCTCAGCCAAAGCTTGGCACTGGAATATAAAGAACATGGCGTGCATGTGATTGCGCTTTGCCCAGGCTTCACTTGGAGCGAGTTTCACGATGTGGCCGGCAATCGCAATGCGATGAATAAATTGCCGAATTTTGTCTGGCTCGAAGGCCCACGCGTGGTTGATGACGCCCATCGGGCGGTCGAAAACGGCAAGGGGCCGGTCATTGTCAATGGCTGGATTTATCGCTTGCTGACCAGCTTCTTGAAAATCATGCCAGAGAATTTAATGAGCAAGTTTTCAGGCCGTGGCACCCGCAATCGTGTTGTTAAAAAATCCGACCAAGCACCTCGGGCCAAAACGGCTCAACCAGCCAGCAAGAAACCGGCCGCAAAAAAACCTGTCGCTAAAAAACCTGTAGCGAAAAAAGTCGTGCGCAAAAAACCGACGGCCAAAAATAGTTAAATGTCCGTCTTGTTGCCGAGCGTCGACACTTTATCTGCTTGCTGCGACCGGCTTGTCGACGGCCAGTTAATTGGCCTGCCGACGGAAACAGTTTACGGGCTGGCCGCTGACGCCACCAATGGTCGCGCCATCGCCGCCATATTTGCCACTAAATCTCGACCTAATTTCAATCCGCTGATTAGCCATGTGGTCGATTTACCCATGGCCCGCCAGCTCGGCCAGTTTAATGCTGTGGCCGAGAAATTAGCAGCCACATTTTGGCCGGGCCCGCTGACCCTTGTTGTGCCGCGCACCGCTGATTGCACGGTTGACCGTTTGGCTTGCGCTGGGCTTGATACGATTGCTTTGCGCTGTCCGGCACACCCGGTAGCGCAAAAATTATTGCAGCTGGTCGCTCGCCCTTTGGCCGCACCCAGCGCCAATCCATCGGGTCGGCTAAGCCCGAGCACGGCCGCTCATGTCGCCGATATGCTGCCGGATATTGACGTCTTAGACGGCGGCGCGGCGGTGATTGGTCTCGAGTCGACGATTATTGGTTGTTTTGATGCAGTGCCGGTTTTGCTGCGCAGTGGCGGCATTGCGCGAACCGATATTGAGGCCTGTCTGGGTTTCGCCTTGGTCGATGTGCCCGAGGGTGACGACAGCGAGGCGAAATTAGCACCGGGTCGTTTGGCGCGCCATTATGCGCCAAAATCTGGCTTGCTGATCAATGTGACTGAGCCGCATGATGGATGCTTATTGCTCGGTTTTGGCCCCAATGCGCCGCCTAGTGTGGTGGCCAATCTGAGCCCCAGCGGCGATCTCGCCGAAGCCGCCAGCCAGCTGTTTGTTCAGTTGCATAAATATGACGCCATTGCCTTGGCCGAGAATAAACGACTGGCGATTATGCCCATACCTCAGGTCGGATTGGGTGAAGCGATTAATGATCGGCTGACGCGGGCGGCGGCTTAATCAACCAGACCAATAATCAGAGTTGGGACATCCATACAATGTGATTTCACCGTGCACACGCGGGTGCCGGCTTTGCGGCCATCGCGAATGTCGGAAACATTGACACCGGTTTGTTTGAGGCGCGCATGAGTGGCGTCAATATCGTCGGTTTTCAGCGCCAAGCCCCAGAGCTTATCTTCGTCTGAGCTGTGCTTTTGCGTGGCGATAACCTCAATGGTCATGTGATTGCAGCGGAAAAACAGCATATCACCGCCCCACTCGGGTTTCGATTGTTCCAGCGCCAAGCGCACGCCCATTTGTTGGCCGTAAAATTTCTTTGCCGCATCGGCATCATTGGTTTGCACAACAATATGGTCAACCGCCGTCATATGCCCCTCACCCGTGGGCGCCGCCATGGCCAGCGCCTCGGGGTCGTCGTGCTGAATGGCGAAACTGAAAATACCGCGGGCCACTTCGCGCGGCCAATGCACATTGCGCCACCTGCGCGTGGCGCCGGTGTTCACATCAACACCATGGCCAGCTTGCGGCTCCGTGACCTCTAGCCCTTGTTGGCGCGCGTGGCTGGCAAAGGCGTCAATATCTTCAGCCCCGAAAATCACCGCTGTCAAGCTTTCACCATGCGCCGCAATATGCGCCCGCACCATTTCGCCAGCCCAACCTTGGCCGTCGGCAGCAAGCAGCTCAATATAGGTATTATCCAAACGAAACAATGTGTTAGCGCTACCGTAATCAGGGTGCGTGCCCTGCCAACTGGGCGCACGGCCAAGCATTAAGGCATAATCTGCGGTGGCTTGAGCAAGGTCATTGACGGCAATAATAATGTGATCCACGACTGTGTTCATCTCGCACCCCTTCGCCGCCCTGCGGTCTTACTAAAATAAATCTAATTGGCTGGCCGGCACAGTAACCCGCTCTTCGCGCCATAAATCTTCGTCATCCTCTGCCACCTTATTGACCCTTTTGGAAATCGGCAAGGCTTCAAACAGCGCAGATGGGGCCGGTGTGAGCATGGGGCTCAGAGAAGCGGCACGAGTTTCAGGGCAATGCAGCCACTCATCGGCCTGCGTCGGTGGCACAATGGTTGGCATACGGTGGTGAAAATGCGCCAATGTCTCATTGGCTGGCACGGTGATAATGGCGCAGCTTTCGATTTCGCTGCCATCGGCGCCGCTCCATATTTCCCATAGACCGCCGATGAAAAACACCTGCCGGTCGCGACGACGAATGAGATAGGGCTGGCCGGTTTTGCGATCCCATTCGTAAAACCCATCAGCTGGAATCAGGCAGCGTCGCCGCTTAAAAGCGTTTTCGAAGCTTGGTTTTTGCATGACGGTTTCGCCGCGGGCATTGATTTGTGGACGATTGGCAGTTTCTCGCAATTGTTCCGGCTTCACCCATGGGGGCACCAAACCCCATTGCACCATGGCCATTTCAACCGACGGGGTGGCGCGCAAAATATGCACGGCTTGGCTTGGCGCAATATTATACCGCGGCGGGAAATTCGGTTGATTGGAAAAATCAACCAATTGCCGAATGGCGGCGGCTGGGCTGGTCAGGGCAAAACGGCCACACATTAAAATTGCACCGTTTTATGTGACACCTGGTCGCCCGTCTGAATGCCCAATTGGCGCGCGCCATCGGCGGCGATTTCCAACACCGCTGAAACCAAACCTTGCGAGCTGGTCACGGCGTCAGAATTTGTGTCATAGCGCGTAACAATGCGCGCAATGCGCCCGCCCGGGGCGATGAAAATCATATCTAAGGGCAGTCTTGTATTGCGCATCCAGAAATGCGCCTGACGCGGCGGCTGCATTAAAAACACCATGCCATAATTGGCCGGCATTTCTTCGACATACATCAGCCCGCGCTGTTGCTGTTCAGGGCTGATGGCGAAGCTCACTTGCAGATCAATGGTCTGGCCCGCATGGGTTGTGATGCGCAAATTATCGAGCGGCATGTTGGTTTTTTCTGGCCCCGCCGACGCATTGGACAGCGTCGCTGCAAGCAGAAAAATCAGCCAGAAAATTGGGTTTTTGAATCGCATGCGTCACCCTGCCATTGATTACACAAACCGTCAAAGCCTTCGCTTAGGGCTTGGGCTTGCGCCGCCATTTGGCTATAGTAGAGCAGATTAGAGGAGAGTTTTATGACATTTCAACCATTTGATTTAACGGGAAAAGTAGCGCTGGTAACGGGCGGCAATGGCGGCATTGGCCTGGGCATGGCCCGTGGCATGGCGCAAGCAGGCGCCGATATTGCGATTTGGGGCACTAATGATACGAAAAATGCCGCCGCTGTCGAAACCCTTTCGGGCGACACAAAGGGCAAAGTGAAAAGCTGGAATGTGAATGTGGCCGACGAAAATGCCGTCAATTCCGCTTTCGCAGAAACCGTGGCGCATTTTGGCCGCGTCGACTCGGTTTTCGCCAATGCCGGCATTGGCAAATTGGCCGGTAGCTTCATTGAAATGGACACACAGGCCTATCGCGATGTGCTGGCGGTTAATTTGGATGGGGTTTTCTTCACCCTGCGCGCCGCCGCCAAACATATGGTTGAGCGGGCCAAAACCGGCGATACTGGCGGTTCATTGGTCGGTGTTGCCAGCCTCGCTGCCATTGAGGGCGCCGCCCGCAATGAACATTATGCTGCCACCAAAGGGGCGGTGATTTCCATGATGAAATCAATTGCTGTAGAACATGGCCGCTATGGCGTGCGGGCCAATTCAATCCTACCCGGTTGGATTGCCACAGATATGACAGCCGGTGCGCAAGGGAGCGAGGTTTTTGAAACCAAAGTGATCTCTCGCGTGCCAGCGCGCCGCTGGGGCACGCCAGAAGATTTCGCCGGTGTTGCGGTTTATTTGGCGTCAGACGCCTCCGCCTATCACTCAGGCGATAGCTTCATTGTTGATGGCGCTTATACGATTTTCTAGGTCAATGATTTAGGCAAAAATGGCGTGAGCGGGCAACCGGTCACGCCATTATTTTAGCTGTCTGGTCTAGGCGTTGACGTCAATCACCACACGACCGCGCACTTGACCGGCCAAAATTTTCGGGCCGAGGTCAGGCACATCATTTAAGCCATAGTGCACACTCATCGCATCCAGCTTGTCCATATCAAGGTCTTGCGCAAGCCGTGCCCATGCTTGTTCACGCAGGGCCTTTGGGGCCATCACACTATCAATGCCGCGCAAGGTGACGCCGCGCAGAATAAATGGCATCACCGTGGCTGGCAGGTCAGGGCCTTGGGCCAAACCGCAAGCCGCCACTGTGCCGCCATAGCATGTCTGAGCAATGGCATTGGCCAAAGTATGGCTGCCAACAGCATCGACCACACCGGCCCAGTTTTCGCGGTCTAGCGGACGGCCTTTTTCCGATAAGGTGGCCCGATCAATAACCCGCGAGGCGCCCAAAGACGTCAGATAATCGGTTTCTTCCATGCGGCCGGTTGAGGCCACGACTTGATAGCCAAGCTTTGACAAAAGCGCGATGGCAACACTGCCAACGCCGCCAGCGGCGCCGGTGACCAAAATCTCTCCGGCTTGTTTTTCAACACCGGCTTCAATCGCCATAACGCATAACATCGCCGTATAACCGGCTGTGCCTATGGCCATCGCCCGAGATGGCGAAATCGCGTCTGGCCGTTTGACCAACCAATCGCCATTGACGCGGGCTTTTTGCGCATAGCCGCCAAAATGCGTTTCACCAACGCCCCAGCCGTTTAGCACAACCGCATCACCGGTTTTGAAATCTGCGTGATTTGAGCTTTCCACCGTGCCGGTGAAATCAATGCCCGGAATAATTGGCCAGACGCGCACCACAGGCGATGCGCCGGTCAGAGCCAAACCATCTTTGAAATTGACGGTTGAATGCGACACATTAATGGTCACATCGCCTTCCATTAAATCATTATCGGTCAAATCGACAAATTCATGTGATTGACCATCATCGGTTTTATTCAGCCGCAAGGCGCGAAAAGTGTTTGTCATTTTATTCTCCTAATTTTGCCAAAGGCGATAAGTATTTACTATTCAAAAACAATAGGTTGTCCGGTGGCCGGTGTTTGCAATGCGCCCTCCCACATGACCTGCTGGCCGCGCACCATCGTGCCGACAGGCCAGCCCTTAATCGTCATGCCAGTGAACGGCGACCAGCCGCAACGGCTTGCCAACCAATCTTCGTCGATTGTTTTTTCAGCCTTCAAATCGACAAATGTCAGATCTGCATGGCCGCCTTCAATCACTTCGCCCTTCTCTTTCAGGCGGAATAATTTCTTGGCATTCAAACTGGTCAAGCTCACCAGTTTTTCCAATGATAATTTACCTTCGCTCATGTGATGCAACATCAGCGGCAATAGGGTTTGCACGCCTGGCATGCCAGATGGTGAATGCGGATAGGCATCGGCTTTTTCTTGTTTGGTATGCGGCGCGTGATCCGAGCCAATAACGTCAACAATGCCCTGTTCGAGGGCTTTCCATAGGGCTGCACGATGGCGCCCGTCGCGAATAGGCGGATTCATTTGCGCATAAGTGCCGAGCTCGTCATAGGCTTGTGGGCCGGCCAATGTTAGATGTTGCGGCGTCACTTCAACCGAGGCGATATCGCGATTGGCAGCCAGAATATGCATTTCTTCTTCTGTGGTGATGTGCAAAACGTGAATATTTTTGCCAGCCGCACGGGCCATTTTAATCAGCCGTCGTGTGCTTGAAATCGCCACTTCTTCATCTCGCCAAATCGGATGGGTGGCAACATTGCCGGTTTCAGCCAATGGGCGGCGCTCACGCAAACGAAACTCATCTTCGCTATGAAATGCGGCGCGGCGTGTGATGTGTTTGAGAATGTCAGCAACGCCATCATCATCGGCGACCAAGAGGTTTCCGGTTGATGACCCCATGAAAACCTTCACCCCGCAAACCCCTTCTTGGCGTTCAAGCTCTGGCAAAAGCGCGGCGTTTTCATGCGTGCCGCCAGCATAAAAGGCAAAGTCGCAATGCATGCGGTTGCGCCCGCGCGCCACTTTATCAGCAATCGCTTCAACGGAGGTGGTTGGCGGTTTGGTGTTGGGCATTTCAAACACCGCTGTTACCCCGCCCATCACTGCGGCCAGTGATCCTGATTGCAAATCCTCTTTATGCTCATTGCCGGGTTCGCGAAAATGTACTTGCGTGTCGATAACGCCGGGCAGAAGCGTCAGCCCCTTGGCGTTAATATGGGCGTTGCCTTGGTCAGCCGTGACGTCACCAATTTTGGCAAAGCGGCCATCTTTAATGGCAATATTGGTGGCCGCGCAGCCCTGGTGGCTGGCCAGATCGGCATCGGTTATCACGAGATCATAAGGCTTTTCGGACATAAAACGCACCTGAGTAGAAGTTAATGACAGGATTAAGACTTAGCAGATAAACCATCATCTGTCGCCGCCTTTGCGAATTCTTCGGCAAGAAAACTGGCTAAATCTGTCGCTTGCGTGCCGCCATACAAATTATAAGGACAATTGGCCGGCGCCTGACCGGAGGCATCAAAACGCACGACAATCGGTGTTCCAGCCTGCACCGCCATGCGCGCATAAAGCCGGTCGGTGCCAACCATGACACGGGCCCGCTGCAATAGGGCGATTTTTTTGCTAAATGCCAAATCGGTCAAAACACTGCGCTGCCCGGGGGGAATGTTTTTTTCAATCGCCTCGACAATTGCTGACACCTGCGGGTCTGGCTCATCGCTATTGGCCAGCACCACCATATGCGCATTGCTATAAGACTCATGCGCTGTTGCCAAGCGCCAGGCCAGCTCAGCATATAATTTGCCGCCCCATTGGGCGCGCCCTGCTTCGCCGGGTGCCACAACGATTAGCGGCGCGTCTGCCGCCAAGGTTTCCGGCAATGGTAAATGGCGCCGGTCGTTGCCCCATAGCGTGGCTGGATTATTGATTTCTGGCTGGTGCAAATCTGGCAGCCGATAGGCGTCGGGCTGAAAGGTGAAAATATGCCGATGTTTGGCCCAAAGAAAATATGGCAAACGAAAGTCGCCGAGCGCAACAATGCGATGATAGACACGGCCCAAAAGCTGGCCAGCCAATGTCAAGCTCTGGCGCCATTGCGATAAATCATCAAAGGCCAGAAAGCTTACCTTCGCCGGTGCATTTTCATAAAATTGGATATAATTTGGATGGCAAACAATCGTTATATCGGCCTCGGGCTCGTGTTTAATCAGCGCATTCAAGACCCCCGTCGCGGTGAACGCGTCGAGCCTGGAATTTGGTGCCAAAAACAGAATATTTTGCGAGGCCATATCACCCTTTTTATCTCGGCCGCCGTCGGAGGCGACAACAACACTTGCAAAATACACCGATTTGACCCAAATGAAGAAGATGAGTTTATATCAAACAGCATTAAAAAATCGCTCCATTGTGCGTGTCAGTGGGTCGCAAGCCGAGGCGTTTCTGCAAAACCTGCTGACGCAGAACGTCAATGCCAGCGACACGCAAAATTGCCAAATGGCCGCATTGCTCACACCGCAAGGCAAGCTGGCTTATGATTTTTTGATTTTCACCGAAGATGATTGTTTTCTGCTCGATTGCGACGCCGCCATTGCCGAGGATTTGGTGAAGAGACTCAATCTGTATAAATTGCGCGCCGACGTCGATATCAGGCTGAGCGATATGTGCAGCTTCGCCATTTGGCAAGAAGATGGCTATCCGTGCCCATCTGCGCTTGGTTTTGTCACCGACCCACGGCATGAGGGACTGGGCTTGCGCGGTGTGTTTGAGGCGACACCAAATTTATCTCTACCCGAGGGTAAGTTTGAGGACTGGCGGCATAATCGCATTCGTTTGGGGGTCGCCGAAGGGGCCGATGAAATGCCACCAGCAAGCGTTTTCCCCTTGGAGTTTGGGCTGGCTGAAATGGCCGGTGTCGATTTCAAAAAAGGCTGTTTTATTGGCCAAGAAGTGACCTCACGCACCCACCGCAAAGGCCAATTGCGTAAAAAACTATGGCCGATTTCATTTGCCGATGAGGCGCCTGAACGCGGCGCCGCCATCACCGACGGCCAGCGTCAATGTGGTGAAATTGTTAGTTGTTCGAAAACCTATGCTTTGGCGCTGATCCGCGAAGATGCAATTGTAGAAAACTTGCGATGCGAGGGGAAATTATTCACCCGCCTGGCTGGTGTTTTTGGCCAAGGCGACGCGACGTAACATATGGCGTAACATAGTGTCACCAGATGTGAACCATGCGCGCTTATGGTCACTGGTCATCGCTGGCAAAACTGTTAAACTTGTCAAATTCTGAGATGCGTTTAGGGGGAAGCTCAATGCCACAAGTCATTTTATCGGGAACAGGTTTGTTCACACCATCAGAATCGGTCAGCAATGAAGAGCTGGTGGCCAGTTTCAATGCCTATGTCGACAAATTTAATGCCGACAATGCCGCCGCCATTGAGGCTGGCGAGATTGAAGCCCTGACCCAATCGAGCAGCGCTTTCATCGAAAAAGCCTCAGGTATTAAGAGCCGTTTTGTGATGAATAAGGCAGGCATTGTTGACCCTGATATTTTGTGCCCGCAATTGCCAGAGCGCAGTAATGACGAGCCGTCAATTTTGGCTGAAATGTCTTTGCATGCAGCCAATGAGGCGATTGCCCAAGCCGGTATCAAAGCCAATGATATTGATGCGGTGATTGTCGCCTGCTCGAATTTGCAGCGCGCTTATCCGGCCATTTCCATTGAAGTGCAAGGCCTATTGGGCATTGATGGCTTCGCCTTTGATATGAATGTTGCGTGTTCATCGGCCACTTTTGCGCTGCAAAATGGCTATGACATGATCCGCTCTGGCAGTGCTCAGCGGGTATTGATTTTGAACCCCGAAATTTGCACCGGTCATTTGAACTTCCGCGACCGTGACAGCCATTTTATTTTTGGCGATGTGTGCACTGCCATTATTTTGGAAAATGGCGAGGTGGCCAATAGTGACCATGGTTTTGAAATTATCGACACCCGCCTGATCACCCAGTTCTCAAATAATATTCGCAATAATTTCGGCTTCCTCAATCGCACCAATGCCGAAACCCGCGACGCTAAGGATAAATTATTCGTGCAAGAAGGCCGCAAGGTTTTCCGCGAAGTTGTGCCCATGGTTGCGGAGCTGATCTCGGCCCATTTGGCAGATAATAATCTGCAAGCTGGTGGTCTGCGGCGCATGTGGTTGCACCAAGCCAATCGCGGTATGAATGATTTAATTGCCAAAAAAGTATTGGGCCACGACCCTAATGATGATTTGCAGCCAACGGTTTTGGATGAATATGCCAACACCAGCTCAGCCGGCTCAATTATTGCCTTTCATAAGCATAAGCAAGATTTCAAAGCCGGTGAGATTGGCGTGATTTGTAGTTTTGGTGCCGGATATTCTGCCGGTAGCGTCATCGTGCGCCGCGCCAGCTAGAGCTAGAATGGCAGGGCGTAAGGGTTCAGCAGAAAAACAGACGCGCGCGTGGCAAAGAATGCTAAGCGGGCGGCGCCTCGACCTTCTCGACCCTTCACCGCTGGATATTGAACTTGAAGATATTGCCCATGGGCTGGCCCGCGTTATGCGCTGGAACGGCCAAACCAAAGGGCCGCAGGGCTTTTCAGTGGCGCAACATTCGCTTTTGGTGGAACGTTTATGCGTCCATTGGCGCCCCGGCTGGCCAGCCGCTTATCGCATGGCGGCGCTGCTGCATGACGCGCCGGAATATGTCATTGGCGATTTAATCAGCCCCTTCAAAGCGGCCATTGGCGCCGACTATAAAGCCCTTGAGGCTGGGCTTTTGGCGGCCATTCACCGGCGCTTTGGCCTGCCGGTCAATCTACCCAATAGTGTTAATGACCTCATCAAGCGCGCCGACACCGCGGCCGCCTATATTGAAGCCATTCAATTGGCGGGGTTTAGTGAAACCGAGGCAAAAAATATTTTCGGTCGCCCGCGAGACATAGCTGATGTTAACCTGAAAGGGCTGGAACCGAATGAAGCCAGTCAGCGTTTTATTCGGCTGATGCAAAAACACGCGCGCGCACATGAAACAATCATAAGGCCCCATCTGGCATGACAGACGCCCCGGAAATTTTCATCGATATCAGCACCGCCATTATGCGCGTGGCCGGCGATGATTTGCTGTGCCGCATGGTCGAGCCGCAAGATGAAACCGCCAACCACCGCCCGCGTCTGCCATTTGGCCCGTTCATGCCCGACCAACACCGGACGATGGAGATTGGTCTGCGCCATTGGGTGCGCGAGCAAGTGGGTGTTGACCTGGGTCATGTCGAACAACTCTATACCTTCGCCGACCAGGGCCGCCTGCGCGACTCCGAAGCACCCGACAGACACACGGTTTCGGTGGGATATTTGGCGCTGGCCAATAAGGCGGCCAGCGAAAGCGGCGACGGCCTCTCCCTATGGCGCAATATTTACTCTTTTTTTCCGTGGGAAGATTGGCGCGATGGCCGTCCAGCTTGTCTTGATGAAGCCATTATTCCGGCCCTCGACAATTGGCTGACAGCAACGCCCGAAGCACAAGAACGCGTGCGCTTAGCCTTTGGTCGCGATCGTGATCAATGGGACGAAGAGTTTGTTCTAGAGCGCTATGAAATTTTATATGAAGCCGGTCTGACCGAAGAATCTTATCTCGAGGGGCGCAGCCCTAAACCGCTTTATGAGGGCATTCCCGGCGCCAGCCTGCAGCTCGATCATCGGCGCATTCTGGCCACCGCCCTGGGGCGCCTTCGCGGCAAGTTCAAATATCGGCCAGTTATTTTTGACCTCATGGCGCCGACATTTACCCTGACACAATTGCAAAAGACTGCGGAGGCGATTCTTGGCGTGTGCCTGCACAAGCAAAACTTCCGCCGCATGGTCGAAAAATCCAATTTTCTCGACAGCACTGGCAAAATGGAAAAAGCTCGCGGGCGACCGGCCGAGCTGTTCCGCTTTCGCC
>JAHEGN010000032.1 GCA_024645085.1 Rhodobiaceae bacterium
AAATTCCTTAAATAAACGTCCCAATTCGTGGGAATCACTTGAAACACAGGCTCGGACAACCCACATTGGGTGGGAGAGAGTGTTGCATATATAAGCTGCTTGCAAAACATCGCAAGTCGGCTCGTGTAACTTTCGCATTGAAAGCATTGAAAGCGCATCAGCGCAAAACGGAGGATGCAGGCATGGCCTGGGATAATGAACCTGGAAACAACCAAAACCCTTGGGGCAATAATGGCGGCGGTCCACGTCGTGGTCGCGGCCAAGGCGAAGCTGACCTCGACGAAATTATCCGCAAGGCGCAAGAACGTCTGCGTCGCTTAATTCCCGGCTCCGGTGGCGGTTCGAGCATTATGTTCATCCTCGCCGGTTTGGTGTTGATTTGGGGCCTCAGCGGTTTTTATCGCGTGCAGGCCGATGAGCAGGGCGTTGTGTTACGCTTTGGCAAATTCCAAGCGCAAACTAGCCCGGGCCTGAATTATCATATTCCATGGCCCGTTGAGACGGCGTTCACACCAAAAGTAACAATCGTCAATCGGGTTGATATTGGTATGCGTGCCAGTGCCGATGACCGCCGCGGCGCCCCAGTAGCCTCGCGCGATGTGCCGGAAGAAAGCCTAATGTTGACCGGCGATGAAAATATCGTCGACGTCGATTTTTCAGTGTTCTGGGTGATTAATGATGCGCCAGATTTTCTATTCAACATTCAAAACCCAACCGGCACAGTGAAAGCTGTTGCAGAGAGCACGATGCGCGAAATCATTGGGCAAAACGACATTCAGCCGGTTCTGACCGAACAGCGTCAGAAAAACGAAGAAGAGGTCAAAGCGCTGATGCAAAAAACCCTCGACAGCTATGGCGCTGGCATTGGCATTACGCAGGTGAAAATGCAAAAAGTTGACCCACCTGCCGCAGTTATTGATGCCTTCCGTGACGTTCAAGCGGCGCGGGCGGACCAAGAACGGGCCCGCAATGAGGCCAATAGTTATGCCAATCGCGTAGTGCCAGAGGCGCAAGGTGAGGCCGTTAGTATTCGCCGCGAGTCAGAAGCCTATCGGGCTCAAACCGTGGCTGAGGCTGATGGTGAAGCAACGCGTTTTGCTTCGATTTATGACGAATATCGCAATGCCGAGGGCGTTACCCGTCAACGCATGTTCCTTGAAACATTGGAACGCGTGCTGGGCAAGGCCGATAAAATTATTATTGATCAAGAGGGGGGCTCCGGCGTGGTGCCATATCTTCCTTTGGATAATCTACAACGCAAGCAGGAGACAAAATAATGAACCGTTCAGTAGGTATTATTAGCCTTATTCTGCTGGTCGCTATTGGCGTTATCGCCTCAGCGTCGCTTTTCACCGTGCACCAAACACAACAAGCTTTGGTGCTGCAATTTGGCGATCCGCGTCGGGTCATCACCGAGCCGGGCCTGAATTTCAAAGTGCCATTTGTGCAAAATGTAATTTTCATCGACAAGCGTATTCTCGATCTGGATACACCAGCTGAAGAGCTGATTGCCTCCGATCAGAAACGTTTGGTGGTGGATGCTTTCACCCGCTATCGGATTGTTGACCCGCTGCAGTTCTACAAATCATTGCGTGATGAGCGCCGTGCGCGGTCGCGTTTGGCGGCGACTGTCTCATCTTCTATGCGATCGGTTTTGGGTGAAGAAGAGTTTCAGGCGGTGGTGCGTGATAAGCGCGATGAGTTAATGCTGCGGATTCGCGATTTGGTGAATGAGCAAGCCTCAGACTTTGGTATTGAGATTGTTGATGTGCGTATTCGTCGGGCCGATTTGCCAGCCGCCAACAGCCAAGCGATTTATCGCCGTATGCAAACCGAACGCGAGCAGGAAGCCTCAGAGTTTCGGGCCCGCGGTCAGGAAGTCTCGCGCGCTATTCGGGCGCAAGCCGACAAACAAGTGACGGTGCTCTTGGCCGAGGCGACCCGCGATAGTGAAATTATTCGCGGTCAAGGTGATGGCTGTCGTAACCGTGTGTTTGCCAAAGTCTTTGGTCAAGACCCAGACTTTTTTGCCTTCTATCGTTCCATGCAAGCCTATGAGCGCGCCTTGGAAGAAAAAGGCACGACTATGGTGTTGTCGCCGGACAGTGCATTCTTCAAATTCTTGAAAGATCCAAATAGCGTATTGGCTCCCAGTCAAACCGGCACGGTAAAGCGTGGCCAGCGGGTTGATGTGGCGAAAATCATTACAGATGGCGGCAGTTTAAGCGGTGCCTTGTGCCCAGAGATTGTCGTTGATGTGGTTGCGCCAGTCGCTCAATAGGTCGCGCCGTGTTGGCAAAACTAGGCTTGGCAATCGGTTTGGTGCTGGCATTTGAGGGTGCACTTTATGCCCTTTTTCCGACATTATTGCGGTCTATGGTGAAGCAGATTGAAACAGTGAGTGATTCTCAGCTACGAGTTGGCGGGTTGGTGGCACTGTCCTTCGGCGTGTTTTTAGTTTGGCTAATCAGTTAAGGTGTGACAATGACTTCTATTCTTCAAGACAAAGCGTTTGGCGCGATCTACGGCGCTTTTCTCAGCCTCGCAATTTTACTGACCAGTGTTGGTGATGTGTGGGCGCGGCCTGACAGTTTTGCCGATTTGGCAGAAAAATTAATGCCCGCCGTGGTCAATATTTCGACCACTCAAACGGTTGATGCACGCGGCGGCCAACAGGGCATGCCGCCTTTTAATGATTTCTTTGAAGAGTTTTTCCGCCGTGGTCAACGCCAGCCCGGCGGCCCGCCACGTCCACAGCCCAAGCGCAAAGTATCATCGCTGGGTTCCGGCTTTATTATTGACCAAGATGGTGTTGTCATTACCAATAATCACGTCATTGAAGGGGCCGACGAAATCGTCGTGACGCTTTCCGATGGCACTAAGTTAGACGCGACTTTGGTTGGTCGCGACCCGAAAACTGATTTGGCAGTGCTGACTGTCAAAACCAAACGCAAATTGCCCTTCGTGCCGCTTGGCGATAGTTCCAAATCGCGGGTCGGTGACTGGGTGATTGCCATTGGTAACCCGTTTGGCCTTGGTGGTTCGTTATCGGCGGGCGTTATTTCCGCCATTAAACGCGACATTCACGCTGGTCCCTATGATAGTTTCATTCAAACCGATGCGGCCATTAACAAAGGCAATTCCGGTGGCCCGCTGTTCAATCTCAATGGCGAAGTCATTGGTGTGAACTCGGCGATTATTTCGCCATCTGGCGGCTCGGTGGGCATTGGTTTTTCTATTCCGTCTAATTTGGTTGAAAATGTTGTCGGTCAATTGCGCGCTTTCGGCGAGACCCGTCGCGGCTGGTTGGGTGTGCGCATTCAAGCGGTGACAGATGAATTAGCCGAAAGCCTCGGGCTCGATGAAACCGCCGGTGCGTTGGTTTCCGAAGTGGCGCCAGATGGCCCTGCCGATAAAGGCGGGCTGCAAGTTGGCGATGTGATTTTGAGCTTCGATGGCCGCAAAATTCCTGAAATGCGCGACCTGCCGCGTATTGTCGCCGAAACTAAAATTGACAAATCGGTCAAGGTTGAAGTGGTGCGGCGGGGCAGTAAGAAGACCCTGAAAGTTGTCACCGGTCGCTTGGACGAGCAGCAGGCCGACGCGTCTGACGCGGCCGCGCCAAGCAAGGGCACTGGCAAGAGCGGTGATGTCGAGATTGCTGGCCTGACCTTGCAAAATATTAATGATGAGAAGCGCCAAAAATATGACCTCTCAGAACAGGTCGAGGGGGCGCTGGTGGTCGATGTTGACGCCGAAAGCGAGGCCTATGAAAGCGGCTTGCGGGTCGGTGACGTGATTGTTGAGCTCAATCAAGACAAGGTGAAATCGGCTGCTGACGTCGTCAAAGGCGTTGAGGCCGCGCGTAAAGCCGATAAGAAAACCGTGCTGATTTTCGTTGAGACGGGCGAGGCACGTCGCTTTATCGCCTTGCCGGTTGGCAAATAGGCGTCAGGCCGTAACAAAGTCTTGGGCGCGATAGCCTTGCAAATATAATAAAGCCGTGAGGTCGCCATGATCGATTGTGATGGTGGCGGCCGCGGCGACGGCTGGTTTGGCCCGAAATGCCACCCCCATGCCGGCGGCTGCCAACATTGCTAAATCATTCGACCCATCGCCGACGGTCAGCGCTTGGCTGGCGTCAAAGCCTAGTTCAGCGCACCATTGGTGCATGATGTCGGCCTTGGCTGCGCGCCCCAAAATTGGTTCGACCACTGTGCCATCCAACACCCCATTGGTGAGGGATAAATCATTGCAGCGAAACCGATGAAAGCCGATGCGCTGGCTGATGCGCGAGGCGAAAAATGCAAAACCACCCGATACCATGCCGCAAATCGCGCCATGTGCACGCATGGTGGCCAGCAAGGTCGCGGCCCCGGGCATTAGGGTTATTTTCTCATCATAGAGTTTTTGCAAATCAGTTTCCGGCATGCCTTTTAGCATGGCCACGCGGGCCCGCAGTGCCGGTTCAAAATCCAGCTCACCGCGCATCGCCCGTGTGGTGATATCGACAATTTCATCTTCTTTGCCAATATAAACGGCTAATTCGTCGAGACATTCCTGTTCGATGATCGTCGATTCTAAATCTGCGACCAATAATTGCTTGCGGCGCCCTTCGGCGGCCAACAGATTAATGTCAAACGGCAGATCTTGCGCATGGGCGCGCAACGCGGCGACAGTTTCAGCTGCCTCATCGCCCAGTTCATATTCCACCGCATCGGCGCTCAAAGGCTTGGCCTGCGGCAAGTGCGGCACGGCTTGCGCCAATGCGTCGAGTGCGTTTTGAGAGAAATAAGCTGCCCCGGGCTTGCCGGTTAGCACCAGAATATGTTTTGTCATTCGCTCGAACCCTATAAGAATGAATAGATGATAAAGAAAACCTCGTCTCCGCGTGCCCTGTTTATCGCAGGCCCAACCGCTAGCGGCAAGTCAGCAATTGCGCTGGCCATTGCTGAAGCTGTGGGCGGATGCATTATCAACGCCGATAGTATGCAGGTGTATGACCAATTGCAGCTCCTGACGGCGCGCCCCAGCGCCGCTGATATGGCGCGTGTGCCGCATCAGCTCTATGGCCATATTGACCCCTGCGTCGCCTATAGTGTCGGGCAATGGCAAAGCGACGCCTTGGCGGCCATTGCGCAGGCTCATGCCAAGCAGCAAATACCAATCATCATTGGCGGCACCGGCCTTTATTTCAAAGCGCTGAGCGATGGGCTGGCGGCGATTCCCGAGACCCCAGCGCCGATTAGAGCCGCTTTACGGCAACGGCTGAAACAGCAGGGGGCAGAGGCTCTACACGCGCAATTGCGCCAATGCGACGCCGCTCTCGCAGCCCGCTTACAGCCGCAAGATGGGCAGCGGATTATTCGCGGCTTGGAAGTCTATGAGGCGACCGGCCAGCCACTATCGCAATGGCAGCAGCAGCCGACTCAATCGCCATTAGATTTTCCAGTGGCCGAGATATTGCTCATGCCAGAGCGCAGTTGGCTCTATGGCCGTTGCGACCAGCGGTTTGTTAGCATGATAGAGCAGGGGGCGCTGGACGAGGTGGCGGCGCTTGCAGCCCGCCAGTTGAGACCCGACTTGCCGGCGATGAAAGCGCTGGGTGTGGCTGAGCTGATCGCTTATCAATCGGGCGATATGACGCTTGAACAAGCAATCGCGCAGGCGCAACAACAGACAAGACGCTATGCCAAACGGCAAATGACATGGTTCCGCAATCAAATGATTTCGTGGAATCGCTTTTCTGAGCAAGATTATGAACATAAAATGGATAAAATCTTTTCATTTATTTCAAAAATAGGGTTGACCTCTGGTTAAACCGTGCTAATTTCGGCAGGTCAAAGAGGCCCGTATTGGGCCTCTCATGCATTTTGACGGGTTTAACGGTGTCGGCTGGGCCGACGGGCGAATGAGAGAGAGACCATGAGTGAAAAACTGACTGGCGCACAAATCGTTCTAAAGGCGCTGAAAGATCAGGGCGTTGGGCATATTTTTGGCTATCCTGGTGGCGCTGTTTTGCCGATTTATGACGAAATTTTCCAGCAGGAAGATATCGAACATATTTTGGTGCGCCATGAGCAGGGCGCAACCCATGCGGCGGAAGGCTATGCCCGTTCAACCGGCAAATGCGGCGTTGTTTTAGTAACCTCTGGCCCGGGTGCGACCAATGCGGTGACCGGCTTGACCGACGCGCTGATGGACTCGATTCCAATGGTGTGCATCACCGGACAAGTGGCGACACATTTAATCGGCAATGACGCGTTTCAAGAAGCTGACACCGTCGGCATTACACGGCCGTGCACCAAGCATAATTATTTGGTCAAATCGGTTGATGATTTGGCGCGGATTATTCATGAGGCTTTTCACGTGGCGACCTCTGGGCGCCCAGGGCCGGTGGTGATTGACATTCCAAAAGACATTCAATTCAATCTAGGCAAATATGTGAAGCCCGAGACGGTGCGCCATAAAACCTATCAGCCACAAATCAAAGGCGATATGGAGGCCATTAAACAGGCAGTTGATTTGATCACCAGTGCCAAGAAACCGCTGTTCTATACCGGTGGCGGGGTCATTAACTCTGGCCCGAAAGCCAGCCAGTTATTGCGCGAATTCGTCAAACTCACTGGCTTTCCAATTACCTCAACCCTGATGGGCTTGGGCAGTTTCCCGTCGGCTGATAATCAGTGGCTGGGCATGTTGGGCATGCACGGCACTTATGAAGCCAATTTGGCGATGCATGATTGCGATGTAATGATCAATATTGGCGCTCGCTTTGACGACCGGATTACTGGCCTATTGGAGAAATTTGCGCCAAATTCGAAAAAAATTCATGTTGATATTGACCCATCGTCGATCAATAAAAACGTCATGGTTGACGTCGGCATTGTGGGCGATGTTGCGCATGTTCTCGAAGATATGCTGCGGGTCTATAAATCACGTTCCAGCAAGCCAGATGCGGCTGCCATGAAAGCGTGGTGGGCTGAAATTGAAGGCTGGCGGGCCCGTAAATGCTTGGCCTATACGCCGGATAAAAAATCCATCAAGCCACAATATGCGGTTGAACGCCTGTATGAGCTGACCAAGGGTGGGGACACTTATATCACCACGGAAGTTGGCCAGCACCAAATGTGGGCGGCGCAATATTATCGCTTTGAAGACCCCAATCGGTGGATGACATCGGGTGGTTTGGGGACGATGGGCTATGGCATTCCGGCAGCGGTTGGCGTGCAAGTGGCGCATCCCAAATCATTGGTTATTGATATTGCCGGTGAAGCCTCGGTTCAAATGACCATGCAAGAATTGTCGACGGCGGTTCAATATCGCTTGCCGATTAAAATCTTCATTTTGAACAATGAATATATGGGCATGGTGCGCCAATGGCAGGAATTGCTGCACGGTGGACGCTATTCCAGCTCCTATTCGGAAGCCTTGCCAGATTTCGTAAAATTGGCCGAGGCCTATGGCGCCACCGGTATTCGCGCTGAGACGCCGGATGAATTGGATGATGCGATTAAGAAAATGATTGCCACTGATGGGCCGGTTATTTTCGACTGCATTGTCACCAAAGATGAAAACTGCTTCCCGATGATTCCATCAGGAGCAGCGCATAATGAAATGTTGTTGGCCGATGATCAGGGGCTTGATGTCGAAGTCTCTGACGCTGGCAAGGCAATGGTCTAGCAATCAGCAAACAGGGCTTTCAACCGCTTGGTTGATGCGCTATAGAAGCACGCAAGCGAGATGGTAGCCGTCAGGTTTCAAAACGTGACATTCGGGATGTTAAAATGATGAGCGAAGAACAGCCAATTAATACACATACAATCGCCGCATTGGTTGACAATGAAGCGGGCGTGTTGGCGCGCGTTATCGGGCTATTTTCTGGTCGCGGTTATAATATCGACAGTCTGACTGTAGCCGAAGTCAATGAAGACGAGCATATGTCGCGGATTACCATTGTGACAACTGCCACACCGCAGGTGATTAACCAAATCAAAGCGCAATTGCAGCGCCTTGTTCCGGTGCACCGTGTGGTTGATTTGACCGTTGAGACCGACAGTGTTGAGCGTGAGCTGGCCTTGGTTAAAGTAACCGGCAAGGGCAATGATCGGGTCGAAGCTTTGCGCATGTCGGAGGCTTTTCGGGCCCGCGTGATTGACGCCACACCGGAAAGTTTCGTTTTCGAAATCACCGGCAATACGGCAAAAATTGACGCCTTTATTGGCCTCATGGTTCCGTTGGGATTGCAAGAAGTGTCACGCACAGGCGTGGCGGCGATTGCCCGCGGCCCAGAGCGAATGTAGGCACACGAATTTTCACAGTTTGAGATTATTTAAGGAGCAAAAAATGGAAATGCTATATGACCGCGATGCGGATGGTGAACTGATTAAAGGTAAAAAAGTGGCAGTAATTGGCTATGGTAGCCAAGGACACGCACATTTGCTGAACCTACGCGACAGCGGCGTAACCGATATTTGTGTCGGCCTGCGTGACGGCTCAAGCTCTATTGCAAAAGCCGAAGCCGAAGGCGTGCCGGTCAAGTCAATTGCCGACGCCGCTGCTTGGGCGGATGTGGTGATGATTTTGACACCCGATGAATTGCAAAAAGATATTTATGCCGAGAGCATTGCCAATAATATTCGTGAAGGCGGCACTTTGATGTTTGCTCATGGCTTGGCTATTCATTTTGGTCTGATTAAAGCGCGTCCTGATTTAGACGTGTCAATGTGCGCGCCAAAAGGCCCGGGCCACACTGTGCGCGGCGAATATCTCAAAGGCGGCGGCGTGCCATGTTTGGTCGCAGTTGCGCAAGATGCATCTGGCACGGCGCGTGAACTGGCTCTGTCCTATGCTTGCGGCGTTGGCGGGGGTCGTTCAGGGATTATTGAAACAACTTTCCGTGACGAATGCGAAACTGACTTGTTCGGCGAGCAGGCTGTTTTGTGCGGTGGCGTGGTTGAGCTGATTAAAGCGGGCTACGAAACACTGACTGAAGCCGGGTATCCGCCGGAAATGGCTTATTTCGAGTGTCTGCATGAAGTTAAATTAATCGTTGATCTGATTTATGAAGGCGGCATTGCCAATATGAATTACTCGATTTCAAACACCGCTGAATTTGGCGAATATGTGTCGGGCCCACGGGTTGTGACCAGCGAAACCAAAGCCGAGATGAAGAAAATTCTTGAAGATATTCAGACCGGTAAATTTACCGATCGCTGGATGCAGGGTGGTCAGGAAGAAATCAAAGAATTCCGTGCCCAATCCGCAGCCCATCCGATTGAAAAAGTCGGCGCTGATTTGCGCTCAAAAATGCCATGGATTTCGGCCAATAAATTGGTCGACCAAGCAAAAAACTAATCGGCCAATCGTGCCAATGAGAAAAGGGCTGCCATTTGGCGGCCCTTTTTTGTTTTTGCTTGCGGTTTCTGCGGTTTCGGGGGCATACTAATAACGTGATCAATAAAAAAAGAAAGTCACAAAAATGAAAAACTCTCTTACCTTACTTGCCCTTTCAAGCGCTATTGCCGTGACACTGGGCACTATGTCTGTTTATTCCTCCGCTGAGGCCGCCAAAGGTGGCAAAGTAAAAGAGAAATGCTATGGCGTTTCTAAAGCGGGAAAAAATGATTGCGCCGCTGGGCCGGGAACGTCTTGCGCGGGCACGTCTAAGGTTGACTATCAAGGCAACGCTTGGACGTTTAAGCCGCGTGGGAAATGTGAAAAAATCTCATTGCCCGATCAAGCCAATGGGCAGCGTCGTCATGGCTCACTTGAGCCGTTGATGCGTGATCCAAGCTAACCGCTGACAAATCGCCCGATTGGGGGATTGAATGAAGCAAGCTGAGCAAAGTCTTAGAGGTGTCGGGGTTGGTTTCAAATCCCGGCACTTTTCTGAGTTAATGGACTTGCCGTCGGAGGTTTCTTGGCTTGAGGTGCATGCTGAGAATTACATGGCGGTTCACGGTGAAACGCGGGCGCAATTAGAAGCTCTGGCGGTGCACTATCCCATAAGCGTGCATGGCGTCGGCCTGTCATTGGCAGGCGAGCAGGCGCCAGATTGCCGGCATATCGAAGCTTTGAAACAGCTGATAGAGTGGCTGCAACCGGCACAAGTGTCCGAGCATCTCGCTTGGTCGTCGCATCAGGGCGTGTTTTTCAATGACCTTTTGCCAATTAGCTATGATGAGCTCAATTTCGAGCGCATTTGTGGTCATATTGACACTGTGCAGCAGGCCTTGGGGCGGCCGATATTGCTTGAGAATCCAGCGACTTATCTAACAATCGACAGCTCGGTCTGGCGTGAGGTTGATTTTCTCTCGGCTGTCGCCGCCAAAACCGGCTGCGGCTTGCTGTTAGATTTGAATAATGTCTATGTGTCGGCGCAAAATCAGCAATGGGACACGGGGTCTTATCTGCGCAACTTCAATTATGATGCGGTCGGTGAAATCCATTTGGCCGGGTTTTATCGCGACACTGACGCGCTGGGTCATGAGCTTTTGATTGACAATCACGGGGCGCCAATTGACGAAGAGGTGTGGCGGCTGTTTGAGCATCTGTGCCACGATATTGGCGCTTTTCCGACACTGATTGAACGCGACAATAATATCCCGCCATGGTCTGACATGCTGCTTGAAGTGCAGCGCGCCAATCATGTTCTGGTGTCTGCGATGAATGCAAAGGTGCCAGCATGAGCCAAGATTTAAGGCACACTGACGAGAATTTTTACAGCCAATTTGCTGCCGCCTTGGTTGACCCAAACGCTTCTTTGCCAGCAAGTCTGCGCCATTCGGCAACCGGTCGACATGAAGATGCTGCCGCGCGTTTTGCGGTTTACCGCAATAATGTGGCCTTTGGTTTGCGACAGGTTTTGCGTGATAAATTCCCGCTATTGCGACAGCTTTTGGGCGAGGAAGCCTTTGAAAACCTAGCGGGTTACTATCTTGATGCGGAAATGCCCTCGTCGCCACTATTGTCTGAATTTGGTGCCAGCTTAGCGAGCTTTCTGGACAATTTTTCAGCCTTTGAAAGCCTCGCCTTTGTTGGTGACGTGGCGCGTTTGGAATGGGCCATGCAACAGGCCTATTATGCCGAAAAACATGAGCCGATCGATCCAGAGTTATTAACCGCTTTGGCGCCGGATGATTTGGTTAATTTGCGTGTGCGCTTTGCGCCTGGTTTGCAAATTCTAAACTCACCATGGCCGATTTTTCAACTTTGGAAGTTTTTGAATGAGGATGCAGCAACGCCTGATTTGGACAATTTCGGAAGCCAAACGGTTATGATTTATCGTTTTAATCATACCCCTCATGTGGCGCTTTTGACGCCCGAGCAGCATCAGTTTCTGACCTATCTCGCTGACCACCGCCCAATCGGAGATGCGATGATTGAAGCGGATTTATCGCTTTCGGATTTTGACGCCATTTTTATTCAATTGCTGAAACATGAGCTGATTGTCTCATAATAGGAGGAGCTAATATGACCCTGATTATTCGACTTAACCAAATTATTGCCCAGTACATACATGCGATTTTTGAGCCTTGGTTGTCACAGTTTGTGGCGCGGTTCGCTTTTGCGGCCGTGTTGATGAATTATTATTGGGCCTCGGCGATGACTAAAATTGGCGAGAGCTTATGGCAACCGAGCATTGGCGCTTATTATCAAATCTTCCCGGCGGCCACCCAGGCGGTTTCCTATGATGCATCGCAATTGAGCGGCTTTTACACATTTATTGTACTGCTGGGCACTTACGCCGAATTTGTTCTGCCAGCCCTGATTGTCTTCGGCTTATTCACCCGTTTGGCGGCATTGGGGATGATTGGATTTGTTTTTATCCAAACCCTGACCGACATTTATGGCCATGGGGTAGATGAAGCCACCATTGGCGCTTGGTTTGACCGCGCCTCAGACGCGTTGATTCTCGACCAAAGATTACTCTGGGTGACCATTCTGATGGTTATTTTTGCGCGCGGTCCTGGCACTTTGTCGCTAGACAAATTATTCGGCGCCGAAATGCACACTCATGAAATTTAGCAAATCGGGCTGTGCATAATTGCAGTAATGCATATTTGCAGCTATATAATTGCAAATATGAGACATATGGATTGGGACGATTTGCGGTTTTTCTTGGCGGTTGCCAGCGCCGGTAGCTTGTCAGCTGCTGCGCGGGCGTTGAACGTTAACACCACGACGGTGCTGCGCCGTATCGCCAATCTTGAGCAGGCACTCGACGCGCGACTGTTTGAGCGTTTGCGTTCGGGCTATGAGTTGACCCCAGACGGCACGCGATTGCTTGAGACACTGGGCCCCGTTGACCAACGGCTCACTTCGTTGCATCGCGATTTTAAGGCCGGTTCGGAAAACTATCGCGGTGTGGTGCGGGTAAGCACCAGTGAGATGATCGGCGGCAGTCTTTTAGGCCCAGCCGTTGCCCGTTTCACCGCTCAAATGCCTGATGTCGCCTTGGATGTTGTCACCGAAGCGCGGGTCACCAGTGCCAGTTCAGCCCCTCGGGTGATGAATGGCTTGCGTGATGTTGACATTGCTTTGCGCCTCGAACGTCCCACTCAGGGCGATATGTTGGTCCGTAAATTGGCTGATATTGGTTATGGCCTTTATGCGCATAATGATTATGTCAAGAGCCACGGCCCCGTGCCGACGAGCGGCGACCTGGCGGGCCATGATATTATCGGATTTTCGGAGGAAGACCGGCCATTTGGGCCGATTTGGTGGCTGTCGCGGGCTGAGCGTGCCGGCAATGTGGTGATGCGCTCGGGCAGTCCGATGACTCGGGCTGGCGCCGTGCAGACCGGCTCAGGGCTTGCTGCTTTGCCATGTTTTTACGCGCAAAACTTGCCCAATGTACAATGTTTAGCCGGTCCTGAATTGCTTGGTGCCTTGGAACTCTGGCTGTTGACGCGGTCAGATTTGGCGCGTCTTGGCCATGTGCGCGCAGTGATGGATTTTCTGATTGCCGAAGTGCAGGGAAATGCCCGTTTATTGGCTGGCGTTTGAGGTCAAGTAAAATTGCTTGCCAATGCTTTTTTCCTTGGATAAACAGGGATATGGGCTATGCTCATGGAATTAAGAGAGTGATTTCTATGGTGATTTGTGGGCGCACAATCGAAATACAAAGTTCAGCACATGCATGCGCATCTGCTGAACCGTTTGGCGCGCGCCCCTTTACCCTTCGTCTACCTATCCTTCTTCTTATCTGCCCCTGAGTTCGGACAGGTCTCGACGACGCGTTCTCAGGGGGTTTAAGGAAAAGCAAAGGACCGTTTGAAAAACACCTCGAGAAGGATGAGAAATGACACAGAAACAACAACATAACGGATCGAAAAACGATCGAGTTTATATTTTTGACACCACATTGCGCGACGGTGAGCAATCGCCGGGCGCTTCCATGACTTTGGAAGAAAAGCTGCAAGTCGCTGAATTATTGGACACAATGGGCGTCGATATTATCGAAGCCGGTTTCCCAATTGCCTCAAATGGCGATTTTGAAAGCGTCACAGAAGTGGCCAAACTGGTCAAAAATGCGCAAGTGTGCGGTTTGGCGCGGGCCGGTGCCAAGGATATTGATCGGGCCGGTGAAGCGCTGAAACATGCCAAAAACCCGCGTATCCATACATTTATTTCGACCAGCCCCGTGCATATGAAACATAAGCTGCAAATGTCACCGGAAGATGTGATGGAGGCCGTGGCGTTTTCCGTCTCGCATGCG
This sequence comes from Rhodobiaceae bacterium, assembly GCA_024645085.1. Classification (GTDB taxonomy): domain Bacteria; phylum Pseudomonadota; class Alphaproteobacteria; order RS24; family RS24; genus JAHEGN01. Next base: position 13,724 of record JAHEGN010000032.1, read on the forward strand.
CGCAAATATACCGACAATGTTGAATGGTCGCCGGAAGATGCAACCCGCACCGACCGCGATTATTTATGCGCTGTCGTCGAAACCGCCATTAAAGCCGGGGCCACGACGGTGAATATTCCCGACACAGTGGGTTACACCATGCCGCAGGAATATGTTGAGACCATTACGATGTTGCGCAATCGCGTGCCGAATATAGATAAGGCGATTATCTCGACCCATTGCCATAATGATTTAGGGCTGGCGGTGGCCAATTCTTTGGCTGGCGTGCAAGCCGGAGCCCGACAAATTGAGTGTACCATTAATGGTATTGGCGAGCGTGCTGGTAATGCGGCTTTGGAAGAAATCGTCATGGCCTTGAATGTGCGGGCTGATTTAATGCCGCAATGGACCGGAATTGAGACCACCATGTTGGCGCGTGCCTCGAAATTAGTGTCGGCTGTCACCGCTTTTCCGGTGCAGTATAATAAAGCAATTGTCGGGCAAAACGCCTTTGCCCATGAAAGCGGTATCCACCAAGATGGCATGCTGAAGAATAATCAGACCTATGAAATTATGACGCCCGAGAGTGTCGGCATTTCTCAGACTTCTCTGGTTATGGGCAAACATTCGGGCCGCCATGCGTTTCGGGAGAAAATCAAAACATTGGGCTATGAGTTAGGCGACAATCAATTGCAAGAAGCCTTTACCCGCTTCAAAGATTTGGCTGATCGCAAAAAACATGTGTTTGATGATGACATTGTTGCCTTGGTTGATGATGAAGTGGCAAAAGGCATTGATACGATCAAGCTGAGCTTTTTGACGGTAATTGCTGGTTCAGAGGGCCCGCAAACCGCCAAATTGGGCTTGGACATTGACGGCCATGCCTCGCAAGTGGAAAGCACGGGCGATGGTCCGGTTGATGCTATTTTCAACGCTATTAAAGCTTTGTTCCCGCATGAGGCCGTGTTGCAGCTTTATCAAGTGCATGCGGTCACTGAAGGCACGGATGCGCAGGCTGAAGTTAGTGTGCGCTTGGAAGAAAACGGTAAGACTGTTACGGGACGGGGTGCTGACACGGATACAATGGTGGCATCAGCCCGCGCTTATATTAGTGCCTTAAATAAGTTATTGGTTAAAAGAGAGAAACAGGCTCCTGGCACAATGTCGGCCTGAGGTATAGATAGGGAAAAAAATGCTTAATAGTTTGCTTGCAATGTTTTCTGCCGATATGGCCATTGATTTGGGCACGGCAAACACACTGGTTTTTGTGAAAGGTCGCGGCATTGTTCTGAACGAACCATCTGTGGTCGCAATTTTTGAAAGCCAAGGGCGCAAGCGTGTTCTGGCAGTCGGCGAAGAAGCAAAATTAATGCTTGGCCGGACGCCAGGTAATATTAAAGCCATTCGCCCTATGCGCGATGGGGTGATTGCCGATTTTGACGTGACTGAAGAAATGATCAAACATTTTATTCGCAAGGTTCATAATCGGCGGTCATTCGCCCATCCGCAAATTGTTGTCTGTGTGCCTTCTGGTGCGACAGCGGTTGAGCGGCGTGCCATTCAGGAAAGCGCCATGTCCGCCGGTGCGCGTCGGGTATTCCTTATCGAAGAACCGATGGCGGCGGCGATTGGTGCCGGTTTGCCGGTGACTGAGCCAACCGGTTCCATGGTGGTTGATATTGGTGGCGGCACGACGGAAGTTGCGGTTCTATCTTTGGGCGGCATTGTGTACTCGCGTTCAGTGCGGGTTGGTGGCGATAAAATGGATGAAGCGATTATCGCGCACATCCGTCGCAACCATAATTTATTGCTCGGCGAGTCGACAGCTGAGCGGATTAAAAAAGAGGTTGGGTCAGCCATGATGGCGCCGGGTGAAGAAGGCGCGGAAGTGAAAATTAAAGGCCGCGATTTAATGAATGGCGTGCCGCGTGAGGTTACCATCACGCAACGCGAAATTTGTGAAGCCTTGGCCGAGCCTGTTAGCGCAATTATTGACGCGGTGAAAGTGGCCTTGGAAGCAACGCCGCCTGAATTGGCCGCTGATATAGTTGATAAAGGCATTGTGATGACCGGCGGTGGCGCCTTATTGCACAATTTGGATGCGATTTTGCGCGAGGCCACTGGTTTGCCAGTATCGATTGCTGATGAGGCTCTGTCATGCGTGGCGTTGGGAACAGGGCGCGCGCTGGAGCACATTAAAGTGATGAAGCACATATTGTCAGCGGCCTATTAGGGCACTGGATTTGATGAGGCTAAATTGGCAGGTTTTGGGGCTCGAAAAGGCGAGAAGCGACTTTTAACGGGGACCGGCATTGCCTTTATTTGCGCTCTTTTAGCTCTTCTACTGCTTTTTGTCTTACCGAAAAATGATCCGCTTATTGTCGATTTGAGGCAAAAAAGCTTCGACGTTTTAATGCCGGTCTTTCAACTGGTCGCATGGCCATTCGAACAAATTCGCGAAGCCGGCGAAAATATGACCGAATTGATGGATTTGCGCGAACAAAACGCTGCCCTGTTGGTTGAAAATCAATTGCTCCGCGAAAATATCGAAACCCTCACCCGAGATAGTGCTCTGCTGTCGCAATATCGTCAGCTGCTGTCGATGCCCATTGAAACCGACGCCAAGGTCATAGGCGCGCGCGTGGTTGCTGATTTGCGCAGTCCGTTTGTCAAAACGCTGGTTGTTAATCGTGGGCAAGCAGACGGCGTGGCCCTTGGCCAAGCGGTGATGGGCGGACGCGGTTTGGTGGGCCGCGTTATTTCTGTTGGCGCGCGTTCGAGCCGGGTTTTACTGGCCACTGACCTAAACAGTCATATTCCCGTGGTGACATTATCGGGCAATGTGCGGGCGATCTTGTCGGGCCGCAATGAAAGCCAACCAATGTTGACCTTCTTACCGCGCAAAGCTGAAATGCAAAATGCTGAAACCATCATCACCTCGGGCGACGGTGGGGAAATGCCGATTGGCCTGCCAGTCGGTAAATTGGCGCTTGATGAGAAGGGCACACCATTTGTCCAATTACACGATGATTTGGATCAGCTTGTGCATGTACGCTTGGTCTTGTCTGAGAGTGTCCCTGACGTTTCGACGCCGGTGCGAGGTCGCTAATGGTTGTCTCGACAACAGAACCGACACGCCGGTTTTTGCAAACATGGGTGCCGCTGCTGGCTATTTTTGTGCTGATTGTCGCTGAGCATGTACCTCTGGGAGGCGATTGGCTGACCAGTATGGATATTGGTTTCGTTTTTGTGCCGATGTTTTTTTTGGCGCGTTATAGCGAGGGGCCGGTGGCGCCGATTGCCATTTTGCTGCTTGGGGTTTTCAAGGACATAACCAGTGAGACACCGATTGGCTTTTGGAGCTTTTTGTTTTGCGTGTTCTTTATTCTAGCTTTAGGGCAGCGCCAGCTTTTATATAATGCAGCTTTTAATACCGTCTGGGTAACATTCGGATTTCTATGTTTCCTGATTTACGCGGTGTTTTATGTGGCGGCTGTTTTGAGTTTGTCTGTGGCGCCGAGTTTTGGCGCCACCATGCTCGGTGCGCTGCTAACTGTCTTGGCTTTTCCGCTGTTTAATGTGGCGTTTGATTGGTTGAGCCAGGATGACCACCCGCATGGGGCTTATTAATGTCGGAAGAATTTGAAGAAGAATTTTCCTTTTCTCGACGCAGTCTGATTATTGGCGCGGCGCAAGTCGGTTTGTTTGGTGTCTTAATTGGCCGTTTGCAATATTTGCAAATAGCCCAAAGCGATACCTACGCCACATTGGCCGATGCCAATCGGGTCAATATTTCGCCAGTTATCGCCTCGCGCGGCCTAATCAGTGATCGCCATGGCATTACACTGGCTGAAAATGACCGCAATTTGAGTGTTGTGATTGTGCCCGAGCGCGCGGTTGACCTGGCGCTTACGCTGAATGAATTGCAGCGCATATTGGGTTTGTCGGACGGTCGCATGAGCAAAATAAAAAGCCGTATTCGACGCATGCCAAAATTTAAGGCAATCACTGTTGCCGATAATTTGCGTTGGGAGCAATTCGCAAAATTGAATAGCCAATTGCCATTTTTGCCGGGTGTAGAGCCCGTTGTCGGTGAAAAGCGGGTTTATACATATGGCGCGGCAGCGGCCCATTTGATCGGTTATGTCGCCGCCAAAACCACCAAAGACATTAATCAATTTGGCGATATTGCTAATGATATGGTTGGCCAAACCGGTATTGAGCGTAGCCATGAGGAGGCGTTGCGCGGTTTAGCCGGCGTGCGCCAGTTTGAGGTCAATGCATTGGGCCGCCCGGTGCGTGAATTATCACAAAGTCCGGCCGAGAGCGGGCAGAATTTGCAATTGACCATTGATGTCGAACTACAAAAATTCGCCTCTGAGCGATTGGGCAAACAGAGCGCCTCAGCGGTGGTGATGGACGTCAATAATGGCGATATTCTATGCATGGTATCGACACCGTCTTACGACCCCAATCAATTATCCAGTGGCATTGATGCCAAAAGCTGGGAAGCCATGCTGGTGCATGAGCGCAAACCCCTATTGAACAAGCCTTTGCGCGGTCTTTACGCGCCCGGCTCAACGTTCAAAATGATTGTCGCTCTTGCCGCATTGGAGGCTGGCGTCATCACGCCGAATGAGAAAATAAAATGTTCGGGCATTCACGATTATGCCAATGAGCAATATCACTGTTGGCTGGATGAGGGGCACGGCGACATTAACTTGGAAGCGGCATTGGCCCAGTCTTGCGACGTTTATTTTTATGACATTGCTGTGCGTACTGGCATCGATAATATCGAAAAAATGGCCCGCCGTTTTGGCCTTGGGCAAGCAACTGGCATTGATTTGAGCGGCGAAAAAACTGGCATTGTCCCGGGGCGCGATTGGAAGCGTGCCAATTTTGATGCTGGCTGGCGCGGCGGTGAAACAGTGATTACCGGCATTGGCCAAGGGTTTTTGCTGGCCACGCCGCTGCAATTAGTGGTGATGACCGCGGCGCTGGCCAATAAGGGTGTCTATGTGCGTCCACGCGTGTCGGCACCGGTGGCTGGAGAGGCGGCGAATACTGATGAGGCAAGCAAAGTCGATTTGCAACTTTCGTCTCGCCACTTGAAGCTCGTGCAATCTGGCATGTATCAGGCGGTCAATACGGCTGACGGCACGGCCTATGGCTCGAGCCTTTTAATCAATGGCCAGCGAATGGTCGGAAAAACCGGCACATCGCAAGTGCGCCGTATTACCATGGCTGAACGCGAAACTGGTGTGGTGGCGAATAAGGATTTGGAATGGTATTTGCGCGATCACGCTTTATTCGTTGGCTATGCGCCCTATAAAAACCCGCGCTATGCAATATCCGTGGTTGTTGAGCATGGCGGTGGCGGAGCGGCTGTCGCAGCGCCGATTGCGCGCGATATTATGGCCCATTTGCTGAGCACGCCAGAGCGCAAAGCCAAACAGGTGACTACATGAGCTTGTTCAATAGTGGCAGCGGACGTGAGGCCACAGGGCCGATTTCTTTCAACGTGCATTGGCCCTTAGTGTTGAGTGTTTTGCTACTCGGCATGGCAGGGGTATTGCTGCAATATTCAGTAGCAGGCGGCGATTTTTCGCCTTGGGCTTGGCGCCATGCGGCGCGTTTGATGCTTGGCCTGGTGATTATGCTGATGATTGCCGCGCTTGACGTGCGCACCATCTTCTCACTGTCCTATGCGGTTTATGCTGTTGTTCTCCTGATGCTTTTGGGTGTCGAGTTTTTGGGCGTGAAGTCTATGGGGGCGCAGCGTTGGTTGGATTTTGGCGTGGCTCGTGTGCAGCCGTCGGAGTTCATTCGACTGGGGCTTATTCTGGCTTTGGCGCGGTTTTATCAATCGGTTTACCACAGCGATGTGTCTCGACCGATCAATCTGCTGATTCCGCTATTGATGATTGGCCTGCCATGTTTGCTGATTTTCCGTCAACCTGATTTGGGCACAATGATTATGCTGGCGGTCACCGGCCTCAGCGTGGTTTTTCTGGCTGGTGTGCAGCGGCGCTATTTTATTGGTGGCGGGCTAGCGGTTTTGGCAGCCATTCCTTTGGTTTGGCAGAATATGCTGACCTACCAAAAAGAGCGCGTATTGGTGTTTCTTGACCCCAATCGTGACCCATTGGGCGCTGGCTATCATATTATTCAGTCAAAAATTGGCATTGGCTCAGGCGGGCTTTGGGGCAAAGGCTTGGTGGAAGGCACGCAAAGTCGGTTGAATTTCCTGCCAGAAAAACACACGGATTTTATTTTTACGATTTTCGCTGAAGAGCTTGGGTTTTTCGGCAGTTTGGTTCTGATGCTACTATTCATGCTGATGCTGTTTTTGATTTTCCAAAGCGCGCGGCAAATGAAGAGCCAGTATGCGCGGCTGGTCACTGCCAGTATTGGCGTTTCGATTTCATTTTATATTGTCGTCAATTTGGCCATGGTCATGGGGCTTGCGCCGGTTGTTGGCGTGCCGCTGCCGCTGATATCATATGGCGGAACCTCCTTATTGACCTTTATGGTCAGTATAGGTGTGGTATTATGTTTAGAGAGACACGCATTGACAGAAATGTCGCGTGGATAGGGGGAGACAATGAAAACTAAATGGGTAAAAGGCCTGCTGGCTATTCTGGTGGTTTTGATCGCCATTATTTTAATTCGTACATTTTCGCCAACGGCGAGCGATGCGACAGGCAATGGGTTTGATTTCGCTCCCGATGAAGCGCGGGTCACGGGCTTGATGAGCGATGCGGTTAAATATAAGACCATTTCCTTTGGCCGCGATAAGCCGACTTCCAGCAAACAATTAATCGCTTTCCACCAATTTTTGGCTGATAAATTCCCCTTGGTGCACCGCTCATTGAAGCGCGAAGTGGTCAATAAATATTCATTGCTCTACACATGGCAGGGCAGTGCGCCGCAAGAAAAGCCGGTTTTACTGCTCGGACATCTTGATGTGGTGCCGGTCATTCCCGGCACAGAAGCGGATTGGAAACAACCGCCTTACGCCGGTGTCGTCGCCGATGGTTATATTTGGGGCCGCGGCACGCTTGATAACAAAGTTAATATTATCGGCATTCTCGAGGCGGCTGAAAACATGTTAGGCGCTGGCGTGCAACCGCAGCGGACGATTTACTTCGCCTTTGGCCATGATGAAGAGCAAGGCGGCATTGATGGCGCCTTAGAAATTTCCAAATTGCTCGAAAGCCGCGGCGTTGAGGCCGAGTTTTTGATTGATGAAGGTGGTCTGGTCACCAGCGGCGTGGTGCCCGGTGTCGATGTGCCTTTGGCCATTATTGCGCCAGCCGAAAAAGGCATTGTGACGCTGGAATTGAAAGCGCGCGGCGCCGGTGGACACTCATCTGTGCCCCCGAAACAATCGTCGATTGGTATTTTGGCCGCCGCTATTGCCAGCCTTGAAGCCAATCAATTCCCGCGTGATTTTTCACATACGCAACAATTCCTTGAATCCGTGGCCGATGAAATGGGCTTGGTCAATCGTATGGTGATGAAGAATTTATGGCTGTTCAAACCGGTTGTTATGGCCAGCTTAGCCAATGATGCACAGGCGCAAGCCGGTATGCGCACGACGACGGCGGCAACGGTGATTGCTGGCGGCATTAAAGCCAATGTGTTGCCGATTGATGCGACCGCCAAGGTCAATTTCCGTATTCTGCCCGGAGAGACGCCCGATACAGTGCGCCAGCGGGTTATTGATGTGATTGATGATACGCGTGTCAGCGTCGATTTCGATATTTCGGGACAGCGCGGCATGGGGCCATCGCCTGTATCGCCAACTGAGGGTTATGGTTGGGAAAAAATCACCAGCGCCATTCGTGACACGGCGGCGCCGCAGCGTATTGTCATCACCCCGCGTCTATTGGTGGCGGCAACCGATACGCGCCACTATCGCAATCTGACGTCCAATCACTATCGCTTTACCTATATGGCTTTGCCAGTCGGTGATTTGGGCACGATCCATGGCACCAATGAGCGCATTGGCGTGAAAACCCTGAACGACACGGTTCGGTTTTACCATCGATTGATGTCAGGGCTTTAAGGTCTAGGAAGCAAGCAGGGCGTCGAGCTTATTTTGCGCATCAAGCGCATATAAGTCGTCGCAGCCGCCAATATGCCTGTCATTGATAAAGATTTGCGGCACCGTATGTTTGCCATTGGCGCGCGCCTTCATGGCGTCGCGCAGGGCGCGGTCTGCCCCGACATTAATTTCGCTAAAAGCGGCATTTTTTTCGCGCAATAAATTCTTTGCCGCAGTGCAAAATGGGCACGTCTGGGTTGTGTAAATCTCGATTTTAGCCATTGTATCCTCTAAGGCGGATTATTCGCTCAAATCGAGCTAAAACGCAAGTCTAATAGACTTATTCCGCCGCTTGGCTCATATCATTTTGCAAAATGCTCAAATCGCAGGCGACCATGCGGCCATTGCGTCCTTCTTGCATGTCATATTGCACACGTTGGTCTTCAACCAATTGCTTCAGCCCGCACGCTTGCAGGGCCGTGACATGCACAAAGCAGTCATCTGAGCCATCATCCGGCGTAATAAAGCCATAACCATTGGCGGTATTAAACCATTTTACTGTTCCAATCATCAAAACACCCCTTTGTTGGTATATGTGATGGATAAGAAATAGGTCTTTGTCGGCCAAAGGCCAGTTTATCGTGCTATTTTGTTTCTGAGCTTGTGAAAAACTTATCGGCAATCACCGTAAAACGGCCGTAACGCGTGCTGGTAACGGCTTTCACAGGGGCTGCATAATCGGTTCCAGAAATGCGCGCAAAATAAATGCTGAAGGTGTCAAATTCACCGGCGTTTTGCATGCTTTCTTCCGAATAGCCGGCCACTGGCAGCCATTTGGTCTCGCATTTGACCACCGGTCCGGCGACGTCAAGCCCATGCTCATCAGCGGCAATAAGTTGCATTTTCTGCGGCCGGAGATTGGCCAATCGGCGCCCATCGAACAGCCGTTTGGGCAGCCGGCAGACGCTGCTCAAATCATCGTCACTAATTTGCCCGAGCATGGCCAGAAACGGATCATTTGTGCCGCGTCCGACGGTTTCTAGGGCCACAGGTGTTTTTGGCTGGCGCTCAGGCGGCAGCGCATAGTCGGAATAAAACCCAGACGGCGCGCCATTGGTGTAGCTGATTTCAGATTTTCTAATCTCATCACTTTGCTTCCACGCAATACTGACCCCCACGGGCTCAAGTTGACCATTGGTGATTTGGCCAAAACTATGGCTTTCGGCAGAAGAAGACGAGAACAGCCGCCCGACACCAGCCGCTTGTGCATTGGCCGATAAATGATACCCGCCGACCGGCAGCTTAAATTGCACGTCAATATTGGCAATCTTCAGGCCGCTGACATAGGCTTTATATTGTGCGTGATAGTTCTGCTCTCCTGTCGCCGAGGCGGCGCTCAAGGGCACCACGACAATGGCGAGATAAATCAGCAGTTTGCGTTTAAGCCTCAGCATTCACTCAGCACTCATCGTCTGTTGTGAGTCGGCAATATCTTGCGTCAAACTGCGCGCTGCAAACCAAAAATGGACAAAGGCCCATAAGGTAATCAGCGCCATGAGTGACATCGCATAGGGCAGGGCTTTGTCGCCATGAACCGGTGTCATCGCGTCACTGAGCAGGCCAATGGCCAGCGGGCCGATGCCAAGGCCGATAATATTATTGATGAAGAGGGTGATGGCTGACGCGCTAGAGCGCATATCGGGGCGCACCAATGTATGCAGCATGGCCAGTGACGGGCCGAAATATAGCGCGCCAACGCTTACGGGTGGGATCATCAAAATAATCGCCCAAAAGGCGGAATCGGTAAGATAGGCGGCGATTGAAAATGGCATGGTGCAAACCGAGGTGAGCATGATAATCCAGACATTCCAACGCACGTCTTTTTTGCCTAATCGGTCGGCCAAGGCGCCCCCAAGGGCGGTACCAAGCCCGCCGCCAATACCAATAATAAAGGCCAGCGTGTAGCCAATTTCGGCGCTGCTCATGCCATGAATACGGTGCAGATAAGACGGTATCCAGGCAATGCCGCCATAGCCAATGGTGATAATCAAAGTGGTGGCAATGGTCAGCTGGCGGATTGATTTGGTGCGCCACATATGCAGTGACACATCTTTCAGGCTCGGGGCTTTGGCACTGGCCATTGCGTCTGAGGTTTTGTCGCTCATGCCACGCGGCGGGTCGCGCAAGGTGAACATGGCCAAGACGGCAATCGCTAAGCCCGGCAGGGCGACCAATTGAAAAGCGGCGCGCCAGCCATAATGCTGGGCGATATACCCGCCGCCCAGAAAGGCAATAAACAAGCCAATATTAATACCAAGGGCAAAAATCGCCAGCGGTCCGGCGCGCTCGCTCGGCTCATACATATCGGAAATCATTGCATGCGAGGGAGGGCTGGTGCCCGCTTCGCCAACGCCAACGCCGATACGCGCCAATAGCAATTGCGTGTAATTTTGCGCCAAACCGCAGACATAAGTCATGACGGAGAACAATGTGAGTGCGGTAATAATAATTTTCTTGCGCGAATAACGATCAGCCATATAGGCGATGGGAATGCCCAAAGTGGCGTAAAAAATAGCGAAAGCCAAACCGCTTAACAGGCCAAGCTGAGTGTCTGACAGCAGCATTTCCTCTTTAATGGGTTGCAATAAAATCGCGACAATCTGCCGATCAACGTAATTGGCGGTGTAAATTAAGGTTAGTAGGCCAACGGTATAGGCGCGCAGGGAGCGTGAAAACATGGCTTGGGGCATAATTTTTACTTCTTAGAAAATAGCCGTCTTTGGCCAATTTGGTTGAAAATAGCGCGCCAAATACTGATAGCAAGCGCCGATAAAAGACTGAATAAAATAATCCGGCCCAAATCTATGGACGCAATAGCTATAATCATCAGCTCAACGTCTAAGTCGTTGTTTTTCATGTAGCTTTGAGCGATTGTCGCGCCCATTATAGCAAATAGGCCAATGAAACTTGAAAGCAAGGCCAGTCGGCCACGACGGCGCGAACGCCAAACCGTTAAGAATGACGCAATAACAATAGCGGCGCCGTCGATGAGCGACAAAGGGCCGCCGACAAGTGAAAGCCAATCGAGCATAATTCTACCTTACTCAGACAGCCTGCCTGAAACTGCTGCAAGCGTCAATGAGCTTGCGTCGCACGGATGGTATATTATTGCTTAGTCAATCCAGCCAGAAAGGTCTTTACGCGCCAATAGGGCTAGCAAATCAATGCTGTCTTGGGTGTCGTTCAAACATGGCACGGTGGTAAAATGCGTGCCGCCGGCTTGGTGAAAATCTTTTTGCAGCTCAATGCCGATTTCTTCCAGTGTTTCGACGCAATCGGAAATAAACCCGGGGGTGACAACGGCAATTTTTTTGGCGCCGTTTTCCGCCAGCTCGACAACTGTTTTGTCGGTATAAGGTTGCAACCATTGGGTTGGACCAAAGCGCGATTGGAACGTCAGTTTCAACTGGTTTTCATCCATGCCCAATTTTTCGTGCAATAGGCGGGCGGTTTTCGCGCAATGGCAATGATAGGGGTCGCCCTTTTCAAAATAGCTTTGCGGCAGGCCATGGAAGGAGGCAACGACCACATCGGGCGTCCAATCGAGCTGGTCGAGATGCGCGCGCACGCTATTTCCCAAAGCGTCAATATAGGCCGCGTGGTCGTGCCATGGCGCGGCGGTGCGCAAGGCCGGTTGCCAGCGCATTTTCAACAGGCTGCGGAACACTTCATCATAAACGCTGGCGCTGGTGGTGGCGCTATATTGCGGATACAGCGCCATCACGCTAATGCGTTCGCAGCCAGCAGCTTTTAGGCTGGCTAGTTTTTCATCAATAGACGGTTTGCCGTAACGCATGGCGTAATCGACGACCACGCTCTCGCCAAGTTCGGCTTGCAGTTTTTCGGCCTGCACGCGTGTGTAATAGCGCAACGGGCTCTCATTGCTTTCTTGGCGCCAAATCTTGGCATAGGCCTTGGCTGATTTACGTGGCCGCGTGTTCAGAATAATCCCCCGCAATAGCGGCTGCCAAATCAGCGGCGAGGCTTCAATCACCCGTCGGTCGCTAAGAAATTGCTTCAAATAAGGCCGCAGTCCCTTGGCGTCGGGCGTCACCGGCGTGCCAAGATTGACCAGTAAAAGACCGGTTTTACCAAAAGCAATATGCGGGTGAGAATTGGGTAACATTAAAGCGACACAGTTTACTGCGCGGCTGACAATGACATGGGCATTGGCACGTCGCGTGAGATACCGAGATAGTCCCATACCTCTTTCACTGCGCTGACCAATTCCTCCAACATAACGTCGTCATGCAGTGGCGTTGGGGTGATGCGCAAGCGTTCAGTGCCACGCGGCACAGTTGGGTAGTTAATCGGTTGAATATAAATATTATGCTCATTCAGCAGTCGATCGGACGCGGCTTTGCACAATACCGGATCGCCAACCATAATCGGCACAATATGCGTTTCGCTCAATAAAACCGGCAGATCTTCTTGGGTAAGCATTTCTTTCAAACGCGCGGCGCGGTCTTGGTGGCGGGCCCGCACGTCATTGGCTTGTTTCAGAATACGCACACTTTCAATAGCACCAGCGGCAATGGCAGGTGGCAGAGACGTGGTGAAAATAAACCCTGGAGCAAAGGACCGTATGGCGTCAATCAGGCTTGAGTTGCCGGTGATATAGCCGCCCATGACGCCAAAGGCTTTGGCCAATGTGCCTTCGATAATATCAACCCGATGCATCAGGTTTTCGCGATCGGCAATACCGCCGCCGCGTTGACCATACATGCCAACCGCGTGCACTTCATCGAGATAGGTCAGGGCGTTATATTTTTCTGCCAAGGCGCAAATTTCAGCAATCGGCGCAACGTCGCCATCCATTGAGTAAACGCTTTCAAAGGCAATCAACTTGGCCCGATTAGGGTCGGCCTCGCGCAACAAGGATTCTAAATGCGCAATGTCATTATGCCGCCAAATGCGTTTGCTGCAGCCGCTTTGGCGCACGCCCTCAATCATTGAGGCATGGTTAAGCTCATCTGAGAAAATAATGCAGTCAGGTAGCAATTTGGCCAAGGTCGACAAAGTCGCTTCATTGGAAATATAGCCGGAGGTGAAAACTAAGGCGGCTTGTTTATTGTGCAGGTCGCATAATTCTTTTTCCAGTGTCACAATCGTGTGGTGATTGCCAGAAATATTACGCGTCCCGCCGGCGCCAGTGCCCATTGTGTCAATGGCATCTTTCATGGCCGTCATTACGCGCTCATTTTGCCCCATGCCGAGATAGTCATTGGAACACCAAACCGTCACTTCGCGCGGTGGCTCGGTCGAATGGTTCATAGCGCGCGGAAAATCGCCAGCCCGACGTGCCAGATCAGTAAACACACGATAGCGGCCTTCTTCATGCAATGAAGCTAGCGCTTTTTCTAGGTGTTTTTCGTAATCAACAGCCATTATCTCTCCCGTCGAGGTGACCATTTTTAGCGCAATTATCCGCCAAAAACCATTGTTACATTGATTTTGGCTGTTTTGCCGCAGTTTACTCAATTAAGCCTTACGAGGCGTCCGCATCTTTGCGCACGAAAGTTACCGCATAATACTCTTGTCCATCGAACAAATCGGCTGGTTCACCGGGGCCGTCAATCATCATATAGCGGCGCGCGGTGATCTGGCCTTCCATGCGATAGCCCCGTGCACTCATATTGCGCCGATGAAATTCCATGGCGGCAGGCGTAAATTCTTTCGCTAAAACGGTAATGC
>JAHEGN010000043.1 GCA_024645085.1 Rhodobiaceae bacterium
CATTGGTCGCGAGCCAGCCAAGCTTTGCAGTGGAACCGTATGAATATGCCACGCCAAGCGACAAAGCGACGGAAGCTTTATTGCTTGATGTTGCCAAAATCGGCACGCGTTTGGTGGCAGTAGGCGAATTTGGTCATGTGTTGCATTCGGATAATAATGGTGCGACGTGGGAACAGGCGTCATCTGTGCCAACCCGCAATACGCTGACAGCTGTGACCTTCTTGGATAATCAAACGGGTTATGCGGTTGGTCATGAAGCAACCATTATTAAAACCACCGACGGTGGCGATACATGGCAATTGCAGCGCGTCACCCGTCGCGGCGAAAACCCCTTGTTTGGGATTTATTTCTCAGACGCCAATAATGGCATTGCTATTGGCGCCTTCTCCGTCACTTACGAGACTACCGATGGTGGCGAGACATGGACCAACCGACGCTTGATCGAAGATAGCTATGATGATTTTCACTTGAATGGTCTGTTCTCTGACCGCAAAGGCAATGTCTATATTCCGGCCGAATATGGCACAATTTATAAGTCAACCGATGGCGCCAAAACCTTCGACGTCATCGAAACTCCCTATGATGGGTCATTCTGGGGCGGCATGACGCTGAGCAATGGCTCTTTATTGGTCTGGGGCATGCGCGGCAATGTATATTTGAGCACAGATGGCGGCGATAGCTGGGAAAAATCAAAGACAAAGTCTGACCGCTCCGTATCCGGTGGCGCGCAGCTTGATGATGGCACAATCGTTTTGGCTGGCCTGTCCGGCTCAGTGTTGATTTCAAAAGATAATGGCGTGAGCTTCAAATCTGTTGTGCGGCCTGACCGTAAAAGTTTTGCAACCGTTTCCAGTGGCCCAGAAGACACAGTCTTACTTTATGGTGACCCTGGCGTGTTGAGCCATAATTTGAACGACTAACCAGTCCGGCTCAGGCGCTTAGCCTGAAAGCCTTGCTGAGCCTGATAAATATGAGACCTGCAGTTTTGGCGAAAGCCGACTGCGGGTTTTTTATTTGCTACGTTGATAAATATTTTCAATGAAAGAAGATAATAAAAAATAGCAATATTGACCCTTTTTGGCTTTGCGTGAACGTTGAGCGACATGACATTTGCGCCCACAAGGACGCAGGGTCTTGGATTAACTGGGCGTTGATAATCGCTTAGTTTGATTGAAGTTCGACGGCGGGGGCGGGAGTGCTTGTCTTGGGCTTTTTCGGTATGGCGTTGCAAACGTCGGCCGACAGTCATGTGTTCTGTGTATTTGGTCAGAGGGTTGGCGTCATCGCCAGCCGATAAGCGTTGGTAAAGATTAGCAGCAAGTAAGGCGACTATCATCGGCCCCAATTTTGGGAGGGGACGGATGTCGTCTTATATCAAGAAACGTTTGATTTCATCATGGAGTTTGGCCGTTGCTGGCACGGCTCTATCATTCGCATTTTTAACCGCGCTGCTCACGCCAGCCAATGCCTATAATATGCGCCTTGGTAGTGTTGAGATTCAAATTGATACGATTGCCTCAGTTGGCGTTGAAGTGCGCATTGAGGACCGTAATAAGAATTTATTGCCAGCCGCCAATGGCGGTAATCCCGACTTGTCCCCCGGGCTAGACCTCGCCATGGATGTTGATGCAGGGTCGGTCTATGCTGGACTTCTGGCGGAAAATAATTTCGCGACGGCACTTTTGGGCGCTTCGGCTGTCCAATGTGCGACTGGTTTCACACAAGGCTCATGTCAATATGACACCAATGACGGCCAGTATAACTATGACGGTGGCTTGAATGGCGATGACGGCCGTTTGAATTTTGACAATGGTGATTTGACCGGCGGTACGCTAAAATTCACCTCTGACATTGAGGCCTATTTCACCCGCGATTTGAAAGCCTTTGTGCGGGTGCAAGGTTTTTATGATGCGGTGCTTGATGACGATAATTCTTATGAACGCGTTGGGCCAACCGACCGGGCCAAGCGCGATGCTATTGAAAATATAAACATTCTGGACGCCTATCTTGATTTCGTCGGCGAGGCCGGAAGCAATCCATTCCAAATTCGTGTTGGCCGCCAGGTCATCAACTGGGGGGAATCAACCTTCTTCATTGGCGGTAACTCCGTGTTCAGCCCAATCGACGTACCTGCTATTCGTCGTCCAGGCGCTGAAATCAAAGAAGCTCTGTTGCCCGTTGAAGCGATTTACGGCTCCATCTCCTTGCCCAATGATATGACGCTTGAAGCCTATGTCGGCGGCTGGGATCATTTCCGGCTTGACGTCGGCGGCACGCCTTATGCCACATCAGATGCGGCTAATCTCGGTTCAGGGGCGCAACCCAATGGGTTCCTAGTCGGCACGGGGCCATTTGGTGGCACGCGGCGTAATTGCGGCGCGGCGACTTCAATTAACGCCACTACAGCGGCTCTGGGCGCAATGTTGGATACACAATTGGGCACTTGTGATGCGGTAAATGACGTTGAAAGTTATATTCGTCCGCTGACCACCGGCTTAGCTGAATTGGAACGCAATACTATTTCGTATAATTCGGCTGCTGGCACATTGGGCGACAGCAATCGCATGACCCGGGGCGTGGATATCGTCAATGATGAATTTGATGATTTTGGTGTCGCGCTTCGCTGGTATTCGGAGGCCATAAACTCGACCGAATTTGGTTTCTACTATCAGAACTACACGAGCCGTGTGCCTTATGTGTCGAGTAAAGCCGGCGCACCAATTTTGGGCATTGGGGCGATTGGTCCCAAAGACGGCGCCTTTACCCGCCAATTTGGTCTGGCGGGCTGTCTGAGCCAGAACTGGGCAACCCCCGGCGTTGCAGACGGCGTGGCGTTTGAAGACCCACTTGGCTTGGCGCCTTATTACAACACTATTGGGGCCAGCATTCAGGCGTCGTCGGCGGCAATGTTCGATGTTGGTTATGGAACGAACTTCTCGGATGCTGCGGCCATTAACACAACAAACCCAACAACATTGGGTGATTTGGGCTTGTCTGGGTGTCTGATGGCAGTAGCGCAATCGGCAATCAGTGGTTCGCTGAACGAGCACCTCACGCAATGTTCGGCGGCGTTCCCTAATATTAGTGCAACAAATGTTGCAACCGCTGCCGCCCTTGGCTGTAATCGCGGTAATGGTGGGGCCACAGGCTCAGCGTTTAATGCGACGGGGGCAGGTCTGTATTTGCCAACGGGTTCCATTACGCCAGCCTTGCGCTATCAAGGCAGTGTTTTCTTTGAATATCCGGATGACATTGAAGTGGTTGGCATGAGCTTTAACACCACAATTCTAGGCTGGGGTGTGCAAGGTGAGGTCGCTTATCGGCCAAATATGCCGCTGCAGCAAGATACGGATATGGTCACTATTTCAGCCATTGCCGGCTCATGCACATGGGAGCAATTCCCTGGCGTCGTCAGAGGCTTGCTCTATGGTCAGCAATTAACAACCACTCAGTGCGGTGATTATGATGTCTATCATGGTTATTCGAACGAACGGGTGGTCAATTACGATATTGGCACCACGGCGACATTCACACGCTCTAATCCAGTGGTGAATTTTCTCGGGGCTGATTTGGCCATCTTGTTAACCGAGTTCCAATATATTGACGCTCCCGGGGTTGATAAATATCGCTACGACTATCGTGCCGATGTCGATCCATTGAACGATGTCTCCAATTCAACCGATTTGGTTCTCTCTGTGGTGCAAAATCGGGCGCCCCGCCTGGCCGGTCGCTGCACCTCTGGTTCTGACCTACCACTGGGCGGCGTGTTGTCACTTGACCCGCGTTCAGTCTCTGATTGCCGGCCGACGGAGCATTCCTCCGGTGGGCTATTATTGGGGCAGCTGCAATACAATAATGTGTTTGGCACGTCGTTCAGTGCCAAGCCAACCATTGTTTACACGCGCGGCATTTCAGGCATGTCACCAACGCCTGCCGCGGCTTGGATTGAAGACCAATATACCACAGGAATATCGGTTGAAATTGAGCGCCAAGGTCGGTTGAAGGCACGCCTTGGCTACACAATGTATGAGGGCGATGATTTGTATAACGCAAATATCGACCGCGATAATGTGAGCTTGAGCGTCTCTTACGCCTATTAATCAGTGTCTTTCGGGGGTGGGCATTGGCCTGCCCCCGAAAACCAATCCATTTGGAGGGAAACAAAATGAAACATCAATTTTTAACAACAGCCCTGACACTGAGCCTGGTGGCCAGTGGGGCTATGGCGGCTGTACCGGCTAAAGTGGCCGATCGACTCGGCAAGGACTTGACCCCGATGGGGGCCGAAAAAGCTGGATCGCGTTCGGGTGTTGATAACTGGTCAGGGCGCCAGGTCGATGGCAGAAAAATATTGGCCGGTTATGATGGTGGCGCTTTGCCTAATCCATTCGCGGCCGATAAGCCACTTTATACAATCACAGCGGCCAATGCTGGCGATTATGCTAGTCAGTTGACGGTTGGGCACAAAGCGCTGCTGAAAGCCTATCCTGATAGCTATCGGCTGCATGTCTATAAATCGCGGCGCAGTTGCACTTATCCGGACTTCGTCTATAAAGCGGCAGCGCGCAATGCAGCAGTTGGTCAAGTGGTCGACGGCGGCAATGGTATTTCCGAAGCGATTATGGCGGCGCCGTTTCCAATTCCGTCTTCAGCACTAGAGATTGTCTGGAACCATACTTTGCGCTATCGCGGTGAGCGGATTGCCCGCGATTTCAATTATGCTGCGCCAACCACTTCAGGCGATTACACACTGACCTTTACCCGCGATGAGGTGGTGTTTCCATATTCTAATGCGCAAAATCAGCGGGCTGAGGATTTGAATAATATTTCTATCTATTTTGTCGCCTATACGTCATCGCCAGCCCGCCGCGCCGGTAATGTGGTGCTGGTGCACGAAACATTGAACATGGCCAAAGAAGGCCGCAAGGCTTGGACCTATAGTCCGGGCACGCGTCGCGTGCGTCGTGCGCCAAATATCGCCTATGACAATCCAATCACCAATGGCGATGGTCTGGGTACATCTGACCAGTATGATGGCTATAATGGTGCACCGGATCGCTATAATTGGACGGTTCTGGGCAAGCTTGACCGCCTGTCGCAGCAGAATAATTATAATGCGGTGCACACGCCTTATGAGACGTTTTTGCAGGCCGGACACGTCAACCAAGACGTGATGCGTTATGAAATGCGTCGCCAATGGGTTGTCGAAGGCACGCTGAAAGGCACAGCGCGGCATATTTATGCCAAACGGGTGCTGCGCATGGACGAAGACAGCAATCAAATGACAGCTGGCGAAATGTATGATGGCCGTGGAGAGCTATGGCGCATCCAAGAAATTGGCCAAGCGCCGGATTATCGCCCTGAAGCCCATACATGCTGGACGACCGGCGGTGAGTTTACCTATGACCTACTGGCTGGGCGTTATTTGGGCTTGGCGATGAAATCTGGTCGCCCAGCCAATTTTGTCACCGGTCTTGAGCGCCTGACGCCGGATTATTACACACCGGCTAATGTCCGCCGTCTGGGCCGTTAAGGCTTTCCAAACACAAGCATTAGGCGGCCCTCTCGCGGGGGTCGCCTTTTTTGTGGCGGCTGGCAAAACATGGCGTGTGGCCGCTCTATGGCACTTGAATGGTGGCCATTTCCTGCTAGGCTCTAGGCTCAGAATTCTATGATTAACGGCCGGGGAGGGCGCCAGTGTCATCTAAAATATCATCACCCATGTCGCCGCACGCGCCGATGATTGACCTGCCCGACGGGCTGACCTTGCAGCGCGAAAACGGCATTGCCACCGTTACTTTGGCGCGCGAAAACCCGCGCAATCCTCTGTCACACGCCATTATGAGCGGTTTGCGCGACGTCGCCCGCTGGCTGAAAACCGACATTGAAACCCATGCCGTCATTGTCAC
>JAHEGN010000036.1 GCA_024645085.1 Rhodobiaceae bacterium
TTGAGCGCGGCACGGAAGACGATATGAATGTGTGTGTTGCCGGCAATCATTGCGACTATCATTTGGCGATAAGCTGGCGGCCTGATTTGGGTGGTTTGCACTTGGCTTGCGTGCTCGACACACGCGCACCGCAGGGCAAACGCATTGAAATACATGAATTATTGGCGCTGATTAATGAGCAATTATGGCTCGGTCATTTTGATATTTGGTCAGCCGATGGCGCAATTTTATTCCGCAACACAATGTTTGTCAGCGGCGACGGCTTGTCTGAGGGCCAATGCGAAGAATTGATCAACCACGCAATTGATACGTGCGAGCGGTTTTTCCCAGCCTTTCAATTTCTGATTTGGGCCGGTCATTCGCCACGTGCGGCGCTTGAAAGCAGCATGTTTGAAACTCGCGGTGATGCCTAAAATGATTCCTGATGGTCTTTCAAAACAGCGCATCCTCTTAGTAGGCGGCGGCAAAATGGGCTCGGCTTTATTGCAGGGCTGGCACGCGGCTGGCTTTGGCGTGGCGCAATTTATGGTCAATGAGCCGGCCCCGTCTGAGGCGCTGGCGGCGGCTGTCGCTGTCGTCAATCCAACGGCTGAGCAAATCGAGCAATCACCACCTGACATAATCGTTTTGGCGATTAAGCCGCAAATGGCGGATAGCGTGCTCCCCAGCCTATTACCGGCTGTGCGGCCCTCGACTGTGGTTATTTCGCTTCTCGCCGGTCAGCCGATTGAGCGGCTAAGTGCCTTATTGGGCGGCCATGATGTGATTGTGCGCACCATGCCCAATACGCCAGCGGCGATTGGCTTGGGCATGACCGCCCTGATTGCGAGCGATGGCGTCAGCGCCGCGCAAAAGCAAGACGCTGGCCATCTGATGCAGGCGGTCGGCGAAACCATTTGGTTGGACAGTGAAAAACAAATGGACGCGGTAACCGCCATCAGCGGCTCTGGCCCCGCCTATGTGTTTTATTTGGCCGAAACCATGATGGCGGCCGGCATATCGCTGGGCTTAAGCGAGCAAGTGGCGTTGCAGTTGGCGCGTCAAACCATTGCCGGTGCCGCCACCATGATGGCGCAACCCGACACCTCACCGTCGCAATTGCGCCGCAATGTCACCTCACCCAATGGCACCACAGAAGCCGCTCTTGATGTGCTGATGGCTGAAACCGGAGGCCTGGGAACGCTGATGCGCCAAGCCACGCAAGCTGCCGCCCAGCGCAATCGCGACTTAGCGCATTCCGATAAAGATAAAAATAAAGATGAAGATTAAGCCGGAATAGAGACGCGGGCCTGAAGGCCACCCAATCCGCTGCGCTGCAATATAATATCACCGCCATGGCTGCGCGCCACATCGCGGGCGATGGCCAGTCCCAGTCCGGTGCCGCCCATTTGCGCATTGCGCGCATCATCCAAGCGATAAAACGGACGAAACACATCTTCCAAACGCTCTTCGGGAATGCCGACGCCATTGTCATCAATGGTGATATGCAGCATTTGTGTTTGACCGTCGAGTTTGGCCGCTACATGCACTAATTTGGCATGGCCGCAGGCATTATTGATCAAATTGGTAATACAGCGGCGCAGGGCATTTTGCTTCATCGACACATCGGCTTGCAGCGTGTCGGTGAGGCGGATTTGCACATCCGGCCAGCGGCGTTCAGCATCGCGGTGAATTTGGCTCAAAAATGGTTCAAAAGCAGTGATGCTGGCGCTTTCGCCCTGATAGCCACGGGCGAAGGCAAGATAGTCATCAAGCATGTCTTCCATTTCGCTGATGTCGCTGTTTAACTCCTCAATATCAGGGGTTTGCGGCATCATTGCCATTTGCAATTTCAGTCGCGTCAAGGGCGTGCGCAGGTCATGGCTGACCCCCGCCAACATGGTTGTGCGCTGCTCAATTTGCCGCTGAATACGGTCGCGCATTTCAATAAAAGAGGCGGCGGCGCGGCGCACTTCCGAGGCGCCGGCTGGGCGGAATTCGGGTGTATCGCGGCCCTTGCCAAATTCTTCGGCGGCTTCGGCCAAACGTTGAATCGGGCGAATTTGATTGCGCAAAAACACCCCAGAGACCATCAGCAAAATCACCGATGTGCCAACCATCCAAATCATGAAAATATGCGAATTCGTGGCATAAACGCGTTTGCGTTGGGTCAGCACGCGCATCACTTCGCCGGGAAGCAGCACTCGAATATCGACGTAATTGTCATAGGTCACCGTATCGAGCCAGAACGGGCGGCCAATTTGTTCGGTTAATTCGCGCGATAGCGATTGATGTAGCAGGGCGACAATCGGCGCGGTTTCAGTTTCAGGCAAGCTTTCGCCGGGCAAAAAAGCCACCGACATTGAAAAAGTGTCGCCAGCCATTTGGCTGAGCAATTCGCTGTCACTGCCTTGTTCGCGCATGCGCAAATCAACCAGAATAGCAATATCACTGACAGCGGCGCTGGAAAGCCGCTGGGTTACCGTATTCCAATGCCGTTCCATAAACACAAAGGCGACAACAATTTGTGTCAGCACCACGGGCATCACAATAATCAACAGTGAACGCGGAAACAGGCCGGTTGGCATATATGTTTTCAAAAAAGCCGCAGGAGAGAACCACATAATCTAATCCGTCCTCAACACATAGCCGCTGCCACGCACGGTTTGTAAATATATCGGGTCGCGCGGATCGGCTTCAATTTTGCGGCGCAATCGATTGACCTGCACGTCAATCGCGCGCTCGGAAATATCCTCGCCATCAGCCAGTTCCATACGTGAAATAATACGCCCGGGCTCCGCGGTAAGGCAGCGCAGCACTTCTATCTCGCGCGTGGTGAGCGTCACCCGCGTGCCATCGCGCAATAATTCGCCGCGATCATAGCGGAAGGTAAAGGCGCCAAAGCGCACTTCTTCGGGCGGCTCAATAATGGCTTCATCGCTGGCGCTACGCCGCAGAATATTTTGAATGCGCAATAATAATTCCTTTGGGTCAAAAGGCTTGGGCAGATAATCATCAGCCCCGACAGCCAGCCCCTCAATGCGATGCTCAACTTCGGCCCGTGCGGTGAGCAGTAAAATCGGCACGCTATTGTCTTCCTTGCGCAATTTTTCAGTGAATTCAACGCCGGTGATTCCTGGCATCATCACATCCAGAACCAGCAGGTCGAAACTGAGCGTATCCATTTTTTCGCGGGCCTCGCGGGCGTCGGCGGCGGTGCTGGCGCGATAGCCATTATCGGATAAATATTTGCGCAATAATTGCCGAATGCGCGTGTCATCATCAACGATGAGCACATGCGGCGTGGATTCGTTGAGCCGGTTTGTCGTTACCATTTATTCACCCTTATCGCGGGCAGGGCGGGCACTAATCTCGCGCCGCGACCGGTCAATGAGGTTGTCGATGGCCTCGCGATTTTCAGCATTAATAATATGCCGCATGGTTTTTTTCCATTGCTCGAAGGCTGGTGCGCCAATTTTTTCTAGCACCTCATCAAACCGACTGATTTGCGGGGCAATCAATTGTCCGTGTAAGTCGCGCCCCTTAGGGGTCAGATGCAACAAACGTTTGCGGCGGTCATTCTGGCCGATCGCTTGCTCAATATAGCCATTGTCAATCAGCTCGCGCAAAACCCGCGCCAAGCTTTGCTTGGTAATGCGCAAAATGTCCAATAAATCAGCGATAGAAATGCCCGGATTTGAAGCGACAAAGTGCAAAACCCGGTGATGGGCACGGCCAAAATCATGCGCTGCCAGCAGGGCATCAGGATCCGCAATAAAGTCACGATAGGCAAAGAACATCAGCTCAATGGCATCGTTGAAATCATTGGCCTGGGTGTTTTTTTGACGCGTCATCATGACCCTTACAAGGCGAAACCGAGAGTGCTGAAATATGTCAGCCTTATTGACATAAATCACTTCCACTGATAATACTAGCATCATTCAGGGCCTTGGTTTCAAAATAAAATGGGCCTGTGGGGATTTCGATATGACTGTGAGTTTCGATCAGCGTGATGGCTTCATTTGGATGAATGGCGAAATGTCGCCATGGGCGGAAACAAAAATCCATGTGTTGACCCATGGTTTACACTATGGATCTTGCGTTTTTGAGGGTGAGCGCGCCTATGGCGGGTCGATTTTCAAATTGCGCGAACATACAGAACGCTTGTTTTATTCGGCGGGTGAGCTGGGTTTTAAAATTCCCTATACAATCGAAGAAATTGACCGTGCTTGCCAAGAGACGCTTGAGGCCAATGGTCTGCGCGATGGTTATTTACGTCCGGTTGCTTGGCGCGGCTCAGAAATGATGGGCGTTTCGGCACAGAATAATCGCATTAATGTTGCCATTGCTGCGTGGGAATGGCCATCTTATTTCAACCCGGAAGAGCGCCTCAAAGGCATTCGCTTGGACATGGCCAAATATCGTCGTCCGTCGCCGGAAACCGCGCCGTGCCATGCCAAAGCGGCTGGCCTTTATATGATTTGCACCCTGTCAAAACACGAAGCCGAAAGCAAAGGCTATGCAGATGCGATGATGCTGGATTGGCGCGGCCATGTGGCTGAAGCAACCGGCGCCAATATGTTTTTTGTCGATGGCAATACGCTGCACACGCCAACGCCAGATTGTTTCCTCGACGGCATTACCCGTCGCACAGTCATTGACTTAGCACGGGCGCGCGGCCTCGATATTGTCGAGCGGACGATTTTGCCGGAAGAATTGGAAGGCTTTAGCGAGTGTTTTATTACCGGCACTGCGGCTGAGGTGACACCGGTTTCTGAGATTGGCCCCTATCGTTTCACCCCTGGTGACATTAGTAAAAATCTGATGGATGATTACGCCGCCTTCGTTGCTGGATAATTTTCTGCATCTTGACCTATCGTTAAATCATGTCATGCTTCTCTATGAGTGTTGAGAAGGAGATGAGTGATGGGCTTGTATGACAAATATGTATTGCCACGATTTTTGAACACGGCTTGCGGCACCAAACCAGTGCGTAAACAACGTGAAAAAGTTGTGCCGCATTGCGAAGGCCGGGTGCTTGAAATTGGCATGGGAACCGGTCTCAATCTGCCGTTTTATGACCCTTCAAAAGTAGACATGGTATTTGGTCTTGAGCCAGCCGCTGAAATGGTTGCGCGGGCCAAACCGCTGGCCGATGCGGCCCCATTTCCAGTTGAGTTTATTGATCTGCCGGGCGAAGAAATTCCGCTCGAAGATAATAGCGTCGATACGGTTTTATTGACTTATACATTGTGCACAATCCCCGGCACATTGGCCGCCATGCAAGGCATGCGGCGGGTTTTGAAGCCGGGTGGCAAATTGATTTTTTCTGAGCATGGGCGCGCGCCAGATGCGGCCATTAGCAAATGGCAAGACCGCCTCAATGGTGTCTGGGGACACATTGCCGGCGGCTGCAATATCAACCGTGATATCCCGCATTTGATTGAACAGGGTGGTTTCAAAATCACCGATATGGATCAAATGTATGTGCCATCGACACCACGCGTGTTGGGCTTCACTTATTGGGGTGCGGCGGAAATCCGCTAATCAGGTAAAATTTTATCAATTTTGTCGCGAGGCTTGACTCTGGCCTGTCATTAAAATAGAACAAAAGAAGAACAAAAAAGCAAATATAGCAGGCACGCCAGATGAATGACGCGGAAAAAAGACCACCAATTAATGCGCTAAATCGCCAAAAAATCGCGCGCCTGCGCAAAAAAATAGAGCGTTTTGAACCACTTAGCCAATCTGCTGCGCATATCACCACGGGTTTTGGCGCGATTGATGATTATTTTGCCGCTCATGTTAGTGGCGGCGGGTTGGCCTTGGGCGGCGTGCATGAAATTATCGCCGCACGCACTGGTGATATGGCGGCGGCGCTCGGTTTTGCGCATCATCTGGCGACGCGGTTTCGTGGTGTGCAAACCGCCTTGCTCTATGGGCAAACCCATGCTGGCGTGCGCGACACTGGCCAGCCCTATGCGCCGGCTTTAATGGCCCGCGATGATTTGATTTATCTGGATGGCGTCAGCCTGCCAGAGCTGATGTGGGCTGGCGAGGAAGCGCTGAGCTGTGATGCCATTGGCTGTATTATTCTGGCCAGCACTGACGAAGCGCCAAATTTTACCTTTAGCCGTCGCTTGTCGATGACCGCGCGCAGTGTCGACCGGCCCTTGATTATGACCTTGGGGGCCAGTGCTGCGGGCACGGCTTCGGCGGCGGCCAGCCGTTGGCAAGTGCAAGCCATTGCTAATAATGGTTGGCAGTTAACGCTTACTCGTCTGCGCAGCAGCTATCGTCAAACCCCGCCGACACAGGGCTGGCAAGTGTTTCCAGCGATGCCACAAAACCGTGCCGATGGTGGCGCCGAGACACCACCAATGGTCGCCGCGCGACGCCAGTCAGCGGCCAATTAAGGCGGTGAATGATGACAGATTTCACGCCACAAGAACCTCTAAAAACGCCGATTGGTGATTTTGCCTTCAAGCCGCAAGCGACCGGACGGCGCATTGTGTCCCTGTGGTTTCCCTATTGGTTGGTGCAAAGCCATGGCGGCGGATTTGATGCCACGCGGCCATTTGTTTTGGTTGATAAGCAAAACAACACCCAGCGCGTCGTGGCCGTCACACCATTGGCAGAAACAGCTGGTTTGCACGCCTCTATGTCGCTGGCTGATGCCCGCGCCTTAGTGCCCGATTTGCAAACCGCTCCGGTGTCATGGCCAGCGGCGCAGATGAAGTTAGAAAAAACCGCCAAATGGTTGCAGCGCTACACGCCTTGGGTCGGCTATGACGCCCCCGGCGACAGTCCGGCCGATGGTTTTGGACTATTATTAGACATCAGCGGCTGCGCGCATTTATTCGCCGGTGAGCGCGCCATGCTGGCTGATATACAGGCGCGTTTTCAGGCCCGTGGCATTACCGTGCATGCGGCTGTGGCGGGCACGATTGGCGCGGCTTGGGGGCTGGCGCGGTTTCGCCGCCAGCGCCAAGCGGTCATTTTGCCGCCGCAACAAGAAACCGATGCGATGCTCGATTTGCCGCCTGCCGCTTTGCGATTGACGCCGCAACAGCTCGATCTATGCCGACGGCTTGGCTTGGATAAGGTGTCGGAATTGGCAAAATTCGCGCGCCCCGCTTTGACCCGCCGTTTCGGGCCATTGCCGGTGATGCGCATGGAACAGGCGTTTGGCCATGCTGGCGAGGCGCTCAGCCCTTGTGTGCCAGAGCCAGAATTTCTGGTGCAAAAACTATTGCCGCAAGGCATCACCCAATTGCCAGCTTTGGCCGATTTACTGGCGCCGCTTTGTGCGCAATTAGCGGTCAAATTGGAAGCCGCTGGGCAGGGTGCACAACGGCTCGATTTGGTGCTAACCCGCACTGATAATGCGGTGATGGCCTTATCTTTGCGCTTGGCCCATCCGTCTGCTACGCCGAGCCATATGACGCGGCTGTTTGCTGACCGATTGGAGCGTTTGCGCAGTGGGGTGGATATTGGGTTGGGGGTTGAAAAATTACGACTGGTGGCCAGCCAGACAGCCCCCATCAGCCCGCCCCAAACCGCTATGGGCCTGCAAGGGCGCAGTCATGCGCCACCGGCGGCCTCGGCTTTGGCGCAATTGATTGACCGTTTGGTCGGGCGTCTGGGGCCGCAGCGCGTGGTGCGGCCAGTGGCGCAGCCGTCTTATATTCCAGAGCGCGCCGTTGATTTTATTCCAATATTAGCCGCCGCCAATCGCCCCTCAGAACTGGCTTTTGACACAGCGCCGCCTATCCATACGCGCCCGCTTTTCATGTTATGCGCGCCAGAGCCGATTGAGGTGATTGCCGAAGTGCCAGAAGGCGCGCCCTTTCGCTTTCGTTGGCGGCGGGTGTTGCATGAAGTGGTCGCCGCTCAAGGGCCAGAACGCATTAGCCCTGAATGGTGGCAGGAAATCTTCGGCACAAAATTGCGTAGCCATAATCGTCAGACGCGCGATTATTTTCGCATTGAAGACAATAATGGCTATCGGTTTTGGCTCTATCGTGACGGCCTGTATGAGCGCGAAACTCAACAGCCCAAATGGTTCATGCATGGGGTGTTTGCCTGATGGATGGAGCAATCGACAAGGCATTTTCTGAACTGGCGGCGATTTCCAATTTTAGTTTTTTGCATGGTGCAGCGCATCCACAAGAAATGGTGCTGGAGGCGGCGACATTGGGCTATCGGGCGATTGGCTTGGCCGACCGCAATACATTGGCTGGCGTGGTGCGCGCCCATGCAGCGGCGCGTGACATCGGCATGCGCTTTGTGCCCGGCGCCCGTTTGGTGACGCAATGCGGTTTTGAAGTGATTGCCTATCCGCATGACCGCGCCGCCTATGGCGCCTTGTCGCAATGTTTGACGCTTGGCAATCGGCGGGCCAGCAAGGGCCAATGCCTATTATATATCGACGATTTATTAAACTTAGCAAAGGCGCAACGCTTTTGCTGGCTGATTGTCCCACCGCCTGATCTGGCCGCATCATTTCGCGATAGTGTGGCGCTTTTGGCGGCCAGCAGCCACCATGTTTACACGCTTTTAGTGCCGCTTTACGGGGCTGATGATGCGGCATGGTTTGGCCAAATTGCCGCGCTCGCCGATTGGGCGGGGGCCGGGCTGATCGCCAGTTTTAACCCGCTGTATCACAATCCAACGCGGCGCCCATTGCAAGATGTGGTGGTGTGCATCCGCCATCATTGCACTTTGCAAGAAGCTGGCTATCGTTTGGCCGCCCATGCGGAGCGTTATTTGAAGCCAAGCACAGAAGCGCAGCGTCTATTCGCCGCTTATCCAAATGCTTTGCGCAATATTGAAACCGTATTGAAAGTTTGCACATTCTCGCTTGATGAGCTGGCCTATCAATATCCCGAGGATGCGTTTGATGCGCATTTATCGCCGCAGGCGCTATTAGAAAAATACACATGGGAGGGCGCGGCGGCGCGGTTTCCAGACGGCGTGCCTACCAAATTAGAAAAAACCTTACACCATGAATTGGCGCTGATTGATCAGCTTTCCTATGCGCCTTATTTTTTGACGGTTCACGACATTGTCAATTTCGCTCGTCGCAAACATATTTTATGTCAGGGGCGCGGCAGTGCGGCCAATTCTGCGGTTTGTTATTGCGTCGGCATTACCGCCGTTGACCCCAGCCGTCTCGACTTATTATTCGAGCGATTCATCTCCGCTGAACGCAATGAGCCGCCCGATATTGATATTGATTTCGAACACGAAAGGCGTGAGGAGGTCATTCAATATATTTATCAAAAATATGGCCGCGAGCGGGCCGGTATTGCGGCGACGGTGATTACCTATCGCAGTCGTTCGGCGGTGCGCGAAGTGGCCAAGGTCATGGGCCTATCGGCCGATATCGCCAGCGCTCTTTTGTCGGTCAGTTGGGGTAGTGGAAACCAGCCGCCCCCGCGCGAGCACATTATCAGGCTGGGGCTCGACCCTGACGCTATTGGCTTGGCTGCAACGCTTGATATGGCGGCGCAATTAATCGGCTTCCCGCGCCATTTATCGCAACATGTCGGTGGCTTTGTGGTGACCAATCAACGCCTCGACACGCTGGTGCCGATTGGCAATGCGGCCATGCAAGAGCGCACTTTCATCGAATGGGATAAAGACGACCTCGACACATTAGGAATTTTGAAAATTGATATTCTGGCGCTCGGCATGTTGTCGGCCATCCGCCGCAGTTTTGATTTAATCGCCGCGCATCACCAACGTAATTTGGAGCTGGCCAATGTGCCGCCTGAAGATGGGGCGGTTTACGATATGTTATGCCGTGGCGAGTCGATTGGGGTTTTTCAGGTCGAGAGTCGGGCGCAAATGAATATGTTGCCGCGCCTTAAACCGCGCGATTTTTATGATTTGGTGATTGAGGTGGCGATTGTTCGCCCGGGGCCAATTCAAGGCGATATGGTGCATCCTTATTTGCGTCGCCGCAATGGTGAGGAGGCAGTCGAATTTCCGTCTCAAGAATTGGAAGATGTGCTGAGCAAAACCCTCGGCGTGCCTTTGTTTCAAGAGCAAGCCATGCGCATTGCGGTGGCGGCGGCTGGCTTCACGCCATCGGAATCCGACCAATTGCGCCGCGCCATGGCGACATTTCGCAAAACCGGCGTCATTCATGAGTTTGGCCTGCGCTTGGTCAATGG
This sequence comes from Rhodobiaceae bacterium, assembly GCA_024645085.1. Lineage (GTDB taxonomy): Bacteria > Pseudomonadota > Alphaproteobacteria > RS24 > RS24 > JAHEGN01. The sequence goes on from JAHEGN010000036.1 coordinate 10,161, forward strand.
CATGGTGGCGCGTGGCTATGAAAAAGACTTTGCCGAACGCTGTTTTCGTCAAATTGAAGGATTTGGCGAATATGGGTTTCCTGAAAGCCATGCCGCCAGTTTTGCCTTTCTGGTTTATGTCTCGGCGTGGTTAAAACACCATTATCCGGCGGCATTTTGCGCCGCTTTGATCAATAGCCAGCCCATGGGGTTTTACGCGCCAGCGCAATTGCTCGGCGAAGCCCGTCGCCAAGGGGTGGTGGCGCAGCCGGTTTGCATTAATGCCTCCGATGCGGAAGCCGATTTGGAAACCAATAGCGATGCGCGCGGCGCGGCGCGGGTTGATTTGCGGCTTGGCTTTAATCAAATCACCGGACTGGCGGCGGCTGATGGTGAGGCGATTGTGGCGGCGCGGCAAATGGGCGGTGCCTTTGATAGTGTGGCTGATTGCGCCCGACGCGTCGGCCTTGGGGTGGGCACTTTGGAGCGTTTGGCGCGGGCTGATGCCTTTGCTGGCTTGGGTCTCTCGCGGCGCCAAGCTCTGTGGGCGGTGCGGGCGCTGGCGCCGGAACAAAAATCTGCAGCGCTGCCTTTGTTTGACAATCAAGGCGTGCCGACGACGCCATTTGAAGACGAGGCCAGTGCCGATTTGCCAGCCTTGGCGCCGGGCATGGAGGTGCTTGAGGATTACGCCAGTTTGCGCTTATCGCTGCGCAATCATCCGCTGGCGTTTTTGCGGGCTGATTTGCAAAGCGCGCATGTTCACCAATTGCTAGATTTGCAAAATGCCGCTTCTGGGCGGCGCATGAGCGTAGCCGGTTTGGTAATTTGTCGGCAGCGGCCCGGCAGTGCCAAGGGCGTGGTGTTTTTAACGCTGGAAGACGAGACCGGCACTGGCAATATTGTGGTCTGGCCTGACCGGTTTGAGCAATTTCGTGCCACTGTCATTGGCGCCCGTCTCATGCGCATTGAAGGGCGGGTGCAACGCAGCGGCATTGTGGTGCATTTAGTGGCTGAAAAATTGACCGATATATCGGGCCAGTTGATACAGTTAATGCAGCAAAAGGGGGTGCCGCCAAACACTGCTTTGCCCAAACCCTTACGCGGCAAAAGCCAAGCCGGACGGCGTACACCGCGCGAAATGCCATGGCGCGGTGAGACGTAAAGCCTTATTCGGCCGCTTGTTTTTCGGCTTCCATTTCAGCTAGATATTTTTCCGCTTCCAAAGCCGCCATACAGCCCATGCCGGCGGCGGTTACCGCTTGCCGGTAAATATCATCAGTCACATCACCAGCCGCATAGACACCGGCAATTGACGTTGCCGTGCTATCTGGTCGGGTCACCAAATAGCCGCCGGATTTGGTTTCCAATTGGTCGGTGAATAAGTCAGTGGCTGGCGCGTGGCCGATGGCAATGAAAATACCATCCGCCTCAACTTCTTGCAGCGCGTCAGTTTTGGTGTTGCGCAACCGTGCACCGGTGACGCCAAGCGGTTGCTCATCGCCCAAAACTTCGTCGATTTCATGGTTCCATAACACCGTCACTTTTTCATGCGCTAATAGGCGTTTTTCCAAGATCTTTTCGCAGCGCAAAGAATCGCGGCGGTGAATGAGGGTCACATGTGAGGCAAAATTGGTCAGGAACAAGGCTTCCTCGACCGCCGTATTGCCGCCGCCGACAACCAGCACTTTTTTGTTACGATAGAAAAACCCATCGCAGGTGGCGCAGGCCGACACGCCAAAGCCTTGAAATTTTTCTTCGCTTGGCAGGCCCAGCCATTTGGCTTGCGCGCCGGTGGCAATGACCAGTGCATCGGCGGTGTAAAGCTGTCCGCCATCGCCGGTCATGCGAAATGGCCGCTGCGATAAATCAACATTCGTGATGATGTCAGAAATAATCTCAGTGCCGACATGCGCGGCTTGCGCTTCCATTTGTTCCATCAGCCATGGGCCTTGAATGGCCTCGGCAAAGCCCGGGTAATTTTCAACATCAGTGGTGATGGTCAATTGACCACCGGGCTGAATGCCGCGCACCAAAACGGGTTCCAGCATGGCGCGTGCGGCATATACCGCTGCCGTATAGCCAGCCGGGCCAGATCCAATAATCAAAAGTTTGGCGTGTTTTGCACTCATCATCATCTCCAAAATATCTGACCCTAATTTAGGCGCGATTCTAGAGAACCCAAGAGGTGGCTGCACAAAACCGTGATTTATTCAGATGTTTTTACTTTTTCTGCATGGCGGCGGCAATGGCGGCAGCAATTTCGGGTGTCGCATTTTGCGGCGTACACGGCCAGTCTTGCAAAACGCCGGTAAAGGGGCGGACAAAATTATCTCGCTGCAGGCTGGCGTGAAAGCGGTCAAATTTGGCTGAGCCACCGGGCAGGGCGAAAACCTGCACCGGCTTGCCAGCCAGACAGGCTTCGCCGACCATATTGGCGCTATCGGCGGTGACGATAAAATGGTCAGCCAAGCCGAGCATGGCGCGATACGGGTTGTCGCCCTGATTGTCCCAGATAAAACCATCTTGCGGGTCGATATGCTGGCGCAAAATTGCTGCATAAGCCGCTGGCGAGCGCCGCGATAGGGTGATTAGTAAAAAACACCCGTGCTGCGTCAGCGCCGCTAATTTTTGCGCCAAATCGGTCATCGTGGCAGGGTCAAAGCGATAGGCTTGGCTTGGCCCGCCAATGGTGACGGTGACAATTTTGCGCTGCGCTTGCGCTACCGCTGGCGGTATCAGACGGGCCCGCCATTGCGCCGCCGCCTCAGCAATAATCTCGGCGGTCAGCCCGTGCGGCGACAAAATGGTTTGCATGACGCTTGGATCAGCCATTTGGTCATGGCAAGGGGCCCAAACGAAATCAAAATTCTTGGCGCTAATTTTCGGGTCTTGCAGAAAGGCGACAAAGGTTTTGCCATTGGCGGCGCGGCGAATATAGCGCGCATGCGGCACCGCTTGGCGGCCACTGGCGAGCACTAAATCTGGCCATGGCGGGGCGATTTGCCGGTCTTGCGCTACCCCCCAGACCGCTGGTCGATAGGGCGCTAGCCACCGATAGGGACGGTTTAAGTGCGCGTGAATCAGACGGCAATCACCGCCCAAAGCCTCAGCGACGCCTTCAACCAGCACATCATTTCCGCGTCTTCCGCCTGTGATGGCCCAAATTTGCATGGCTTTTCCTGTAAAAATATTTCAAACTTCGGTATTATTATTACGTTGTTTACTCAATTTGGGACAGAAAAAACTATGAAAGAGTCACGGCTCGATAGTATTGACCTCAAGATCATTGCCGAATTACAGGCTGATGGTCGTATGACCAATGTTGATTTGGCGCAACGTGTTGGCATTTCCGCCCCGCCTTGTTTGCGCCGCGTCAGGGCGCTTGAAAAAGCGGGTTTCATCAAAGGCTATCACGCCAGCGTTGATGGCCAAATGTTAGGTTTTGGGGTGACGGTGTTTGCCATGGTTGGCCTCGACAGCCAAGCCGAGAGCGATTTGCAGGCTTTTGAAAAGCGGGTCAATGAATGGCCGGAAGTGCGCGAGTGCCACATGTTAAATGGCGAAATTGATTTTATTTTGAAATGCGTCGCTTCAGATCTGGCCAGCTTTCAAGAATTTCTGACGCAAAAATTAACTTCGGCGCCGAATGTGGCGCATGTGCGCACATCATTGACCATTCGGCAGTCGAAACATGCGGCTGGCATGCCGATTAATTTAACTAAATAAATTTAACCCCGAGAATTTCGTAAGATTTGCCGCCACCCGGTGTGTTGACCTCGACGCTGTCGCCAACCTCTTTGCCAATCAGTGCGCGGGCAATCGGTGAGGCGATGGAAATTTTGCCAGCTTCGACATTGGCTTCATATTCGCCGACGATTTGATAAGTCGTTTCGACATCAGTATCTTCATCGACCAATTCGACGGTGGCGCCGAATTTGACAGTATTGCCACTGAGCGCGGCGACATCAATAATCTCGGCTCGGTTGAGCATATCTTCAAGCTCCATCACCCGACCCTCATTGTGGCTCTGCTGCTCTTTGGCGGCATGATATTCGGCGTTTTCCGACAAATCACCATGCGCGCGCGCCTCGGCAATGGCGCGAATAATGCGCTGGCGGTCTGGGCCTTTTAATTTTTTAATCTCGGCATTCAGCGTCTCATAGCCGCCGGCCGTCATTGGTACCGTTTCCATACAACCCCTCTCATGCGCAATCCAACCGATCGCGCTTTTCATAAATATAATCTTTCAAATTTTCAGGATGAAGGCAAGCGTGCTTGTTAGGCGCGACGCTTGCTTTCATATTCCTGCAGCGAACACACTTGCAAATCACCTTTGCTGAGCGCGCCAATGGCGGCAACGGCAGCTTCGGCTCCGGCCAAAGTCGTGTAATAGGGAATTTTATCCATCAAAGCGGAGCGGCGAATGGATTTACTATCGGCCAGAGATTTCTCACCTTCGGTGGTGTTGACCACCAAATCGACATCACCGTTTTTCATCGCATCGACGATATGCGGCCGACCTTCCATGACCTTATTCACCGGCGTCACAGCAATGCCATTTTCTGCCAAATAAGCCGCCGTGCCGCGTGTGGCAATCAGGGTAAAGCCAATGTCTTGCAGGCCTTGCGCTGCTTTCAGACTGCGCGGCTTATCGCTCTCTCGCACAGAAATAAAGGCGGTGCCAGTGGCTGGCAATACTGTGCCACTGCCGAGCTGGCTTTTGGCAAAGGCGGTGGCAAAATCTTTGTCCAATCCCATGACTTCGCCGGTTGAGCGCATTTCTGGGCCAAGAACCGTATCAACGCCGAGGAAGCGGGCGAATGGAAAGACTGACTCTTTCACCGCAACATGGTCATAATCTGGGGTTTGTAGATTAAATTCGCTCAATTTAGAGCCGGCCATTAACCGCGCGGCAATGCGGGCAATCGGTTGCCCCAGCACTTTGGCGACAAATGGTACGGTGCGGCTGGCCCGGGGATTCACTTCAATAACGAAAATCTGCTCACCCTGAACGGCAAATTGCACATTCATCAGCCCTTTCACATTCAGGGCCAAGGCCATTTCAGTGGCTTGGCGGCCCAATTCATCAATTATATTTTGCGACAAAGAATGCGGCGGCATGGAGCAGGCGCTGTCACCTGAGTGCACACCAGCTTCCTCAATATGTTCCAAAATACCGGCGACGACGACATTGTCGCCATCGCATAAGACGTCAACATCAAGTTCAGTGGCATCGCGTAAATAGCCATCAATCAGCACCGGGCTGGTGCCAGAAACAATTACCGCTTCGCGCATATAGCGCTCAAGCTGCTCATCCGTGTTGACAATTTCCATGGCCCGCCCACCAAGCACATAAGATGGCCGAATGACCACCGGAAAGCCAATATTGGCGGCAATGGCGCGCGCCTCATCGGCACTTCGAGCAATGCCATTTGGCGGCTGGCGCAATTTCAGCTCATCGAGCAAGTCCTTAAACCGGTCGCGGTCTTCGGCCAAGTCAATGGCATCGGGCGATGTGCCCAAAATTGGAATACCGGCATCTTCCAGCGCTTGCGATAATTTCAGCGGCGTTTGTCCACCAAATTGCACAATCACCCCGAGCAAAGTGCCGTTTTGCATTTCGCAGGTCAAAAGTTCCAACACATCTTCTTGCGTCAGTGGTTCAAAATACAGCCGGTCGGAGGTGTCATAATCGGTCGATACGGTTTCTGGGTTGCAGTTCACCATAATGCTTTCAATATCGGCATCACCGAGCGCAAAGGCGGCGTGGCAACAGCAATAGTCAAATTCAATACCCTGACCAATACGGTTTGGCCCACCACCAAGGATCACCGCTTTCGGGCGATTAGATGGGGCTGCCTCATTTTGCCCTTCAAACGGCGAGGGGCTGTCATAGCTGGAATAAAGATAAGGCGTGCTGGCCATAAATTCGGCGGCGCAGGTATCAATGCTGCGGAAATAAGGCCGCACCTCAAGCTGATGGCGCGTGCGCCGTGCTTCAGCCTCGGGCAGGCCGCATAATTCACCCATGCGGGCATCTGAGAAGCCCTGCGATTTAACCGCGCGCATGGCTTCGGCATTGTCAGGCAGGCCATGGGCGATGAGTTTTTCTTCAGTGGCGATGATTTGCCCCAATTGCTCCATAAACCACGGATTGAAATGCGATAATTGGCAAACCTCGTCGGCGCTCATGCCTTGGCGCAGCGCATGGGCGGCGACCAATAGGCGGTCTGGCGTTGGCGTCGTCAGCGCGGCGCGCATATTGCTCAACCCTTCGGGGGTTGAAATATCGGGCGCGTTTTCCGGCGGGTTAATGCCAGTCAGGCCGGTTTCTAATGAGCGCAGGGCTTTTTGCAAGCTCTCTTGGAAATTGCGGCCAATGGCCATGGCTTCGCCAACCGATTTCATCGCCGTCGACAAAAGCGGTTCGGCGCCGGGGAATTTTTCAAACGCAAAACGCGGAATTTTGGTGACCACATAGTCAATGGTCGGTTCAAAACTGGCCGGTGTGACGCTGGTGATGTCATTCATTAATTCATCAAGCGTATAGCCAACCGCCAATTTGGCGGCGATTTTGGCAATTGGGAATCCCGTGGCTTTTGAGGCCAGCGCTGAGGAGCGCGACACACGTGGGTTCATTTCAATCACCACCAGTCGGCCATCGGCTGGATTGACGGCAAATTGCACATTCGACCCGCCGGTTTCGACGCCAATTTCACGCAGCACAGCAATCGACGCATTACGCATGATTTGATATTCGCGATCGGTCAAAGTCAGGGCGGGGGCAACGGTGATGCTATCGCCCGTATGCACGCCCATTGGGTCGATATTTTCGATGGAGCAAATAATGATGCAATTATCGGCTTTGTCGCGCACCACTTCCATTTCATATTCTTTCCAGCCCAAAACGCTTTCTTCAATCAGCACTTCGGTTACCGGCGAGGCGTCGAGACCGCTCTCAACAATGGCGATAAATTCTTCTTTATTATAAGCAATGCCGCCGCCGGTACCGCCCATGGTGAAAGACGGGCGAATAATCGTTGGCAGGCCGACTTTTTCTAACCCTTCAAGCGCTTCTTCCATGGTGTTGGCAATTGATGAGCGTGGGCTTTCGAGACCAATTTTATCCATGGCCTGGCGGAATAAAAGCCGGTCCTCGGCTTTATTGATGGCCTCAAGGTCGGCGCCAATCAGCTGCACATTATATTTTTCCAATGTGCCATCGTTCGACAGCGCAATCGCCGTGTTCAAAGCGGTTTGCCCGCCCATGGTCGGCAAAATCGCGTCGGGACGCTCTTTGGCGACAATCCGCGCCACCACGTCAGGGGTAATCGGCTCAATGTAAGTGGCGTCGGCCAATTCCGGATCGGTCATAATGGTTGCCGGATTGGAGTTGACCAAAATCACCCGATAGCCTTCTTCGCGCAGCGCTTTACACGCTTGCGTGCCCGAGTAATCGAATTCGCAGGCCTGCCCAATGACAATGGGCCCGGCGCCGATAATCATAATGCTCGATATGTCTGTGCGTTTAGGCATTAGCTGTTTCCTTGCGCTGACATCGCCGCGACAAAGCGGTCGAATAAATAGTGACTATCCTGAGGGCCAGGTGAGGCCTCGGGGTGATATTGCACCGAAAACACCGGCTTACCTTTAAGCGCAATGCCGCAATTGGTGCCATCAAATAGGCTGACATGGGTTTCTTCGACATTGTCGGGCAGTGTGTCGCGATCGACGGTGAAGCCATGGTTCATTGAGGTGATTTCGACTTTGCCTGTGTTGATATCTTTGACCGGATGATTGGCGCCATGATGGCCTTGCTTCATCTTCACGGTTTGCGCGCCCAGTGCCCGTGCCAGCATTTGATGGCCCAAGCAAATGCCAAACACCGGCTTGCCGCTATCGACTAATTTGCGAATTTCGCCAACTGCATAAGCGCCAGTGGCGGCCGGATCGCCGGGGCCATTGGATAAAAATATGCCGTCTGGTTGCAGCGCCAAGACTTGCTCAGCCGTGCTATCAGCCGAGACAATCGTTACCCGACAACCGGCTTCCGACAGGCAGCGCAAGATATTGCGTTTGATACCAAAATCGAGGGCCACCACATGCACATCTGAGGCGATGTCGTCAAAGCCGTCGTCCCATTGCCAGCGTCCTTGTTGCCAATCATAAGATTGTTGGCTGGATACTTCAGCCGCTAAATCAGCCCCTTCAAGGCCGGCAAAGCCGGCCAATTTGGCTTGCATGGCGGCTTCGTCAAACTTGCCGTCGGGGGCGTGGGCGATGACCGCATTAAACATGCCATGGTCGCGAATATGGCTGGTGATGGCGCGTGTATCTACGCCTGAAATGCCGATGAGCCCGCGTTGTTTCAGCCATGCGTCCAAATGCTGGGCGGCGCGATAATTGGCTGGCGTGGTGATGGCTTCGCGAATAATCAGCCCTTCAGCGCCGCGTGGTTGGCTGATATTTGAGGTTTCGCTGTCGTCATCATTGGTGCCGACATTGCCAATATGCGGGAAGGTGAAAGTCACAATTTGTCCGGCATAAGACGGGTCAGTGAGGATTTCTTGATAGCCCGTCATGGCGGTGTTGAAACATACTTCACCGACTGTTTGGCCAATTGCGCCTAGGCCGTAACCATAGAGTTTCTCGCCGGTTTCACTGATGAGAAGGGCCGTTTTCGTGGCCGTCTGCCATCCGCTCATAATGTTGCTTCCTTATCATTGTGGGGGGCAGGGTGACGCGAACAAGACAAAACAAAAGCCCCGGCCACATATTTGGCGGGACTTGGAAAATTTTGACACATTCTCATTTATCAACCTGCACTGGCTAGCGGTAAGCTAAAGTTTCGGGAAACTATCTAATCGACCCTGCGGGGTCAAGAGAAGTTAGCGTGATTCCGGTGGGAAAAATAACTTAGTGAAAACCGGTGCTTACCAGGCGTTTTGCCAGCGCTTTGCTTGGCTGTGCAGTAAGCCTCAAATATCCGCTGATGAAAGTGCACAAAATCTAGCAATTTGTGGCAGGTGATTCTATCATTGCCATTGCTGATGGGTTGGACTATATCAGCCCAACTCTACGAAGTTCAGTGAGGAGCATGGGTCATGCAAGAGCAGTTCAGTGAAGCGCTCAAAGCCGCCGTTAAAAACCAAGATAAAGTGCGTATTTCTACTTTGCGCTTGATTACGGCGGCCATTAAAGACCGCGATATAGCGGCCCGAACAGCCGACAACCGCGATGGTGTGTCGGACGACGAAATCCTTGAAATCCTTGCCAAAATGGTCAAGCAACGCCAAGAGTCAGCGGCCACTTATGAGCAAGCTGGCCGACTTGAGCTGGCTGAACAAGAGCGCAGCGAAATTATTGTCATTGAAGAATTTTTGCCGCGCCAGCTCGACGAAGAAGAAATGGTCGCCGCGGTCACCGCTGTCATTGAAGCGCAGGCGGCAAGCTCGCTGAAGGACATGGGCAAAGTCATGGGGGCGTTAAAAAGCCAATATGCTGGGCAGATGGATTTCGGCAAAGCTGGCGCCTTGGTAAAGCAAAAACTCGGCTAATCGGGGGCGCGCCAATTATGCGCACAGCTAATTTGCCCAAATTCTGTGTTCTGGCTGGTCGTCGCGCTGGATTAGCGTAAAATACGCTTATGGCCTTTCCGCAAAACTTTCTTGATGAGATTAAAAACCGCATTGCTGTGTCGGACATTGTTGGCCGCCGGGTAAAATTGCAGCGCCGTGGCCGCGAATATGTCGGCCTCAGCCCGTTCAAACAAGAGCGCACGCCGTCTTTCACGGTCAATGATGACAAGCAATTTTACCATTGTTTTGCCACCGGAAAACATGGTTCGGTGTTTGATTTTATTATGGAAACCGAGGGCTTGAGCTTTCCCGAGGCGGTTGAGCAATTGGCTCGTCAGGCCGGGCTTGAAATGCCCGAGCGCGACCCGCAAGCAGCCCAGAGAGCCGCCGTGCAAGCGACATTAATCGACGTCACGGAAGCGTCCGCCCTTTGGTTCCAAGCGCAGTTGAAAACCCCGGAAGCGGCTGAAGCGCGCGCCTATTTGGAACGCCGAGGGGTCTCGCAAGAGTTGATTGAGCGGTTTGGCATTGGCTATGCGCCCGCCGCCCGCACCGCCTTGATTGAGCATTTAACGGCGCGGCAAATGCGGCCCGCGCAAATCGTTGAGGCGGGCATGGCCATTCAGCCCGATGAAACCGACCGCCCGCCCTATGACCGTTTCCGCGAGCGCATTATATTTCCCATTCACGACGCGCGCGGTCGGGTGATTGCCTTTGGTGGCCGCGCCATGAGCGCCGATGCCAAGGCCAAATATCTCAACTCACCCGAGACCCCGTTATTTCATAAAGGCGCCGTTCTATTTAATTTCGCCCGCGCCCGTCAGCCTGCCTATGACGCCAATATGGTGTTGGTGGCGGAAGGCTATATGGATGTTGTCGGGCTGGCGCGAGCCGGCTTGCATCATGCGGTGGCGCCGCTTGGCACGGCCGTGACCGAGGATCAAATTCGTCTTTTATGGCGCTTGGCACCCGAGCCGGTGATGTGCCTCGACGGTGATGAGGCCGGTTTGCGCGCCGCCTATCGGGCGATTGACCGCATTTTGCCGCAATTAAAGCCCGGCTTTTCCATGCAATTTGCGCTTTTACCGGCCGGTAAAGACCCAGATGATGTGGTGCGCGATGGCGGGGCGGAGGCGATGAAGGATATTATCGGTCGGGCCCGTAGCTTGATTGATATGATGTGGGAGCGCGAAATTGAACGCGCCCCCTGGGATACGCCCGAGCGCGCCGCCGCTTTGAAACAAAGATTGCGCGACGCAGTGGCGCTGATTAACGACAAAGATGTGCGCGCGCTTTATGGCCAAGAGGTCAAAGCGCGGCTTGATAAATTGCTCGGCGGTGGTGCCTATGGCAATCAAGGGCGCAGCGGGCAGGCGTCTGGCTATCGTAGCAGCGGGCGCCAACAGCGCGCGCCATGGGGCTCTCGGCGCCCGCAACCGGCGACGTCTGAGCTGCGGCGCTCTGATTTAGGCCGAGGCGAGGTTAGTTTTCCGCGTCGCGAGGCGCTGATTGTTTTGGCGGTTTTGAACCATCCGGACATCTTGCTGAGTCAACGCGATCATTTTGAAAATCTCGACTTATCCTCTCCCGAGCTCGACCAGCTAAGATTTAAGATTGTCGACTATTTTGACAAATTGCCAAATGCTGAGGCGGGACTTGACATTGACGCCTTGACAGGGCATTTGAATGAGCACGGTTTGGCAGAATTAACGCAACGTTTACGGCAAATGCCGGAAGCGCGGCTTTTAACCTTTGTGCGCAAGGAAAGTGACCTGAATGATGTTGTGGCGGGATGGCTTGAAACCACCGTCGTTCACCATAAATTGCTTACTTTGACGGCTGAAAAAGCCCTTGTGCAGGAAGAGCTTGCAACCGAGATGGCGCGCGATGGAACGCAAAATGCGCTGGATCGGTTAACGGCAATTAAAAATGAAATCGCGGCGCTTGAGAGAAATGACGATAGCGCTTGATGAAATGACGTGAGACGGTCTCGGAGACGTGAATGGCGACGAAAAAAGCAACGGAAAAAACGGTTGAGCGCGAACCAGGGGATAGCCCTCTGATCGACATGAACAATCGTGCCGTGAAACGGATGATTAAGACGGCTAAAGAATCCGGCTCGGTCACCTATGATGAGCTCAATGCGGTTCTGCCGCCGGAAGAATTTTCGTCTGAGCAAATCGAAGACATTATGTCCATGTTGTCGGAAATGGGTATTTCCATTGTCGAGAATGATGGGGTTGATGACGGCGATGAAGATGCCGCGCCAAAACCGTCAAATGACGATGATGATGATTTGGATGATGATGAGGCCGAAGCCTCAAGCTCAACAGCTGTTGCCAAAACCGCTAAAACAACTGGCACCGGCGACCGCACCGATGACCCGGTGCGCATGTATTTGCGCGAAATGGGCTCGGTTGAGCTTTTGTCGCGCGAAGGCGAAATCGCCATTGCCAAACGTATTGAGGCTGGCCGCGAAATGATGATCTCGGGCTTATGTGAAAGCCCGCTGACGTTTCAGGCGATTATTATTTGGCGCGATGAGCTCAATGAAGGCAAAGTTTTGCTGCGTGAGATTATTGATTTAGAAGCCTCTTTCGCAGACCCTGACGTGAAGAAAATCGACCGCTCAGCCGAAGGTGCGGCACCGCCGCCATCTGGCGCGCCATCAGGTGAAGCCGAGGGTGAGCCCGATGAAGACGATGACGATGATGAATCAAATCTGTCGCTATCGGCCAAGGAAATGGAATTAAAGCCAAAAGTTCTGGCCAGTTTCGATGTCATTGCTTCGACTTATAAAAAATTACGTCGCTTGCAAGACCAAAGTGTTGAGCTGCAAGCCGATAATAAAGAACTGTCAACGGCGCAGCAAAATCGGGCTGATAAATTGCGCAGCGAAATTATCGCTGAGGTCAAAGAATTGTCGCTGAACAATAGCCGTATCGAGGCTTTGGTCGAGCAGCTCTACTCAATCAATAAAAGCCTGGTTGGTTTGGAATTGCGCTTATGGCGTATGGCCGATGGCGAGGGCGTGAAGCGCGACGAGTTTCTCAAACAATATCAGGGCAATGAATATGAGGCCAATTGGGCCAATCGGGTTGTCCGTCTTGCTGGCAAGGGCTGGAAAGATTTTGTCCAGAACAACCGCAATGAAATCAAAGAAGTGCGTGGCGAAATTCAGGAATTGGCCAATGATACGGGTCTCAATATCAGCGAATATCGTCGGATTGTGCGCATGGTGCAAAAAGGCGAGCGCGAAGCGCGGATTGCCAAAAAAGAAATGGTCGAGGCCAATTTGCGTTTGGTAATCTCAATCGCCAAGAAATACACCAACCGCGGCCTGCAATTCCTTGACCTAATTCAAGAGGGCAATATTGGTCTGATGAAAGCGGTTGATAAATTCGAATATCGCCGCGGTTATAAATTTTCAACCTATGCCACTTGGTGGATTCGCCAAGCCATTACCCGTTCGATTGCCGATCAGGCGCGGACCATTCGTATTCCGGTGCATATGATTGAAACAATTAATAAATTAGTCCGTACATCGCGCCAAATGCTGCATGAATTTGGCCGCGAGCCAACACCGGAAGAATTGTCTGAAAAGCTTTCAATGCCGTTGGAAAAAGTCCGCAAAGTGCTGAAAATTGCCAAAGAGCCAATCAGTCTTGAAACCCCGATTGGCGATGAAGAAGACAGCCAATTGGGCGATTTCATTGAAGATAAAAACGCTATTCTACCGATTGATGCCGCCATTCAATCCAATTTGCGTGACACAACAACCCGCGTTTTGGCCTCCTTGACGCCACGCGAAGAGCGGGTTTTGCGTATGCGCTTTGGTATTGGCATGAATACGGATCACACATTGGAAGAAGTCGGGCAGCAATTCTCAGTGACCCGCGAACGTATCCGTCAGATTGAAGCGAAAGCCTTGCGCAAGCTCAAACATCCGAGCCGGTCACGCAAATTGCGCAGCTTCCTCGATAATTAATCACGCGTATTAGGATTAGTTTTATGCAGCTCACCATGATGAAGGCGAAAATCCATCGCGCCAGTGTTACCCAATGCGACATGCATTATGAGGGGTCGATTTCGGTCGATCAAGATTGGCTCGATGAAGTTGGCATTTTGCCCAATGAGCAGGTTGATGTGTTGAATATTAACACCGGCGCCCGCTTTACCACCTATGCCATTCCGGCGGAGCGTGGGTCGAAGACCATTGGCATTAATGGTGCTGCAGCGCGGCTTGCCCAGGTTGACGATTTGGTGATTATTATTGCCTATGCACAGATGGACGAAACCGCCGCACGCGGTTATAAACCAAAGGTGTTCTTGCCATAATTGGCCGGTAAATGGTTTGGGGCCTGTAGCTCAGTTGGTTAGAGCGAACCGCTCATAACGGTTTGGTCGCAGGTTCGAGTCCTGCCGGGCCCACCATTTTTTCCGCTGTTAAGGCTAGCAGCGCCATTTCCAATTTTTGCAAATCGCCTTGCCCCTTAATGGCAATGAACACCAGTGCGCAGGGGCGCTTTTCAGCCGCTACCAGCGTATATTTGGCGCCGACCAATTGCAGCCGATGCGTGCCAGTATGACCCTTGGCGCGGGCCAGCTTATCGGCATGCTCGGCCAGTAAGGCTTCAAACGCCGCCACTGGCAAGCTGCTGTCGCTGGTGAAGCTCAGTTGCTCAAATAAATCATCAGCTGGCGTCGCGCCATCGGCGGCAGCGAGCCGGTGGTGTTGCGGCGGCCGCTCAAAGATAATCTCGGCCAGCCCTTGATGGTGCGCATTGAGCCGTGGCGCAACGGTTATTTGGTCAATCATTTGGCCAGCTTTTGCGCCGTCATCTTCAGTGCTATCGGCTTTGGTCAGCAAAATCATATCGGCTTGCGCCATTTGTCGTTGAACCAATTTGCCGACGAATTTATCGCTGCATTTTTGCGCCACTGTGCTGGCGTCGACGGCGACCAAAACACTTTCCAATTGCAAGCCGTCGATACCATAGCCGAGATAGGCCAAGCGCGCTGGTTCACCGGCCCCGCTGGCTTCAATGATAATATGCTCGGGTTTGGTTTTTTGGCGCGCCAATTGGCTCAATTGCTCAATCATATCGTCGCGCAATTGGCAGCAGGCACAGCCATTGGTCAGGCTCATGGTTTCGCCGTCATGGCTGTCAATCAGCCCCGCATCAATATTAATCGCGCCGAAATCATTGACCAATATGGTCAGTTTTCGGCCATGCGGCTCGGCCAGCAGACGATTGATCAGCGTGGTTTTGCCAGCCCCCAAATAGCCGCCCAAAATGGTCAGTGGCGTGCTCATGCCGGTTTGTCGATTTTATGTGGCGTGCCGGCAAATACTGTGCCCCAAATATCAATGTCTTTCAGTCCCGCCGCCCCAACCTGAAACGGGTCGTCCTCAAGCACGGTGAAATCGGCCCGTTTGCCGGCGCGCAATGAACCAATCTCATTTTCCAAACCCAGCACATAAGCCGCATCAATGGTGATGGCGCGCAGCGCCTGCTCGACACTGACCAATTCACTTTCGCCGACAATCTCGCCTTCAGCATTTTGGCGCCGTGCCGCCACCCATGCCGAATTGAGCGGCTGGGCCGGTGCCATGGTGTAATCCGAGTGCAGGGCAAAGGGAATATGATGGCGCGCCAATGATCCCAAACGCGCCATATGATAGGCGCGTTCTGGCCCCAGCGCATGGCGCGCGTAAACCGCGCTCAATTCATGCAGATAATAGACATTGGCCGAGGCGATGGCACCAAGCCGCGCCATGCGCTCGACCTGTTCTGGTGTCGATAGGCCAAAATGCTCAATTGTAAAGCGGTGGTTGAAACGTGGTTTTTCATCTTGCAGTTTTTGCAACACATCCAAGGCCAATTCGAGGCCGAGGTCACCGGTGCAATGGACATGGATTTTATAGCCAGCATGCCAGAATAGGCGGGCGGCGGCTTCAAATGTTTCTGGCACCATCAACCATTCGCCGTCGTGACCATCGAGATAGCCGGGCGGGCCGACCATCATTAATTGCGAGAAAAACGCCCCATCGGTGAATAGTTTGACATGGTCGGTGAAGAATAATTTATCGCTATTGAGCTCGGTCAGCCCATTGGCGAAGCGCAGCACTTTCTCAAATCCCTCATCATCGACCAGAGCCAAGGCATTGGGCGTATAGTGCACGCGAAATGGCGTGTCCGGTGTGTCAAAAAAGTTTTTGGCTGCCTGCCACTCCATATCAAAGTTGAAAATGCCAATGCCCATATCGCCAACCAGCGTATGGCCGCCAAAATGCGCCACTTGTTTCAGCCGCTGCATGCCGAGGCCGAATTTTTCCGGCGACATAATAATCGGGTTCAGCGCATTAATCGCAATGCGCAGGCCATTTTCATAAAATAAACCGACGTCGAGTTTGACCTGCGGGTGTCCGGCAATGGCATTAGTGTTGAGATTAAAATGCTCAATCGCTGCTGAATTCATGATCACTTCATGGAACGAGCGATGCCACACAATCACCGGTCGATTGGGGCAAATCTGGTCAAGCGCGTGGCGGGTCACATCGCCGTGCCAATTGCGGTGATAGCCCCATGTGAAAAACGGCGCCTCATCGCCATCGCTGGCCAGTTTTTGCAAACGCGCCAAATAATCTTCATGGCTGGTGGTGGCGGGCACATGTTGCCATGGCAATTGCCATTCAAGCGCGGTGATAAAGTGCATCGGCAGAATCACCGCCGCCATGCTCGGGTGCAAATGCGGGTCAATAAAGCCGGGCATAATCACTTTATCTTCAAATTGCCGGTCAATCTGATGCCGGTGACGTTCGAGCCACGGCGCTAAACTGTCCAATGTGCCAACTTCCAATATCTCGCCATCGCGCACCGCAATCGCCGTGCCAAAGGCGTGGCTTGGCTCCATTGTGTGAATGGCCTTCGCCGTATAGACGCGAATTTCCGACATCTGGCTCTCCTGATAACTTGCTCTTGTCATATGCTAGCAAAACAAGCATGGTTTGTTGGCAAATTTATTTGGGAGGAAATAATGCAAGCTTCAGCTATTTTACAACCAGTCGTCGTTCTGGGTCTGTGGACCAGTGCGATTATGGTTTGGATGTTCATTGCCCGTATTCGCT
>JAHEGN010000007.1 GCA_024645085.1 Rhodobiaceae bacterium
CGCTGGTTTTCTCAGGACTATTTGGGCTTTGATGGCGATGAAAATCTTGTCACAGATGTCCGTTACTCCATGATCCCCAATCAGATTGCGCCCATGTGGGGGCTGGTCATTGATAATCGGCGCGGCACAAATGAGCATGCGGCATGGTGGGCAAGCCGCAGTCTAGATGATGAGAGTTTAACCTTATTCAAGGAAATGTTGCTTGGTGATGCGTGCATAGCGCAATAATTGCGCATGAAACTCACGCATGAAAATCAATGGCAATAGAGCACCACAATATCAACCGCTTGCGATGGGGTCGGCGCGACCAATGTCGGCTTTGGAAAGAGGTATAAGGTGACTAAATTTATTGTCGCATCCTCATTCTCGCAAAGCCTCACGCTGGTTTAGTCAAATTCTGTATAGGATTTTTCTTCAATAATCTTGGCGCCGGTCAGAAGGTTAATTTGCTTTTTCACGGCCGCGCGTTGGTCATTGGTCACATAAACCGCGCGCGCCAGCGCGATGAATTTTTCGCCAAAATCCTTTTCCGCCTCGCAGGCGCGAATATCGTCTTCAATCACCCACAGCGCTTCATTAATCGTCTTAAGCTGCGCGCTCAGCGCCTCTAATTCGTCGCTGGCTGGCAGATTGGCGTCGCGCGCGGCGCTCAGCTCAGATAATTCAAGCCGCACATTGGCCAGTTTTGCCGCATCACTCATGCGCTCAGATTTAATCTGCAGAATTGTGATTTTATCAATCAATTCCCCGCTACCAATTTCAACCATAATTTGTTGCTGCGTCATGACCTATCCTTTCACCAAAACTTATAGCCTTATTTACTATAGTTCGGGCCTGCAGAGAGCAAAAAACATCGCATGGTATTTGCCTGCTGTTTACATCTTATCTGCTGAATATCAGATTGAGACGGGTTTTTTGGCTGAGTGTGAAGCCGCGTTTAGCGGCAGCGGCAATGACGTCGCTTAGCCATTGGCGGCGATTGTCCTCAATGATAATTATTTTTGGTAAAAGCTCATCAGGCGCCGTTTCAAGAAACGGTAAAATCACCGCTTCTTCATGACCCTCAACATCAATTTTAAGGCCATCAATATGCGTCAACTGATGCTTGGCGATTAAGCCCATCAGGCTCATCACCGGCACATTAACCGTCTGCGAGGCCGTTTCCTCGCCATGTTTTAGCAAACGCGTCTGGCCGATATTCTTCATATCCAAGGCCATTGGCATAAACCCCTCGGCGTCACTAATGCCGACTTCGTCAATTTGTATATTCAGCTCGGGGTTTAGGCTGCAATTATATTTCAGTCGCCGAGCAATTTGTGGGTGGGCTTCAACGGCGATAATTTTTGTTCCTTTGAAATGTTTGAAACTTTCGGCCACAGAAAAACTATACAGCCCAACATTAGCGCCAATATCGATAAACACCGCTTCGGCCGCAGCCAATTTATTGAGCGCGATACGCTCCTCATTGTCGAATAATTTTGGTGAAAAAAGCGCCCGTTTTTCCGACACATTGCCGCTGGTATAGAGCCGCAAGCGGGCGCCGAATAAAACCGTATCAGCGCATTTATCCATCCCTATAAGCGCCAAACGCCGCAACAGAAAAATCATTCGTTTAGCCAGCCATTGCGTGCCCAAAGGCCGCGTCATGGAAATGATTAGGGCAGGCAAAGACGGCGGTGCATAACGACCAAATGGTGAGGCGTCGTCAATGACAATATTATTTGGGGGCGGTTCGGGGGACAAAATATTCCTTACGTCTTTTTTTTGAGAAATTTTAGATTTTACCCTTTCGGCATAACGCGCTTGCAATGATAATACAAGTCGCCCAAATTGACAGTGACCAGCTTTGCCAGACCGAGTGACTGAACATAATGCCGCCGAGGCCAGCACCAAAGGCGCCCCAAACCCATGGTTTATGCTGCTGGTCAAAACTGTCATCAAGGCGCTTGAGCATTTGCCACATTGCCAGCAGCAATAAAATGGCGCCGAGATAGCCAAACTCAAAAATGATTTGCAGAAATAAATTATGCGGGTGCAGGTTAATATTGCGTTTATTTTTATTAGGGCGGACAAAATTACTGACGCGCCCTCCGCGTGCTTCACCTTCGGCAATATAGTCCTTCATGCTAGCCGGCTCGAAACTGCGGCTGCTTCTGAGGCCATGGCCTATAAGTGGTTTTTTCAGGCTCTCTTTGGCATAAACATAAAACAACCATTCGCGTGCCTCTGCAGAGCCTTTTTGGATGAAAATTTTTGGCGCATAGTTTTCTACCCATTTATTTTCAAAACTTGCAATGTGCAAAACGGGCGCGCTAAGCAGAGCAAGGGCCAGGCAGCTCCAAATAATAAGCCGTGCTAACGGGGCCGCAATATAGGCCAAAATCATACCGGCGCTCCCGATACACAGGGCGAGCAACGACGACTGACTGTTGGAATAATAGGTAGTCACAAAACCACATGCCAGACCAATAACCACCAGCCAGCGATAATGACGTGGCATGGCAGCGCCGAGCAACATCAATATAATCGGCAAAATGGTCAGCGATCGATTGACTTGGCGAATAAGCTCAAAAGGATAATTCAGATCAGCCGCAATACGCGGCCAATACACATTATAGGGGCCAATAATCATCGCAAAAATGCAGCCTATGACCATTGAAGCAATCAAAAGCCGCTGCCAAATGCGTCGCTTATTACTGTCAGACTGGTTGATTGTTTTGACCACCGCAATGGTGAACACGACAATGATCGTCGCGGTCAAATAACTGCCCATAGCGCCTTCATAAGAAGACCAAAAAACAGCAAAAAAAGCATAGGCCATGAAGACCAATGCGTAGCCATAGCCCTTGATCTGCTGGCCGAAGGGCGATGCAGCTGGCGATGGTCGGTTCGATATCACAGCAATCAGGCCAAAAACGCCCGCCAAGGCCAAAATCGGTGCAAAGCCTTTGACGGCAAACGCATGTAGTGGACCAATCAGCAAAAGGAGAGAGAAAACAATCAGAGTGCTGAAAGAGGCGATGCGTGGTAGGGAATTTGACATTTTATTACGTTACCTTTCCTACAAACCAAACAGAATGGATCGCCTTTCGTCAAAATACTCTGGCGTGACGCCGCTTACAAGCGAAACCCCAAATTAAATGCTTAGACGTGATTTGTATCGTCATAGTCGGCGATAAATGTTAATTTTAGGCTAAACCGATAAGCGAAAGAACCATTATGGAAATGCCCTCTGAGCCGAAGAAAATTCTAATTATTAAACTCGGCGCCTTGGGAGATGTTATTATGGCGGAGGGGTGCATGCGTTGTGTGCGTCAGCACTATCCTGATGCACATATCACGTTGATCACCGAGCCGCTCTATGCCCGTTTGATGGTCGCTTCGCCGCATATAGATGCCGTTGTGCCCTATAAACGAATGTCACGATGGAATTTGGCGCATTTTCGGGCGGCAAAAAAGACACTCTTAGCCGAAGGCTTTGATACGGTCATTGATATGCAAAACTCGTCGCACAGTCGGCGGTTCCAGAAATGGTTGGGCGCTACCTTTATCTCGTCGACCTCGTCGCATGCCAGCGTCCGTTATAATCGTGATGCCAGCCGGCGCTTGGCGTCGCGTGATTATTTGGCTGAACAATTAGCCAGCATTGGCATTGATGTATCTGTCGGTTATCGCAGCGACATCACATGGGCGGCACATGATGTGGTGCCGATACTGAGAAAAGCCGGGGTTGATGATGGGTTTGCCTTTCTCATTCCCGGGTCGGCGGCACGTCACCCGCTGAAAAGATGGCCGCATTATCATCACTTGGCCGAGGCCTTGGCTGCACGTGGCATAAGCTGTGTAACCGCGCCGGGCCCCGATGAGCTTGATTTGTGCCGCGATTTGCCGGCGACTATGTTGATGGATGGCGATAAGCCGCTGACCTTTAATCAAATTATTGGCCTTGGGCAACATTGCGGTTTTGTTATTGGAAATGATACGGGCCCGACGCATTTAATGGCAGCGGCGCAAACCAAAGGTGTGGCACTGTTTGGCGGTCATAGTCCGGTGTGGAACACAGGTATCGATGAGATTTATCAGGTGCTAGAAAAACCAGAATTGCAGACCATTACCGTCGACGAGGTAATGGCGCAAGTTGATGTGTTAATATCGTCTGCTTAACCAAGTTTTTTGTCGCACAATGCGGTGAATTTTTCGCCCAAAACGCGAAGACTTAGGCGTGTGGTGAGCAGGGTGCGTGCATTCGTGCTCATCTGGCGGCGCAGTTCATGATTGCGAACCAACTCGTCCAAAACATCGGCCATTTGCTCAGCCGAACCAATGTCGCTTAATCGGCCGATTGGGTGCGCTTCAGAGGCATAATGATTGAAATATTCCAGTCCGCCATTTGTTCGTGTTGCAGCAATCGCCAATCCGGCTTCAAGCGCTTCGCCAATGACCAGAGAAAAGGATTCCCCATGCGAGGGGGCGCAAAAAATATCCGCCTTTGCATATTCCGCCCGCAAAGTTTTTGTCCATGGCTGAATGCCAATATTGTGCAGCTGATAGTCGGCAATTTTTTGTTTCAGATAAGCCTCGTCGGGCCCCTCACCAAAAATCGTGATATAGCAGGGGGTGTTTTTGTCGGCTAAAATGCGCGCGGTCTCGACCAAATCGCGGTAGCCCTTCTTCTCCATCAATCGACCAGCTGAAATAATTTTGACGGTTTCGGGTGGCTGTTGCGGACGCACAATCTCGTCACCAACATCAAATCCATGGCCCATGACATGGCATGGGGTGGTTAGCTTGTTAAATGTTTCGTGAAAATTCTGTTTCGCCGCGTGATTGAGAAAAATAATATTCGAGGCGCGATCAAGGCGGCGTGCCTTACCATTGTGGTTGATGACATAGGTTTTATCGGCGTGCTGATTTATCTGTCCGGCGTGCTTGCCATTGTGCAGAAAAATTGCGTCTGCATGAGCCATTAAACGTCGAATTTTACGATGCAATAAAAACCGCGTTAAAATATGAAAGCGCATAATCAAAGCAGGTAGTAGAATGAGCTTAACATTGTCCATTTGCCCCAATTCGTCGAGGGCGGGGGCTGATTTAGAGATGATAATTACGTGCCTAATATCGGCCATAGTCATCGCTTTTGAATAGGTTTTTAAGCTATTGTTAATGCCGCCAAGCGCCCGGTCGGAAGTGATGGAAAGAATTAATTTACTCACGGCTACGACGTCCCTAGCTATTTCATCATCGTAAATTTTTGCCGAACCAATCATAGGCTGATTTGAGTCCAGCTTGTAAATCATATTGGTGACGCCAACCGAGTTGGTGAATTTTCGAGACATCTAATAATTTGCGCGGCGTGCCGTCTGGTTTGCTGGCGTCAAAAGTCAGGCTACCGTCAAAGCCGACGACTTTTTTAATCGTCTCCGCCAATTCAATAATCGTCACATCTTCGCCCGTGCCAAGATTGACGTGCTGCATGTCGGAATAATTCTTCAGCAGAAAAACAATGCCAGCGGCGCAGTCATCGACGTGTAAAAATTCGCGCATAACCTTGCCAGAGCCCCAAACATCCATGCTTTCTGCGCCGGCTTGTTTGGCCTCATGACATTTGCGCATCAGCGCCGGAATCACATGACTTGATTGAAGGTCGAAATTATCAAACGGGCCATAAAGATTGGTCGGCATGGCGGAAATAAAATCAGCGCCATATTGTTTGCGATAGGCCTGACACAATTTAATGCCAGCAATTTTTGCAATGGCATACCATTCATTGGTCGGCTCGAGGGCACCAGTGAGCAGAGCCTCTTCGGGCATTGGCTGCGGCGCCATTTTTGGATAGATACAGCTGGAACCAAGAAACAGGAGTTTTTCAACCCCAATATCATGCGCCGCCCGAATGATATTCGCCTCAATCATCAGATTGTCGTAAATAAAATCAGCCGGATAGCTATCATTGGCCAGAATACCGCCCACTCGTGCGGCGCAGACAATCACTGCATCGGGCTTTTGTGCCTGCATCCAATTTTCCACCTCACTTTGGCGGATTAAATCGGCGTCGCTGCGCTCGGCTGTCAAAATCGTGCAGGCTTCCTTTTCCAAGGCCCGCACAACAGCCCGCCCGACCATGCCATTATGGCCAGCCACATAAATCCGCTTGCCAGAGAGCGTATACATTAGAAATCTGCCAATTTTGTTTCTTGCCCGGGTTGGCGGGCATTATGTAGGGCCACGGAAACCATTTCAGAAACTAATTCTTCCAGCTCAATTTTTGCTTCCCAGCCGAGAATATCTTTGGCCTTTCGCGGATTGCCAATCAATAATTCCACCTCAGTCGGGCGGAAGTAGCGCGGGTCAATCTCTACCAAAATGGCTCCGGTTTTGGCGTCTTTGCCGATCTCGTTAACGCCTTCGCCGTGCCAGGCGATTTCGCGTCCAACTTCAGCAAAAGCCAGCTCCACAAAGCGCCGCACGGTTTCTGTGCGCCCCGTGGCCAAAACGAAATCATCACCTTCATGGTGGTTTATGATGGCGTGCATGCCAGCGACATATTCTTTGGCGTGGCCCCAATCGCGCTTGGCGTCGAGATTGCCGAGATAGATTTTTTCCTGTTTACCGGCCTCAATGGCGGCCACGGCCATGGCGATTTTTTGTGTCACAAAAGTTTCGCCGCGCATCGGGCTTTCATGGTTGAATAAAATGCCATTAGAGGCATGAATGCCATAAGCCTCGCGATAATTGACGCAAATCCAATAGGCGTAAAGCTTAGCCACAGCATAGGGGCTGCGCGGATAAAACGGCGTTGTTTCGCTTTGCGGCACTTCTTGCACTTTGCCGTAAAGCTCTGAGGTTGAGGCTTGATAGAACCGCGTTTTGTCGACCAACCCAAGCGTGCGAATGGCCTCAAGAAAACGCAAAGTGCCGAAAGCGTCGGCATTGGCGGTATATTCAGCCGTTTCAAAGCTCACTTGCACATGACTTTGGGCCGCCAGATTGTAAATCTCATCCGGCTCAATGTTTTGCACCAAGCGCATAATATTGCTGCTATCGGTCATGTCGCCATAATGCATAAAAAACTTTGCATTTTCGTCATGCGGGTCGGCATAAATACCATCGACGCGCTGGGTGTTGAACGAAGAGGCGCGCCGTTTCATGCCATGAACTTCATAGCCTTTTTGCAGCAAAAGCCGCGCTAAATAAGCACCATCTTGACCGGTCACGCCGGTTATCAAAGCTTTTTTCTTACTCACGCTAAACTCCCAAATAGTTACCCCATTACCTATCGCGTTCGCACTGATTTGTCCATTGTGTGCCTTATTGTTGTCGACAATCATCTGCCGTATTTAATTCACCAAGATGAATTGCTTTAACCGCTAAATTCAGCTAGGTTCCGCGCCTATAAGAGGTTTCTCTAAAGGAAGTTATTATGTCCGTTATTGGTCATGTAAAACGCATTACAGTGCCAGAAATTATGGCCCGAAAAGGTCGCGAGCCGATTGTTTGCTTGACCTCATACCACGCCCATACCGCCCGTTTAATTGACCCTTATGTCGATCTTTTGTTGGTTGGCGATAGTCTCGGCATGGTGATGTACGGCATGGAGACGACTCTGGGCG
This sequence comes from Rhodobiaceae bacterium, assembly GCA_024645085.1. GTDB lineage: Bacteria > Pseudomonadota > Alphaproteobacteria > RS24 > RS24 > JAHEGN01. The sequence continues at coordinate 7,611 of JAHEGN010000007.1, forward strand.
TGACATTGGACATGATGATTGCACATGGTGCAGCGGTTGTGCGCGGGGCAGAGAAAGCGTTGATTGTCGTCGATTTGCCATTTGGCACATATGAAGAAAGCCCGTCGCAAGCGTTTCACAATGCGGCGCGCACTCTCAAAGAAACCGGCTGTCAGGCGGTTAAACTTGAGGGCGGCGTGCGCATGGCTGAGACGGTGAAATATTTGACCGAGCGCGGTATCCCCGTCATGGGCCATATTGGTCTGACGCCGCAAAATGTGAATGTCATGGGCGGCTATAAAACCCAAGGCCGCGAGCAGCAACAATGGCCCGAATTAGAAGCCGACGCCAAGGCCTTGGCCGAAGCCGGTGCCTTTGCCATTGTTTTGGAAGGCATGGCGGCTGAATTGGCGGATCGCATTTCAGCGCAAATTAAAGTGCCGACCATCGGTATTGGCGCATCAGCCGGTTGCGACGGACAGATTTTGGTGACCGAAGACATGTTGGGCTTGTCGCCGACAGTTCCAAAATTTGTCAAAGAATTTGCAACCCTAGGGGCGCAAATTGCCGGCGCCGCAGAAGCCTATGCAAATGATGTGCGGAGCCGAAAGTTTCCTGAAGAACAGCATACTTATGCTATGAAAAAACCAGTTAATAGCGACGAAAGTTAGAGCGGAGAAATTTTGTGACTGATATTTTTGACGAAGTAACTGCCGAATTGCGCCGCGACCAGAGCTCTGCCTTATGGCGCCGTTATGGCCGTTACGTAATTGGCGCAGCGGTCGCCATTGTGCTCATCGTTGCCGCTGTTATTGGATATGATGCATGGAAAACAGCAGGGCAGGAGGCGGCTTCAGAACGCTATGACGCGCTGGTGAAAACCCTTGAAGAGGCGCCAGCTGGAGATGCGCGTGAGGCATTAATCGAACAGTTTTTAGCACAAAATAATGGCGGTTATGACGTGCTGGCCAGTTTCGTGTCGGCTTTTGAATTGGCAGAAAATGGTGATAAATTGGCGGCGGTGGCGCGCTTTGATGGCTTGGCAGCACGCGGTGATGTGCCCTTGGCCATGCGCGACTTCAGTCGGTTGCAGTCAGCCGTCGTCTTGCTTGATGCCAATGCTAGTTTCGAAGATATTGAAGCACGCTTAAGTCGGCTTTTGGTGGACGGAAACGATATGCGCCCCTTGGCACGCGAGGTATTAGCCCTAGCCCATATGGCCCATGATCAGCTATTGGAAGCGCGTTCGGTGTTAAATGAGCAAATTGAAGACCCAATGAGCAATAATTTAACGCGCGATCGTGCCCGCATCATGCTATCGATTGTAGAGCAGGGTTTAGGGTCTCCTTCAGTCGCTGCGACTGAATAAACTTGGCCACATGAGTGGTCGCAAAATTAGCCGAGAAATGAAAATGAAAAAGAATATTGCGCATTATGCGATTATCGCCATCGCCATGACCGGCTTAGTTGCCTGTGGTGGCGATATTGATCGGGCTGAATTTGAAGGCGAACGTATTTCAGTGCTGAACTATGAAGCCCAGCTGACGGTTGATCCGCGGCTTGAAAACCAACAAGTGCGCATTTTACCTGCTTTTGACAACAGCCAATGGGCCAATCCCGGCGGGTTTTCGACCCATGCGGCTTATCATTTGGCCTTGTCTGGTCTAGAGCCTGCTTATGAAATTGACTTTGTTGAGGGCAATTCTGCTGATCGCCGTTTGAAAGCGCCGCCAGTGATTGGCGAGGGCAAAGTATTTGCCATGGGCACGCAACTTAATGTCGCCGCCGTCGACGCCGACAGCGGCCAGCCTGTTTGGCAACAATCAGTGGCGGCAACCTATCGCGAACCGAATTTCAGTCTGACGCGGTTTTTAGGCTTCGCCGACAAGCCCGCTGACATTGAAGACGGTTGGGGTGGTGGCCTGGCCTATGCCGAGGGTCGCGTGTTTGTGACCACAGGTTTTGGCGAAATTCTTGCTCTGTCGGCTGAAACCGGCGATATCATTTGGCGGGTGCAAAATAGCGTGCCATTTTCTAATGCGCCAACCGTGCGCAATGGCCGTTTGTTTGTGGTGTCGCAAGACAGTCGCTTGCAAGTGCTATCTACCGATGATGGTAGCCGCTTGTGGGAGCATTTAGCGATCACGGAACAGGCCAGTATTCTGGGCGCGTCAAGTCCCGCTGTTTCTGACCAAATCGTTATTGCTGGCTTTAACTCAGGCGAAGTAGTGGCTCTAAACACCGTCAATGGTTCAGTTATTTGGAGCGATAGTCTGACCAGTCGGGGCACACAAATTACGCCATTGTCAAAACTCAACTCAATCGTTGGTCGTCCGGTGATTGACCGCGACCGTGTATTTGTGACCAGCCATGGCGGCCGCACGGCAGCGCTTGATATGCGCAGCGGCGAACGTTTGTGGACCACTGATATCGGTTCCATTGAAACACCATGGGTGATGGGTGACTATGTTTTGCTGATGTCGCTTGATGGTGATCTCGTATGCTTGTCGCGTGAAACCGGCCGCGTGCGCTGGGTTGCCTCTTTGGGCGGCTATGAAGATCCGGAAGACCGTGATGAGCGCATTCGTTGGGCTGGGCCAATTTTGGCCGGTGAAAAGGTTTTAGTAGTCTCATCCGATGGTCGTCTGGTCAGTGTGAACCCGACCAATGGCGAGCTTATTGAGACGATTGAACTCGACGATGACGTCAGCCTGCCGCCAATCGTGGCCAATTCGACCCTGTATATTTTGACCGATGAAGGCACGCTCGTCGCGCGCCGTTAGGACTTTCCCATGGCCATGCCATTTGTTTTAGCCATTGTTGGGCGTCCCAATGTGGGCAAATCAACCTTATTTAACCGGCTTGTGGGCCGGCGTCTGGCGTTGGTCGATGACCAGCCAGGGGTGACGCGCGATCGGCGATTTGGCGATGCGCGTTTGGGCGATTTGCGCTTTCAAATTATTGATACGGCAGGCTTTGAAGAGGGCAAAACCGGCTCTTTAGAAGCGCGTATGCGCCTACAAACCGAAGCGGCGATTGCCGAGGCTGACATGGTGTTAATGCTCACTGACGCGCGCGCTGGCTTATTGCCAGAGGATGAGTTATTTGCCCGTCTGCTGCGCAAGGCCAATGTGCCGGTGATATTGGCGGCCAATAAATCCGAGGGCGGCGCTGGGCGCGATGGTCTTAATGAAGCCTATCGTCTTGGACTGGGCGAGCCGATTGCCCTATCTGCCGAGCACGGGCAAGGTACGGATGACTTATACACGTGCATTCGCGATGCGATGGACGCCCATGCGCCAGATTGGGCCGAGGAAACAGAGGTTGACGAAGACCCTGACTTTGACCCTGATTTGCCATTTGAAGACGATCCAGATAAGCCTTTGCGAGTGGCGATTTTGGGGCGGCCAAATGCTGGCAAGTCGACGCTCATCAATTATTTGCTTGGCCAAGAACGCCTACTCACCGGCCCTGAGGCGGGCATTACCCGCGATAGTATTTCAGTCAATTGGACTTGGGTTGATGAGGCGGCGCCAAATGGCTCGCGTCCCGTCACTCTATGGGATACAGCCGGTGTGCGTCGCAAATCGCGGGTCGTTGAGAAATTGGAAAAACTATCTGTCGCCGATGGTTTGCGGGCCGTGCGCTTTGCCGAAGTGGTGGTGCTATTGGTCGATGCGACCAGCCCGTTTGACAAGCAAGATATTCAGCTGGCTGATTTGATTGAGCGCGAGGGACGAGCCTTGGTTGTCGGCATTAACAAATGGGATTTGAAGGTCGATCGTCAAGAAGTGCGCCAAACGATTAATGACGCTTTATTGCGCGCCTTGCCAAAATTGCGTGGCGTGCCTGTGGTGATGCTGTCGGCCGAGACCGGTCGCGGTGTCGAAAAGCTGATGCCTGCGGTGCAGCGCCAATATGAAATTTGGAATGCGCGGATTGGTACAGCAAAACTCAATAAATGGCTTGGGGCGACGATTGACCGTCATCCGCCGCCCGCAGATAAGGGGCGTCCGGTGCGTCTGCGCTATATTACCCAAGCCAAAGCGCGGCCACCGACCTTTGTCACTTTCTCCAGTCGCGGCCATGCGGTGCCAGAGAGCTATCAGCGTTATTTAGCCAATAATCTGCGCGAGACCTTTGCTTTGGATGGTGTGCCATTGCGGATTTTTGTGCGCAAGGGCAAAAACCCATATGAGAATAAATAGTTAGGCTTGATAGCGGATAATTTGTCCGGTTTGGGTAAAGTCTGGCGACAAAAGTTCCAAAAACAGCGGTGCAATATCAGCCGGTGTCGGTAAAGTCAGTGGGTCTTCGCCGGGCATGGCTTTGGCGCGCATGGCGGTACGGGCGGGGCCGGGCGATAAAAGATTAACCCGCAGTTTGTCATTTTCGTGTTCATGCGCCCAGCTTTGCACCAAAGCATTTAAGGCGGCTTTACTGGTCGCATAAGTGCCCCAGAAGGCCGGTGCTTTGCTGGCCGCGCCAGAGGTAACAAAGACGGCGCGCGGGGCTTCAGCCTGCATTAATAGAGGTTCCATCGAGCGAATAAGGCGCGCATTTGCGGTCACATTCACCGCCATGGTTTTTTCAAACTCATCGGGCGCAATATGTGCGGTTGGTGTCAATGGGCCCAAAAGGCCAGCGTTACCGACCAGAATATCAAGCTTGCCCCAGCGTTCGGCCAAAGTTGCCCCCAGTCGGTCAAGGGCGTCGAAATCGGTTAAATCAAGTGGCACGCCAGTGGCTTCACCGCCAGCTGATGAAATAATGTCATAAAGTTCTTCCAAGGCACCCTGTGTGCGTCCAACCAACAGAACATGAGCGCCGGCTTTGGCAAGTGCTTGTGCGCAGCCATAGCCAAGCCCGCGCGTGGCGCCGGTAACCAGAGCCAGTTTGCCTGAAAAATCAGCTTGTGCGGTGCTCATGATTTAGCCTTGCTCGGACAGCAGTGATAATTGTTGCACTTTGTCGCCGCGATTTTGATCGGCCAATAAGGTCGGATAATCGCCAGTAAAACAATGATCTGTAAATTGCGGACGCTCATTATTGCGGCCATCCTCAAAACCCATGGCTTGATACAGGCCGTGTACACTTAAAAACGCCAGACTATCAGCGCCAATATAGGCACACATTTCCTCGAGCGTATTATTGGCAGCCAATAATTGCTCTTGGCTAGGCGTATCAATACCATAGAAATCTGGGTGAGTAATCGGCGGGGCGGCAATGCGCATATGCACTTCTGTCGCGCCAGCATCGCGCATCATTTGCACGATTTTGACCGAGGTCGTGCCGCGCACAATCGAGTCATCAATCAAAATGACCCGCTTGCCCTCGACGTGAATGCGATTGGCATTATGTTTCAGCTTCACAGAAAAAGCCCGGATAGACTGCTGCGGCTCAATAAATGTGCGGCCCACATAATGATTGCGAATGATGCCAAGTTCAAATGGAATGCCCGAGGTTTCGCCATAGCCAATCGCGGCTGGTACGCCGCTGTCGGGCACGGGAATAACCACATCTGCATCAACATGGCTTTCCGATGCTAATTGGCGGCCAAAGGCTTTGCGGCATTCATAAACGCTGCGTCCGCCAATCATACTGTCGGGGCGGGAGAAATAAATATACTCGAAAATACACGGACGCGCTTCCATTGGCGGGAATGGTTTGTGGCTTTCGAGACCATTTTCTGTGATTACAACAATCTCACCATTCTCGACTTCGCGAACAAATTTAGCGCCAATAATATCCAGCGCACATGTTTCGGAGGCGAGCAAATAATGGCCGTCCAATTTACCAATGACCAGCGGGCGAATGCCCAATGGGTCGCGCGCGCCAATGAGTTTTTTATTGGTCAGCACGACCAGCGCATAAGCGCCTTCGATTTGGAACAAAGCATCAGTGAACCGTGCCAGCGTGTTGACCCGTTTCGAGCGGGCGACCAATTGCAAAATCGTTTCCGTGTCGGATGTTGATTGAAAAATTGAACCGCTTTTGACCAGCTCATCGCGCAAAGAAAGCGCATTGGTTAAATTACCATTATGGGCAATGGCAAAACCGCCGCCGGCTAAATCGGCAAATAATGGCTGAACATTGCGTAAAATCGTGCCGCCGGTCGTTGAATAACGCACATGGCCGACAGCCGCGCTGCCGGTCAATTGATCAAGCACGCTGGCTTTGGTGAAATGCTCACTGACCAAGCCCAATCGGCGTTCGGCGAAAAAGTTTTTACCATCAAAACTGACAATACCGGCGGCTTCTTGGCCACGGTGTTGCAGCGCGTGTAAGCCAAGTGCCGTCAAAGCTGCGGCATCGGGATGACCAAAAATACCAAAGACGCCACATTCTTCACGCAGACGATCATCATGGGATGTGTCTGTACTCATTCGACCCCCTCCGAATTACGGATTAAACGCTCCATTGAGTTACGTTCGGTCTGTTTATAGCCTGTGTCTGGAGCGCTGTCTTGTGATTCATTTGGCTGATTTGTTGATTGTTGCGTTGCTGCATCAAGTACTTGCGAGCCAACCCCTCGAATGATGCTACCGGTCGCCGGATTATCGGTGAACATGCCGTCAATATTGGAAATATTGAGCGGCAGACGGTCTAATGGCACGAAAGTGACAAGAAGTTTCGTGCCGGTTTGCATGAGTGGGCGCATTTTTGCGTCGGCCACCCATTGTGGATGGTCTTTTTCAGGCATGATTAAAACGAAAACAAAATAGGCGAGGCAGACAATCACTGCGCCGCGCAACGTGCCGAAAATAATACCTAATGTGCGGTCTAACATGCCAATTGGGCTGGCTTTTAGCGTGCGGGCGAAGGCATTAGCAGCAAAAGAAAACACCACCAGCACAAAGATGAACACCAGCAACATAGAGCCCGCATTCACCACCCACGATATATCAATGTAGTCGGCCAATAATGGCTTGAGAAGGGGGCCAAAATAGATTGCCGCATAGGCTGATACAACCCAACCAGCGATCGATAAGACTTCCTTGGTGAAGCCGCGCATCAGAGATAGCGCTGCCGAAACCAACAGCACGGCGAAAATCACATAATCAAGCGCGAGTAATTCCATGTGTTTTACCTAACATGAGTCGATGTTAATGCCCGCCTGAAACACCTAAGGCGGCAATCAAGCTGGCCAAATCTTCGATGGGTTTAACTTTCATTTTGGCGGCTTCCGAGGTTTTGCTAGCCGGTGGCGCATAAGCCGTTTCAAAGCCTAATTTTGCGGCTTCTTTCAAACGCACACCATGCTGGGTTACCGGACGCACGGCACCGGATAAGCTAATCTCGCCAAATACCACACTTTGCGACGGAATCGGCGTGCCGCTGAGCGATGAAATAAGCGCCGCCGCAACTGCCAAATCAGCGGCTGGTTCGTTAATCCGTAAGCCACCAGCAACATTCAGGAAAACATCGCGACCGGCGAATGACAGGCCGCAGCGCGCTTCCAAAACCGCTAAAACCATGGATAGCCGATTGCTATCCCAGCCAACCACAGCACGGCGCGGTGTGGCCAATGATGAGGGAGCGGCGAGGGCTTGAATTTCAACCAATAGCGGGCGCGTGCCCTCAATACCGGCAAAGACAGCGGCGCCGGGTACATTATCATCGCGCCCTTCAAGGAATAGGGCCGACGGATTTTGTACTTCAACCAGGCCCTCTGACTGCATTTCAAAAACCCCAATTTCATGGGCCGGGCCGAAGCGGTTTTTAATGGCCCGCAAAATCCTAAACTGGTCGCCCCGATCGCCTTCAAAGTAAATCACTGTGTCGACCATATGCTCAAGCACGCGCGGGCCAGCAATTTGCCCATCTTTGGTGACATGGCCAACCAGCACCAGAGCGGCATCATTTTTCTTGGCGAAATGGATGAGCTCTTGGCCGGCAACGCGAACTTGGCTAACTGTGCCGGGAGCGGCTTCAATGGCCGGCGACCACATGGTTTGAATGGAGTCAATGACCACGAGCGCCAAATCCTTTTGCCCGGTCAAGGTTTTGCAAATATCCGCAACATTGGTTTCAGCGGCCAGCTCAACCGGTGCATCAGCAACCCCCAGTCGGGCCGCACGCATACGCAATTGGGCCAAGGCTTCCTCGCCAGAAATATAAATCACCCGCCCGCCAGACTTGCCCAGACTGGCCACCGCTTGCAGCAATAAGGTGGATTTACCAATCCCCGGATCCCCGCCAATCAGCGTCGCTGAGCCCGGCACCAGGCCGCCGCCTAAAACCCGGTCAAATTCGCTTATACCGGTTTTTTTGCGTTCCGGCTCAGCCTCATTACCAGCCAGAGAGGTGAGGGTGATGGCTTGTCCTTTGGCCGCTTTGGCGCCGCGCCCAATTGGCGGCGCACTGCTGCCGGCCTCTTCAGAAATTGTATTCCACTGGTGGCAACTTTCGCATTTACCCGACCATTTATTGGTAACCGCACCGCAATTATTGCAAGCAAAACTACTTTGACCACGAGCCATTACTGCCCCTCGCCAGCGGCACTAATCTGCTGGCCTTCCACTTCAATAGGGCCCTCGGCGAGACCATTGACGAATTGCAATAAAAACGGGTCATCTGAAGCGGCTAGTTCCTCAGCATTGCCGTGCCAAATAATCTCGCCCTTATAAAGCAGGGCGGTTTTGTCGGCGATGGCGCGGACGCTGGTCATATCATGGGTGATGGTCAATGTCGTGGCCCCCAATTCTTGCACGCAATCGCGTATCAAATGGTTGATGACATCAGTCATAATTGGGTCGAGACCGGTGGTTGGCTCATCAAAGAAAATAATTTTGGGTTTACAGGCAATGGCGCGGGCCAAACCAACGCGCTTATGCATGCCACCGGATAGGGAGGCCGGGTAGAGGTCAAGCAATTCCGGCCCCAGCCCAACAAGCGCCAGACTATCCACCGCTTGGTCACGGGCGTCGGCTTCGCTGAAACCTTGATTTTGAATGGCCTGAAAAGCGACATTGCGCCAAACTGGCAGGCTGTCAAATAGGGCGCCATTCTGAAACAACATGCCCATTTGCGCGTCAATTTCTTGCCGTTGGTTGCGCGCAAGGCCGACGGTTTCAGTGCCGTCAATTTTAATAGACCCCTGTTCGGGGTGTAAAAGGCCGAGGATGGATTTCAGCATCACCGACTTGCCGCTGCCGGAGCCGCCGATTACCACCAGCGATTGACCTTCATCAACAGATAAATTGACCCCGCGCAAAACCTTTTTCGTCCCGAAGGTTTTATGAACATTGCTGAGGGTGATTTTTTCGCTCATGCAGAAAACAATAGTGAGGTCATGAGATAATTGGCGGCCAGAATCAAAATCGACGCTGTTACCACCGCATTGGTGGTGGCGCGGCCGACTCCTTGCGCGCCGCCTTTTGAATAATAGCCATTGTAACAGCCCATTGTGGCAATGATGAAACCGAACATCAGAGCTTTAATCAGGCCTGAACTAATATCGTCAAAGCTCAGGAAATTAACCGTGCTTTGCACATAAATCGCCGCATTAAAGCCAAATGATTGGGTCGACACCACAAAGCCGCCAAACACGCCGATAATATCGGCAACCAGTGCCAATACAGGCATGCATAAAGTGGCGGCAATGACCCGTGGGGCGATGAGATATTTGAATGGATCGGTCGACAATGTGGTCAGCGCATCAATTTGCTCGGTGACCCGCATGGTGCCAATTTCAGCGGCAATGGCAGCGCTCACGCGGCCTGCCAGCATTAACCCACCAAACACCGGTCCCAATTCGCGGGTGATACCAAGCGCGACAATGGTCGAGACAATGGTCTCAGAGTTAAACTGATTGCCGCCATAATAGATTTGAATGGCCAAAGCCCCGCCGGTGAAAAATGACGTCAGGGCGACAACTGGTAGAGAGAGATAGCCAATACGAATAATTTGTTGGCCAATCATGCGGAAATAAAACGGCCCTCGAACAATTGCCTTGCCGGTTTCGGCGATAAATAGGCTGAGTTGCCCGACTTGGGCAAAAAAGCCAATGAAAAAGCGTCCGATAGTTGCAAATGCGGTCAAGTGTTTCCCCGTTTGCCCGATTGGTGGGCGCTTATTGGTCAATCCAAATACGGTTATAGCGGCTTCCGAGGCTGGTGAGAAGCTCATATGAGATGGTCTGTCCGTTTTCGGCCAATTTATCAATCGTTTGGTGCTGACCAAATACTTCAACCATTGTGTCGACCGCCGGTAAGGTGGCAAAATCGGTCAAATCAATGGCCAGACTATCCATCGACACGCGCCCCAAAATAGGCGCTGGCTGGCCGTCAATCATCAGGCTTGCGCGGCTATGAGGGCGATCGCCAAAATGGCGCATAAAGCCATCGCCATAGCCAAGCCCAACAATGCCGATTTGCATATCATGCGGTGCCGTGAAGCTGGCGCCATAGCCGACCGTGTCGCCAATCGACAGGCTGCGGGTTTGCAACAAGGGGGCGTGCAAGTGCACCACCGGTTTGAGCGCCGTGTCGTCACCATTGGCGCTGCCACCATAAAGGCTGATGCCGGGGCGTGTCATGTCGAACAAATAAGCCTCGCCCAAGATCACGCCACCAGAATTGGCCAAAGAGGCGGGGGCGGTAGGCAATTGCTGGCGCATGTGTAAAAAACACTCCAATTGCGCGCGATTCATCGGATTATCGGCCTCGTCTGAACACGCCAAATGGCTAGCAATCAAGCTCACCGTCCAGCCGTTAAAATAATCACTTACCTGCGCCAAATCGGCGACATCGGCTTCGCTTAGGCCGAGGCGGTTGAAACCCGTATCAATAAATAAAGCGGCTGGCAAAGCGGTTTTTTCAGTCAGGCAATAGGCTTGCCATGCTTTGATTTGTGCTAGTGAAATCAGACAGGGGCGCAAATTGGCCGCGGCGAAGGCTGCTGCTGCGCCGGTTGGTAGCCCGTTGAGAACATAAATCACCACATCGGGCAAAAGCGCACGTAAATCCAATGCCTCTCGGCTTTGCGCCACAAAAAAGCTACGGCAACCAGCCGCATATAGCACTGGCGCGACCTGTTCCAGACCAAGACCATAAGCATCTGCCTTGACCACACAAGCGGTTTCCGCCGCCCCTGATTTGTCTTTCATGGTGAGGTAATTATCGCGCAGGGCTGCCAAATTTATCGTGACCTGACCACCATCAAGGGCTGACGCGCTGCTCATTAGTCAAACCGCTCGGGAAGTCTGTCATCCTCGATTAAATCGGTGAAGCGGGTAAAGCGATCTTCAAAGGCCATTTTTGCCGTGCCGGTTGGGCCATGGCGGTTTTTGCCAATAATTACCTCGGCGGTGCCGTCGACTAAATTCATCCGTTCCTGCCAGAGCATAAACTCTTCCGTGCCTTCATTTGGCTTTTCACGCATTAAATAATATGGCTCGCGATAAACAAACATCACAATATCCGCATCTTGCTCGATGGAGCCCGATTCCCGCAAGTCTGATAATTGCGGCCGTTTGTCATCGCGCGCTTCGACCTGACGCGAAAGCTGCGACAGCGCAATGATGGGCACGTTTAATTCTTTTGCCAAAGCTTTCAGCCCTTGGGTGATTTCGCTGACCTCTTGCACCCGACCATCGCCGCCGCGCGCCGATGACGCCCGCACCAATTGCAGATAATCGACAATAATCAGCCCCAGCCCATGCTGGCGCTTTAAGCGCCGCGCGCGGGCTGAAAGTGTGGCAATCGGTATAGCGCCCGTATGGTCAATAAACAGCGGCGCGTCGCTCAAATCATGGGCCGATTTCACCAATCGGGCATATTCATCTTCATGAATTTCGCCCTTACGAATATTTGATGATGAAACCCCAGACTGCTCAGCCAACATACGTGTCGCCAGCTGGTCAGCCGACATTTCAAGCGAGAAAAACCCAACCGTGGCGCCATCTTTGACCCTGACTTGGCCATCTGGTGTGGTTTCCACATTGCCGCTTTTTTTGGCTTTCAAATAATTATTGGCAACGGTGAAGGCAATATTAGTGGCCAAGGCGGTCTTACCCATGGCTGGGCGGCCGGCCAGAATAAGCAAGTCGCTTTCTTGCAGGCCACCGAGTAAATCATCCAAACCCTTGAAGCCAGACGACAGGCCTGACAAATTGCCTTCGCGCTGATAGGCGCGCTCGGCCATTTCAATGGCGCCGCTTAAAGATTGGTCAAACGGCATGAAGCCTGCATTATGCGTGCCTTTTTCGGCGATTTCATAAAGCGCTTGTTCGGCTTTGTCGATTTGTCGCTCCGGACTATCGTCAATATCACCATCAAAAGCGTCGCCAATCATTTCTTCGCCGACAATGATTAACTCGCGCCGAATGGCCAAATCATAGATGGTTTTGCCATATTGGCGGGCGTTGGAAATCGTTGTCGCATTACTGGCCAGACGGGCCAAATAAGACGTGCCGCCAAGCTCGGCCAAGCCTTCATCCATTTCGAGATAGGTCTTCAGCGTGACCGGAGAAGCGAGATTGCCATTGCCGATAAGCTTGCTAATGGCCTCGAAAATTCTTTGGTGTACAGGATCAAAAAAATGCTTCGATAACAGGAAGTTAGCGATTTGATCAAGGGCATCATTATTGATCAGCAAAGCCCCCAAAAGACCTTGTTCTGCTTCAATATTATGCGGCAATTGCCGATAATCGGAGGTCGACTCAGGCGGTGATATTTGTGTGATTGGGCTTTCCATGAGGCCTACACTAATCGGCGGATTGGGGTGGCGCCAGACAAAAGAAAGGGCCGCCAAAAATAAATTCTGGCGGCCCTGTTAATAGCGGGGAAAACTTGCGCGACTAGTCTTGTTTCGCGTCTTCTTCCTCAGTTTCGGCAGGCGCTTCAGCTTCAACAACATCAGCCACTTCGGCCTCTGCTTCAGCTTCTTCAGCAAGCTCAACAGCCTCATCGGCTACGTCAACGCTAACACCTTCTTCAAACACTTCTTCGACTTGCAAAGTCTCTTCTTCAAGGCCTGGCTCGACGGTTACATCTTCACCGGCTTCTTGGCGCTCAGCTTCATCAGCTGTGCGCGCCACATTGATAATCACGTTGCTAGCAACTTCTGGGTGCAACATAATCGATACGCTGTGCAGGCCGAGGGTTTTAATCGGCTGATCAATCGCAACTTGGTTGCGGGACACATCAAAGCCACCAGCTGATAAAAGCTCGCTAATATCGCGTGGCGTCACGGAACCATAAAGCTGGCCAGTGTCACCTGACTGGCGAATAACGATAAACTTCTGGCCGTCCAGCTTAGCAGAAACGGCTTCCGCTTCTTCGCGGCGTTCAAGGTTGCGCGCTTCCAATTGCGCACGCTCTGTTTCAAAACGCGCTAGATTAGATTTGTTGGCACGAAGGGCTTTGCCTTGCGGCAGTAAAAAATTGCGGGCGTAACCGTCTTTAACGGTGACCACATCACCCATTTGGCCAAGTTTCGCAATGCGTTCTAATAACACAATCTGCATGAGTCTAACTCCTTATCCCGTTTCTAATCGGACGACTTGTCGGGGTTACGAGGCAGGCGCCGAAAATTGAAACGCCCATCCAATAAACCCATTAGGCTGACGGGAATAATCACCCAGGCCGTCATGAGGAGGAAAAAATATAGCGCTGTCAAAAATAACGCACGCCCTTTCCAAGCGCCGGAGATAGCATGAATAATCGCTAAACCCAACAAAAAATATGCGCTAATGGCAATCGCCGCGAGGGTCAGAGCAAGATTGGCGAGCCAGCCGTCAAAAATAAAGCTCGCAATAAAGCAAGCGGCAATGCCAAAGGTTAAATAGCTTGGCAAGGTCAGGGTCTTGTAATCTGGCGTTGGCCGCAAATTGCGCGAAAAATAAACCGTGCCTGCTTGCGCGATTTGTAAGCCGCCAAGCATTAAAATTGGCCAAGAGGCGAAGCCGGTAATTAGCACCCAATTGGCAATTATCGACACTTCACCCAAAGTTGATGTGCCATACACCGCTTCCAAGGTTTGCATGATTTCTGGCGTTTCATACATTGTGTCGGCCAAAAGTTTTGGTAGGCCGCCGGCGTAATCGGCAAAACCGAGATAGACCAGAACCGCACCCAAGGCGACGATGATTAGCGTGTCTTCAATAATAAAGCGCGGTGGGTAGAATTGAAATTGATCTTGATAATCGGGGTCAGTCCGCGACATGAGCGCCCGTCGAATAAGCGCCAGTGTTGGGATAAGCAAAAATAGAGCAAAAACAAAAGCCATCGGCGGCGATAGCAGAAAACCGGTCAGTAAAAGTGCAAATGCCGCTGCCAGTGCCGCCTCAGCCAGCCCAAAGGCCAGTCCAATAGCAGCCACTGGAACAGCGGCAAAAGGTAGTGTCACCACGCCAGCATAAAGAACAAAGCTGGCAAGGGCGGCAAAAGCACAAGGAAGGAGGCGGGATTGGCTCATCGCATTTTCATGTTGAGAGCAGACCCCGCCAACATCATCTTATTGTTCGACTGTGTAAGGCATGAGAGCCAAATAACGTGAGCGTTTAATTGCCCGCGCCAGCTCTCTTTGTTTTTTCGCCGAAACCGCAGTGATGCGGCGTGGCACGATTTTGCCGCGCTCTGATACATAGCGCTGCAACAGCCGTGTGTCTTTGTAATCAATAACCGGTGCATTCGGCCCAGCGAATGGGCATGACTTGCGACGGCGACCAAATGGACGTCTTCCCTGGCTCATTCTGATGCTCCTTCAAAATCACTTGCGCCACGACGTGGTGTGCGGCGGTCATCACGGTTTTTATTGCGCATTTGAACTGACTCGTCAGTTTCATGTGCGTCAACCCGCAATGTGAGGTGGCGAATAATGTCATCATTCAAGCTGATGCGGCGTTCCATTTCGGCAACGGCCGCATGGTCGGCTTCAATGTTTAACAATGAGTAATGACCTTTGCGGTTTTTCTTCACCCGATAGGCCAGTGATTTCAAACCCCAATATTCATTTTTGGTGATTTTACCGCCGTTTTCTTCCAAAACAGCCGTAATCATATCGGTCAGACCTTCAACCTGTTGGGTTGAAATATCTTGCCGTGCAATAAAGATATGCTCGTATAGAGCCATAGCTTCTCTCCTTTTCTTTCGGCGCCGAGCCCCTGGCGAGCACTTTTCTACCCGAAGGGAGAAGCTCACAAGTAACGCGAGAGCGGAGACAAGGGACGCGGACCATTCCGAATAATCAGTTCTCTTGGCGGGCAAAAGATGATTACCTGTCCTTTCAGCCTCCGGCCGACTTAACAGCAGGGTGATACACGTTTACGCTGGGCTTGGCAAGGGGCAATCAAGGCTGGAAACAGACCATGACTCAGCTTAAAAATAAGCCATAGGAGACAGCACATGGGACAGACATTTATTTTTCCGGGACAGGGCAGCCAAGCGGTCGGCATGGGGCGAGATCTAGCGCAAAATTATGCTGAGGCACGCGCCGTTTTTGACGCCGTGGACGAGGCGCTGGGGCAAAAGCTCAGTGACTTAATGTGGGATGGGCCAGAAGATGAGTTAACCCTCACGGAAAATGCTCAACCGGCCCTGATGGCGGTTTCCATGGCGGTGGTGCGGGTGCTTGAGGCGCGCGGCTATTCAATCGCCGAGCATGCTTCCTATTTGGCCGGTCACAGTCTTGGTGAATATGCGGCGTTGACCGCCGGTGGCGCGCTCAAATTAGAAGACACAGCGCGCTTGCTGAAATTGCGGGGTCAAGCCATGCAGCGGGCCGTGCCGGTTGGGGTTGGGGCGATGGCCGCGCTATTGGGATTGGATTTTGATGCGGTGATTACGATTGCCGCCGATGCCAGTGGCGATGGTGAAATCGTCGGTGCGGCCAATGATAATGCCAATGGGCAAGTCGTGATTTCCGGCCATGCAACAGCGGTTGAGCGGGCCATTGAACTGGCCAAAGAACGCGGTGCCAAACGGGCCATGCCGTTGCCGGTCAGCGCGCCTTTCCATTGCGCTTTGATGCAACCAGCGGCCGATGAAATGCAGGCGGCTTTGGCGGCGGTTGATATTCAATCCCCTCGTGTGCCGATTATTGCCAATGTAACGGCTGGGCCGGTCAGTGATCCGGACGCCATTCGCAAATTGCTTGTCGAACAGATTACGGGGTCTGTGCGATGGCGTGAATCGATGATTTGGTTGGCCGAAAATCAGGCCGGTGAATTGCTGGAATTGGGTAGCGGTAAAGTGCTGACCGGCATGGCGCGGCGTATTGATGAGCGCCTCAGCGCCAAAGCCCTGAACACAGCAGAAGATATTGAAGCATTTTTGGCTGTCTAAGCCGAAGTTGGAAAGGAAAACCATGTTTGATCTCAGCGGAAAAACAGCTCTCGTTACTGGCGCCTCCGGCGGCATTGGTCGCGATATTGCCAAAACTTTACATGCGGCAGGAGCCAATGTCGGGCTGGCCGGTACGCGGCAAGCGGTATTGCAAGAATTGGCCGATGAAATGGGCGAGGGCGCGCATGTGTTTGTTGCCGACCTATCAACCAGCGATGGCGCAGCAGCTCTTGCCGCCGCGGCCGAGGAAAAACTCGGTAGTGTTGATATTCTAGTCAATAATGCCGGTATCACCCGTGATAATTTGGCCTTGCGGATGAAAGATGAAGATTGGGACGCCGTATTGGCGGTCAATCTAACCTCAAGCTTTCAGCTTATTCGGGCGGTGATGCGCGGCATGATGAAACGTCGTCACGGGCGCATTATCGGCATTACCTCAGTCGTTGGCGTGACCGGTAATCCCGGACAGGCCAATTATGCCGCCACCAAAGCCGGTATGATTGGCATGAGTAAATCATTGGCGCAAGAAGTGGCCAGTCGCAATATTACGGTGAATTGCGTGGCCCCCGGATTTATTGCTACACCAATGACCGATGTGTTGAGCGACGATCAAAAGGCCGCCATGTCGAGTGCCATTCCAGCTGGGCGGCTTGGGTCAGGCGATGACATTGCTGCGGCGTGCCTATATTTGGCCAGTGATGAAGCGGCTTATGTCACCGGACAGACGCTGCACGTCAATGGCGGCATGGCGATGATTTAATTTTAGGTTTTGACGAGGCATTTTATAGGTGCGCTCGTCTATGGACATGGTTTATAAAGGGTGATAACTAGCCGTTAAGTGTGAAGGTCACACTTTTATTTTAATGAAGGCAAATGTGTCTGAATTTTCTGGCACATGGTATTTAAGGAGCCAAACATGAGCGATACCGTAGAACGCGTTAAAAAAATTGTTGTCGATAATCTTGGTGTAGACGCTGATAAAGTGACAGAATCAGCCAGTTTCATTGACGATCTGGGCGCTGATAGCCTCGACACGGTTGAACTGGTTATGGCTTTTGAAGAAGAGTTTGGCATCGAAATTCCAGATGATGCTGCAGAAACAATTCTGACAGTTGCCGATGCTGTGAAATTTATCGACGCAGCTGCTTAATCGAATTTTAATTATCCATGAGACGCGTCGTCATCACGGGCATTGGGTCGGTTAATCCGCTCGGTGAAACAATCCAGAAAAGCTGGGAAAAGCTTATCGCCGGTAAATCCGGCGCTGGGCCGATTACCAGTTTCGACGCTTCTGATCTGCCGTGTCAAATTGCTTGCTCGGTAGAGCGTGGTGAGAACGGGTTCAACCCGGATCTCTATATGGACCCCAAAGACCAGCGTCGGGTTGATGATTTTATCATCTTCGCCGGAGCGGCGGCCGACATGGCTTTGGCGGATTCCGGCTATAAGGCAGAAACCGAAGAGCAACAATGGCGCGCTGGCGTGCTGATTGGGGCGGGTATTGGTGGCCTTTCGGGTATTGAAGACGGCGCTTTCACGGTTCGTGACCGTGGGCCGCGCCGTCTCAGCCCATTTTTTGTTCCCGGCGCTTTAATCAATCTGGCCGGCGGACATGTTTCCATTAAACATGGTCTGAAAGGCCCTAATCATGCGGTTGTCACGGCGTGCTCAACAGGCGCCCATGCGATTGGCGATGCGGCGCGTTTGGTGATGCTGGATGACGCCGATGTGATGGTTGCAGGTGGCACAGAGTCGACCGTTACGCGTTTGGGTATTGCTGGTTTCGCCGCTTGTCGTGCGCTTTCGACGGGCTTTAATGATGCGCCGGAAAAAGGCTCGCGCCCCTATGACAAAGACCGCGATGGTTTTGTCATGGGTGAGGGCGCTGGTGTTGTCGTGTTGGAAGAATATGAGCACGCGAAAAAACGCGGCGCTAAAATTTACGCCGAAGTCGTCGGTTACGGCCTCTCCGGTGACGCTTACCACATTACCTCGCCAGCCGAAGATGGGTCTGGCGGTTTCCGCGCCATGCAGGCGGCTCTAAAACGCTCGGGTCTGAACCCTGAAGACATTGGCTATATTAACGCCCATGGCACATCGACCCCATTGGGCGATGAGATTGAATTGCGCGCCGTTGAGCGCTTATTTGGCGCTGAGGCGTCGAATATGGCAATGTCGTCCACCAAATCAGCAGTTGGCCATTTGCTTGGTGCGGCGGGTGCTGTTGAGGCTATTTTCTCAGTTCTAGCCATTCGCGACGGGGTTTTGCCACCGACCTTGAACCTTGATAATCCATCGGTGGAAACCAATTTGAACCTGGTGCCGCATAAGGCGCAGGAGAAAAAAATAACCGCCGTTTTGTCGAATAGTTTTGGCTTTGGTGGCACTAATGCTTCTTTGGTATTTAAGGCCGTTTCTTAATTATTGTGGCGCGAAAATCCCACGTTTTTCAGATAAAAAAATGGCTCACTTTGGGCATATTTGCCAGCCTCGTGCTGGCGTTTATCGGGTTAGGCTTTGTGTTTGTACCAGGCCCGCATGGGCAAGAACGGCGCATTAGCTTCCCAAAAGGTGTTTCTCTGACTTTCATTGCCGATGATTTGGCGCGTCAAAATCTCATTCATAGCGGTTTTGTGTTTCGCCTATTGGCGCGGTTCAGCGGGCAGGCCAGTCAAATGCAGGCTGGTGAATATGATGTGCCTGCCAAAGCCAGTATGGCGGATGTTCTAGAAATTTTAACCACGGGCGACAGCGTGTTGCATGTGGTGGTGGTGCCCGAGGGGCTGACCAGCCAACAAGTGGTAAATCTTATAGCTGAGCTCGCGGTTTTAAATGGCGATGTTGATGTGCCCGCCGAGGGCAGCCTATTGCCTGAAACCTATCATTTGCCGCGCGGTACAATGCGGGTGGATTTCATTGCGCAAATGCAAAAAGCACAAAGCGATGTGCTAGCCGCCTTATGGCCAAAACGCGACGCCAATCTGCCGATTAAAACGCCGCAGGAAGCGCTGATTTTAGCCTCAATTGTTGAAAAAGAAACGGCGCTGGACAGCGAGCGACCGCTGATTGCGGCGGTCTTTATCAACCGATTGCGCAAAAATATGCGGCTGCAATCTGACCCAACGATTATTTACGGTTTGGTAGGCGGTGTTGGCACACTTGGTCGGCCCATTCGGCGCAGCGAAATTCGTCGCCAAACAGCCTATAACACATACCGCATTGATGGCCTGCCGCCGACACCGATTGCCAATCCGGGGCGCGCCGCGATTGCCGCTGTGCTTAATCCGGCGACCACCAAGGCATTATATTTTGTCGCTGATGGGAGTGGTGGCCATGTGTTTGCCGATAATCTGAAAAGCCATGAACGAAATGTCAAAAAATGGCGGCAAATACGTGGCACCGGCCGATAATCCGCTATACTCAGTTGATTCGAGGAGCGCCTATGTCGAGTTTCATTCACCGCCGTGGTCTTATGCTGGTTTTATCGTCACCCTCAGGGGCGGGCAAAACCACTTTGGCACGAGGATTATTAATGGCAGATGATCATATTGAAATGTCTGTCTCATTGACCACACGTCCGCCTCGGCCCGGTGAAATCAATGGGCAGGATTATCATTTTGTCGATGCGCAAGCTTTTGGTGAAATGCGAAATCGCGGCGAAATGCTCGAGCACGCTAAGGTTTTTGACCATTATTACGCCACCCCACGCCAACCGGTTGAAGTCGCATTGAACGCCGGACGCGACGTGTTGTTCGATATTGATTGGCAGGGCACGCAGCAATTACAAGCCAGCGCAGCGGCTGATCTGGTGAAGGTTTTTCTCTTGCCGCCGAGTGCCGCTGAGCTTGAAAAACGCTTGAAAACCCGCGCCCAAGATAGCGCCGATGTGGTGGCGCGCCGAATGTCGAAAGCGTCTAATGAGATTAGCCATTATCCTGAATATGACTATGTGATCGTCAATGAGGATGCCGAGGACAGTTTGGCGCAATTGCGCGCCATTTTAACCGCTGAGCGGCTAAAACGCGACCGTCAGACCGGCCTATCAGATTTTGTGCAAACTTTGCGCGGCTCGCTTTAGCGGCTAATTGGTCAGCACCACGCGGCCCAGAATTTTGCCTTCGCGCAAATCATCCAATGTTTGGCTGGCTTGACTCATGTCGCGCATTTCAACCGGAATTGGATTGATTTTGCCCGCTTTCACAATCTCCAACATTTCAATTGTATCGGCTAAAGAGCCGGTCATTGAGCCGCCAATGGAAATCGCCCGGAATGGGAAATACGGAATCGGCATTTGGAAAGCGCCGCCAAATAGGCCAACCACTTTTGCTTCGCCGCCACGACGCAAGGCCGCTGAGGCAAAAGCCAAAGAGCTTTCAGCGCCAACAAAATCAACCGCAGCGCCGACGCCGCCATTTGTGTCGGCCTGTAATTTGGCCAAGGCCTCTGGGTCTTTTGGGTTATAGGCTGCGTGCGCGCCTGCACCCATGGCGGCTTGCAATTTATTGTCATCCAAATCAGCCACGAGAACCGGCCGGTTGAGCATTTGTAAGGCGAATTGCAGCGCCATCATGCCAACGCCACCAAGCCCCATAATCAACACTGGCTCATTATCATCCATAGGTTTGAGATGTTTCAGCGCCGCATAGGCGGTGATGCCAGAGCACATATATGTGCTGGCTAAGCCCGGCTCAATACCGTCGGCGTCGAGACAATAATGTTCTTCCGGCACCAGGCAATGCGAAGAAAACCCGCCCGGCAAGCGCACGCCAAGTGCGCGACCAGTGCAGTAATGTTCGCGGTCATTATGGCAGTCAGGGCAGTCGCCGCAGCCAATCCATGGGTAAATCACTTTGCGTTCGCCGACTTTGACATTCTTCACCGCGTCGCCGACAGCAACCACAGTGCCCTCAATTTCATGTCCGAGGGTGAAAGGAGTTTTGCGGGCCCGTGTCACATCAAGCTTTTCGCCGCCGCCCATGTCAAAATAACCATCGTGGAAATGCACGTCAGAATGACAAACGCCGCAATGGCTGATTTCAATCAACACTTCATTGCCGGTTGGTTTTGGCAGTTCCGACTCAACTTCTTCAAGCGGGGCCCCATAATTTACAATTGCCTGACTTTTCATTGTTCTCTCCCTATTAACTATGAAACGGCTTCGTCTAAAAGACGCGCCAATGTGCAAAAGGCTTCGACGGAAATCTCCTCGGCTCGCGCGGTCTCGTCAATGCCAGCGCGGGCCAGAAGATCATGTGGGTCCAAGCATATCTGTTTTAGGCTGGCGCGCAACATTTTACGTCGCTGACCAAAGGCCGCAGCGGTAAGTTTTTCAAATGTTTTTGGGTTGGCTTCGGCCAATGGCTGCGCCCGCGGCGTTACCTGCACAATGGCCGAAGTGACTTTCGGCGGCGGCACAAAAGCCTGCCGATCCACTTCAAACACGAGGTCGGCATAGGTTAGCCAGCCGGCCAAAACCCCCAAACGGCCATAGGCGCGCTGTTTGTGTTTGGCGACAAGGCGTTGCGCCACTTCTTTTTGGAACATCAGTGTCAGCGACAAAAATTTCGGCTGCCAGCACCCATCCTGCCAAGCCGATTGTAGCCAATCAATAATCAGTGGCGTCGCCACATTATACGGCAGATTGGAAACAATGCGATAAGGCGCATCGGTCAGGCTTGCCGGGTCGATTTTCAGCGCATCGCCCTGAATAATCTCAACCCGTCCGGGATAATGCGCGGCGATTTCTTCCAGCGCTGGCAAGAACCGTCGGTCTGCCTCAATGGCGATAACTTTACGCGCCCCCTCCATCAGCAAGCCACGGGTCAAACCGCCCGGGCCGGGGCCAATTTCAATGACATCACAATTGGCAATATCGCCAGCCGTGCGAGCAATGCGACGCGTTAAATTAAGGTCGAGAATAAAGTTTTGTCCAAAACGCTTATCGGCCCGCAATTGGTGATGCGCAATCACATCACGCAGAGGCGGCAGTCCATCTTCACTCATAAAGACTAGCGATATTCGACGACGGCTTCGCGTCGCAGGTCACGCAAATGACGCCGTGCCATCATTGAAAGGCGTTGGGAATAAATATTATCTGACACTGCGTCGCGCGAAATTTGTACGCCAAGGTCATCTTTGCGGTCGCAGACAACGAAGACCTGCGTGCCCTCGTCTGAGCTTTGCGGCGGGGCGACACGGCCAGCCTCTAGCCCACCAACCAAAGTATGCAAAAAGGCAGGTAATTGCTGCAATTCTTTTAAGCCTGAGCGCTGCGCATCGGCCTGCAATTCTTTGGCGGCGCGTTGGGCTTGACGACAGGTCCGGAACTCACTGACGAACTGATTGATCGTGGCTGGCGGCGTTTGTTTGTCAAAACCAACAGTCAAAATATCAAATTGGTTTTTCATAGGGTTCTTTGACCCGCCTTGTTTAACGTCACCCAAAGCCAAAATATAGATGCCCGCACGGGCGCGAATAGGCGTCGAAATTTGCCCGGGCTGCATTTGCACGATAATGGCAGCGATTTCTTTATCGAGTTGGTCGGCTGATAACCAGCCCAATTGTCCACCGCGGGCTGATGATGGGGCAATTGAGAATTGCCGAGCGACCGCGCCAAAATCCACACCGTTTTGTAATTGCATCACAATTTCATTGGATAGTGCGTTAATTTGCTCATCATTGGCAAAACTATCGAGATTGAGCAAGATTTCGCTGACGTAATAACGCGGTTCATTGATTGAGCGCATGGCCTTTTCATATTGCTCATCGACTTCTTCGTCGCTGATGCTCAGCCGTCCGCCAAAGCTGCGGCGAACAAATTGGCTCCAAGCCAACTCCGCTCTAATCTGCGCTTTCAACGTATCTTCCTCAATGGCATTTTCCTTGAGGAATTCCTGAATGCCTTCATAAGACATTTTGTTTTCGGTCGCGAT
Source organism: Rhodobiaceae bacterium (assembly GCA_024645085.1). Lineage (GTDB taxonomy): Bacteria > Pseudomonadota > Alphaproteobacteria > RS24 > RS24 > JAHEGN01. Next base: position 30,811 of record JAHEGN010000007.1, read on the forward strand.
GCGCTTGATGTTTTTATCAACTTCTTCGGCTTCAATTTCAATCTCAACGCGGTCGGCTTCCTGCATTTGTAATTTTTCGTCGACCAAAGAGCGCAAAACTTGTTGACGAATTCGCTCGCGCATATCATTTGATTTTTCCAAGCCGGATGTTGCAAAAACCAGATCAACTCGCTGGTCGACGTCGAAAAGTGAAATCACCTGATCATTAACAATCGCGGCGATTCCCTCTACATCGCGGTCAATTGCCGCCCAAGCCGGTTGCGCCGCCGCAAAGGCGAGGGTCAATAAAAGGCTAAAAGCAGTCAGGAACGTTGATTTTTGCATATTTGTCTCTTCGGTTGAGCCTTTGTTTAACACATTTGCCTGCGACATCACAAAACCTAAATGTTGCTAGACCTCATAGTCTTTTCGCCATAGTCTTGCCGACACACATATAACTTGTGGCGCACACATAACACAATTTTGGAGAAAAAAATGTCTCTTGCGATTAGTTTCACTGCAGAAAAAACCCCAACTAAAGGCTCGCTGATTATTGCCGTTGCCGAAGGTGGCAAACTAGCGCCTTTGGCCAAAGCGTTGGATAAGACAACTGGCGGAGCAATTAGCCAAGCTATGAAAGTGAAGAAATTCACCGGTGCCGCAGGCGCTTCTTTCACGCTTTTGGCGCCGTCAAAAACCACGCTAGACCGGATTGTGGTTATTGGTTTGGGTGACCCGAAAAAACTAGGCAATACAGATGCGGAAAAATTCGGCGGCACGGCTTTGGGCGCAGTTGAAAAAACCGATGCGCCAGTAACGCTTTTGCTCGAACCGATGCGAGGGGCGCTGACAGCGGCAGATTTTGCCGCGCGGGCAGCCACTGGTGCCATGCTGCGCGATTATAAATTCGAGATTTATAAAACTGTCAAGAAGTCAGCCGCCGGGCCGAAAAAACTGACCATTGCCACATCAGAACTGACGGCTGCGCGCAAGGCTTTTGCTGAGCTGAAAGCGATTGCAGAGGGCACGATTGTGGCCCGCGATTTGGTCAATGAGCCAGCCAATATTCTGACCCCAGCGGAATTTGCCAAACGGGCAAAAACCTTGACCAAACTTGGGGTTAAGGTCGAAGTATTGAGCGAAGCGCAAATGAAAAAACTTGGCATGGGCTCACTTTTGGGCGTCGGCCAAGGCAGTAAGCAGCCAAGCCAAATGGTGGTGATGCAGTGGAATGGTGCCGCCAAATCGAAAAAACCTGTGGCCTTTATCGGCAAGGGCGTGTGTTTTGACACTGGCGGTATTTCAATCAAACCAGCCGGCGGCATGGAAGACATGAAGGGCGATATGGGCGGCGCAGCTGCGGTTACCGGTCTGATGCATGCTTTGGCGAGCCGCAAGGCGAAGGTCAATGCGGTTGGTGTTTTAGGGCTGGTGGAAAATATGCCGGGCTCAAATGCTCAACGCCCAGGTGATATTGTGACCTCAATGTCGGGGCAAACCATTGAAGTCTTAAACACGGACGCGGAAGGGCGTTTGGTTTTGGCCGATGCGCTCTGGTACACACAAAAGCGCTTTAAGCCGCAATTCATGATTGATCTGGCAACCCTTACCGGCGCCATTATGGTTGCTCTCGGGCAAGAATATGCCGGCCTGTTCAGCAATAGTGATGAATTATCAGAGCGCTTGACAGCGATTGGTAATGCCGAGGGCGAGAAAGTCTGGCGCATGCCAATGTGCGAAACTTTCGACAAAATGATTGATACGCCCAATGCTGACATGAAAAACATCGGCGCCCGCTATGCTGGTTCCAGCACGGCGGCGCAATTCTTGCAGCGTTTTACCAATAATGTGCCGTGGGTGCATTTGGATATTGCTGGCACCGCCATGGGCTCGCCGAAAACCGCCATCAGCCGGACATGGGCCAGCGGATATGGCGTGCGCTTGCTCGACCGTTTGGTGAAAGCACACTACGAATAGGGTCATGGTGAGCGAAATTCTGTTCTATCATTTAGAGCGCCAATCGCTTGAAGAGGCTTTGCCGAAATTGCTTGAGGCGTCGCTGAAACGCGGCTGGAGGGCCGTCGTGCAAGCCCCTGACGAAGCCCGAGTAAAGGCTTTGGATGAACATTTATGGCGCTGGCGTGACGATAGTTTCCTGCCGCATGGGGCAGATGGTGATGAACGGTTGCAGGGTTTCGCCGCCGACCAACCAATATGGGTGACTGCCAAAGACGAAACGCCCAATGATGCGCAAGTCTTGTTTCTGGTCGAAGGGGCGGCGCGTCAAGCGCTGGATGATTTCGAGCGATGTGTGTTTATGTTCAATGGCCGCGATGAAGAGGGGCTGGCGCAGGCGCGCAAAAAATGGAGCGAGCTCAAGCAAGCTGGCCACGATATGACCTATTGGCAGCAAAATAATGATGGCGTTTGGGAGAAGCAGGCATAGTTTCTTGCCACGCGAGCTTATCTTCCCTATAAGGCCTGAGAATTGATATCTTTTGATACCTGAAAGGAAGCTCCAATGGCTCTTGAACGCACTTTTTCGATTATTAAACCAGACGCGACACGCCGCAATTTGACCGGCAAAATCATTGACCGTTTCGAAAGCAATGGTTTGCGCATTATTGCCTCTAAGCGCATTCATATGTCGCGCGAACAAGCCGAGGGCTTTTACGCAGTGCATAAAGAGCGTCCGTTTTTCGGTGAATTGGTCGAGTTTATGATTTCTGGCCCGGTTGTCGTGCAGGTCTTGGAAGGCGAGAACGCCATTTTGAAAAACCGTGAAATCATGGGCGCCACCAACCCAGCCGATGCTGACGCGGGCACCATTCGTAAAGATTTCGCTGAGAGCATTGAAGCCAATTCCGTGCATGGTTCAGACGCCGCTGAAACCGCTGCTGAAGAAATCAAATATTTCTTCTCAGATGCTGAGCTGGTTGGCTAATTTATCAAAATATTAAATTTGGCGGGTCTGCTCGGCAGTGCCCGCCATTTTTTTGAGCACAATATCCAGCGCTTCTGGATAAGCGATGTGCTCTTGCTGCAAAACCCGCGCCGCCAATGTGTCGGCCGTGTCATCGGCTAGCACTGGCACTTTTCTTTGCACAATCACCGGCCCATCGTCCATTTCTGGGCGCATGAAATGCACCGAACAGCCATGTTCGCTTGCGCCATCATCGAGCGCCCGCTGATGCGTGTTCAGCCCCTTATAAGCGGGCAGAAGTGATGGGTGAATATTGAGTAATCGATCATGCCATTGGCTGACAAAATCTGCCGTCAACAGGCGCATGAAACCGGCGCAGCACACCAAATCAATGCCCGCATTTGTCAATTGCTGGTGCAGGGCGGCGTCAAAATCAGCACGCTGTTCGAATTGCTTGTGGTCGATGACTTGCGCGGGAATATTATGCGCAGCGCAAAACGCCAGCCCGCCGGCATCAGGTCGATTGCTGAGCGCCAAGGCGAGCTCAGCTGGAACCTCTTCGCCAGCGATATAGGCGGCCAAGCTTTGCAGATTGGAGCCGCGGCCAGAAAATAAAATCGCAATACGCAGTGGCAGCCGACTTTGGCTCATTTTTCAAGACTGCCTGAAAACACTACGGCATCGCCTTGGCGTGCGGCGATTGTGCCAATTTCAATGACTTCTTCACCCTGTGCGTCGAGACATTGAGCCACAGCCGCCGCTTGCTCTGCGCTGACAATAACAATCATGCCAATGCCGCAGTTGAAAGTGCGCAATAATTCATCTTGTTCAATATTGCCCATATCTTGCAAGCCAGCGAAAACCGGCGGCAAACGCCAAGCGGAAAGATTGATTTCAGCGGCACAATGATCGGGCAGAATGCGCGGCAAGTTTTCCTGAAAACCGCCGCCGGTTACATGTACCAGCGCTTTAATGCCGGAAGTTTGCTGCAGAGCGGCCAGAACTGAGCGCACATAGATACGCGTCGGTTCCAGCAAATCTTCTGCCAGCGTCAGCCCCGGGGTGAAGGGACTGGCGTCTTGCCACTGAAGCTTATGGGCGGCGATTAATTTGCGTACCAGTGAAAATCCGTTGGAATGCAGACCGCTGGACGCTAAGCCGAGTACCACATCGCCGGCGCCGACATCTTCGCGCGGCAAAATGGCCGCCCGTTCGACAGCACCAACGGCAAAACCGGCGAGGTCATAATCGCCGGCGCTATACATGCCTGGCATTTCCGCTGTTTCACCGCCAATCAGGGCGCAATTGGCTTGCTTGCAGCCAACCGCAATGCCGCTGATAACATCGCTAGCGGCATCCACATTAAGCGCGCCAGTGGCAAAATAATCGAGGAAGAAAAGGGGCTCGGCGCCTTGCACAATCAAATCATTGACGCACATGGCAACCAAATCAATGCCGACGGTATCGTGCTTATCGGCATCAATGGCAATCCGTAATTTCGTGCCAACGCCATCATTGGCAGCCACTAAAACCGGATCATCATAATTGCATGCAGCGAGGTCGAACAGACCACCAAAGCCACCCAATTTACTGTCGGAACCAGTGCGCGCCGTCGCTTTGGCCATGGGCGCAATGCGGCGAACCAATTCATTGCCGGCTTCAATATCGACGCCAGCGGCGGCATAGGTTTGTGGGGGCGGAGTTGGATTATCTGTCATAATGTTACGTCGCACTCATCTTTGGCTGAATCACTGTTGCTAAACTAGCCTTTTCGCGCCGCCTTGTAACCCGTTGCCTGAGCAAACATTAAAGTTTTTCACCGAATGATGCTTTTGATTGCGGCCAATCGGTGGTCGCGCTAGTTTCGCTATATGAAAAAGCCGAATTTATTCCTCCTTTTGGGCGCTCTTGTGCTGGTTGTCGCCATCGGGCTCCCAGCCTTTGCCGGCAATGTGTTCAATGTTGAGAAAATCGCCGTTGATGTGACGGCTGGTTCGGCCAGCGACGCGCGTGCGGCGGCTTTGCTCGACGGACAAAAGCGCGGATTGCAAACGGTTATTCGGCGTCTCACCTTGCGCGATGAATGGCCAAAGTTGCCGACTATTGAGCAAATCGAGGTTGAAAATTTTGTCGAAGGTTTCCGCGTCAGCGATGAAAAAACTGGCCGCAATCGCTATTTGGCCACCTTGTCCGTGCAATTCAAACCAGGTGCGCTTAGTCGTTATTTGCGCAATTACGAGGTCGCGATAACCGAGAGCCAAGCGCCGTCGGTTCTGCTATTGCCGGTATTAGAAGATGCTGAAGGGCTGCAAGCCTGGGGTGAGAATTGGTGGCGTCAAGGATGGATGGCCCGCGACCTTGATAACAACCCTGCGCCAATGACCCTGCCATTGGGCGGCATTGATGACAGCACATTGATTGGTGCCGAAGATATTCTCATTGGCAATCCGATGAAATTAGGGGAGTTAAACGCCCGCTATGGCACAGATACAGTAGTGGTGGCGCATGCTCTGGCAGACGTGACCGGCCAGCTTGGAGTGACAGCCTATATTTTCGGGCCGAGTGAGGCCGACGTGATTGTGCTGACCTATCGCGGAGCCAAGCCACATGCTGAAATGGCGGAGCAAGCGATTGATGCGTTGATTGATGACCTGAATGATCGGTGGAAGCGCATTGCTGCTGTCGCCAGCGATGATATGCTTGAGTTGCAAGCCAAACTTACATTCGGTGACTTGCCGACATGGCGCCGACAATTGGCGCGTCTTGATGAGGCTAATCTCATTCGTAAAATGTCGATTGTCGAAATGACCGCAAACTATGCCTATGTGCGCTTTTCATATATCGGCTCACTAGAGCAATTGAGCAGCAATCTCCACCAAGCCGGTCTGCATTTAGCGCAAACCGAGAATGGGTGGCAATTGAGCGAAAAGCAGGAGTATTAAATGCCGTTAAAGCCCGCGCAAATCGTTGTTATTATTGGTATTATACTGATTGGTCTGGCCATTAACCTGCTCGGCGATATTATTCTGCCGTTTGTTTTGGGGTTTGCTGTGGCTTATTTGCTTGATCCTTTGGCCGATCGGTTGGAAGCGCTCGGCTTGCCGCGCGCTTTGGCAACGGCGACCATTACGCTGGTTTTTGTCGCTAGTCTAATCGTGGCGCTGACTTTGGGCTTGCCTGTACTGGCTGAGCAAATCTCCGCTTTAGTGGCCGCCGTACCCGGCTATATGCAAGCGCTACAGGGCTGGATTGACGCGCAGCAAATGGGGCTGCCTGAGAATGAAATCATCGCCTCGCTCAATCAGGCGGCGGTGGATGGTTTGCAAACTATGGCACGTGGTCTTGTCTTGTCAGGTTTAAGCGTTGTTAATTTGCTGACGCTGGTTTTCATCACACCGATTGTTGCTATTTATATGCTGAACGACTGGGATCGCATGGTGGCGGGCATTGACGCGCTTTTACCGAGCCATCAAGCAGCGCTTATTCGTCAATTGGCAAGCCAGATGGATGCCATGTTGTCAGGGTTCTTGCGCGGCCAGATTATGGTCTGTCTGGTGCTGGGCGTGATTTACGCACTAGGCCTGTCGTGGGTCGGATTAAAGGGCGGCCTGGTGCTCGGCTTTATCGCCGGTCTGATTAGCTTTATCCCCTATGTCGGGGCCGCGATTGGCATGGTCGTGGCGGGGCTTTTGGGGCTTGGGCAATTTGGCATTGATTGGATGATGCTGGGCCAAATTGCGGCGGTTTTCGCCATTGGGCAGTTTGTCGAGGGCAATGTTCTAACCCCGAGATTGGTCGGCGATCGGGTGCGCTTGCATCCGGTGTGGATTATGTTCGCTTTATTGGCCATGGGGCATTTATTTGGCTTCCTCGGCCTATTATTGGCGGTGCCTGTGGCCGCCATTTGCGGCGTTGTGGTGCGCCATGCGGCCGGCGTCTATCAGCGCGATTATGTGTCGGCGTCAGAGGACAAAACCGATGGCTGAGCAATTATTCTTTGACCTACCATCGCGTCCAGCGTTTGAGCGCGAAGCCTTTATGGTGACGCAGAGCAATGCTGAGGCGGTGGCGTTGATTGACCAGGCGGCGCATTGGCCAGTGCCGGTTCAATGGATTTACGGCCCGTCGGGCTGTGGCAAAACCCATTTGGCGGCTGTGCTGGCGCAAGACTTTGATGTGCATATCGTGCACGCCAATGGGTTACACAAAAACGCCGATGTGTCGGCGATTTTAGGCGGCGAATTGTCGGCGACGATTGTTATTCTCGAAGCGCTCGATGATTTACAGACGGCGGACGAGGAAAGCCTGTTTCACCTCATGAATCACGCGCGCCATGGGGCACAAAAATTATTGCTCATGTCGCAAGCGCCTGCGGCGCGCCTGAATATTGGCTTGCCAGATTTGCAATCGCGCCTGAAAGCCATTGCCGCGATTGCCATGGGGCCGCCTGATGACGAGTTGGTAGCGGGGCTTTTGCATAAATTATTTGGTGATTTGCAATTGCGTGTGGATGATAGGGTGATTGCCTATTTGGTGCCGCGTATTGAGCGTGATTTTACCAGCATGGGGCAAGTGGTCAAAGCCATTGACCGACAAGCGCTGGCGTTAAAAAAGCCGGTGACTGTGCCGCTTGTCGCCGATGTGTTGACAGCATATTTGTAATATTTTTGACATATAATAAAGCCATAATTATTTGGGAAAATTTGATTAATGAGCAAAAAAACAAAGAAAAAAACAGGTGTCTTGCGCAGCTTTAAGCCGGCGCAGAAATTGCCTCAAACTCATTTAGGGTTTTCGCGCGCCGAACGTTTTGCCAATCGCGAAATATCATGGCTGGCTTTTAATCAGCGGGTCATGGAAGAGGCCACAAACCCCAATCATCCTTTAATGGAAAAACTACGCTTCCTGTCGATTTCAGCCAGTAATTTGGATGAGTTTTTCATGGTGCGTGTGGCCGGTTTGGTTGGGCAAACATTGGCCGGTGTTGAAGAACCCAGCAAAGATGGGCGCACCCCGCGTCAGCAATTGGATGAGATTTCCGAAACTGCCAATCAATTGATGGATAATCAACAAGTCGTCTGGCGGCATTTGCTAGAAGAGATGCGCCAGTCCAATGTCTGCGTGCTTGAGCCTGATGAGCTGACAGCATCGCAATTAGCTTGGCTGGACGATTATTTTCTCGAGCAAGTGCTACCCGTGTTAACGCCACTGGCGGTCGATCCGGCGCATCCGTTTCCGTTTATTCCCAATCTTGGCTTCGCCTTAGCTTTGCAATTGGCGCGGCGCGTTGATGGTCATCAAATGAACGCGCTTTTGCTGATTCCGCAGCAGCTCGATCGCTTTATTCTTCTCCCCAATGATGACGCGAGCGCCCCCGAAGGCGCATTGAACTTTGTGCGCTTGGAAACCCTGATCTCAATGTTTTCCGAACGCACTTTCCCGGGCTATGAAGTTTTGGGGCAGGGAGTGTTTCGGATTATCCGTGACAGCGATCTTGAGGTTGAAGAAGAAGCCGAGGATTTGGTGCAATTATTCGAAAGCGCATTGAAAAAACGGCGTCGTGGCTCCGTTATTCGGCTGAAAATTGATAAATCCATGCCGGAAAATTTGAAACGACTGATTACCAAGGAATTGGAAGTTGATCCACGCGGGGTGATTGTCGCCAGCGATTTGGTCGGGTTGTCGCAAACCAATCAGATTGTTTCCCATGCGCCGCCCGAACTGAAATTCCCGCCTTTCACGGCACGCTTTCCGGAGCGCATTCGCGAGCATGGTGGCGACTGTTTTTCAGCCATTGGTGCCAAAGATATTTTGGTGCATCACCCCTATGAGAGTTTTGATGTGGTGGTGCAATTTATTCGCCAAGCGGCAATGGATCCGGATGTGGTGGCGATTAAGCAAACCCTCTATCGCACCACGGATGACAGCCCAATTGTGAAAGCGCTGATTGAAGCGGCGGAAGCTGGCAAGTCAGTGACGGCGCTGGTGGAGCTTAAAGCGCGCTTTGATGAGGCGGCCAATATTCGTTTGGCGCGCGATATGGAACGCGCAGGCGTGCAAGTGGTGTTCGGCTTTATCCAGTTGAAAACACATGCAAAAGTGAGCCTTGTCGTGCGCCGTGAAGCAGGCCGCATGCGCACTTATGTGCATTTGGGCACGGGCAATTATCACCCGCAAAACGCTTTGGTTTATACGGATTTATCTTTGTTTACTTGTGATAAAAATATCGCCAGTGACGCGGCGCAGGTTTTCAACTTCTTTACCGGCTATGCCGAACCCTCTGACCTCAAATGTTTGTCAATGTCGCCGATTACCATGCGGCAAACGATTATGAAGGGCATTAAGGCTGAGATGCAGCATGTGAAAAAGGGGCAACCAGGGGCGATTTGGGTCAAGCTCAATGCGCTGGTTGACCCATTTGTTATCGACGCCCTCTATGACGCCTCACAGGCCGGTGTGCAGATTGATCTGGTGGTGCGTGGCATTTGTTGTTTGCGCGCCGGCGTCAAAGGCCTGTCTGAAAATATTCGCGTAAAAAGCATTGTTGGACGCTATTTAGAACATTCGCGGATTGTTTGTTTTGGTAATGGCGGCGGTCTGCCTTCAGATGACGCCAAAATTTATATTTCTTCAGCCGATTGGATGCCGCGCAACCTCGACCGTCGCGTCGAAGTGTTGACGCCTGTTTTGAACCCCACCGTCCGCGAGCAAGTGATGAACCAAATCATGGTGACCAATTTGGCAGATAATCAGCAAAGCTGGCTGATGCAACCCGACGGCCAATTTGCCCGTGCGCATACGCCGGAGGGTGAGCCGGAAATCAACGCACATGATTATTTTATGACCAACCCAAGCCTTTCAGGGCGCGGTGAGAGCATGAAGAAAAAGGTTTAGGTAATGAGTTCTTATAAAACCGAAAAATTTGCCGATGCGCTCAATCGTCTGGGTGCCTTGCGGCCCGATGCGCCATTGGGGGTTTTGGATATTGGTTCAAACTCTGTGCGTTTGGTCGGCTATAGCGGCTCGGCCCGCACACCTTTACCGATTTATAATGAGCGCGCCTTTTGTCGGCTCGGTGAGGCGGTCGCCGCCACCGGCCGCATTGAGGGCGCGCCTTATGAATTGGCAATTCAAACATTTCATCGGTTTCACGCGATTGCCGCACGGCTTGGCATTGGCAATCTTGCGGCTTTTGCCACGGCGGCGGTGCGTGACGCCGAAAACAGCGAGGCATTTATTGCCGAAGCCGAAGCTATTTTGGGACATAAAATCCGCATTTTAAGTGGCGAAGAAGAAGCAATTTACTCGGCTGATGGGGTGATGCTGTCGATACCCAAGGCTGATGGTATTGTTGCCGATCTGGGCGGCGGCAGTTTGGAATTGGCCCGCGTGCACGGCAATCAAACGCATCATTGGGCGAGCTTGCCGCTGGGGGTTCTGGCCTTGAACCAGCAGTCAGACGGCGATCGCGCGCTGATGGCGCAGCAAGTCAGCACAGCTTTGCAGCAAATTGACTGGCTGTCCGACGGCAAAGGCTTGCCGCTTTATGTGGTTGGCGGCACATGGCGTAATTTAGCGAAAATTCATATGGACTATGAAAACTATCCGCTCGACGTATTGCACCAATATGCCGTGCCAGCGCAGCAAATGACGGGTTTTGCCCGCGCCCTGATAGAAGATGGGGCGGCGTTTGATTTATCGCTATCATCGTCCAATCGGCGCGAGGCTTTGCCGATTGCCGCGATTGTGCTCGATAAGCTGACTGAAGCGGTGCAGCCCAATGACATTATCGTCTCGGCCAATGCGGTGCGCGAGGGCATTTTATATTCCATGTTGGAAAGCAAATTCCGTAAGCTTGACCCGCTCTTATTGGCCTGCGAAGAAATGGCTGAAAGGCTATGTAAATCAGCAGCTTATGGTCATGAATTGGCGGCTTGGACGAGTGGGTTATTTACCGGTCGTCACGCCCAATTTGCTGCCGATAAAGAGCTCAATCGATTGCGCTTGGCGGGCTGTTTGATTTCAGATTTGGCATGGGCCAGTCACCCGAGTTTTCGCGCCGAAGTGGTGCGCCAGACGGTGTTGACGGCGCCATTTGGTGGCATTGATCACCAAAGTCGCGTATTTCTTGGTCATGCGCTGTCTTATCGTCATGAGGTCGAAGCGGGCTGGTATGGGGCCAATCGTTTGTCTTTAGTGCCAGAGGATGAGAAACTAGCGCGGGCCTTTGGTCTGTGTCTACGCTTGGCACATTCGCTGTCGGCATCGCTGCCAAATTTATTACCGCTCACACGTCTAACTTTTGGGCAAGACCAAGTGGTGCTGACCATTGATCCGTCGCAGGCCGAATTGCTGGGGCCGATTATCGACAATCGATTGAAACGTGTGGCTGAGGTCCTCGGCCTCGATTCGCAAGTTGAGTTGGCGCCGGTGGAAATTAAAACCGCCGGTTAAACGTCGCGCGCGACCAAAATAACCATGTCATTTTCTGACGCCAAAGCAAGCCGACCCTGTTTCAAATCCAGAGCATATTGGCCAAAAATTTCGCGACGCCAGCCGCGCATGGCGGGCACATCTGGCTCACTATCGCTGGCGATGCGTTCCAAATCGGCAACATTGGCAATCAATTTCGGCGCCACTTGGGTTTCTTCGCTGCGTTGTTTCAGTAGAACTTTCAGCAATTCGACCAATGGCCCAATGCCCGGACGATTGACCACAGCGGCTGGCACATCGGGTAGATCTTCGGGCTTTTTATTTCGGCCAATTGCCACCGCTTCTAACAGGGTTTCAGCATGGCGTGAGTTTTCAAAACCACGCGGGACGGCGCGCAGTCGGGCCAGCGCGGTTTTGTCTTTCGGCGCTTGTAGCGCTAATTCGCGAATGGCGTCATCTTTGAGCACACGATTACGCGGCACATTGCGGCTTTGCGCTTCGGCGTCGCGCCATTTGGCAACTTCAATTAAAACGCCGAGCACTATGGGCCGGCGGTCTTGCATGCGCAGGCGGCGCCAAGCATTTTCCGGGCTTTGTAAGTAAACTTCTGGGTCAGATAGCAAATTGCTCTCTTCTTCTAGCCATGCGCGACGGCCATTTTTCTCCAGCGTTTCCTCGAGATATTCATAAGCATCGCGCAAATGGGTGACGTCGGAGAGCGCATAGGTAAGTTGTGCATCACTAAGCGGGCGATGGCTCCAATCGGTAAAACGACTGGCTTTGTCGACCTTACCATTGGTGGTTTTATGAATCAGCGTTTCATAGCCCACCGCATCGCCAAAGCCACACACCATGGCGGCGATTTGCGTGTCAAAAAGCGGCGTTGGAATCACCCCTGCCAAATGGTGGAAAATTTCAACATCTTGCCGGCAGCCATGCATGACTTTGAGCACGTGCGGATTGACCAGAAGGTCATAAAATGGTTGTAAATCAATGTCTTCAGCAAGCGGGTCAATCATTCCCTCGACATTGTGTCCGGCTGTTTGGATGAGGCATAAAATCGGCCAAAATGTGCTCTCGCGCAAAAATTCAGTATCAACCGTAATATACGGGCAGGCGGCCAATTCGGCGCACAGAGCTTCGAGCTCTTCAGTTGTGGAAATCAGTTTCATGAAACTATGTTATAAAACACTGAAATGGTTTTGTCGCCTCCTGAAAATAGGCTCGATTTTCACCGTTCAAAAGGGCGGCAAACGCATGTGTGGCTTGACAAATCGTGTGAAGCGTTGTGTTTAGGCATCACTATTCTTTAAGAGGTTGAAGATGCACGAATATAGAAGCCATGATTGCGGCACGTTGCGCGCGACACATATCGACGAAACCGTCCGTTTATCAGGTTGGGTGCACCGAAAACGTGACCATGGTGGGCTATTATTCATTGATTTGCGCGACCATTACGGGCTGACGCAATTGGTCATAGAGCCATCAAGTCCGTATTTTTCGGTTGCCGAAGAGGTCCGCGCTGAAAGCGTTATTCGCGTCGAGGGCAAGGTTGTTGGCCGCGATGCCGACGCCAAAAACCCTAATCTGCCAACGGGTGAGATTGAGATTTATGTTTCCAACATGGAAATATTATCGCAGGCCGGTGATTTGCCGCTGCCCGTATTTGGCGAGCCGGACTATCCGGAGGACATTCGTCTGCGCTATCGTTTCCTCGATTTGCGTCGCGACACGCTGCATAAAAACATTGTTTTGCGGTCGGATATTATTTCATGGCTGCGCCGTCGTATGACCGATGACGGGTTCCGCGAGTATCAAACACCGATTTTGACGGCCTCAAGCCCAGAGGGCGCGCGCGACTTTTTGGTGCCGTCGCGCACCCACCCAGGCCGCTTCTATGCCCTGCCACAAGCGCCGCAGCAGTTTAAGCAATTGCTGATGGTGGCTGGTTTTGACCGCTATTTCCAAATCGCGCCATGTTTCCGTGATGAAGACGCCCGCGCCGATCGTTCGCCCGGCGAGTTTTATCAGCTCGATTTGGAAATGAGTTTTGTCACGCAAGAGGATGTGTTTCAGGCGGTTGAGCCGGTATTGCGCGATGTTTTCACCACTTTCGGCAATGGCAAACGGGTGACGCCGGAGTTCCCGCGTATTCCTTATGCTGAAGCCATGCAAAAATATGGTTCCGACAAACCGGATTTGCGCATTCCGATTGAAATGCAGGACGTTACCGCTGCCTTTGATGGGTCAGACTTTAAGATTTTCGCCAATATGATTGCCAAGGACGATAAGGTTCGGGTCTGGGCGATTCCAGCCAAAACCGGCGGTAGTCGGGCGTTTTGTGACCGTATGAACAGCTGGGCGCAGGGCGAAGGCCAGCCAGGTCTAGGGTATATTTTCTTCCGCGATGGCGAAGGCGCTGGGCCATTGGCGAAAAATATCGGTGCCGAGCGCACCGAACAAATTCGCAGCCAATTGGCGCTTGAAGATGGCGATGCTGTTTTCTTCTGCGCCGGTGTGCCCAAGTCATTTGCTGAATTCGCAGGCCGCGCCCGTAATCGGGTTGGCGAAGAACTTGAGCTAATTGACCGCGATCAATTCGCCTTTTGCTGGATTGTTGATTTCCCGATGTATGAAATTGACGATAGCACCAAAAAACTCGACTTCTCCCATAACCCGTTCTCCATGCCGCAAGGTGGTATGGAAGCGCTGGAGAGCATGGACCCATTGGATATTCTTGGCTATCAATATGATATTGTCTGCAATGGTATTGAGCTATCGTCGGGTGCTATTCGGAATCACAAGCCGGAAATTATGCTGAAAGCATTTGAGATTGCTGGCTATGACAGCGCTGTAGTGGAAAAAGAATTTGGCGGTATGCTGAACGCTTTCCGTTTTGGCGCGCCACCGCATGGCGGTATTGCTCCAGGCGTTGACCGTATTGTCATGCTCTTGGCGGAGCAAGAAAACCTGCGCGAGGTCGTGGCCTTCCCAATGAACCAGCAAGCTGAAGATTTATTAATGCAAGCGCCGTCGGAAGTTTCCAATGCGCAATTGCGTGAATTGCACATTCGCTTGAATTTGCCAGCCGAGAAAAAATCATCACCCGATGAGGCGTCGTAATCAAGGAAGATGCAGGGCGCGCGCTTTCGTGCTATAAATTCGTCTCTGTCGAAATGGAAAGTCAAATAATGCAATTTCTTAAAATGATTTTTACATGGTGGAACAGCCAAACTTTGGGCACGTTGATTTGGACCAAACGCCGTGGGCAATTGGTTGGTCAAGATGAGCAGGGCAATTGTTATTATCAGGACCGCAAAGGTGCCTCCATCAATGGTAAGGCGCGCCGCTGGGTGATTTTCAATGGCGACATTGAAAGCACGCGGGTGTCGTCTGAGTGGCACGGATGGTTGCATTACACGGTTGATGAAACCCCCGATGAAGCGCAATTTGTTCGTCGCGACTGGCACAAGCCACATCAAATCAATCAAACCGGAACGAAAAATGCTCATAAGCCAGCTGGACCAGCCGATGCGGCTTCTTATGCATCTGGCTATGATTCTTGGAAACCAGAATAGGACGCATTATGCTGAAAGATAATCTCGTCGAAACCCTCGTAGGTGCCTTTGTTGTTATCGTTGCCACGCTTTTCGTCGCTTATGGTTATTCAGTAACCGAAACCGGCAGCTCAGACGGCTATCGTCTGTCGGCTCAGTTCAACCGCGTTGATGGCCTGACCATTGGCAGCGATGTACGCATGTCCGGCATTAAAGTTGGAACAGTGGTGTCGCTCGAACTAGACCCGAAAAGCTATTACGCCAATGTCGTTTTCTCGATGAATGGTGATATTAGTTTTCCAGATGATACCAGCGCCAAAATCACCAGTGAAGGCCTGCTTGGCGGTAATTATATTTCTTTGTCGCCCGGCGGCAGCGAGGATTTTTTGGAAGATGGTGGAGAAATTCTCTATACGCAGGGCTCTGTTGATCTCATCGAATTGGTGAGCCAAGCCCTGTTCAGCGCTGGTGATGGCGAGAGTGACCAAAAATAAATTCCTGTTTTTGCCTGTCTTATTGCTCCTCTCGGGGCCAATATCGCTATCAGCCCAAGAGCTACCATCTCCCGATGCCAGCACGACACCATCATTGCCAGTGCTTGTTGCGCCACCGCTACCCGACACCAATCCTTTTGATGGAAGGCCGACGGCGGGTTATGATGATTTTCAAACGGTTCCGGTTGAGCCGCCGCTTCTTGATGATTTTGACGAGTTAACCGAAGAATTTGACGGTTCTTTGCCATTGCCGCTATTTGATGTGCCGGTGATTGAGCTTCCCACTGACAGTTCAACACCAAGCACGCGAGTGATGCGCATTGGGCGATTCACCCTATTGCACAAGGTGACGGCGAAAATCCGCCCACTAGAATTGCGTCTAGATGAGCCAGTGGAAATTGATGATTTGCGCATCACCATGCATGATTGTCTTTCCACGCCGCCGGAAGAACCGCCCGAAACCAAAGCGTTTTTAACGATTTTGGAAAATAAGAATGGCGAGGAAAAACGTTTGTTCAATGGTTGGATGTTTGCCTCCAGCCCTGGCATTAACGCGTTGGAACATGCTGTTTATGACCTTTGGCCGAAAGCCTGTGTGGGCGCCGACGATATGCCGTTTACTGGTGAGTAAGCGGCCATCACATAGTCGGGTTTAACCGGCGGTTTTCTTCTCGGCTTCGCTTTGCAAAAATCCTTCAAGCCAATGAATGTCGTAATCGGCTTTTTGGAAATCTTCATTGGCCAATAAGCGATGGAACAGCGGCAATGTGGTTTCGACGCCATCAATGGCAAATTCGCGCAAAGCCCGATCGAGGCGTCGCATACAGGTCTCGCGGTCGGCAGCATGGACAATCAATTTACCAATCAAACTGTCGTAATAGGGTGGAATGGCATAGCCGGAAAACACCGCACTATCAATTCGAACCCCTAAACCGCCGGGGGCGTGATAGGTCTGAATTTTGCCTGGTGACGGCACGAATGTTTCAGGATGCTCGGCATTGATGCGGCATTCCATGGCGTGGCCGCTGAGCACAATATCATCTTGCGTGAAACTCAAGACCTCGCCATTGGCAACGCGGATTTGTTCGCGCACAAGGTCAATGCCGGTAATCGCTTCGGTCACCGGATGTTCAACCTGTAGGCGGGTGTTCATCTCAATGAAATAGAACTCGCCTTTTTCATATAAAAACTCAATCGTGCCGACCCCGCGATAAGACATGCCTTGCATCGCATTGGTAACAATTTTACCGATTTTGGCGCGCGCCGCATCGTCCAGCACGGTGCTTGGTGCTTCTTCTAAAACCTTTTGGTGGCGACGTTGTAAGGAACAATCGCGCTCACCCAAATGCACTGCATTGCCATGCGTGTCGCAGGCCACTTGAATTTCAATATGGCGCGGCTTTTCGAGATATTTCTCGATATAAACCGCATCATCCCCAAAGGCTGCCTTGGCTTCGCTGCGCGCCGTGGTAAAGGCCTCGGCCAGATCATCCTCGGTTTTGGCAATTTTCATGCCGCGCCCGCCGCCGCCCGATGCGGCTTTAACCAAGACAGGAAAGCCCATCTCGCGGCCGACTTTGAGCGCCTCCGCTACGTCTTTCACTTCGCCGTCAGAGCCCGGCACCACCGGAATACCCAATTCAATGGCCTTGGCTTTGGCGGCAATTTTATCGCCCATTAGGCGAATGTGATCGGCGGTTGGGCCGATAAAGGTAATGCCATGGGCTTCCAAAATATCTGCGAATTTGGCGTTTTCAGACAAAAACCCATAACCCGGATGCACGGCATCGGCGCCGGTGATTTCGCAGGCGGCAATAATTGACGGAATGTTCAAATAGCTATTGGCAGCGGGGGCGGGGCCAAGGCAGACGCTTTCATCGGCCAGCCCAACATGCATGGCATGATTGTCTGCCGTTGAGTGAACAGCCACTGAGGCAATGCCCATTTCGCGGCATGCGCGGATAACTCGGAGGGCAATTTCTCCGCGATTGGCAATAAGGATTTTGCTAATCATGACTTACTCAATAATCAGCAGAACTTCGTCAAATTCGACGGGCTGCTCATTGGTGACGATGATCTCAGTAACCTTGCCGGCGCGCGGAGCGGTGATTGGATTCATGGTTTTCATCGCTTCAATAATCAGCAAAGTTTGGCCCTGTTTTACTGTGCTGCCAATGGTAACAAAATCTTTTGCACCTGGTTCTGGGGCCAAATAGGCGGTGCCAACCATGGGTGACTTAACCGCTCCTGGATTGCTCGCTGGATTGGCCGAAGCAGCCGGTGCTGGCGCCACGTCGGCGGCAGGTGCTGGCGCGGCTGGTGCTGGCTGAGCGATGGTTTGCTGTGAGGTGACCATTTGGGTGGCGCCTTGGCGGGCAACACGAATGCGCATGCCGTCGGCTTCCAACTCAATTTCCGTCAGACTGCTTTTATCTAATAGATCGGCTAATTCTTTAATGAGTTTACTATCGGGTAGTTTCGCCATTTTGCCCTCCGCGTGACACTGCCGTTTCGTTCAACGTCTATTTAAGGTTTAATACGCTTAGCCAGCGCGTCAATAGCCATTTCATAGCCCTGCGCGCCAAGCCCGCAGATCACACCGGTTGCCACTTGTGAAATATGTGAGTGATGGCGGAAACTTTCGCGAGCGTAAATATTCGATAAATGCACTTCAATAATGGGCTGCGAGAGCGATTGCAGCGCATCCAAAATGGCCACTGAGGTATGCGAATAGGCAGCAGCGTTAATAATGACGCCACTGGCTTCCAAACGCGCGGTTTGAATAATCGACACGAGCTCGCCCTCATCATTGCTTTGAAAAAAGCTCATCGGCAAATCATAGCTGCTCAGCTTGCTGGCGCAGGCCGCTTCAATGTCAGCCAAAGTGGTTGTGCCATAGATTTCCGGTTCCCGACTGCCAAGCAGATTCAGGTTAGGGCCGTTGATAATGTAAACAGCTTGGGCCATGCCAAGTCCTTTCGAAGCCTGAGAAGCAACAATATACTCTGTGGGTAAACGAGATTTCAAAAAACATCAAGGATTTCAGTCTATAACTTAGTTAAAGGCAAGAACAGGACTTGCGTCTTGAAACGAAGATTTGCATTATCAAACGCTCTCGGAGAACGACGATGAATGTGCAAATTAATGGCGAAATGCGTGAGTTTGAAGCGCCAATGAGCATTTTACAGCTGTTGCAGGCAATGAGTTTGCCAAGCCAAAAAATTGCTGTTGAGTTAAACCTCGAAATCGTCCCGAAGTCTGCCTATCACAGCCAAATGGTGGCGGCGGGTGACCGAATTGAAATTGTCCACTTTATTGGCGGAGGCTGAGGATGAACGCAGATAGTTCAAAAGATGATGTTTTAACCATTGCCGGACGAGACTTTTCTTCCCGCCTCATTATTGGCACCGGCAAATATGCCGACTATGCCGAAAATGCGGCAGCGGCTGAGGCGGCTGGCGCAGAAATAGTAACCGTGGCGGTGCGGCGGGTTAATTTGTCTGACCCATCTGCGCCGATGTTGATCGACTATATCGACCCGAAAAAATACACATTTTTGCCCAATACAGCCGGTTGTTTTACTGGCGAAGACGCGGTGCGCACGCTGCGTTTGGCGCGAGAGGCCGGCGGCTGGTCATTGGTCAAATTGGAAGTTTTGGGTGATGAGAAAACCCTTTACCCGAATATGCCCGAGACGTTGCGATCGGCTGAATTGCTGGTCAAAGAGGGCTTCGATGTGATGGTTTATTGTAGCGATGACCCAATTATGGCCAAACAATTAGAAGACATTGGCTGTTGCGCCATTATGCCCTTGGCGGCGCCGATTGGCTCCGGCTTGGGGGTGCAAAACCCGATTAACATTCGGATGATTATCGAGCAGTCGAAGGTGCCTGTGTTGGTTGATGCTGGCGTTGGCACCGCCTCAGACGCGGCGATTGCCATGGAATTGGGCTGCGATGGCGTGTTGATGAATACAGCAATTGCTGAGGCCAAAAATCCGGTGTTAATGGCCCAAGCCATGCGCCATGCGGTGATTGCCGGACGCCAAGCCTATCTGGCAGGGCGTATGGCTAAGCGCCTTTATGCGGATCCAAGCTCGCCTTTGGCAGGGCTTATCTAAGCTAATTAGTTGATTTGCGCTGCGCCGCCAAGGCCGCCTCAATGGCGGCCTCAAATTCGTGCTTTTCCAGCGCCCCGGGATAGACTTGATTGCCAATCACAAAGGCTGGTGTGCCGGCGACATCTAGAGCTTGGGCAAGCTGGCGGTTTTCGTCCAAAATATCGGTAATTTTTTGACTGCTGCGTTGCGTCGCAATGGCTCTTTCTTCCAGTTTCATATCGGCTAAGGTTTGGCTGATGAAACCGTCATTAAGCCCGGCTTTATTATTCATCAAGCGGGCGTGAAAGGTCAGGAATGTGAGTTGATTATCAAGTGTTAGCGCCGTCCGCGCCGCGACTTCTGAGCTGTCGCTGAGAATTGGAAATTCTTTAAACACCAATCGCACATCGTCGCGTTGATTGACCACTTCCATCAAAACTGGAAACACGCGTTTGCAATAGCCACAATTGTAATCGAAAAATTCGACAATAGTGACCGGCGCGTCGACCGGCCCCATGCTGAAATCGGCCTTATTGCGAAACAGAACGTCCGCATTTTGTGCAATCGTGCGCTGCACGCGGGTCTCCTCGGCACGCTCATAATGGGCCTGCATATTCTGCAAAGCATCGGCCAAGGCTTCAGGGTTTTGCATCAGATAATCTTGCACCACCGCCTCAATTGATTTTTTTTCAGCTGCGCTAAACTCTGCCGCCTGCGCCGAAGCGATGAAGATGTTGAGCCCAAATGCGAAGCAGAATAGGGCGGTCAAAAATCGGGTCATAAAATCTCTCAACTTAAAAAGTCATTTTCAAAATATCGCGACTGCGCAAATACTCGATTGAGTCTTTTGGTAAGCCACGCAAAGCGCGTTGGGCATAGCTGATAGCCTGCGGATTGCGCATTAAGGCATAATATTCTGCCAATGACCATTCCGCATAAGGCGCGCGCTCTAATTGCCCATAGGCTTTTGACATGAAGAAATAAGCGGTGGCGTTTTCAGGGTCCATGCGCAGGGCTTTGCGTAAATTTTCAATCGCCGCATCATTATAGTCACTCTGCTCGACGCCGAGGCCAATTTGGCAGGTTGCCAATCCGACCAATAGGAGCGGTTCGTCTGGTTTAAGAGATATGGCTTTTTTGTAGGGCTCTAATCCTTTACCGGCGACACCGGACTCGTAAAACACCTGACCTTTGAGCTCATGAAACCATGGGTTTTCTGGATATTGGGCAATCAAGCCGTCAATCAGTGCAATTGATTGGTCGAGTTTGGCTTGCTGGTGAAAGGCAATGGCGCGGGCATATTGAGCTGGCGGCGATTGATCGCCCTCATACCGACGAAAAGTGACTTCGGGCCGGTCAATAAAACCAAATAATTTGGCTCGCGCCATATTGTGGCGGAAAACCATTTCTGGATCATCGGCTTGGTGGCGATATTTTGAATCGGCAGCACCGGCGATATAAGCATTGACCCGATCGCGCGACATCGGGTGGGAGCGTGCATAAGGATCTTGATGGATTTCATTCAAAATCTCTTGCCCAGCCAGCGTATCCATTAGTTCAATAATACCGTCTGGCGATTGGCCAGTGGCGTCTAATAATTTCAGGGCACTGACATCGGCGCTGGCTTCTTGAGCTCGCGAATAAACCAGAAAGCTGCGCTGAGCAATTTGTTGGCCGCCACTAATGAGAGCAATGCCAGCTTCAGGATTGCCCGCTAGCAGGCTGCCAAAACCCAAAATTGTCGCCACAAGGGCCGGTGTTTGCGCCCGCGTAATGGCGTCACTTGAGCGCGCCAAATGGCCGCCGGTGATATGGCCAATTTCATGGGCCATCACGCCGATTACCATATTGGGACTGTCGGATTCGAGAATAAGGCCCGTGTGTACGAAAATATTCTGTCCCATGGTGACATAGGCATTCAGGGCGCGGTCATTGACAACCGTCAACCCAACGGCCTCGGGATTAAGACCGGCAGCGATGAGCAAGGGGCGCGTGTAATCGTCAATTAATTCTTCAATTTCGCCGTCACGTATGGCACCAGCCTGCGCCGAGGTCACCATCATCATCAGACCGATGAGCAGCCCCAAGATCCGCGCTTGCCAAACACCAAGCACTAATGAGGCCCCGCCCAACGCGCAGGGTAATTGCAGAAATTTTTCTACTCTCATCATGGACACCACACTATGGCTAAATACGGCTTTAATATGACGGAGCATCGACGCAAGCGCTAGCTTAACGCTTCCACCATCCGCGTTTGACCGGTTGTTCTGGCGTTTCGCTGGTTTCGACTGCGGCGGCCATAATTGGTTCGGCGACTGTTTCGACTTCAGCGGCTGTAACCACTTCCGGCTCAGCCTTGACCGCTTCAGTCTCGGCATCAGCTTTTTTAGCAGTGGTTTTCTTAGCCTTTGGCTCAGCTTTCGGTTTAGCTTTCGGTTTAGCTTTCGGTTTGGCTGTGGCCTTTTCCTTCGGCTTGTCTTTATCGGCCGCTTTGGCGCGAGACTTGCGCTTTGGTTTTTCAGCCACTTCTTCAGCAATAGCTTCTTCGATCGTGTCAGCCTCAGCAGCTATATCTGTAGTGGCCGTATCGTCGATTTGAGCCGTCTCAACACTTGCGGGCTCAGTTTCAGCAGCCGGCGTAACAATCATGATTTTTTCGACCGGCATATCGCTTATCGCTTGGCCATCATGTGATGCCCCGTCAGCGGCTTCTGAGCTCTCGCCCTCTCCAGCGGTTGTTTCGCCATCACGACGGCGACCACGGCCACCGCGACGTCCACGACGGCGACGCCGCTTCGGCTTATTATCATCATCTTCACCCTCGCCAAATGACGGGGTTTCATTGTCATCATTGGACGCATGGTCCTCTGCCGCCTCACTGGCGCCATTGGCGCTTTCTTGGTCTTCCGAGTTATCATCAGACGAGTCATGGTCGGGATTATCATTTGACTGATTACGACCACGTCCGCCACGACGGCGGCGGCGGCGTGATTTGCCATCATCGCCATCAAGCGCTGCTTTAGGGTCGCCTTCCATACGCGAGGTGCCTTCGCTTTCGGTCTGGTCGGGCAGGGTAAAGGCCATTTCCATGGCACTCAAAGCACTGTCACCCAGCACAATAATCTGTACACCAGTGCGTTCTTCAATCTCGCCCAATTGCAGGCGTTTTTGGTTTAGCAAATAGCTGGCCACATCTTCCGGCACATGGGCAATTAATTCGCCTGAGCTATATTTGCCGCAACGTTCGTCAATATCGCGCAAGACGTGCAGGGCGCGGCTTTCGACCGAACGCACCATACCAGAGCCATTGCACTGACTACAGGTGTTGCTGCTGCCTTCAAGAACGCCAGCGCGCATGCGTTGGCGCGACATTTCCATCAGGCCAAAGCTGCTGATGCGGCCGACTTGAATGCGGGCGCGATCATTTTTCAGCGCATCTTTCATGCGTTTTTCGACGGCGCGATTATTGCGGTTCTCGTCCATATCAATGAAATCAATAACCAAAAGACCGGCCAAATCGCGCAAGCGTGCTTGGCGGGCAACTTCTGTCGCGGCTTCCAAATTAGTGGCCAGCGCGGTTTTCTCAACTGAATATTCGCGCGTTGATTTGCCTGAGTTCACATCAATGGCGACCAAAGCTTCGGTTTGATTAATCACCAAATAACCGCCTGATGGTAGCACCACCACCGGATTGAACATGGCGGCCAGCTTATCTTCGACGCCATATTGTTTGAACAAAGGCGTCGCTTCCGTGTGTAATTTGACCTTGCGTGCATGGCTTGGCATTAGCAATTTCATATAATTGCGCGCCTCTTTATAGGCTTCTGCGCCAGCCACGGTAACCTCGTCAAAATCTTTTGAATAAATATCGCGAATGCAGCGGCGAATAAGATTGCCTTCTTCATAGACCAAAGCAGGGGCTTGGCTGACGACGGTTTTTTCACGCACATCGGCCCACATTTGCGACAAATACTGCCAATCGCGGCGGATTTCAGTCAGCGTGCGCTGTGCTCCAGCTGTGCGAACAATCAAGCCCATGCCTTGTGGCACATCGAGCTTTTCGACAATGGATTTCAATTTTTTGCGGTCGGCGCCATTATTGATTTTGCGCGAAATGCCGCCGCCACGCGCCGTGTTTGGCATTAACACGCAATAGCGGCCAGCGAGCGACATATAGGTTGTCAAAGCCGCGCCCTTATTGCCACGCTCTTCTTTCAGCACTTGCACCAGAATAATCTGCCGCCGCTTGATGACTTCTTGAATTTTATATTTGCGATGCAGCGCCCGTGAGGCGGTTGGGGTTGCCACTTCCTCATGCGCGTCGCCGCCCAAATCTTCTACTGATTTGCCGTCGCTATCGTCTTGATTATCGTCATCGCTGGCGGCTTTCGACGTCTCGTCGATATCCGAATCCTCATCAGCAGCATTATCGCGTTCTTCTTGCGCATATTCGCGCATCAGCTCTTCGCGGTCGCTAATCGGAATTTGATAATAATCAGGGTGGATTTCGTTAAACGCTAAAAACCCGTGGCGATTGCCACCATATTCGACAAAAGCAGCCTGTAGAGAGGGCTCTACACGGGTAACTTTGGCGAGATAGATATTGCCGCGAAGCGGGGCTTTGGTGCTGGATTCAAAATCAAATTCGTCGATCTGATTGTTTTCTGTCACCACCACACGGGTTTCTTCCTGGTGGGCGGCATCGATAAGCATTGTTTTGGTCATAAATTTCTCCGGCGACGTAATCGGCGGCGGGCGTTAGCTTCATCGCGCGCGGATCAGAGGTCAGTGTTTTATTAAATTGTTGCGTAAAAGGTGTGAGGCTAAATGCAGGCGCAACACAGGCACGGTTCACTTTGTGACCGTTCTTTATGCCTATTATTTGTCGAGATTCGCTGTGCACGAGACACCTTTATAAGATTACTTTGCGGTGGCAGACCACCTTTGGCTGGCAGGTTTATCTGAGGGGTGCAAACTGGCTCCCAATTTGGGCCTTCAGTTCGAGCGCCTCAGTATCGCGCTGCTTGCGTGTTGACATTAAGCGCGTCGGCGCGCCATTGCAAGTTATATGTGTGCCACTATCGGCTAGCCGCAGCGGGTCGCCAGTTGTCAATGAGTTTGCTATAGTGCGTGCATTGCCGTGAGTCGCGCAAAATGGGTGAAAATCTATCGTATGAAATTTATTTCTTCGTTCTTTAATTATTTGCGCCCCGGAGTGTTAGCTCTGGCGCTTATGCTTGCCAATGTGGCCACTGCATCTGCGCTAACCAAAGTTGATGATGTGCGTATTGGCGTGTCTAATGAACGCACTCGCTTGGTGCTCGACCTGTCATCGCGAGTGAATTTTGAAGTATTTTTGCTGGAAAACCCGCGCCGCGTGGTCGTTGATCTACCAAGTTTGCAATGGCCGGATAGTTTACAGCCCAAGTCGCAAGGGTTTATTGGCGACATGCGTTTTGGCCAATTCACTGCCGACAAAAGCCGTTTGGTACTGGATTTGAAACAACCCGCCACGGTCAGCAAAAGTTTTATTTTGGGCAAAACCTCTGGACTGCCCGTGCGCTTAGTTATTGATATGGTGCCGTCGACAGCAGCACAGTTCACCGAGCAAGTGAACGCCGACCGGCTACGCAATCAACAAAAAACTGCCTCGGCGCCAGCCCTCGCCGCAAAGCCTGTTTTACAAACGCCCAAACCTAAAAAGCGAAAAGCCAAACCAGTGATTGTTATCGACCCGGGCCATGGCGGGGTTGATCCGGGTGCCCATGGGCGCAAAGCGCGAGAGAAAAACGTCACGCTGGATTTTGCCCGCCAATTTGCTAAGCAATTGCGAAATACCGGCAAATATGACGTCTATCTGACCCGAAATTTAGATATTTATATTCCGTTACGCCAGCGCGTGGCGATTGCCCGCAAACATAATGCCGATTTATTCGTCTCTATTCACGCTGATGCCATTCAACGATCTTCGGTGCGCGGCATGTCTATTTACACTTTGTCGGAAACCGCTTCCGACAAGGAAGCCGCCGCTCTTGCGCGCAAGGAAAACCGTTCTGATATAATTGCCGGTATTGATTTTGACGATCAGCCGAAAGAAGTGGCGGATATTTTGATTGATTTGGCTCAGCGTGAAACCAAAAACCTGTCAGTGCAATTTGCCAATTTAGTGGTCGATCATGCGCGTGGCAGTACCAAACTTCTAGAGCGGACGCACCGTTTCGCAGGTTTTCGGGTGCTCAAAGCACCTGACGTGCCATCCGTGCTTATCGAGTTGGGCTTTTTGACAAATCGCAGCGATGAAAAGCAATTATTGTCGTCGGCTTGGCATAAGAAACTTGCTGGTCGATTGGTCAAATCTGTCGATAGTTATTTTTCCAAAGAACGTTTGGTCGGTATCGTCCAATAAATTTACTTTCCCCAAGCTTTATGTCGTCAAAGCTTTGCAATCTCAGAATTGTCACATTGGTGCCGTATTTTGGCCTATAATCGGGTCTGCGGCACAGAGGATTTCATGAAGTTTACAGGCAGGCTTATTCGCGATTTTGCGGGCATTTCGGTGACCTTGCTTGCGCTTGGCCTATTTTTGATTTCTTTATATTTATGGCGCATGTCGAGCACTTTGCCGAATTACCAGCATTTGTCCGATTACACGCCGCCGGTGATGAGCCGCGCCCATGCCGGCGACGGCAGCTTGATTGCAGAATATGCTGAACAGCGGCGCATTTTTGTGCCGATTAATGTAGTGCCGGAACATTTGATTCAGGCGTTCATATCGGCTGAGGACAAAAACTTTTTTGAACACTCCGGCATTGATTTTGTTGGCGTCATGCGCGCCGTCGTGCAAAACGTCATCAATGTTGCCACGGGCCGACGACTTGAGGGCGCCTCAACAATTACCCAGCAAGTGGCGAAGAATTTCTTATTGAGCAGCGACGTCACCCTTGAGCGCAAATTGAAAGAAGCGGTTTTGGCGGTTCGGCTGGAAAACACATTCGATAAAAGCCAATTATTGGAATTATATTTGAACGAGATTTATCTCGGCATGGGACGCTATGGTGTGGCAGCTGCGGCGTTGCACTATTTCGACAAGCCGCTGAACCAATTATCAATCGCCGAAGTGGCATATCTTGCCGCCTTGCCGAAAGCGCCAAATAATTACCACCCGTTTCGACGTCGCGCGCAAGCCATTGCCCGACGCAATTGGGTCATTGAACGGATGCATGAAAACGGCTTTATCACCGACGCTCAAGTGCTTGAGGCGCAGGCGCAAGATCTAGAAGTCGCAACCCCTGTGTCGGGAATACAACGTTATGCAGCGGAATATTATGTTGAAGATGTGCGCCGTCAAGTGAATGCGATTTATGGCAATAAAACGCTTTATGGCGGCGGCTTATCCATTCGCACGACATTGAACACTGAATATCAATTAATCGCCGTCAAAGCCCTGCGTAAAGGTCTGGTCAATTATGACCGTCGACACGGATATCGCGGGCCGGTGGCACAATTTGAAACCCTGGATGATTGGTGGGAACAAATCACTGAGATTTCCATACCAACTGATTTAGCGCCTTGGCGTTTGGCTGTTGTCTTGGAGGTCGGAGCCGATCAAGCTGCAATTGGTCTGCGTCCACGCATGACGCGGGCCCGTCGTTTTGAAGATAAAATTGATTTAGGCTACTTACGCCTGGCTGATGTCAAATGGGCGCGGGCGGCGCCGGGGCCTGATAATGATTACAAAAATATTGGGCCGCGCATTAAATCCATATCATCGGTATTGAAAATCGGCGATGTGGTTTGGGTGTCGCCAAAAGATGAAAATGGCCGTTATCAACTCGAACAAGTGCCCGAAGTGAACGGCGCCGTGGTCGCCCTCGACCCGCATACCGGACGGGTTTTGGCAATGGTCGGCGGTTATAGTTTTCGGGCCAGCGAGTTTAACCGCGCGGCACAAGCCAAACGCCAGCCGGGCTCGGCATTTAAGCCATTTGTTTATGCTGCCGCATTGGACAGCGGCTTTACCCCCGCCAGTCTTGTGCTTGATGCGCCGTTTGTGATGGAGCAGGGCAATGACCAAGGCTTATGGAAGCCAGAAAACTATGCGCGTCGTTTTTATGGTCTGTCGACCCTGCGTTTGGGCATGGAGAAAAGCCGCAATCTGATGACGGTGCGCATGGCGCAAGAAATTGGCATGAACAAAATCCGCGACTATGCCAAACGCTTTGATATTAACAATTCAATGCCCCGCGTGTTGGCCATGGCTTTAGGGGCGGGTGAGACCAGTCTGATGCGGCTGACGTCGGCCTATGCCATGTTGGTGAATGGCGGCAAGCGCATTGAGCCGGTGTTTATTGACCGTATTCAAGACCGATATGGCCACACTCTTTATCGCCATGATGAGCGCGCCTGCATCGGCTGCAACGCCGAGCAATGGCGCGGCCAGGCACCGCCAGATTTGCTTGATGAGCGCGCCCAAGTCATCTCACCGCAAACCGCCTATCAAGTGGTGTCCATGCTTGAGGGTGTCGTCAAACGCGGCACGGGCCGGCGTATCAGCTCTATTGGTAAACCATTGGCCGGCAAAACCGGCACCACCAATGACAGCCGTGACGCATGGTTCGTTGGCTTTTCAGCCGATTTAGCGGTCGGTGTGTATGTCGGTTATGATGACAATCGTTCGCTCGGCGATGGCGAGTCAGGTGGCCGCGTCGCTGGTCCCATTTTTCAAGATTTCATGGCTGAAGCGCTGAAAACTATGCCGACCCCGCCATTTCGTATTCCGTCGGGGGTTAGCCTTGTCAGAATTAACGCTGTGACCGGTAAATTGGCGGCGCCGGATGATGAAACCGTCATTCTTGAGGCCTTCAAAATTGGCACAGAACCCTCAGCTGGTCGCAAGCAAGCGATTGTCAATGGCAGCACCGGCGGGCAAAGGCTCGGCGTGCAAGATGACGCCATTGGTGCGGGCACAGGTGGGCTTTACTAAAAATGATTGCTGGCTATTGTCTGTAGCAAGCAAAGGAAACTGACATGCGTGCCGAAGTAAATGTTTATATTGTCCGGATTAAGCAATCCATTGAATTGCTGCGCCGCCATCTCGATTGGGATAAGGCTCTGGCGCGCCTAGAGGAACTTAATAGGGCCGCCGAAGACCCTGACTTGTGGAATAATCCGGAGCAAGCGCAAGCCAAAATGCAAGAGCGCATGCGTTTGGAAAATGCCATTCAAACATGCAAAACCCTGCAGTCAGAAATGGATGATCATGTCGATATGATTGCCATGGGTGAAGCCGAGGGCGATAGCGACATTGTCGCCGAATCCGAGGCGGCGCTGGCTGATTTGCAGAGTCGCGCCGAGCGCATGGAAGTAGAAACGCTGCTGTCGGGCGAGGCCGATAGCAATGATGTTTATCTCGAAGTACACGCCGGCGCCGGTGGCACAGAAAGCCAAGATTGGGCTAGTATGTTGCTGCGCATGTATCTGCGGTGGGCCGAGAAAAAAGGCTATAAGGCAACGATAATTGAGCAAACCGATGGCGAAGAGGCCGGTATTAAATCAGCAACGATTGAGATTAATGGCCATAATGCGTATGGCTGGGCGAAAACTGAATCTGGGGTTCACCGCTTGGTGCGCATTTCACCATTTGATAGCAATGCCCGCCGTCACACGAGTTTTGCCAGCGTCTGGTGCTATCCGGTGGTTGATGACACGATTGCCGTGGATGTGGCCGAGTCGGATGTGCGTATTGATACTTTCCGCGCCAGTGGCGCTGGTGGCCAGCATGTGAACACCACGGATAGTGCTGTGCGCATCACCCATTTAGAAACCAATATTGTGGTACAATGTCAAAACCAGCGCTCGCAGCACAAAAACCGCGCCACCGCTTGGGCGATGTTGCGGGCGCGCTTATATGAATTAGAACTGCAAAAGCGCGAAGCAGAAGCCATGGCCAATGCTGAACAAAAAACCGAAATTGGTTGGGGCCATCAAATTCGCTCTTATGTTTTGCAGCCCTATCAAATGGTCAAAGATTTGCGAACTGGTGTTGAGAGCGGCAATCCGTCGGCGGTGCTTGATGGCGCGCTTGATCCATTTATGGAAGCGGCTTTGGCGCAACGCGTCAATGGCGAGGCCGGCAGCGATAATGTGGCCAGTGAAGATTTAGCTTAATGCGGCTGAACGCTTGCGCCCTCGTTTGGCAGGCTTTGCGGCGCGGCTTGCCCGAGCGGGTCTTTTTCGTGAATCGCGCGACCATCAAATTGCGCACCAGATTCAACCGCTAACGCCGTGTGATGAATATCACCGGCAACGACACATTTGGCACATAGATGCACTTGTAAGGCGCGGATTGTTCCGGTGACGCGACCATAGACGGTAACGATTTCAGCTATTAATTCGCCCTCAACCTCGGCTGAGGCGCCAATGGTGATGGCGTGAGACGCCATATCACCTTGCAATTTACCTTCAATTTGAACATCGCCAGATGACACAAATTGCCCAATGATCTTGGCGTCTTTGCCAATAATTGATGGCGCCATTTTGTTTAACTTTTGAGCTTCAGCCATTTTTTATCCAATCACTCGGTTTTGCTCTCAATGGTTTCAGCGATATTAAAAATCTGTTTTCCCGTATTGAGGAAAGCGATTGGGTCACGCACTTTACCGTCGAACCAAATTTCATAATGCAAATGGGGCCCCGTACTGCGCCCACTGTTGCCAGCATCAGCGATATGCTGCTGGAACTCGACCCGCTGGCCACGTTGTACGCGGCTACGGTTCAAATGAGCATAGCGCGTGCGAAAGCCATTGCCATGGTCAATTTCAACCATCAGTCCATAGGGGCCTTTATATCCGGCTTGGGTGACCGTACCTGGCAAGGTCGTGTGCACCGGCGTTCCCGTCGGTGTACCAAAATCAACACCGGCATGAAAAGCGGCGCGTTTTTTGAAAGGGTCCATACGGGCGCCAAAACCACTAGTAAGGCTGTAGTCATGAATCGGCGTGGCCAGGGGAATTTTGGTCATTGACTGGCTGAGGTTTTGCAGTCGGTCAAGATTGTTTGAAATACGATAGATCTGCTGATGCAGACGCGAGTTTAATCCGGCTCTGTCGCTGAGCGGAATATAAGGGCCGCCGATCGCTAAGGCGCTCTCAGGCAATACCCGAGCCATGAAGTTTTCAGTATCCAGAATGTCAGTTCCGGCAATCACTTCTTCGAATTCTCTGACTTTCTCGTCGACACTTTCTTCTAGCGCATCCAGCATGTCGCGCTGGCGTGTGTCGAGGCTGGTGATACGGCTGTAGACGTCTTTTGAGACATGTGGCAGCGCAAGTGGTGTCGCAGCGGCGACTGTGTCAGCTGCAACATTTTGTGCCAATCGCAGACCCGCAGGAGATGCGCTGGCTGTAAGATTGCGACTTTCCATCACTTGATGCACCTGATCGCTGGTGCGACCAACCAATTCAACGGCGCTTTTATTACGCTTAGAGCGCTTGGCAACGCTGGCGAATGCTTCTTGCATGGAGCGCAAATTGCTTGAGACGCGGGCGTTTTGCTCCATCACAGTATTTAACTGATTGTGGCGGGCTTCTAATTTGTCTGTTGTTTGCGTAAACCAGTCACGGGTCAGCACAAGCTGTGCGTTCAAATCATCATAGGCGCGTTGCAAGCGGCTGAGTTCGGTTTCATAAGCCAATTGCATTTCGCGCAATTGCGCCTCGCGTTGGTTAACAATTCTGTCTTGAAACAACACATTGACGCTAGCAAAGCCGACCCACAAGCAAACCGCCATCAAAAAACTACTGAGCAAAATTTGGCTGCGCGTTGACAGAGGAACAAAAGTAACTTTGCCCTGGCTGCGAATATAAATTTGTTTGTCAGCAAATATTCTATTTATGCGCGTTTTGATTTTTGACATCATTTCACCGAATTAAGATGCGTTTGTCTCAAAAAATGTAAGAAAATGCAAGCGTTTGCTCATAATTATGAGTTTACTGCAAATGGTAGTAATGCGCTGGAAGCCCAGCTTGCGCGCGCGCCTCATCGTTAAATGGCGGTTTGAGGCGACCAGTAAAATAGCGTTCAACCATGGTTTGAAAGCTGTTTTCAGGGGTGAGGTTTTGTTCTTGGCACAAATAATGGAACCAGCGCGTGCCAGCTTTGACATGGGTTTTTTCATCTTCGAAAATAATTTCCAGCATTTTCGCCGATTTATCATCGCCAGCTTGCGAAAACTTTTGCATCATCAACGGTGTCACATCAAGGCCCCGCGCTTCTAAAACCAGAGGCACAATCACCAAACGGCCAAGTAAATCATCGCGCGTGTCATAGGCCGCTTGCCATAAACCATCATGGGCTGGCAGATCACCATAGTGCATGTCGAGCTCTTCTAGTCGGTCGGCCAGCATCAGAAAATGCCGGGCTTCGTCGGCCCCAACTTTTATCCAATCATCAATAAAATCATCCGGCACTTCAGCAGTGATAAAACGCCCAATTAAATCAAAAGCCAGATCAATAGCGTTCAGCTCAATATGAGCGAGCGCATGTAATTGAGTTTTGCGACCGGTCGGGCTCGACATGCGTCGCTTGGGCATATCTTGCGGCGCGATTAATTGCGGTGCGGCTGGGCGGGCCGGGCGATCTGGCCAATCTTTCGAGGCCGTTTTATCGCGCTGTAAGCTACCATTGCGCCATTGGCTGGCTGTCTCGCGGGCTTTGGCCGCCTTGTCGCGCGCGTCAGAGGTCAGCAAAACATTGCGACAAGCATGGGCGAGAGAGGAGGTGGCCGCGCTCATCATCAGGCGCCTTGTGCTGCCTCAAGAACCGCTGCGACATGGCCTTTGACTTTTACTTTGCGCCAAATCTGCTGGATATTGCCCGCCTCATTAATCAAAAAGGTAGCCCGCTCAATACCCATATATTTGCGACCATACATATTCTTCTCAACCCATACGCCATAGGCCTGAAGCATTTTTTGCTCAGGGTCGCTGAGCAGGGTCACAGATAAATTGTGCTTTGCCTTAAATTTGTCATGTTTTTCGACACTATCAGCAGAGACCCCAATGATTTGCGTATTGGCGGCGGTGAAAGCTTTAATATGAGTGGTAAAATCAATAGCTTCAGTCGTGCAACCGGGCGTGTCGTCTTTAGGGTAGAAATAAATCACCAGTTTCTGACCAGCATAATCTTTCAAGGCAACGGTGCGGCCGCCATCGGCTTCAAGCGAAAATTGCGGGGCTATATCATTGAGTGCGAGAGCATTTGTCATTGGCTATCCTTAAATATCGTGAAACGGTTATCAGACTCAGTTTTATATTGTATATGGCAATTTGGACTGCCCGACTATTTTTTCAAGCCAAGCATTTGGCCCATGGAGTGAACAGGTGTTAATCACCGGCGCAAAATTTTTGATACGATGGTCTCTGGTGACTGTCTCGCTTTTGGGCGTCGGCTTTGCTGCGCTTATTTTTGTATCGCGCTTTACGCCTGTGTCATTGGGCTTGGTTGAGGGTGGTGTGGCCTATTTTGCAGGCCGCAGTACCGGCACCAATGTAGAAATTGACGGCGCACAATTGTTGTGGTCTGAGGGCCAGAATTTCCCCGCCCTCAAAATCGGCCGCGTTGAATTTGTCGACAGCGACGCATTTACAGCGCGCCTCGGGGACGTCTTTGTTGCCCCCAGCCGACGAGCTTTCGTCGATGAATTTACTTTTGCCGTTCACGAATTATCCATTGCCAGCGTCGACGTAACAGCTTCTGATGAAAAATATCTCTCGCCGCCATCGGGATTGGTGATCGGCGCGGCAGGCGTGCAAAATACCGCTTGGCTCAACTATTTACAGCGCCTCGATGTGCAGAATATTCACATTGCCGCCTTTAACGACATTAGCTCTGTCGGTGCTTTGGGTGGCTCATACGTTATTATCTCGCGCGATGGCGACACATTGGTCGGCGCATTGGACGTTAAATATCAGCAAAAAGACAAGCTGAGCCGGGTTGATGGGCAAATGAACTTCCGACCCGGTGCCGAAGGGTTTTTCGAGTTAAATCTGCATGATGTAAACCCCCGCGACATTGGCAATATTAGCCGCCTATTCCAGCCATTGCGGGCGCTGTCTTTGCCAATGAGTGGCAAAATCACCTTTGCCGTCAATGGTGCAGGTGAATTGCAAAAAGGCCGGGCAGAAATCGCCATATCGCCAGGGGTCGTTAACTTATCAACTGTTGATCTCGCGATTGACGGCATTGCAATGACTGTTGATGCCGATTTCATTGCCCGTGACTTCAAAGTTTCCAAAGCTAATTTCGACGTCGCCGGTGTTAAAGGAGAAATCGGTGGTGTGCTGTATTACGAATTTTCTGAAGCAGGCCAAGTAAGCAATGTCAGCGCTAATTTGAACAGCGGCAATTTGGTTATGCACCGGCCAACACTTTTTGAAGCCCCAATTATCGCCTCGAAAGTGAATGCGCAGATTAATTATAATTTGATTAGCGAGAGCCTTTTGATTGATCAATTTACCATCACTCATGGTGATGGGGTCGCCACCACTAGCGGCCTGATCAATTTTGCCGATGGTGTGGTGTTTGATATTGCAACGCAGTTTGGCGCCATGACGCGAGAGGGTGTGATGCGTTTGTGGCCGATACCGGCAGGCAAAAGATCGCGTCAATGGGCTAGCGAAAACTTATCACGCGGGCAGGTTCAAAACACGCGACTGGCGTTGCGCGCCAGCCTTGATGAATTAGTCAATCGGCCGCCAAAAACCCCCTTACGACAAGAAGCCCTGCAATTGGACATGGTGATTGACGATATTGATATTTTGTTTTTGAAAACCATGCCGCCGATCGTCGGCGCGCGGGCTGAGTTGAGTTTGGGGGGCCGTGGCCTGCGGGTAGTGACGCAAGGTGGGCAGGTAGTTTTTCCAGCCTATAAAGACGAAGTGCCGCCGCCTCTCACCCTATCGTCTGGGACACTCGACATTGATGATTTTGGCACGCCCGGCGTGCCAGCCAATATTAAGTTGGTGGCGAATGGGCAAATCAGTGCCGTTTTACGCACCTTGAATGAGCCGCCTTTGCAAATCATGCGCAATGTGAAATTCGACATTGACCGGCTACAGGGTGACTTTTCCGGAGCCGTTGATTTAACCCTAAACTTCGACAATCGGGTTTTGAAGAAACCTGTCTTATTTGCCTTTGATGGCCAATCGACAAATGTTTCGGTCGACGGCCAATTGGGTAATTTTACCCTATCCGACGGCCAGGTTTTGGCTTCTGTCGATAATCAGCTGTTGACGCTTACCGGGCGGGCCCGGGCGAATAATGTCGACTTGGGTTTTGAGTGGCAGCAGCCGATTGGTCCGAAGACTGATGACGCGCCTCAGCCGCGATTGGCTGTGCATGGCCAGGTTGAGCCGCAAGAATTAGCAGATCTTGGATATGCTTGGGTGGGGCAACGCATTAAGGGCCCAAGTTTTATCAATGTGCTGGCCGAAGGGCCTATTGAGCGGCCAACGCAGTATCGTGTGATGGCTGATTTAGGGCAGGCCGCACTCATGCCAGTGCCGCTGGCCTATGAAAAACCGGCGGGTGAGCCGGCCCATCTCAAAGCATTGGTGCGCATGGACGACGCCGGCAAAATATCGCACTTGCGCACACGTGGATTTATCAATGGTGAAGAAAAAATCGCCACCCAATTGGCGTTCACGAATGGTGTTATCAGCGATATTAAAATGACGCCAATAAGCCTTGGGCGCACCATTGATCTAAATGTCAGTCTTATGTCTGATAAACAGGGGCGCCACTTCATGGTTTCAGCTGAGCAATTTGATGCCGCTGCGATGATTGATGCTGGCAATGCCGAGGTTAATCTGCCAACACAAAACCGGCGCGGGTTTTTTGACTTTCTCGGTGACAATGCTGTGGTTGAGGTGCAGGTCAACAAAACCGTTGGCGGACAAGATGAAACTCTTGATGCGCTGCGCTTGCATGTTGTGCGCCGCGATACACTGTTTGAAAAAATATCACTATCTGGCGTTTTTGCTGATGGCACGGAATTATTGGGGGCGCTTGATAGGGTCGACGTCGCCTCGCGTCGTTTCATCTTGCAAACTGAAAATGCCAGCAGCCTATTTAGGCTGATTGATGTGCTCGAAGGGGTAATTGGTGGTTCAATGGCCCTGCAGGGGCGCATATACGACGATGAGCGCGACGATGCAGGCAATTACATGCAGTCGTCAGGGCGCTTTGATTTGGTCTCCTTTCGGGCCCGCAAAGTGCCGACATTGGCAAAAATTCTATCTATTGGGTCGTTTCAAGGTTTCGCCGACACTCTGGCTGGCGAGGGCATTCAATTCGACCGCGCCGAATTTAAATTCACCACCGTCGATAATTTATTCCGCGTCAAAGGCGGGCGTATTTTTGGACCCGCCATTGGTCTGACGACACAGGGCGATTATGATATTTACGACACCAAAATCAACTTCGGCGGTACGGTGGTGCCAGCTTATGGTCTCAATTCCTTGCTCAGTAATGTGCCGTTGATTGGTCGCATTTTAACCGGCCGCAAGGGAGAGGGCGTTTTGGGGGTTGGCTATCGTGTGGTCGGGCGCAGCGGCGACCCAACAGTTATCGTCAATCCGCTCAGCATTCTAACGCCGGGCATTTTCCGTCGCATTTTTGAAGTGGGTATCGGTTTATCGCCTGACGGGACACCACCGATTTCCGATG
This sequence comes from Rhodobiaceae bacterium, assembly GCA_024645085.1. Lineage (GTDB taxonomy): Bacteria > Pseudomonadota > Alphaproteobacteria > RS24 > RS24 > JAHEGN01. The sequence continues at coordinate 67,021 of JAHEGN010000007.1, forward strand.
ATTACCCGACCGGTGGTGACTAGCCAATCACGGGCGCAATAAGACGTGCCGTTTTTTACCAGCCGATAATTTAATCGCACCATTGACCACATCAGCTTGGGTCAAGGAAACGCCAATGTCATTTTGCGGCGCATCATTAAGCCGTGCGCCACCGCCTTGAACCAGACGTCGCGCTTCGCTATTGGTTTTGGCAAGACCGGCAATAACAAAAGCCTCTAACAGCCCCAGTCCGTTGGTCAGCCGCGCCCCATCAATGCTAATGCTTGGCAAATCTTCGCTGGTGCCGCCGCCCTCAAATGTCTCGCGCGCCGTCGCCTCGGCCTTTTGCGCGGCCTCCAGACCGTGGCACATGGCGGTGGCTTGGGTGGCCAGAATTTTTTTAGCGTCATTCAGCTCCGCGCCATCAAGGGCCTCAAGGCGGGCAATTTCATCCATTGGTAATTCGGTGAACAAGCGCAGGAAGCGGCCAATGTCAGCGTCTTCCGTATTGCGCCAAAATTGCCAATAATCATAGACCGACAGCATATCTTCGTTCAGCCATACCGCCCCTTGTGCGGTTTTGCCCATTTTGGCGCCCGATGAGGTGGTCAGCAGATTGGTCGTCAGGCCGAAAACCGATTTCTGGTCGCAGCGGCGCGTCAGCTCAATACCGTTGACGATATTGCCCCATTGGTCGGAGCCGCCCATTTGCAGGCTACAACCATAGCGCCGATTGAGCTCAAGAAAATCATAGGCTTGTAAAATCATATAATTGAATTCGAGAAAGCTCAGCGGCTGCTCGCGGTCGAGGCGCAATTTAACGCTTTCAAAACCGAGCATGCGATTGATTGAAAAATGTCGTCCATAGTCACGCAAAAACTCAATATAATTAAGCCCTGACAACCAGTCGTCATTATCAACGAGAATCGCATCATTGGGGCCATCACCGAAAGATAAAAAGCGCTCGAAAGTTGCTTTAATCGTTTGTTTATTGGCGTCGATTTGCTCTTGCGACAAAAGCTGACGGCTGTCGTCTTTGCCCGATGGGTCACCGACTTTTGTGGTGCCGCCACCGATTACCACAATCGGGCGATGGCCAGCCATTTGCAAACGACGCAGCATAAGAATGGAAATTAAATTGCCAACGTGCAGCGATGGGGCGGTGCAGTCATAGCCAATATAGCCGGTAATCATACCGTCATTGGCGGCCGCATCAAGGCCGGTTTCATCCGTGCACTGGGCAATAAACCCGCGTGCGGCTAAAGAAGAGAGGAATTCTGATTTATACTCTGTCATGATATGAAACAGTTAAGCAAAGCGCGATATAAGGTCAAGTAGGCAAGCGAGTGATTTAGCATTTCTCGCCCCTTAGGAGAAAAAATGCTGGTTTTGGGAATGATGAGTGGCACCTCGCTGGATGGGATTGATCTGGCTTTGTTGGACACTGACGGCGAGGAAAAAATCACCACTGGCGCCAGTGGCTTTTTCGCCTATCAGCCAAGCGATCGCGATATTTTGCGTGCTGCTTTACTCTGTGCCGATGGTCTGCCAACCGACATATTAACAAGCCGCGCGGCCTGGCCAACGCCCTTGATTGCCGCCGAAACGCTGATTACTCAGCGCCATTTTGAGGCGGCGCGTGATTTTCTTGCCCAAGAAAAACGTCAACCGCAACTGATTGGGTTTCATGGGCAGACGCTGACCCACCGACCAGATGAGGCGATGACGCTGCAAATTGGCGATGGCGCGGCTCTGGCGGCTCAGTTGCACATTGATGTGATTGGCGATTTTCGGAGCGCCGATATGCGCGCTGGCGGGCAGGGCGCGCCGCTGGTGCCTTTGTTTCACGCCGCTCTCATTGGGCCGCTCGAGGCGCCGCTCGGCGTGGTCAATCTCGGCGGCATTGCCAATGTCACCTATTTGAGCAAAGACGGTGCTATTTTGGCCTTTGATACCGGCCCAGCCAATGCGCTTTTGGATGATTGGATGGTGCAAAACACCGACCACGCCTATGACGCCAATGGCGCTTTGGCGGCGCAAGGGCAAGTTGATGAGGCAGCGCTGGCAGCGCTTATGCAGCATGATTATTTTGCCAAAGCACCGCCGAAATCGCTCGATCGTCTAGATTTTGATTTGGCCCCGGTGGCGCATTTGTCAGCGGCAGATGGCGCCGCGACCTTGACGGCTTTTAGCGCCCAAGCGCTGGCCGCTGGTTTGGCGCAATGCCCGCAACAGCCGTCTCGTCTCATTCTGTGTGGCGGCGGTCGACACAATGCAAGCTTGTGTCAGCACATCAGCCGTGTCAGCGGTTGCGCGGTCGTCCTATGCGATGATTTGGGTTGGGCCGGCGACGCCCTAGAGGCGCAAGCCTTTGCATGGTTGGCGGCGCGTTCTTTGCGTGGCTTGCCGCTCAGCTTGCCGCAAACAACCGGTGCCCGCCAGCCAGTGACCGGCGGGGTTTTATTCAAAGCTTAGATTTCGCCGATTTCTGGAATACGCTTGTCGAGATAATCACCAATGGTTTTATTCAGCGTGTCCATATCATTTTCAAAAAAATGATTGGCCCCTTTGATGTTCTCATAATTCACCGTAATGCCTTTTTGCGCTTGCAAACGCTCGACCAATTTTTCCGTGTCATCTTTTGGCACAATGCGGTCAGCGTCGCCGTGCACAATAATGCCTGAGGCTGGGCACGGAGCAAGGAAGGTGAAGTCATAAAAATTAGCCGGTGGGGCGACGGAGATAAAACCAGAGATTTCTGGACGACGCATCAGCAATTGCATGCCAATCCAGGCGCCAAAACTATAGCCGGCAATCCAACATTGGCGGGCGTCTCCGGTCAGCGACTGCAACCAATCAAGGGCTGAGGCGGCGTCGGATAATTCGCCAATACCACTGTCAAATTCGCCTTGGCTCCGACCGACACCGCGGAAGTTAAAGCGCAAAACGGAAAAGCCGCGATCAACAAATTGATGATATAGCTGATAGGTCACCGGATTATTCATATTGCCGCCCAATTGCGGCAGAGGGTGCAAAATCATCGCAATCGGCGCGCCGGGCTTTTTGTTCTGTGTAAAGCGGCCCTCAAGGCGCCCCTCTGGTCCGTTAAAAATGACTTCTGGCATTGGCTTGACACTCCTGAAACGCTAATCTTGACTAATTTAGTCGGAATACCTATATCCCGTGTGAGGCAGTGATAGCGAAAAGCTCATGTAAAAAGCAAGGTTTTTCGTAAAAAATTAATAGAAACATAGGCTTATGAAACTTTCAACACGCGGCAGATACGCCGTTATGGCCATGGCAGACATGGCACAGGAGCAAAAACAGGGTCGTCAAGGCCCGTTTCGCCTGTCTGAAATTGCCGAACGGCAAGAAATTTCATTGAGCTATCTCGAACAAATTTTCGGCGATTTGCGGCGGGCCAAATTGGTCAATAGTCAGCGTGGCGCCCATGGCGGCTATGTATTGGCACAAAATGCCAGCGATATTCGCATTGGCGACGTCATTGGCGCGGTCGATGAACCGGTCGAAGTGACACGCTGCCAGATTGCCAGCGGTTGTTTGGGCAAGCACGCACGCTGTTTGACGCATGATCTTTGGGCCGAATTGGGCGCGCATATTCACGCTTTTCTCAATGGCGTCTCGCTGGCCGATGTGGTGGCTGGCAATAAAATTATTGCGCCGGAGCCTTTATTTTGCGAGCAGGTCTCGCAATTCAAACAAGCCGGTGGTCGCTGATGAGCCGGGTCTATCTTGATTATAATGCAACCGCGCCGCTACGGCCGGAAGCCCGCGCCGCGGTGATTGACGGTCTGCAGGCCGGTAATCCGTCCTCCGTGCATTATGAGGGCCGCCAAGCGCGCGCGCTGATTGATGGCGCGCGTCGACAAATCGCCGCCCTATGCAATGCCAAGCCGGAGGGAGTCATTTTCACTTCCGGTGGCACGGAAGCGTGCAATATGGCGATGAAATTATCAGCCGCACCGGCCGGGCCGGTTGAGCGTATTCTGGTCAGTGCCATTGAACATGCGGCGGTTTTATCAGCCGCTGCGGCCAGTCATTTACCGGTTGAGGTTTTGCCAGTCAGCGCCGACGGGCAGCTTGATTTAGCGGCTTTGGACAAGGCTCTAGAAAATCCAACACCGGCCTTGGTGTGCGTGATGTTGGCCAATAATGAAACCGGGGTTATTCAACCGGTGGCAGAAATCAGCGTCCGGGTAAAGGCGCATGGCAGTTTGCTGTTTTGCGATGCAGTGCAAGCAGCCGGAAAAATGCCAATTGATATCGCCGCCTTGGGCTGTGATGGCGTGAGCCTATCGGGCCATAAATTAGGCGCGCCAATGGGCACAGGCGCTTTAATCGTTCGCCAAGGGCTGGTGACGCCGTCGCATATTGTTGGCGGCGGGCAAGAGCTGGGCCGTCGTGCTGGATCTGAAAATATTATCGGCATTTTAGGTTTTGCCGCCGCTGCTGCTGCCAGTCATGCAGCACTTGCCTCATTTGCTGAATTGGCTGCGTGGCGCGATGGCATGGAAAAGGCTTTACGCGCCAGTTTTGACGATGTGGTGGTTTTCGGGGCCGAGGCGCCGCGTTTGGCCAATACCAGTTGTTTTGCTTTATCAGGCTTGCGCTCAGAGACATTGGTCATGGCCTTAGATTTGGCTGGCATTTCCGTCAGCGCCGGATCGGCCTGTTCCAGCGGCAAGGTGTCGCGCAGTCATGTGCTTGACGCCATGGGGGTTGAGAACGATCTCTCGCAAGCGGTGCTGCGCGTTAGTTTCGGTTGGGCATCGCAAGCCGAGGACGCAGAAAAATTAGTCGAGTCGTGGGGCCATTTGGCCCACAAAGCCAGAGAACTGGCAGCGGAGTAGATATGAGTGAAGCAAAATCAACCATTGATCGCGAAACCGTCGAGCAAGTCGCCAAATTTGGCGGCGAGCACTATAAATATGGGTTTGAGTCCGACATTGACGCCGATCGGGCGCCCAATGGTTTGAGCGAAGATATTGTGCGCTTTATTTCAGCCAAAAAGGGCGAGCCCGAATGGTTGCTGGCTTGGCGTCTTGACGCTTATGAGCGCTGGTGCACCATGGATGAACCCAAATGGGCGCATGTGCATTATCCGCAAATTGATTTCCAAGACTTATGCTATTACGCGGCGCCGAAATCCATGGAAGATGGCCCCAAAAGCCTTGATGAGGTCGATCCAGAATTATTGCGGACCTATGAGAAATTAGGCATTCCGTTGATTGAGCAAGAAATGCTGGCCGGTGTGCGCAAAGTGGCGGTTGATGCGGTATTCGACAGTGTCTCCGTTGGCACCACTTTCCGCGATGAATTGGCCAAAGAGGGGATTATTTTTTGCTCCTTCTCCGAAGCGGTAAAAGAGCATCCAGATTTGGTGAAAAAATATCTTGGCTCAGTTATTCCCAAATCAGATAATTATTACGCAGCGCTTAATTCGGCGGTTTTTTCCGATGGCTCATTTGTCTATATCCCGCCGGGCGTGCGGTGCCCGATGGAATTGTCGACTTATTTCCGCATCAATGAGGCTAATACGGGCCAATTTGAACGCACTCTGGTGATTGCCGATAAGGGCAGCTACGTCAGCTATCTTGAGGGCTGTACGGCGCCGATGCGCGATGAAAATCAATTGCATGCAGCGGTTGTTGAATTGGTCGCTTTGGAAGATGCAGAGATTAAATATTCGACGGTACAAAATTGGTATCCCGGCGACGCTGAAGGCAAGGGCGGCATCTATAATTTCGTCACCAAGCGCGGTGACTGCCGTGAGGCGCGCGCCCGCATTAGTTGGACGCAGGTTGAAACCGGTTCGGCAGTGACCTGGAAATACCCATCATGTATTTTGCGCGGCGATGATAGTTCCGGCGAGTTTTACTCCATCGCCATTTCAAATAATCTGCAGCAAGTTGATAGCGGCACCAAAATGATTCACTTGGGGCGTAATACGTCGAGCAAAATCATCTCCAAAGGGATTTCTGCTGGTCGGTCGTCAAATGCTTATCGCGGTCAGGTGAGTGTGCATCCAAAAGCCGCCAATGCGCGCAACTTTACCCAATGCGATAGCCTGCTGATTGGTGACCAATGCGCCGCCCATACAGTGCCATATATTGAAGCCAAAAACCTCAGCGCCGTATTGGAGCATGAGGCGACAACGTCGAAAATCAGTGATGATCAATTATTTTTCTGCCGCCAGCGTGGGCTCGACCCCGAAGAAGCTGTGGCACTCATTGTTAACGGCTTTTGCCGTGATGTTTTACAAAACCTGCCGATGGAGTTTGCCGTCGAGGCGCAAAAACTGGTTGGTATATCGTTAGAAGGAAGTGTTGGATGAGTGCGTTGTTGGAAATTAGTAATCTGCAGGCGGGGATTGGCGATAAGGCAATTTTGAAGGGTCTTGATTTGACCATTCAAGCCGGTGAAGTGCATGCCATTATGGGGCCCAATGGTTCTGGCAAATCGACCCTGTCCTATGTGCTGTCTGGCAAAGACGGCTATGATATCACCGGCGGTTCGATGCAGTTTGATGGTCACGATTTGGCTGATTTACAGGCCGAAGAACGCGCCATTGCGGGCCTTTTTCTGGCCTTCCAATATCCGCTAGAGATTCCGGGTGTGACCAATATGACGTTTTTGAAAACCGCTTTGAATGCGGTACGGCGTGGTCGCGGGGAAGACGAAATGGACGCGGCTAGCTTTCTGCGTTTGGCGCGCGAAAAATCGCGGGCGTTGGGCATGGATGACGATATGCTGAAGCGTCAGCTGAATGTTGGGTTTTCCGGCGGCGAGAAAAAGCGCAATGAAATTTTGCAAATGGCCATGCTGGAACCGAAATTAGCAATCCTTGATGAGACCGATAGTGGGCTTGATATTGATGCGCTCAAAATTGTTGCCGAAGGGGTTAATGCGCAGCGCAGTCCCGAGCGTGGCATGTTGGTGATTACCCATTATCAGCGTCTGTTAGACTTTATTAAACCCGATGTGGTGCACGTCATGGCGAATGGCCGCATTGTCCGCTCTGGCGGGCCTGAGCTGGCTCTCGAGTTAGAAAAATCTGGCTATGCTGATTACCGTGGCAATGAGGCGGCTCATGCTTAATGCGCTGGCCCATTTCGAGCGCGCCAAACCGCATTTGAGCGGTGATGTAGAGGCGCGCGCGCAAGCCCTTCAACAAGCCGAGCTATTGGGCCTGCCGACGCGGCGGGTCGAGGCCTGGCATTACACCGATTTGCCGCGTTTGCTAAACCGCGCAAGCAGCCCATCAGGGGCTTTGACTGGCAATGATTTTAGCGCTCTGAAACCGCATTATTTGGTCTTTGAAAATGGTCAATTAAGTACCGATGCAGCCCAGCTATCGGCTGAATTTGTGGCGCCAGAGGCTGATTTATCGGCTGATGCGATGACTCTGTACAATCACGCGCTGGCTGAAAACGGCGTTACCTTAAACTTCGATAACTCTCCAGAAACCATTGTTGTTATTGAAACAAAAGGCTCGGAAACGCAGCACTTCATGCATCGCGTGAAGTTGGGCGCGGGCGTCAAAGCGACTGTGGTCGATGACCATGCAGCACTTGGCTATAGCAATGTTATTTGGCACGTTGAGCTGGCTGCTGATGCGCAATTGACTTTGGTCCACATCCAGCAGTCCGGCCAATATGTTGGCCATTGCACCGCAAATCTAGCGGCCAATGCGCAATTCAAGCAAATGACCTTATTGACGGGCGGCGATGTAGCTCGTCACGCGACCCATGTTAAATTGCAGCAAGCTGGCGCCAAAGCCGACTTGCACAGCGCGATTTTGGGCCGTGCGGTGAGCCATAATGACGTGACCTATACCATTGAGCACCAAGCCGCCGATACGCATAGTCATACGACGTCGCATCAGGCGCTGGCGGATGCCGCACGCGGGGTTTTTCAGGGCAAGGTGATAGTCCAGCGCGACGCGCAAAGGGTCGACGCACAAATGCAAGCGCGCGCCATGATGTTGTCGAGCGAGGCGGAAATAAACGCCAAGCCAGAATTGGAAATTTATGCCGATGACGTGGCCTGTGCGCATGGCACGGCGATTGGTGAAATTGACGCCGACGCGCTGTTTTTCTTGCGCGCCCGTGGCATTGATGAAGCCAGCGCGCGGCAATTATTGATTACTGGCTTTGTTGAGCAATTGCTCACTCACTGTGACGACAAGGCGCTGGCCGATGTTTTGCGGCGCCATATTGAGCAGAAAATTTCTGCCCTGACCCTGACAAAATTGGAGGCCGATCATGCCGTTTGACGTTGCTAAAATTCGCGCTGACTTTCCGGTGTTGGCGACGCAAGTCTATGATAAGCCGCTGGTTTATCTAGATAATGCCGCCTCGGCGCAAAAGCCATTGCAGGTGACCGAACGCATGCAATCATTTTCAACATATGAATATGCCAATGTTCACCGTGGGTTGCATTATTTGTCGAACACCGCGACCAATGCTTTTGAAGCGGCGCGTGGGCAAGTGGCCTCATTTCTCAATGCCGCCAGCGACCAGCAAATCATTTTTACTGGCGGGGCGACAGATGCGATTAATCTGGTCGCCTATGGCTATCTTGAGCCGCGCATTAGTGAAGGCGATGAGATTATCCTGTCAGTCATGGAACATCATTCGAATATTGTGCCATGGCATTTCATGCGCGAGCGCCATGGTGCGGTTTTGAAATGGGTCGGGGTCAATGAATTGGGCGAGTTGGATATGGACGCCTATGCTGCGGCTTTCAGCCCGCGGACGAAATTTGTAGCGTTGACGCAAATGTCAAATGCGCTAGGCACCATCACACCGGCCAAGACATTGATTGATATGGCGCATGCCCATGGCGTGCCAATTTTGCTCGATGGCTGCCAAGGGGCGGTGCATTTGCCGACCGATGTGCAAGCGCTGGGTTGCGATTTTTACGTTTTCTCTGGCCACAAAGTATTTGGCCCAACCGGTATTGGCGTGCTTTACGGCAAGGCTGATTTGCTCAATGACATGCGCCCCTGGCGCGGCGGCGGTGAGATGATCCGCGAAGTTAGTCTTGACGCTGTCAGCTATGGCGACGCGCCGCACCGGTTTGAGGCTGGTACGCCGCCGATCATTGAAGCGGTCGGGTTGGGCGCGGCCGTGAGCTATATGCAGGCCATTGGTTTTGACGATATGCAGGCGCATGAAAACGCCCTGCGTGACCATGCCATGGAGGCTGTCGGGGCGATTAATCGCGTGAAGATTTATGGCACGTCGCCCGATAAAGGCGCCATTGTCTCATTTAGCGTAGACGGCGTGCACCCGCATGATTTGGCGATGGTGATGGATCGCAGTGGCGTGGCCATTCGCGCCGGTCACCATTGCGCGCAACCGTTGATGAAACATTTTGGCGTGCCGGCCACTGCGCGCGCCTCATTTGCAATTTATAACACCCATGAGGAGGTTGACGCCTTAGCTGCTTCTTTGAGCAAAGCGATTGCGTTTTTTGGATAATCAAATGGAAGACGAAAAAAATCAAATGCCGATCATCGATACGAGTGACCCGCAACAAGCACCGGCGCAAGAGGCTGAGGGGCCAGTAGCGATTGAAGATTTATCGCCAGAAATGGCGGCCCTCACCGATGATCTCATTGGTGCGCTGAAAAGCGTTTATGACCCTGAAATTCCGGTTGATATTTATGAGCTTGGTCTGATTTACAAGGTCGATGTATCAGATGACCGTGATGTGACCATTGATATGACATTGACGGCGCCAGGCTGCCCAGTGGCAGAACATATGCCGCGCTGGGTTGAAGATGCGGTTCGGTCAGTGGACGGGGTGGGCGATGTTATGGTAAATATGACATTCGATCCGCCATGGGATCCAAGTCGAATGTCCGACGAGGCCCGTGTCGCCCTGAATATGTTTTAGGGATAGGAAATGTGATGAGCCAAGTCTATGAAATGCCAAAAGCCATTCGTTTGACCCAGCGTGCTGCTGAGCGCGTCAAAGAAGTCATTGCGCGCGACGAAAAAGGCCGCCGTTATATTCGCCTTGGGGTGAAAAACGGTGGATGCGCTGGCCTCGAATACACAATGGATTATTGCGAAAACAAACAAGCGCTCGACGAAGTGGTTGAGGATAAAGGGGTGACCATATTGATCGACCCGAAAGCGATTTTGTTTTTGCTGGGAACGGAGATGGACTTTCAAGAATCCGTCATGTCGTCTGGGTTCACTTTTAACAACCCAAACCAAACCGATGCCTGTGGTTGCGGTGAGAGTGTGACCATTGTCCCCGTCGCTGCGCCGGACTCTTTGCGTAAGTAAGCGCGTCATTCATTTATAATTTCACATCAGAACCGAGGGCGGTGCTATGGACCAAACGCTTGATGATATTCTTAAACTGCTCAAATTAGAGCGCCTCGAAGTCAATTTGTTTCGCGGGCAAAGCCCCAATGAGCAACGCCAACGGGTGTTTGGCGGGCAGGTGCTGGGGCAAGCATTAAGCGCGGCAAGCTATACGGTCGACAATATGACCTGCCATTCTTTCCATAGTTATTTCCTGCGCCCGGGAGACCCCAATACGCCAATCATCTATGAAGTCGATGCCGCCCGCGATGGCAAAAGTTTTGCCTCTCGCCGTGTCGTGGCGATTCAGCACGGCAAGCAGATTTTCAATATGTCGGCCAGCTATCAAGTTGAAGAAACTGGCCGCGAGCATCAAATCGATATGCCGGATGCGCCAGACCCAGAGACCTTGGTCAGCGATTATGACTTGCGCAAAAAAATAGCCGAAAAAGTGCCAGAAGAGTGGCGCGAAAGTTTCTTACGCCGCCGTCCTTTTGAGATGCGTCCGGTCGAGCCGAAAAACATCTTTAAGCCGGAGGTATTAGAACCAAAACATATGGTGTGGTTCAAAGCCGATGCTGGCATGCCGTCTGATGTGCCAGCCAATCAAGCCATGCTGGCCTATATGTCGGACACGACCTTATTGGACACATGTTTACGGCCGCATGCATTGAGCTATATGAATCCGAAACTGCAATCCGCCAGTCTCGACCACGCCATGTGGTTCTACCATCCGTTTCAAGCCGATCAGTGGATTCTTTATGTGCAAGATTCGCCAGCCTCAGCTGGTGGACGCGGCATGAATTTTGGCCATTTTTTCACCCAAGACGGCAAGCTGATTTGCTCAACCGCGCAAGAAGGGCTTATTCGGGTTCGCGATTAAGCTTATGGCGCTTCATTGTGCCCCAAATGCGCCGTCAATACGGTGATTAATTCCTCGGCCGCTTCTGGAATCACCGTGCCGGGTGGGAAAATCGCCTTAGCCCCCGCATCGCGCAGCGCTTGGAAGTCTTGCGGCGGAATAACCCCGCCAACAATTACCATCATATCGTCTTTGCCTTGCGCGGCCAGCGCCTCTTTCAATTCTGGCACCAGCGTCAAGTGACCCGCCGCCAATGAGCTGACGCCAACAATATGGGCGCCGGCGGCAATCGCATCACGGGCCGCTTCTTCTGGTGTTTGGAATAAGGCGCCGGTAATCACATCAAAGCCCAAATCAGCCAAAGCTGTGGCCACCACTTTTTGGCCTCGGTCATGGCCGTCTTGCCCCATTTTGGCAACATAGACGCTGGGGGCGCGGCCTTCGCGGTCAGAAAAACGGGCAATCATATCGCGGACTTTGACAATCGATGGATTATCGACACCAAAGTCTTGTTGGTAGACATTGGAAATCACCTGCGGTTTGGCCTCGTGGCGATTATATACCACTTCCAAAGCGCTTGAGATCTCGCCGACGGTGGCTTTGGCGCGGGCCGCATTGACAGCCAGTGCCAGCAAATTGCCTTGCCCACTATCTGCCGCTTTGGTCAGCGCCTCCAAGCTTGCTTTGGTTTCAGCTTCATCGCGGCTGGCACGCAATTCTTTCAATTGCTCGATTTGCGCTTGCCGCACCGCTGAATTATCCACTTTCAACACATCGACAGGGTCTTCATTTTGCAGTTTGAACTTATTGACCCCAACAACGGTTTGTCGCCCGCTATCAATCCGCGCTTGCGTGCGGGCGGCGGCTTCTTCAATGCGCATCTTCGGAATGCCTTTTTCAATCGCTGCCGCCATGCCGCCCATTTCTTCGACCTCACGAATGTGGCCAAGCGCTCGGGCTGCCAAATCATGCGTCAGCCTCTCGACAAAATAACTACCGCCCCATGGGTCAATGACTTTGGTGGTATTGCTTTCCATTTGCAGCAATAATTGCGTATTGCGCGCAATACGGGCTGAGAAGTCGGTCGGCAGAGCGAGGGCTTCGTCAAAACTATTTGTGTGCAATGACTGCGTGTGCCCTTGGGTCGAGGCCATGGCCTCAATACAGGTGCGCACGGCATTATTGTAAATATCCTGCGCTGTTAAGCTCCAACCAGAGGTTTGGCAATGCGTGCGTAGGGCCAATGATTTGTCATTTTTGGCACCAACCCCCTGCATCAATTGCGCCCACAATAGACGAGCGGCGCGCATTTTGGCGATTTCCATAAAGAAATCCATGCCAATGGCCCAGAAGAACGACAGGCGCGGGGCGAATTTATCAATGTCCAATCCGGCATGAATACCCGCGCGGGCATATTCCACCCCATCGGCCAGCGTATAGGCCAATTCCAAATCAGCCGTCGCACCGGCTTCTTGCATATGATAGCCGGAAATCGAAATCGAATTGAACTTCGGCATATTTTGTGACGTATAGGCAAAAATATCGGAGATGATACGCATCGATGATTTTGGCGGATAAATATATGTATTGCGCACCATGAATTCTTTCAAAATATCATTTTGAATGGTGCCGGCGAGTTTCTCTGGTGAAACGCCTTGTTCTTCGGCGGCCACAATATACAGCGCCATAATCGGCAAAACTGCGCCATTCATGGTCATGGAAACGCTCATCGTATCGAGTGGAATGCCGGCAAATAATTTGCGCATATCCAAAATCGAGTCAATCGCCACACCGGCCATGCCGACATCACCAAACACGCGCGGGTGGTCGCTGTCATAGCCACGGTGCGTGGCCAAATCAAAGGCAATCGACAGACCCTTTTGCCCAGCCTTCAAATTGCGCCGATAAAACGCATTGGATTCCTCTGCCGTTGAAAAACCGGCATATTGGCGAATGGTCCATGGTTTGTTGACATACATGGTCGCATAGGGGCCGCGAATATAAGGCGCAATGCCGGGAAAACTATCCAAATGCGGCAGCTCGGCTGTGTCATTGGCGGTGTACAGCGGCTTAATGTCCAAGCCCTCAGGGGTTTGCCGCGTGGTGGCGCCATTGGCGTTTTGCCCGTCGCGGGCGGCGTTTTCCCAGCTATGGAAATCAGTTTTGTGATCGGTGCTGAGGGCAATTTTTGAAAAGTCAGGAAAATTTGTCATTGTCTCACTCCGCCAAGCCAAGTTTGCTATGAATATTGCGCAACAACTCATAGGCCGGGCCGCCAGCGAAACAATAATCTTCAACCTCGTCAATCGCCCGTGGCTTGCCAGCCAGCGCCAAATGAATGACTCCCGCCTTGCGCAAAGCCGCCGCCAGCGGCTGCGCCAATGTTTCATAGTCATCATCGCTGCCACAAATCACCGCAATTTTGGCCGTCGATTTACTAAACTCAGCCGCAATCGCCTCGACATCGCTGCCACCGGCGCCGGCAATCGCATGCAAGCCGCCGACGGCGTATAAATTGGCGGCAAAATTAAGTCGTGGCGTAAAGCTAGCCATGCTGCCGATACAGGCCATAAAGACCTTTGGTTTACTGGCTTGCGCGGCACGGCGCAGGGCTTCATAACGCGCCGCAAAGCGGAAACCATCAAGCGTGCCATCGGATGTATCAACCGCCGCCGGCAAAGGCGCTTCGTCCAAATTGGGAAATTCACTAACCCCAACCAGCGGCAGGCTGCGATTATCAATGGCTGTATTAAACGCTGCGCGCTGCGCGACGATGGCCTGATTAATCTCACCTTTTGCCAGTGCTTGCGCCAAACCGCCGTCGGCTTCAAGGCGCTGGAACAAGGCCCAAGCTTGTTCGGCCAAATCTTGCGTCAGGCTTTCGACATACCAACTGCCGCCCGCCGCATCTGCGACTTGGCCGATGTGGCTTTCTTCTTGCAGAATAATTTGCGTATTGCGGGCAATGCGTCGGGTTAGCTCATTGTCGCTGGCGCTGGTGGCGGTGCACGCGGCAATGGTCATCATGTCGACACCGGCAATACCAGCGGCCATGCCAGATACAGTGGCGCGCAGAATATTGACCCATGGGTCGACATCCGACAAAGCCCGCAGGCTGGTCTCGACATGAATTTGCGGTGCTGTGGCGCTGCCGAGATTGGCGGCAATATTGGCAAAGATCAGCCGCGCGGCACGAATTTTTGCCAGACTGGCGAAAAAGTCGCCGTCCGTCGCCAAGCATATGGTGATTTTTGGCAAGGCCTGTTCAGGGGCGAGGCCAGCGGCATCAAACTGGCGCACATATTCGGTGATACTGGCCGCGACCCAAGCCAATTCTTGCACCACACTGGCGCCAAGGTCGTGCCATGTGGCACCTGAGGCGGTCATTAAGCGCAAGCCTTGATGGGCTTGGCTTATCGCGATCAACCGCGACATATCAAGGTCAATGGCCGCGCCATAGCGCACATGCGCCGATAGCGGGTCGAGGTTTAAAAAGCCAACGACATCAGACGCCAGATTGCGGTGTTCCCGCAGGCTAATAATAAGCTCTGCCGCTTGCATGCCATGCGCCGCCAAATTGACGGACAGCGGCGCGATATCAAGCATCACCTCATTGAGCAATTTATCGAGCTGCGCCAGTGTCGGCAGCTGCTGCGAGAAATCCAGCATGATAGCGCTAACGCCACCATTCAAATCAGTCATCACGGCTTTTTGGTCGCTGCCCTTGCGGCCCGGTGTCAGGCGCTGGGCAATCTGCCACGGTAGAAATTTATCATTCACCGCCCGCGCGCCGCGTGTATAGGGCACAAAACCAGGCAGGCCGCTCACATTGTCATCGGCCATTGCCTCTTGTGTGTAGAGCGGTTGGCGGGTGAAGCCGCCAAGGTCAGTGCTGACCAAACTGTCCAGTGATTTGCCGCGCAAAGCCGCGTCAACGGCATCAAGCCAAGCCTCGTGGCTGGCCGCAGGCATATTCGTCCCTAGTTCAAGCGTGCTCATAAATAGTCTCCCTAACCATCTTCGGCGCTCAATAAATAACCCACTGCGAGCAGACCGGCAATCAAACTTGGCGTCCAACTGGCGATTAATGGGGGCAATATGTGCAAACTGGCGAGGCTGGCAATGAAATCAGCCCCCATATAGAGCACAAAACCGGCCAGAACCGCAGAGCCCATGGTGGCACTGGCGCTGAATAATCGCCCCGTCGGCAATGAGAAGCATGCCGCGACCAGCACCATGGCGACCAACATAAAGGGCAGGGATATCAAAGAATGAAAGCGCACCTCATGGCGCGCAACGTCGCTTCCAGCAGCTTGCGCTTGGGCAATATAATCGGCCAATTGCCAAACATTGATGGTTTTCGGCGAGTTGAATTGTTGCGCCAAGTTCATGCCATCAAATTGCGATTCAAGGGTCAGTGTGGGGCGTCGCTCAACCGCTTGGCCGGTGACGATAATCTCAACATTTTTTAGCTGCCAAACATTGTCGAGCAATTGCCCGCCTGCAGCCCGCAGGCGATGGGTGAACACGCCTTGCGCGTCAAACATCAAGACGCTTATGTCGTTGAAAATCTGTTTGTCTAAATCAACCACTGCCTGACCATGCAGAATATAGCTACCGTCTGCCAATGCTTCGCGCAGCCAAATACCATTATCAGAAATTTGCACTTCCGCTTTCTGGCCCGACAATTGCTTTTCAATCTCTTGGAAGGCTTTGAAATTATGCGTGCCTAGCGGCTCAACTAAAGCCACCAATAAACCGCCGATGATGAGCGATGTGGCGATAAACGGTGTGAGAAATTGCCAGACCGATATACCGGCGGCGCGAATGACCACAAGTTCTTGCGCTTGGCTTAATCGAATGAGGCATAAAACAGTGCCAAATAGAAAAATAAAAGGGGCGAATTGCAAAAACACCAGTGGCATGCGCAGCCCGGTATAATACAAAGCGGCCACACTGCCTTGCCCATGCCGACTGGCGAAGGCGACCATTTCCAAATAATCACCCAGAGTTGCTAAAGCGAGAAACGCCAAACTGGTAATCATCAGCCATAGGAAAAATTTGCCGGTCAAATAGAGGTTCAGGGTTTTTACACTCATGCGCGCCCCCGTCGCATCAAGCGATGCATGAAGCCACGGTCATTTTGCAGCGTGAGCAAAATGCTTAGCCCGCCCAGAACACTCAATGGCCAGATGATTAGCAGGCTGTCAAAGCCGCCACGTGCCGCCAAACTGGCGACCGCAATAATGCTGATTTGAAACATTAGGGCGGCGATAATGGCGACAAAAATTCGCCGTCCATAGCCGTGGCGGTTCAGACCGCCAGCGGTAATAGCACAAAAACTGATCAGCATAAAAACCAGCGGGCTGGCGAGGCTGGCAATCAGCTCTAGGCCGCGCGTTTTCATGCGAATAATGCGGCTGTCGTCACTCACCCCATGAGCGGCGGGGTTTAGCAATTGATGAATCATCATGTGATTGCGATTGAATTGCGGTGCCGCTTGGCCATCGGTTTTGGGCTTGTTGTCGAGCGCTAGAGCATATTCGCCAAATTCCGCTAAATGATCGGCTTGGCCTTTTTCTTGCGTGTGCAAATGGCCGCGCGACAACACCAAATAAGCGCCATCGTCGCGCATATCAAATCGCCCGCTTTGCGCCACATAAGTGGTTTGTGTCGACGCTTGCGTATTGTCATAAATCATCACTTGCGCCCACGATCCATCGTCATTTTGCGCCTCCGCATAGGCTGTCATATTGGGCAGAATTTCGCGAAACGATCCGGCCTGCAGCGAGGCGACAACGACCACGCTTTTGAGCGCTGTGCTGCGTTCGCGCAATTGCTTACTGGCGATTGGCGCCAAATAAAATGAGATGGACGCTTGCAACACTATGACCAGTCCAACCAATAGCAACATCGGGCGCAATATGCGCAAAGGGCTGAGCCCGGCGGCGGTCAGGGCAAAATATTCATGGTCTTGCAGCAAGCGCACCAAGAGCGCCAGAACCGTAATCAATAGGGCTGGGGCCAGCGTATAGCCCAGCATGCGCGGCCATATCAGCAAGCTTAGCGTGATAAAATCCAGCGCCGCAATTTGCGCGCCCAGCAAATCGTCAAACAGCTGCAACGCCTGCACCAGCCACAGCACGCTTGCCAAGGTCAAGGTGATGGCGATTTGAGAACGCAATAGCCGCACAAAGAGAAATTTATCAATCATTCCGTCCTTGTTTTACACTAGATATGTTGGTCGGTCAGTAAATTTACCGCCCCAGAAATTGTCAGATTGCGTTTTCTTGCATCAGCCCCTAATCTTTTTATAAAACGGGGAGAGAATAATGAATTTGAATTTTACCGCAGAATATGAAGATTTCCGCGCCGATGTGCGCGCCTTTTTGGACAAGCATAAAGCCGACGCACCGAGCATGGCGAATGTCGGCTTGCGCAGTGAAAAGCGCCTGAAGTGGCAACGCATTCTTCTTGAGCATGGATATGCGGCGCGCACCTTGCCGAAGCAATATGGTGGTTTTGGTGCCGAGCCGGATTCGTTGAAGCAGCGCATTATTGCCGAAGAATTTGCCCGCGCCAAAGTGCCTGGCGGTATTGCCGGTCAAGGAATTAACATGCTGGTACCGACATTGTTGGAATTGGGCACGGAAGAGCAGAAGGAAAAATATATTGCCAAAACATTGAGCGGCGAGATGATTTGGTGTCAGGGCTATTCAGAGCCCGGCGCCGGTTCTGATTTGGCGTCTTTGCGGACGGCGGCCGTGGTTGATGGCGATGATTTTGTGATTAATGGCCAGAAGATTTGGACCAGCACCGCCAATCAGGCAGATATGATTTTCTGCTTGGTGCGCACAGAGCCAGATGCGCCTAAACACCAAGGCATAAGCTATTTGCTATTCTCAATGGACACGCCCGGAATTGAAGTGCGTCCGCTGATGACGATGACCGGTCGGGCGGAATTTAATGAAGTGTTCTTTACCGATGTGCGCGTGCCAACCTCGCAAATCGTCGGCCAGCGCGGCGAGGGCTGGATGGTCGCCAATGCGACGCTGACCCATGAGCGCGGCATGTTAGGCGACCCAGACGCGGCGCTATCGCGCCTCAAAAGCATTGCTGAAATTATGCAAAACGAGCATGTCGACGGCAAAAGCCTAATGGACAATCCGGTCTATCGCGACCGTCTGGTGGCGCTGGAGGCCGAAGTCTACGCCATGAAATTTAATGGCATGCGGCTGACAACGGCCTCTGTTGAGAAAAAATCAGCCGGTTTGGCTGGCATGATTGTTAAATTGCAAGGCTGTGAGTTGAACCACCGTTTGGCTGAATTGGCGATTGATGTGATGGGCGAATATGGCATTTTGTTCGAGGACAGCCCGTTTCTGCGCGATCATGGCCTATGGCAAACCCATTATATGTTCGACCTTGGCCTGATTATTGGCGGCGGCTCGGCGCAAATTCAAAAAAACATCATCAGCGAACGTGGTCTTGGCATGCCGCGCGAGCCTAAAGTAGCTAAAGCATAGGGGCCGGCCATGTATTTCGGATTATCGCAAGACCAGACCATGCTGCAAGATTCAGTGCAGCGTTATCTTGAATCTGCCTCGGAATTAGCGCATGTGCGCGGCTTTGCCGAAGGCGACAACAGCTTGGCTGAAAGCCTACAAAACGGGCTGATGGAATTGGGCGTGCCCTTGGTGCTGGTACCGGAAGAATTTGGTGGCCTTGGCCTCGGGGTTCTTGAGGCGGCTTTGATTCAACAGGCTATGGGCCGTTTCGTGTCGCCGACCAGTTTCACCTCTGCCTATGCAATGGCGGTGATTGGCCTGCGCGAAGCCGGTGATGATGACCAGAAAAATGACTGGTTGGGGCGCATTGCCGGTGGCAGTGCGATTATTGGTGTCGGTTTGACCGAGGCCATCGGCGCCCGTGAAGGGGCCGGACTAAAACTGTCTGGCGACAAGGTTTCGGGCCGCGCAAGTTTTGTCATGGGGGCTGAATTGGCCAGTCATTTCATGCTCACCGCGGGCAAAGAACTGCTGATTATCGCCCGTGATAGCGCGGGCGTCAGTGAAACAGCGTTGACCACAATCGATAAAACCCGTCATGTCATCATGCTTGATTTGCAAGATGTGCCGTGCACAGTTTTGGCTGGTGACGCGGTTGCCGCGCAAGCGCGAATGATTGATATCGGCCGGGTTTTATTGGCCGCCGATAGTCTGGGTGCGGCGGATATGATGATTGAAAAATCCGTCGCCTATTCGAAAGACCGCGAGCAGTTCAATCGCCCGATTGGCTCTTTTCAAGCGGTCAAACATATGTGCGCCGATATGGTCGCCAAGTTGGAGCCATGCCGGTCGTTGGTTTGGTATGCGGCCTATGCGCAAGACCATGTTAGCGATGAGGCGGCGCTGATGTCGCGCTTGGCAAAATCACATTTGGCCGAGGTCGGTAAATATGTCGCCCGCACGTCCACCGAAGTGCATGGCGGCATGGGCTTTACCGATTTGCTCGGCCTGCATTATTGGTTCAAGCGTATTGGGGCCAACCGGCAATTGCTCGGCGGGCCAGAAACCGTGCGCGAAGAAGCCGCCAAATTGCAAGGCTGGAGCTGATTACTCAGCGGCCATTTGCGCTTGCGGGAATTTGACAAAATGGCCAACCATCATGCCAGCAAAGGCTGTGGGGTCGGGGCGCGGGCCGGTCAACACGCCTTGCTCGCGCAGGGCGGCTTCCAGCCGGTCGAGAATGAAATCGACGGTCAAATTATCGCTGCCGCTGCGCCATAGCTGTTCTTCCGCTTGTGAGGCAAAGCAATAGGCTTTCCATGAAATGGAATAGCGAATTTCTGACCAGTCATAATCGGCCAATGGCTTATCGCCATCGCGCAATTGCCATTTTTTATCGCCAAGGAAATGCAACCGCATATGTTTATCAATTTGCGGCAAATCGGGCAGTGTCTGATTAACCCGCTCGACCCCATGAAACACTTCATCTGTATCAATCAAAATCGCTGAATTATGCTGCGCCGGAATTGACTGGCGCGCGCCTTTTGGGCCATCAGGATAAAACGTAAAAGCACCGCCTTTGGCCTCGCCAAACCACGACACACAAGTGGCTATCGGAATACGCCACTCATCGAACAAGCCAGAATGCAGCATGACCACCAGCAACCATTGCGGTAGCAGCTTGCGATTGGCGCCACGGAATTCTGGCACATCAGTATGGACCGCCAGCTCTTGACCGGGAACCAGCAGATTGGCGTAAATAATTGCCGGCACAATGACATCGCGATGCGAAACTTTGCGAGCGGTTTCTTTCAGAGCCGGATGGTTCATAAAGCTCTCAACGCCGCTGGCCTTAATCTCATCGCCATAGGCATAGGTCTCGCGGAAATAATTGGTGCGCTGGCTGGCGGTTTCAATGTCATCTTCATTGCCCGCGCCATCAATGCCGTTTTGAATATAATTAAAGGCGGCGTCAAAGCGTTGAGGCAGTTTTTCGCCAAGCCCGTCATTTGATGCTTCATCGGCATAAGTGCCAAAACTACCAAAATTTTCCGCCAAACGCAGCATCGTCTGTGCATCATCATCAGCCAGAAACGGATCCATATGGTTATAAAAAGCGGTCATCTTCAATCTCCTAAATTCTCACAAAAACTGTAAGACAGCTATCGGCTTTGCGCCATAAAAAAAGCGCGGCAGTTGCCCGCCGCGCTTTTCATTTCATGGCTGTGGTTTATACGCGTTCGATAATCACAGCTGGTGCCATGCCGCCGGCAGCGCACATGGTGATTAAACCAAATTGCTTGTCTTGGCGTTCCAGCTCATCCAGCATGGTGCCAACAAGAATCGAGCCAGTCGCCCCAATTGGGTGACCCAAAGCCATGGCGCCGCCATTTACATTGATACGATCACGGTCAATGTTGAGGTCGCGAATGAATTTCTCAGTCACCACTGAGAAGGCTTCGTTGACTTCGAACAGATCAATATCGGCAACCGTCAAACCGGCTTTTTGCAGCACTTTTTTGGCCGCTGGCACCGGTGCGTTGAGCATGAGGGTTGGGCTGTCACCCATATTGGCCAGGGCTTTAATGCGGGCCCGTGGTTTCAGACCATTGGCTTTGGCATATTCAGGTGACGACAGCAGCAGAGCCGCCGCGCCATCAACCACACCAGATGAGTTACCGGCGTGGTGAACGTGATTGATTTGCAAATCCGGATAGGCCTGGGCAATCAATTTACGGAAGGTTGTGCCTTCTTCGTCGAGCGGAATATCGGCCAATTTGGCAAAGCTTGGCTCAAGTGAGGCAAGGCTTTCTTTGGTGGTCTGTGGACGCGGAAACTCTTCTTTGTCGAGCGCCAAAGAACCGTCCTCGCGGTAAACCGCTACCAGAGACCTATCAAAATGGCCGTTTTTAATCGCATGATCAGCGCGCTGCTGGCTGACATAAGCCAAAGCGTCAACCGCGTCGCGGTCAATGCCTTCCAATGTTGCAATAGCGTCGGCACACACACCTTGGTGTGGTTGCGGGTGCTCAGAGCGCAAACGCAGATTGCCATTATCGAGGAATGGCGAAGAAGCGGCGGCGTCTGTGCCAAAACGTGACATCATTTCTGTGCCACCGGCGATTGTTAAATCTTCCATGCCTGACATGATATTGGCGGCGGCAATGTTCACAGCGGTAATGCCTGAACCACAAAAACGGTCAAGGGTCATGGCGCTGGAGCGCACATCATAGCCCGCATCCAAAGCGGCCATACGTCCCAAATCGCCACTTTGCGTGCCGCGCTGAGAGCTGGTGCCCCAAATAATATCGTCAACTTCCGATGTGTTTAGGTCATTGCGTTCGGCCAAAGCCCGCAATACTGTCGCCCCCAAATGTTGAGGGTGAATATCTGACAAAGCGCCTTTGCCAGCTTTACCAATGCCACGAGGTGTGCGGCACGCATCAATAATCCAAGCTTCACTCATTTTAGTCTCCCATAAAAAATGTATCCGCAATGTGGCTGGAATTAGACAATAAATCAAGAGATAGCTTGTCGACGCATGGCCCTTGGGGGTAAAGTTCTGGCACAGCTGAGGGAGTGCGTAAGATGAATTTTCAACTGACCGATGAGCAGAAACAATTACAGGCGGCGGCGATTAAATTCGCCCGCGCCGAAATGCCCTCAGTCGCCGAACACTGCGAAGAAACCGGTCACCCGCCAGATAAGGCCATGCTCAAAAAGCTTGGCGATATGGGGTTTCTTGGCATTAATATTCCGCAGTCTTTGGGCGGTCTGGGGCTGGGCAATCTTGAAGCCTTATTGGTGCTGGAAGAATTTGCCAAAATATCCTCGGCCTCAGCTTTTCCTTTATTTGAAGCCAATGTCGGGCCGGTGCACGCCTTGGTGCACTTTGCGAGCGATAAATTGAAGCAAGAAGTCGTGCCGAAAGTCTGTCGTGGCGAAATGGTGTTGGCGGTGTCAATGTCGGAACCGCAAGCCGGTAGCGCTTTGACTGATTTAACGACACGCGGTGAAGTGAAAAACGGCAAGGTTGTTTTGAACGGCCAGAAACGCTGGTGTTCGGGCGGCGGCCATTCAGATGGCTATTTGGTTTATGCCCGCTTGTCCGACGACCCGGGGTCAAAGGGCATTGGCGCAGTGTTTGTCGAAAAAGATACGCCGGGTCTCAGCTTTGGCGCGCAAGAGGCGCTGATGGGGTTTCGTGGGGTGCCGTCGGCTGATATTTTTCTCGATAATGTCGAAGTGCCAGAAAGCAATGTGGTGGTGCCAGCCGGAGGTTTTCGCAAATTAATGGAAGCCTTTGATCTTGAGCGTTGCGGCAATGCCACCATGGCTTTAGGGCAGGCTTCGGGTGCCTTGGAAGATGTTTTGGAATATGTGCAAGAGCGCCAACAATTTGGCAAAGAGCTCGTCGATTTTCAGGGCGTGCAAATTAAATTGGCGGAAATGCAAATGCGGGTCGAAGCGGCGCGCTTGCTTATCCACCGCGCGGCAGTTAATGCGGAAGATGGTCTGCCAAGTGTGATTGATAGTTCGGTTGCCAAATGTTTCGCCAATGAAATTTGTCGCGACGTCACCGGCGCCGCCCTGCAATTAATGGGCGGTTATGGCTATTCGAAAGCTTATCCGATGGAACGGCGCATGCGCGATGCATGGGGCTGGGGCATTGCGGGCGGTGCCATTGATATTCAAAAAACCAATATCACCGCCGCCATGGTCGGGCGCCGTTTCGATCAGCGCCGCTAGCTGTCTAATTTTTATCAATAGGCGTTTGCAAAAAGGCCGGCATATTGCCCTCAAACGCGTCGCTTTTTGACCCTGTCGTCTGCGCTTTTGCTGGCTTATTTGGCTTGGCCGTTGCCTTTGCTTTGGGCGCGCGTTCTTGCGGCGCCTTGCTTGGTGTGGTTTCCGGCTTTTGGCTTTCCTCGGCAGGCTTTTTACGGCCGCGTCCCAAAAGACCGCGACGCTGATTTTTACCCGCTTCGGTAGCGCCGTCAGTCGCGGCTGCAGTTTCCACTTTCGGTTTATCGCGGCGCGGCTTGTCGCGCTTACTGGCTGGTGCGTCAGCGTCGCCCGATCCGCCTTCAAAAACGGTGCGCGGAATCGGCTGTTCGATCAGCTTTTCAATCGCTTCAACATATTTCGCATCGTTACGCGTTGCCAAAGTGAAAGCAGCCCCTGAACGGCCGGCCCGACCGGTGCGGCCAATACGGTGAACATAATCTTCCGCATGGGTTGGCACGTCGAAATTGAAAACATGACTAACCGCTGGAATATCCAGACCACGGGCGGCAACATCAGAGGCGATAAGATAGGTCACTTCGCCATTTTTGAACTGATCCAACATGCGCAGGCGCATATGTTGGTCCATGTCGCCATGCAAAGACACCGCCTTATAATTGTGCTGGTGCAGCGACTTCAACAAATCGCCAATATCTTTTTTACGATTGCAGAAAATAATCCCATTGGTCACGTCTTCGGCGTCAAATAAAGAGCGTAAGGCGTCGCGTTTTTTGGCCGGTGCCACTTCAATCAGCATTTGCGAAACATTGGCATTGGTCGATGAGGGGCGCGCCACTTCAACGCGTTTCGGGGCTGACAAAAACTGTTCAGACAGGCGGGTGATTTCAGGCGGCATAGTGGCCGAGAAAAAAAGCGTCTGGCGGGTGAACGGTACTAATGAAACAATTTTTTCAATATCGGGAATAAAGCCCATGTCCAACATACGGTCGGCTTCATCAATCACCAGCACTTCAACGCCGCGTAATAAAACCCCACCGCGTTCGACGTGGTCGAGCAAACGGCCCGGCGTTGCAATCAGCACATCAGCGCCACGCATAATCGCCAATTCTTGGTCTTTGAAACTGACGCCGCCAATCAACAGCGCTTTGGTCAGTTTGGTATATTTGCCGTAGAGGTCAAAATTTTCAGCCACTTGAGCGGCGAGCTCGCGCGTTGGTTCCAAAATTAATGTGCGCGGCATACGCGCTTTGGCGCGGCCTTTCATCAGCCGGTGAATCATCGGCAGGGTGAAGCTGGCGGTCTTGCCAGTTCCGGTTTGCGCAATGCCGAGGACGTCGCGGCCTCTCAGCACTTCTGGAATGGCTTCTGCTTGAATGGGGGTTGGTTCAGTATAGCCAACTTCGTTGATGGCTTTCATAATTTCGGG
Organism: Rhodobiaceae bacterium; assembly: GCA_024645085.1. Taxonomy (GTDB): domain Bacteria; phylum Pseudomonadota; class Alphaproteobacteria; order RS24; family RS24; genus JAHEGN01. Next base: position 91,885 of record JAHEGN010000007.1, read on the forward strand.
AGCCAGCCCGAGTGCGTCAAAACTCATAATATATCCGTGTTAAGGGCGGAACGGCAAAGCGCCGTTCGGCGATTTTTCGACAGAGGCTGCCCTCATGGCAACCGCTCTTTTCAGGCCATAACACGGCCTGACCTGCTTCAATGCGGCCAAACATAGACGAATTGAGCGTAAAGTAAAGAGACGCTGAGCAGGGCCTAAATATCCAGCAAATCTTGGCCCGCAAAAGCGGCGTTTTCTTGAATAAATTTGAAGCGCAATTCTGGCTTATTGCCCATTAAATCGGTGACCGCGCGCGCCGTCGCTTTGGTCTCATCCTCGGGAATGGTGACTTGCAATAATGTCCGTTTGCCCGGCGTCATAGTGGTTTCTTTTAATTGCGCCGGTAACATTTCACCCAAGCCCTTAAAGCGGCTGATATCGACTTTGGCATTTGAACGAAACTCCGAGGCCAATAATTCATCGCGGTGGGCGTCGTCGCGGGCATAGAAGGTCTTGGCCCCTTGCGCCAGACGATAGAGCGGCGGCACGGCAAGATATAAATGCCCTTGGCGAATAAGCTCAGGCATTTGCTCATGGAAAAAAGTCACCAGCAAAGCCGCAATATGCGCGCCATCAACATCGGCATCAGTCATGATGATGACTTTTTCATAGCGCAATCGGCTGTCGTCATAATGCGCACCCGAGCCACAGCCCAAGGCTTGCACCAAATCACTAATTTGTTGGCTTTGCTGCATTTTGGCGGCTGTGGCATTGGCAACATTAAGAATTTTGCCACGCAGGGGCAAAATAGCTTGGTTTTTACGATTGCGCCCCTGTTTGGCACTGCCACCGGCGCTATCGCCCTCGACGATAAAAATCTCGGAACCCTCAGCGGCGTTTTGCGAGCAATCGGCCAATTTGCCGGGAAGCCGCAATTTGCGGACCGCTGATTTACGGTTCACATCGCGTTCTTGGCGACGTTTGACGCGCTCATCGGCGCGGTCAATCACCCACTCCAACAAGCGATCGGCATCGGCTGGGGCTGACGTCAGATAATGTTCAAAATGGTCGCGCAAAGTGGTTTCCACAATGCGCGCGGCTTCTGGTGTGGCCAGCTTGTCTTTGGTCTGGCCCTGAAACTCAGGCTCGCGAATAAACACCGATACCAAAGCCGCGGCCGTGCCCATCACATCTTCAGCAGTGATGATGCTGGCCTTTTTATTATTAATCCGTTCGCCATAGGCTTTCAGCCCTTTGGTCAAGGCCGAACGCAAGCCTTGTTCATGCGTGCCGCCTTCAGGCGTGGGCACAGTGTTACAATAGCTGGCATTCATGCCATCGGCATTGCCAATACCGGCGCCGACCCAGCTTACCGCCCATTCCACACTGCCATGGCCGCCGGTTTTTTGTACTTTGCCGGCAAACGGGGTGGGGGTAACGACGGCGCGACCACCGATTTGTTCTTCCAAATAGTCTTTCAACCCATTGGGGAATTTCAAGACATCTTCAGCCGGGGTTTTCTCGGCATCGCGAATAATATCAGGGTCGCATTTCCAGCGAATTTCAACACCGCCAAATAAATACGCTTTGGCTTTGGCCATGGCATATAAGCGGGCTGGATCAAAATCGGTTTTGGCGCCAAAAATATCAGCATCTGGGGTGAAGCTAACCGATGTGCCGCGCCGGTTTTTAGCCTCGCCCAGCACTTTCATTTTACTGGTGGGCAGGCCGCGCGAAAAGCTTTGGGCGTAGAGTTTTTGACCGCGCGCAACCTCGACCAATAGATCAGATGACAGCGCATTGACCACTGATACGCCAACCCCGTGCAAGCCGCCGGATGTGTCATAGGCGTCGCCGCCGAATTTACCACCGGCGTGCAAGGTGGTCATAATCACTTCCAAGGCTGATTTATCTTTATATTTCGGATGCGGGTCGACCGGAATACCACGGCCATTATCGCGCACTGTTAGCCGATTATCAGCCATCACCTCAATTTCAATAAAACTGGCGTGACCGGCCACCGCTTCATCCATGGAATTGTCGATAACTTCGGCAAATAAGTGGTGCATGGCGCGGCTGTCGGTGCCGCCAATATACATGCCTGGGCGCCGCCGAACCGGCTCAAGGCCTTCTAAAACCTCAATATCGCTGGCGGTATAGCCTTTTTCAGAAGCGCTAACTTTCACGTCGGAAGCATCGCTGCCTCCGGCGAAAAGGTCGGCTTCAGATGCGGCTTTATTTTTTGAGGCCATGCGCGGCGACTCCGATGATGTTGGTTTCGAATCGGCCCTAGTTTACATAACTGTCAGCCATTTGCTGAGAAAAACATGTCACAAATAATGAAATGCGAATTAATGGCGCGGCCAATGGCCGAAAGCTTGATATTCGCCAAAAACAAAGGCAATCTTTGCGTAGTCTTTAAAGGAGTTGAGCGATGAGTAATGTGACGATTGAAAATGAACTGGTGTTGCCATGCGGCGTGGCGATTAAAAACCGCTTGTGCAAAGCAGCCATGACCGAAGGTTTGGCCGACCCAGCCAATCGCGCGACAGTTAAACACCAGACGCTTTACGGCCGTTGGGCCGATGGCGGCGCTGGTATTTTATTGACCGGCAATGTGCAAGTTGACCATCGCTATCTTGAGCGTCCGGGCAATGTGGTGATTGAAGGGCCGCAGAGCAATGAGCAAATTTCCGCGCTGCGCGCATATGCCGAAGCTGGCACCCGCAATAATACGCATTTGTGGATGCAAATCAGCCATGCCGGTCGGCAAACACCGGCGGCGGTGGCGCCAGAGCCAGTTGGCCCCTCAGATATTGGTTTGAAAATGCCAGGCGCTGCTTTTGGCAAGCCGCGGGCTTTGAGCCATGAAGATATTTTAGATGTCATTCAGCGTTTTGCCCATACGGCAAAAATTGCCCGCGAAACCGGATTCACCGGCGTGCAAATTCACGGCGCGCATGGCTATTTAATTTCCGAGTTTTTATCGCCTGACGTTAACACCCGCACCGATCAGTGGGGCGGCAGTCTGGAAAACCGTGCGCGTTTATTGCTTGAAGTGGTGCGCGCCGTGCGTGCCGCTGTTGGCGATGATTTTCCGGTTTCTCTGAAATTGAACTCGGCCGATTTTCAGCGCGGCGGCTTTTCGCATGAAGACAGTGTGCAAGTTGCCAGCTGGTTGAATGATGAGAAACTCGATTTGCTCGAAGTCTCAGGCGGCACATATGAACAGCCGCGCTTAGTGGGGCTGGATAATTTGACCATGAACCCTGAAAAAGCCGAGGAGCGCCGCGAGAGCACCATCGCCCGCGAAGCCTATTTCCTCGAATATGCTAAAGATATTCGCGCCGTATTCACTGGCCCGTTAATGGTGACCGGTGGGTTCCGTTCGCGGGCTGGCATGGATGCCGCTCTGGCAGCGGGGGCCTGCGATATGATTGGCATTGGCCGCCCCTTATGTATTGACGCGCAAGTGCCGAATAAATTGCTGTCGGGCGAAATGGCTGAGACACCGGTTCTGGAAAAAACCAAACAAGTCGGCCCCGGCTGGCTCGGATTGAATTCACCATTCCGCATGGTGGCTGGCATTAATGGCTGGGGACAGCAGGCGTTTTGGTGTTTGAACATTATGGAAATGGGCGAGGGGCGCGACCCTGATTTAGGTCTCGGCGTGTTTAAAGCTTTTGTGCGCTATCAAGGGTCTGAAAAACGCGCTGCCGAAGCCTATAACAAACATTGGAACAGCTAAGTTAATTTTGCGCCAAATGTAAGATTTCCAAAATGTCGTCTTGGCATGTGATGGCGCGCGAATTGGCGGTAACGACGCCATGGTGTTCACCGGCCTCAGCAATCGCTTGAAATTTATCGGCGCCAATGCCGACATCGGCCAGGCAAGTCGGCAGGCCAAGACTTTTGATGAGCTGGCCGACCAACACATGGGCCGGTTGCTGGGCATCACCCAAGGCTTGCGAAATTGCCAGTTGGGCCTCGGGCTGTTTTTGCGCATTCCACTGCAGCACAGCAGGCAGCAGAACGCAGGAGGTCTCGCCATGGGCGACACCAAACATGCCGCCAAGAATATAGCCCAGCCCATGGCTGGCACCCATGCGCACACGCCCAAGGGCGGGCGCTACGGACCACACGCCTTGGAAAGACAGCATAAAGGCGGCGCGTTTTTGTGCCTCGGTTTGGGCGCTAAAGCCGTCACGCAAACCCTGCGACATCAGCCGCAAGGCGGTCAAAAATTGCTGTTGTAAAATCGGATAACCGTCGGGCGATAAATAACCTTCAGCGCCATGGTCAATGGTGCGCACAGCAGCTGAATACCATAAAGCGGCAGGGGTGTGGGCGGCTAAATTAGGGTCAAACACAATCGCTAAGGGGGCTAAATCAGGGTGAGTAAACCCTTGTTTTTGTTTCATCTCGACAACTAGCGCCCCACCTAATGCGGCAAATTCGGCGCCCGATAAAGTGGTTGGCACGGCAATCGCGCGTATATCGCCGACCTTATCTTCAATCGCTCCCCCCGTGCCGCCCGCCCCATGCGCATAGGCGTTAAGCTGGTCAAGGCTGGTGATGTCATGGGTCAGGCATAATTGCACAATTTTGGTTGAGTCAATAGGCGTGCCGCCACCGACGGATACCAGCATGTCGGCTTTGGCGGCGCGGGCCGCGGCGGCGGCCTGCAAAATATCTTGTTGCGGCGCATGGGCGGCAATGCCGGTGTGAAGGCCGACCAGTCTTGGGCCCAGCACAGTGGTTAACTCGCGCGCCAGAGAGCTATCATCAATGACGGATTGCGAGGCAATGACAAAAACCCGCTGGGCGCCAAATTTGGCGCTTTCTTCGGCCACACTGCGAGCCGCATTGGCGCCGGCTATCAGCCTTTGCGTGCGGCCAAAATCATAATCAATCACATCCATGCTCAGCTCCCTTATGCTGCCCAAACGCTAAGCATCTTCGCGCGGCAAGGCAAATAAAAAGCCCCCCGTCTGGCGACGAGGGGCTTGATATTTGCTCGAAGACTAAGTCTTAGACGCTGTAATACATATCGAATTCAACTGGGTGAGGTGTATGCTCATAGCGGTGCACTTCATCCATTTTAAGAGCGATATAGGCGTCGATTTGGTCATCATCCATGACCCCGCCTTTTTTCAGATATTCACGGTCTGCATCGAGAGCGGCCAGCGCTTCACGCAAGGAACCGCAAACTTGCGGAATGTCTTTCAACTCTTCCGGTGGCAATTCATACAAATCTTTATCCATTGGCTCGCCTGGATCAATTTTGTTTTCGATACCGTCAAGGCCGGCCATCAACATTGCTGTGAAGGCCAAATATGGGTTGGCCGTCGGGTCAGGGAAGCGGATTTCAATACGCTTGCCTGGGGCAGATGTTGAGAACGGAATACGGCAAGAAGCTGAGCGGTTGCGGGCTGAATAAGCCAACAGCACAGGGGCTTCAAAACCTGGAATCAAACGCTTGTATGAGTTGGTTGACGGATTGGTCAACGCATTCAGTGATTTTGCGTGTTTGATGATACCGCCAATGTAATACAGGCAGTCTTGGCTCAACCCGCCATATTTGTCACCAGCGAAAAGCGGCTTACCGTCTTTCCAGATTGACTGGTGGCAGTGCATGCCTGTGCCATTATCGCCATAAACGGGCTTCGGCATGAAGGTTGCGGTTTTGCCATAGGCGTGGGCCACATTGTGAACAACATATTTATACAGCTGCAGATTGTCAGCAATCGCTGTCATGGTGCCGAATTTCAGGCCAAGCTCGTGTTGTGCAGCCGCCACTTCGTGGTGGTGCTTTTCAACTTCCATGCCCATTTCTTTCATCACAGTCAGCATTTCACCGCGCAGGTCTTGGCCGCTGTCGATTGGGTTAACTGGGAAATAACCGCCTTTTGTGCGTGGACGGTGACCCATATTGCCGGATTCATATTCTGTGCCTGAATTGTCTGGCAGCTCAACGCTGTCCAAGGCAAAGCCAGTGTTGTAAGGGTCTGATGAGAAGCGGACATCGTCAAATACGAAGAATTCAGCTTCAGGGCCGAAATAAACAGTGTCACCAATACCGGTCGACTTGAGATATTCTTCAGCCCGAAGTGCTGTTGAACGTGGGTCGCGGTTATAGGCTTCGCCTGAGTTTGGCTCCAGAATATCGCAGAACAAAGTCAATGTTTGTTGCGCGTAGAACGGATCAAGAGAGGCAGTGCTGAGATCCGGCATCAACACCATGTCAGACTCATTAATGGCTTTCCAGCCAGCGATTGATGAACCATCAAACATTGTGCCTTCAGCGAAAAAGTCGTCATCAATCAGGTCAATGTCCAGCGTGAGATGCTGCATTTTACCGCGAGGGTCTGTGAAGCGCAGGTCAACAAATTTGACCTCTTCATCAGCAATCATTTTTTTAATGGTAGAGGCGTCTGACATTATTTTCTCCGTAAATAATAGAATAAATTGTGGTTGGTTTATATGGCTTCATTGCCGGTTTCGCCAGTCCGAATACGAATGGCTTCTGAAATATCGGAAACGAAAATCTTGCCGTCACCAATACGACCCGTCTGGGCGGCAGTTTTAATCGCTTCAATCGCAGCGTCAAGTTGTTCGTCGGCAACAACAATCTCAAGTTTCACTTTTGGTAAAAAGTCCACAACATATTCAGCGCCGCGATAGAGTTCTGTGTGGCCTTTCTGGCGGCCAAAGCCCTTGGCTTCGACAACGGTAATGCCTTGCATGCCCGCTTCTTGCAATGCGTCTTTAACTTCGTCGAGTTTGAATGGCTTAATTATGGCTTCAATCTTTTTCATGATTACCCTTCCCAAAATAGTGAATATCATTTCTGCTTCGGTTTATGCAATTTCCGTGCCAACCGCCAAATCCTGCGCTACTGGCCAAATTTTGCGCGCGCCTCTCGTCGATCGGCTTTTTTGCCTATTAAATATACATAATGATTAAAAAATAGGCACAACCAGCGCAGCAATCAAAAAAGCTTGAATGCCCTTGATAGCTGGTTAAACTCGCCGCATCTGTGGAGAGTAGGAGAGACGCTCATGGTTCATGATAACACCCCCATCCTTGTCGGCGCTGGCTTGACGGTGCAAAAACAAAAAGATTTAGCCAAGGCCAAATCTCCCGTTCAATTAATGGCCGATGCGGCGGGTGTGGCGCTCGATGATTGCGGGCAGTCAGCTGGCGTCAGTGCGGCACTTGATACGGTCGCCTCTATTCGATTCATTACCGACAGTCCGGAGGCGCGGGCCATTCCGTTTGGTCAATATTCCAATCCAGGGCGCACAGTGGCCAATCTCATGGGGCTGTCACCGAAACAGTCATTGCTGGCTGCGACTGGCGGCAACTCGCCGCAAATGATGATTAATGAATTGGCCGAGCGAATTGCCCAAGGCCGTTCGGAAGTGGCGCTTTTGGTTGGCGGCGAGGGGTTTGCCAGCGTCATGCGCGCGGTCGGCACGGGTGTTGATAAAAGCGATTGGAATGACCACCCAGATGAAAAGCCGGAAGAAATCGGCAAAGAAAAAATGGGCGTGTTGCCCGTCGAACATCGCCACGGCTTATTTTTCCCAGTCAATTATTATCCGATTTTTGAGAACGCACTGCGCGCCCATTTGGGCCGCGATATGCAGACCCATTTACAGCACGTCGGCAAATTAATGGCACCATTCACCGAAGTCGCCGCCGCCCATCCGCAAAGCTGGTTCCCGGTGGCGCGTTCGGCTGAAGAACTCATCACCGCCAGCGATGAAAACCGCTGGGTCGGTTATCCCTATCCGAAATATCTCAATTCGGTCATTCGCATTGATCAGGCGTCGGCTGTGGTCATGATGTCGGTTGGCAAAGCCCGAGAGCTTGGCATTGATGAGAGCAAATGGGTATTTTTGCATGGCTGTTCTGATGCTAATGAAATTTGGCACGGGATTGAGCGGCAGGATTTGCACCGCTCTGTCGCCATTCATGAAATGACCAAACAGGCGTTGGCGATGGCTGGTTGGACGATTGACGATATTGATATTTTCGACCTCTATTCATGTTTCCCGTCGGCCGTCGAAGTGGCGTGCCGCGAAATGGGCATTGCCGAAGACGACCCGCGGCCATTCACTGTGACTGGCGGCCTGCCGTATTTTGGTGGTGCGGGCAATGCCTATACACTGATGTCCGTGGCAACAATGATGCATAAATTGCGCGCCAATCCGGGGGCTAAAGGTCTGTGTAATGGCAATGGTTGGTTCTTGACCAAACACGCGCTGGGTCTTTACTCAACGACCCCGCTTGAGGGCCCATGGCAACGCGAAGACCCAGCTATTTTACAGGCGAAAATCGAGGCTGGGCCGCGCCGCGGCTATGTCGAAGCGGCGTCCGGTGAGGGCTGGATTGAGAGCTATACTGTCGCCCATGTGGCGGGCAAGTCACCGCAGGGCATTTTGATTGGCCGCATGAGTGATAGCGATGATCGTTTTGTTGCGCATATGACACCAGAGGGCGACCATGTGGCACGGCTGATGAGCGAAGACGGCATTGGCTTGAAAGGCACATTGGCCGCACAGGAAGATGGCACCAATATTTTCACGCCGCTGCATTAGCCAAAGTGAGAGCCTTTGGTGTCGGGGGCGAGACGAATCGAAAACCAAGAAACGATTGCGGTGTATTCGTGCGAGCTGTTTTATTCCACCGCCACCCCGACCTAAGACATAAGTAAGATACGCCAAAAACATTGGTAAAAGGTTAACGAACAAGTCGTTATCGAAACGGAGAACCTGGAGATGAGTGAACAACACAAAACCCGCATATATATGATACGCCACGGCAAGGCCGCCGCCGGCTGGGATGGTGACGCTGATCCGGGCCTCGATGATTTGGGCCGTCAGCAATCCGCCGCCGTGGCCGAAAAACTCAAACAATTAATTGGCGCACCAGTGCCGATTTTATCAAGCCCGCTGAAACGCTGCCAAGAAACCGCCATGCCGCTGGCGGAGAGCTGGCAGGCTTCGGTACGCATTGAGCCAAGAGTGGCTGAAATCCCGTCGCCGATTGAAGACTTAACGGCACGCACGGTTTGGTTGCGGCGGGTCATGGGCGGCAGCTGGCAGGCGCTGTATAACGACCCCGAGAGCACCGGCCATGATTTCACCGCTTGGTATCATAATGTGGTTTCGGCACTGACCGATTTGCACCAAACAGGGGCCCGTGAGGTCGTGGTTTACTCGCATTTTATCGCCCTGAATGTGGCTTATTGTGCCGCCACTGGTGATGATAAGGTGGTGTCTTTTGCGCCGGATAATTGCTCCTTATCAATTTTTGAAACCGATGGCAAAACGCTGTCATTGGTGCGCAAAGGCGACGAGGCGCAAACCTTGGTTAATTGATTGCTAAGCTATTTTGTCTTAGTGATATAGGGACTGGTGTTTCTCTGAGATGACTGCTATATGACCGCCAACGTTTTTTGCGGGCGTGGCGGAATTGGTAGACGCGCTAGATTTAGGTTCTAGTGCCGCAAGGTGTGGGGGTTCAAGTCCCTCCGCCCGCACCATTATTTGACCGAGGGACGAAAGTTTCTGGGCAGTGACGAATTAAGAAGAGGCAAAAATGAATATTAAAGAAGTTAAAGTCGAAGGTCTGAGCCGCGAGCTACAAGTGAGCATTGCTGCATCAGAATTGGTCAGCAAATTGGACGCGCGTATCGAAGAGATTAAAGGCGAAGTTCAGCTCAAAGGCTTCCGCCCAGGCAAAGTGCCGGCTTCTCATGTTCGTAAAACTTTTGGTGACCAGCTGATGGGTGAAGTGATTCAGCAAGTGGTCAATGAAACCAGCCAGAAAATGTTGAACGACCGCGACGAGCGTCCGGCCATGCAGCCAGAAATTAAATTGGTTGGTGAAGTCGACGAGGTGATCAAAGGCGCGGCTGATTTGGTCTATGATATGGTGTTTGAAATTATCCCAGCCATTGATTTGACTGATTTTTCAAAATTGAAATTATCGCGCCCCGTGGTTGACGTTGATGACGCGCGGGTCGATGAAGCGCTTGAGCAGCTCGGTGCTGCGCGCAAATCTTTTGCCCCACGCGCCAAAACCGCGAAAGCGAAAGAGGGCGATCAGGTTAACATCGACTTCTTGGGTCGGGTTGATGGCGTCGCCTTTGATGGTGGCGCTGCCGAGGGTTTCGACCTTGAGCTTGGCTCAGGTCAATTTATTCCGGGTTTTGAAGACCAATTGATTGGCAAAAAAGCCGGCGATAAAGTCGATGTGAAAGTCGACTTCCCAGAAGAATATGGCAATGCAGAATTAGCCGGAAAACCAGCGGTTTTCGAGGTTACTGTGCATGAAGTGAAAGAGCCGAAAGCGGCCGAAATCAACGAAGAATTCGCCACCTCTTTGGGCATGGAAAGCCTCGACAAGTTGAAGGAAGCCATGCGCGAGCAAATCGGCAAGGATTATGGCCAAATGTCTCGCGGTCATTTGAAAAAACAACTTCTTGATCAACTTAGCGATAGCCATAGTTTTGAGCTGCCGCCATCCATGGTCAATCTGGAATTTGAACAAATCTGGCATCAGTTCGAGCATGAGCTAGAAAATGCCTCGCAGAAAATCGAAGATCTCGACGAAAGCGAAGAAGATTTGCGGGCCGAATATCGCGGCATTGCTGAGCGTCGTGTGCGCACAGGTCTGGTGCTGGCGGAAGTTGGCGCCAATAATGAAATTCAGGTGACGCAAGAAGAGCTGAACCAAGCCTTGATGCAACGTGTGCAGCAATTCCCTGGCCAAGAACAACAAGTGTTTGAATATTTCCAGAAAAACCCAGAAGCCATGGCACAAATTCGCGCGCCATTGTTTGAGGAAAAAGTGGTCGATTTCATTTGTGAGTTGGCGCAAGTCTCTGACCGCAAAGTATCGCTGGAAGAGTTAATGGTTGAGCCGGGCAGCGAAGATGACGCAAAGCCGAAAGCCAAGGCGAAAAAACCAGCGGCCAAAAAAGCCGCGACGAAAAAGCCAGCCGCTAAAAAAGCTGCCGAAGACAAGCCAGCGGCGAAAAAAACCGCTGCTAAGAAGCCAGCCGCCAAAAAACCTGCAGCAAAAAAGGCTCCAGCGAAAAAACCAGCGGCAAAAAAATAGGCAAATTGAAAAAATATTAGGTTTTTTCAATTTCCGGCTTGGCGTTTTCGACAAACAACCCCATCTTATCAGCAGATAAGAGGAGATGAGCATGCGTGATCCGGTCGATACATATATGAATACCATGGTGCCGATGGTGGTTGAACAAACCAATCGGGGCGAACGGGCGTTTGACATTTACTCACGCTTGCTGAAAGAGCGGGTGATTTTTGTCACCGGCGGCGTGGAAGATTACATGGCCAGTGTGGTCACCGCACAGCTGTTGTTTCTGGAAGCAGATAATCCGAAAAAAGAAATCTCCATGTATATTAACTCACCGGGTGGTGTTGTGACCTCCGGCATGGCGATTTACGACACCATGCAATATATCCGCGCGCCCGTATCGACTGTGTGTATTGGTCAGGCCGCGTCAATGGGGTCGCTATTATTGACGGCCGGTGAAAAGGGCATGCGTTTTGCGCTACCAAATGCGCGCATTATGGTGCACCAGCCATCGGGTGGTTTCCAAGGTCAGGCCTCAGATATTGAACGCCAAGCGCAAGAAATTTTGGATATGCGGGCGCGGTTGAACAAAATTTATGTGTCTCACACCGGGCAGACTTTGCGTAAAATTGAAGAGGCGCTAGAGCGCGATACATTTATGACATCTGAACAAGCTAAAGATTTCGGCCTGATTGATACGGTCACCACCAAACGTGAAGACGCCACAAAAGCCGAGTAGTTTGGCGACGGGGCTTGCAAGCGGGGTCCGCTTCATGGTGAAGTGAGGTCTCGAATCAAAGAAAACCGATTTATGGCACGCATAAATTTCGAAAGGGCAGCATAATGAGCAAAGTAAGCGGCGGAACTGGCGACAGCAAAAGCACTCTTTATTGTTCGTTCTGTGGCAAGTCGCAGCACGAAGTGCGCAAGCTGATTGCCGGCCCAACTGTATTTATTTGCGACGAATGCGTCGAGCTTTGCATGGATATTATCCGCGAAGAAAGCAAAGCCTCTTTGGTCAAAACCCAAGATGGTGTGCCGACTCCGCAAGAAATTCTCGAAGTGCTTGATGATTATGTCATCGGCCAGCCGCACGCCAAGCGGGTGTTGTCAGTGGCCGTGCACAATCACTATAAACGTTTGAACCACGCCACAAAAACCAGTGACATTGAATTGGCCAAGTCGAATATTTTGCTGGTCGGCCCAACCGGTTGCGGCAAAACGCTTTTGGCGCAAACGCTGGCCCGTATTCTCGACGTGCCGTTCACCATGGCTGATGCCACCACATTGACCGAGGCAGGTTATGTTGGCGAAGATGTCGAAAACATTATTTTGAAACTGTTGCAAGCCGCTGATTACAATGTTGAGCGGGCCCAGCGCGGTATTGTCTATATTGATGAGGTCGATAAGATCAGCCGCAAGGCCGATAATCCGTCAATCACCCGAGACGTATCGGGCGAGGGTGTGCAGCAGGCTTTACTGAAAATTATGGAAGGCACAGTGGCTTCTGTGCCGCCGCAAGGGGGCCGCAAGCACCCGCAGCAAGAATTTTTGCAAGTCGACACTACCAATATTCTGTTCATTTGCGGCGGTGCGTTTTCCGGTCTGGAGCGGGTTATTTCCAAACGCGGCAATGAAACCTCCATCGGGTTTAACGCGCGCGTTGATGTGCCCGAAGACCGCAACACCGGCGAATTGCTGAAAGACTTGGAACCAGAAGATTTGCTCAAATTCGGCCTGATTCCGGAATTCGTTGGCCGTCTGCCGGTTCTGGCGACATTGGAAGACCTTGATGAGGCCGCTTTGGTGACCATTTTGAGCCAGCCTAAAAATGCGCTGGTCAAGCAATATCAGCAGCTTTTCGATATGGAAGATACCAAGCTGACGTTCAGCGATGACGCGCTTTTGGCGATTGCCCGCAAAGCAATTGAGCGCAAAACCGGTGCCCGTGGGCTGCGTTCAGTGATTGAGGGTATTCTCCTCGACACCATGTTTGAGCTGCCCGCCATGGAAGGCGTCGAAGAAGTGGTGATCAGCCATGAAGTGGTCGCTGGCGAGGCCCGTCCGCTTTATATTTATTCGAAAAAAGTTGAAGAAGAAGCCGCCGCCAGCGCGCCAACCGCTTC
>JAHEGN010000018.1:0-4320 GCA_024645085.1 Rhodobiaceae bacterium
TGGCGCACCGGGGAAGATTCGAACTCCCGACCCCCAGATTCGTAGTCTGGTGCTCTATCCAGCTGAGCTACCGGTGCAGACTGCCGAGGCAGAGCCTGTTCTTACTGGCTTGTTTAACAATTTGCAAGCCCGTTGATTGACCCAATATGAACGCTTATTGAAAATGGCTGCGATAGCATGGCACAGCGGCCAAATCCTCCGCCTCCCATATCGCCCGCGCCACACTGCGGGCCACACAATCGGCTGCCAAGGCGCCAATAATGGCCAAAGCTCTGGCCCGTTGGTCAGGTGACGCCGCCAAAGGCTTGCTGCCGGTGGCCAGCACAAAAATAGCATCACCATCAAAGGGCGTATGAATCGGGCGCACAGCCCGCGCCAGACCATCTTGCGCCATAATCGCCACCCGCTGCGCCTCTGCCTTGGTCAAATCGGCGTCAGTGGCGACCACACCTATACTGGTGTTGGCGCCCGCCATTTGACCGCCCAATTTTGTGCCCGCTAAAGGATGCTGGGCTTGCGCATCGGCCGCCATTGTCGCCAAATGCGGATGACCAAATTCAAGACCGGTCGACGTCTGCATGGCCATTGGTTGCGCCCAAAACCGGCCCTGCGCATCAACCACTGAGCCAACTGGATTGGCAGCAATCAGCGCGCCGACGCTAAATTGACCGGCCAAGACGGCCGAGGCGCTGCCAATGCCGCCTTTGAACATGCCAGCCTGCGCACCAAAGCCAGCGCCATGATTGCCAAGCGCGAAATCAGCTTGTCGCGCACCATAGGCTTGCACCCCCAATTGCCGATAGGGCGGGGTCATGCCCCATTGTTTGTCACCGCCATTGGCCAAATCAAATAAAATCGCGGCCGGCACAATTGGCGAGTTAATCGGCGCCCCGGTTTGATAGCCACGCCCCTCTTGGGCCAGTGCGGCGGTCACACCCGACGCTGCGTCAAGTCCATGAACCGAGCCGCCCGATAGAACAATGGCGTCAACCCGCTCGACCAAATTGGCTGGCTGTAGCGCATCAGTTTCGCGCGTGCCCGGCCCTCCACCAGGCACTGCGCAAGCGGCAATGGCAGGGTTTTGAGGCACAATGACGCTGACTCCCGTACGCGCCTCAGCGTCATGCGCTTGCCCAATCTGCAAGCCGTCAATATCGGTAATCAAATTGCGCCGACCGGTTTGCACCAGCGGCAGCGAGGCGTTTTGCGAAGATGTTTTATCTGTCATGGCCAAAAGCTAGCCAGTCACCGCCATGGCGTCAATTCTTTGCTTCAGTAATCAGTGATGACGGTGTTGAGCTTCTTGGCAAAACAATCAAAAACTGTGTGCCTGCCGCATTGGAGCGTATTAATTCAATCTCTCCACCCAACCAGCTGATGAGGTCGCGGGCAATTTTTAAACCAAGTCCCGAGCCGCCTTTTTGCAATCTTTGAATGTTCAAATTTCGGTAGCTTTGCTCGCCCTCAATGGCAAAACCGCCGCCAGTGTCTGACACGTAAATCTCATAATGCTCATCAACTTGCGCGACAAAAATTCTCAACTGTGCGAAGTCGGCCCGCCGCTGCATTTCCTTTGCACTATTATGCAGTAGATTATAAACTGCGCGAAACAATAGGGTGCGATTGGTCTCAAGCGTAAATCGTTCATCACATTCAAGAATGCACGAGATTTTCATATTGGTCTGACTTTGTGCAAACTCAATCGCTTCCTGCAAGATAGGTTGTAGTAAAACCTCTTGTTTTTCAATCGAACGGGCTTGCTCACTGGCGAATAAAACCGCCCAATTCAGCAAGGACACACATTGTTCAATTGATTTTGTCAAATTGTCACCAATGGCATTTTCTGACGCGCCGCGCATATTTGACAAACGATCAGCATTGAGCTGCAGATTGGCTAAAATATTGCGTATGTCGTGGGCCAGATAGCTGGCATTAACGCCCAAACGCGCCAAACGCGACTGTTGCTCAAATTTATCAATCAATTCTTCTTGCATGCCTTGGATGGTTTGACTGCCAGCATCGCTTTGCGATGACTCGCGAACGGCCGACTGCAAACCCAAAATTTTTCTGTCGCCACTGACGCTAGACATGATGTTCTTGACCACCAAACGCGCATAAATGATCAAAAATAAACCGGTTCCCAGGGTCGCAATGGTCGCCAAGGGCAAAAACCAAGTCACTTTGTCAAAAAGAACTAATTTCGCCGCTGGCGGACTGATAAACACCGCAATCCCCTTCATTGGCCCAAAAGTTGAGTGAGAGATAATGAAAACCTCATCTTTGCCAGAGGACAAAAGTATCAACAGGCGCCGAAACATGCTCACGAAATCTTCTCGCGCCAAATTGAATCTCTCGTCGTCTAATGAGCCAGCATTAATTGAGTGAATAAATTCATAGTCTGGCACAGCCTCGCCGTCAAAATGCACCATAGTGACACGGTGGGTTCCCGATTCACTTATCTCTTTATGATAACCAATGGGCATAATGCGGTCGCGAACTTCTGCATCAATTTTTGCATATGAGTTGCGGAAAAATTCAACTTCCTCGCCATCTATCTGGCGAATTTGATCGGGCGCCACTGAATGGGATTCAATAGAGTTATCAAGGGCAACTACACTTGGAATAATGCGGGCTAATTGCTCATGCAAAATAAATGGTAAGGCGCTGGGCGTCAGAATCGCCAGCCAGAAACATGAGCTAAAAATAAGTACCAATCCCGCGCGACGCGGCAAAAAAGGCAATGATGACCAACTATTACGCATTGAAATCCCAAGGTTAGCAAAACGCGGCAAGGCCGCGCTTTTGTCAACAGTGAGAGGCAATAGTTAACAAAAGGTTAACGGCGGAATAATGATAAAAATCCAATAATTTTCCGGGTGCGGGCGCTGAACAAGGTTGGTGTATAATAATCACCCGCCACCCGTTTGCTAGCTTCACCGCGCGTCGGATAGGGCGCAATAACCCCAGCCATGGCGGAAATTTTTAGCCCCTGTGACATTGCCAATGTCCATGGCGCCAGCAAATCACCAGCTTGCGCGCCAACAATAGAAGCGCCGAGAATTTGTCCATTTTTTGTCACCACGACTTTCACCATGCCAGCCATATCGCCCTCAGCGCGGGCCCGATCATTTTCTTCAAATGGCCAACGCAAAACCCGCACGCCACTATATTGCTGCCGCGCGTCTTGCTCGCTTAACCCAACATGGGCCAATTCAGGCCGACTATAAGTGACGCGTGGCAGAGCCCTTAGGTCGACTTTGGCTGGTAGGTGGAACAAAATATTACGAATAACAATGCCAGCATGATAACCAGCTGCATGGGTGAATTGTGGACCGCCAGAGACATCGCCAATAGCAAAAATCTTCTTATTGCTGGTGCGCAGACGATTATCGACACCAATATATGCCAGACCCTGCGGGCTCTCGGTGGTGGCAATATTGGCTGCTTCGAGATTGAGCTTGTCAATATTGGCGCGACGCCCAGTAGCGACTAATAATTGGTCGCCCTGCACTGTCTCATCGCCAATGTTAAGGGTTATTGTCTGACCATTTTCATCTTTCTCATGCGACACGCGCCGCACGCGCACGCCACATTTAATGTCGACGCCATCGGCCACCAATTGCGCCTCAATGGTTGCCGTCAGCTCGCTATCTTCGCGCCCTAAAATGCGCGGCGCACTCTCAATTAAAGTAACTTGAGAACCAAGGCGCGCGAAAGCTTGCGCCATTTCAACGCCGATTGGGCCGGCGCCCAAAATCATCAAATGGGCTGGTTTTTTGTCCAGCTCAAACAGGGTTTCATTGGTCAAATAAGGGGCTGAACTGAGACCACGAATGGGCGGTATATAGGCGCTTGATCCGGTGGCAATGACAAAGCGTTTGGCGCGGATTGTTTGCTCACCGGCCTGTAAGGTTTGGGCGTCAATAAATTGCCCATAGGCTTGCACCACATTGACACCGAGGCGCGAAAAGCGTTCCACACTATCCATCGGTTCAATTGCTTCAATGGTGTTTCGGACATGCCGCATGACGCCCGCGAAATCAACCTTGGGCCGCGTCGCCGACAGGCCAAATGGCTTATTGCCGGCAGGGCTTTGCGCCCGATGGGCAGCCGCTAAAAGAGCTTTCGAGGGCACACAGCCATAATTCAGGCAATCACCGCCCATTTTGCCGCCTTCAACAAGCACCGTCTGGGCGCCCATTTGTACGGCTCCGGCCGCTACCGACAATCCGCCAGAGCCAGCCCCGATAACACATATGTCTGTTTTGATAAGTTTATTCATGATTGACCATCCATATCCGCATTTTGGCGACCAGCCGA
>JAHEGN010000018.1:4420-26229 GCA_024645085.1 Rhodobiaceae bacterium
GCTTCATTGTCAACCAGACCCTGATAGCTCAAATATTGCGTTACATCGGCAACCCATAAAACCGCAATAATCGCCGCGATAATGGCCAGAAGCACAAGCCTTTGAACGGTCAAAAAACCGGGTTTTGGGGGATTTTCATGAGACTGCATTTTTGTTTCCTCTATATTTCATGGATATAACACAGACCCTATGAAAGCAAATGATAAAGCTTTTGTGAAACTCCGGCTTCTATCATTGACTTTCGCGCCATTTTTGGTTACATCCGCCCATCAACTAGTGACATATGCGCCTGCTGAATAAACAAGCCGCGCATGACAAGGAGTGGGTGACGTGAAAAGAACCTTTCAACCGAGCAATCTCGTGCGCAAACGGCGCCATGGTTTTCGCGCCCGTATGGCAACCAAGGGCGGCCGTTTGGTGTTAGCCCGTCGTCGTGCGCGTGGCCGTAAACGCCTCTCAGCCTAAGACTTCCTATGACCTCCCGAAAGGCGCTCGAACATATTCGCGTGCGGCGGGATTTTTTGGCCGCCGCCAGCGCTGACAAGCAAGTGCGTCGCGGATTTGTTCTACAGGCCAGAAACCGAGGCGATGCGCAACCCGCGCGTATCGGCCTCACAGCTACTAAAAAAATCGGTAATGCGGTTATTCGCAATCGCACCAAGCGGCGCTTGCGGGCCTTGGCGTGCGATTTATTCCCGCGCCACGCCAAGACCGGTTATGACTATGTATTGATTGGACGCGTACACACTAAAGATCGCAAATGGGATGATTTGCAATCTGATCTAACATCGGCCTTGCAAGCCATTCATGCCGAAACGGCATAAAGGAGTTTCTCGTGAACGAGCAGAATAATTTTCTGATGGCCGTGGTTTTATGTTTAGCCGTTTTGCTGGGTTGGCAGTTTTTTGTGGTCGAGCCGAAAATGCAGGCTGAGCGCGCCCAGATTGCAGCACAAAGCGCCGCCGAAACGCCATCGCAGGCCGGACAACAAGCCGCTTTAGGCCAGCCAAATTTACCCGACGCGCTGCCCGTACCGAACCAAAATGTCACCAACCCTGTGAACGCCACCGCCAGCTCTACTGCTTTTGAGCGCGCGCCTCGGGTGAAAATTCAGACCGGCGAAGTGCAAGGCTCAATTGCCCTGATGGGCGCGCGTTTCGATGATTTGACGCTGACAGAATATCGCCAATCTCTGGCCCCAGACGCCGCCCAGCAAAGGGTTTTGCAGCGCACTGGTCGCAGTCAGGCATGGCAAGCGCGGCATGGCTTTGTCGGCACGCCAGCCAATGGCATTACCCTGCCCAATGAAAACAGCCTTTGGACTTTGACCCAAGGACAGGTCTTAACGCCCGAGACACCGGTTACGCTGTCGCATACAACGCCCGAAGGCGTGGTGCTGCGCCAGCGCATAAGCGTTGATGAGCATTTCATGTTCACCATTGAGCAAAGCCTCGAAAACACAACCGATAAGCCGCTGACGGTTTACCCATTCGGTCAAATTGTTCGCACGGGCCTGCCGGAAACCAGCGGCCTGTTTATTTTGCATGAAGGCGGCATTGGTTTTATCGGCGAAAAAGGCCTGCTCGAAGTCGACTATAGCGATTTGCTAGAAGACGGCATGGTTAAAGAAGACGCTGAAACTGGTTGGCTTGGTATTACCGATAAATATTGGGCGACCGCCATTATTCCGCCGCAAGATCAGACTTTCAAAGCCCGTTTTGTTGGTAAAAATGCCACCGACCCCGCCTTTGCTGAGTTTCGCACTGATTTTCTGATGGCCGGACAAACCCTCGCCAGTGGCGCGACGGCGCAATTCAGCAGCCAATTTTTTGCTGGTGCCAAAGTAGTGGACGTCATTGACGGCTATGCCGATCAAGGCATTGCGCAATTTGACCTGATGGTTGATTGGGGATGGTTTTACTTCCTGACCAAACCAATGTTCAAGGCGCTGCAATTATTTTATGGGCTAATTGGCAATTATGGTCTGGCGATTTTAATGGTCACGATTTTGATCAAACTGGCCTTTTTCCCATTGGCCAGCCGGTCTTATGAGACGATGGCGAAAATGAAAAAATTGCAGCCGCGCATGGTGCAATTGCGCGAGACTTATAAAGACGACAAACAAGCGCAACAACAGGAATTAATGAAGCTCTACCGCGAGGAAAAGCTCAACCCATTGGCCGGCTGCCTGCCGATTCTGCTGCAAATTCCAGTGTTCTTCTCGCTTTATAAAGTGTTGTTTGTGACCATTGATATGCGTCACGCGCCATTTTTCGGCTGGATTCAAGATCTATCGGCACCCGATCCAACGTCTTTGTTTAACCTATTTGGCCTATTGCCTTATGACGTGCCGAGCTTTTTATTGGTCGGCGTCTGGCCGCTCTTAATGGGCATTACCATGTTCGTGCAAATGCAAATGAACCCGCCGCCGCCCGACCCAATTCAAGCGCGTATGTTCCAAATTCTGCCAATTTTCTTCACCTTTATTCTCGCCAGCTTCCCAGCCGGTTTGGTGATTTATTGGGCGTGGAACAATCTGCTTTCAGTTATGCAACAGGGCTATATCATGCGGCGCAATGGCGTTGATATTGAACTATTTGCCAATCTCGGTTTCAAAAGTAAGTCACCGGCTGACAAAAAAGGCGATTAGCCAATGTCAATGAGCGAGGAAGAAGCCCAACGCAAACGTGGGCGCTGGCTATTTGCCCAAGGCACTGAGTTTCGCCTCGGTGTCGTTGCCTTGGAACAATTGCCCGAGGCCGAGCATATTGAAATCGCCTTTGCCGGCCGTTCCAATGTTGGCAAATCCAGCCTGATTAATGCGCTGACCAATCAAAAAGGTCTGGCGCGCACTTCAAACACGCCGGGGCGCACGCAAGAGCTGAATTTTTTCATGCTGGCGCCCAATCGTGAGCCGGGCGCTGCCTGGTTGGTGGATTTGCCGGGCTATGGTTATGCCCGTGAAAGCAAGTCGAAAATCGCCGCATGGAATGAATTGCTCAACACTTATTTGCGGGGCCGCCCTAATTTGCGGCGCGTGTTTATGCTGGTCGATAGCCGCCATGGTCTCAAAGCCAATGACTTGCTGATGATGGATGACCTCGACAAGGCGGCTGTGTCTTATCAAATCGTTTTGACGAAAGTTGATAAAATTAAAACAACCCAATTGGCGCGGGTTATCGAAGAAACCCAAACCGCATTGCTTAAGCGTCCGGCCGCCCACCCCATCGTCTTGCCCAGCTCAAGCGAAAAAGGCACTGGCATTGATGATGTGCGGGCAGCATTTGCAAGTCTGGTTGAGATCGATCAATTAGGCTATAAAGCTTAATCAATAGGTTAAGAGGGTCGCGTCATGGCGTCGAAAAGCAAAACAAAGACTGGTCAAAAACAAGCCACCAATAGCGCGGATTGGCTTGCCCAAGCGCATGTGCTGACGGAAGCTTTGCCGTTTATGCAGCGCTATGACCGCAAAACCGTGGTCGTCAAATATGGCGGTCATGCCATGGGCGATGCCGCCTTGGCGGAGCTTTTCGCTCGCGATGTCGTCTTGCTGAAACAATCTGGCGTCAACCCAATTGTTGTGCACGGCGGCGGGCCGCAGATTGCCTCTATGCTGGAACGGTTGAATATTAAAAGCCAATTTCAAAACGGCTTGCGGGTCACTGATGCGCAAACCATTGAAGTTGTCGAAATGGTTTTGGCTGGCGCCATTAATAAGCAAATTGTCACCGCCCTTAATCAGGCTGGCGGGCGCGCCGTTGGCCTGTCTGGCAAAGACGCCAATTTAATCATCGCCAAAAAAACCCGCGCCCGCAAAGCCGACCCGTCATCAAATATCGATAAGGCGGTGAATTTGGGTTTTGTCGGCACGCCAAGAACCATCAACACAGATGTGCTAGATGTAATGCTGAAATCTGACCTCATTCCAGTGGTCGCCCCGATTGCTACGTCCGAAGACGGCCAGACTCTAAATGTAAACGCTGACACGGCTGCCGGCGCCTTGGCGGCTGCCTTAAATGCCGAACGGCTGCTGATGCTGACCGATGTCACCGGCGTGCTCGATAAAAAAGGCGCCTTGATTGAACGCCTGAGCACCCGCCAAGCGGCAACATTAATCCGCAATGGCACGGCGCAGGGTGGCATGATACCAAAATTGCAAACCGCCATTGATGCGGTGAAAAACGGCGTTACCGCAACGGCGATTTTGGACGGCCGCGTGCCGCACGCCATCTTGCTCGAATTATTTACCGAATTGGGCGCTGGCACGCTGGTGCATTAACATGGCTTTTGGGCGTCATATATCTGCCGCCTTAAGCGCCTTCATTTTAGCGCTAGCAATCTTGTTTGTGTCGGCTCTGAGCAGCCAAATGAGCGCCCATGCGCGTATCAAATTATGCAATGAGACCAGCTATGTGCTGCAAGCCGCCACCGCTTACACATTGGGCGTGGCCAGCAAAACCGAAGGTTGGCAGGTTATATTACCCGGTGATTGTGTAAGCGCACGAGCCGAAATTCCCGCGCAAGCGCAAGCCTTTGTCTTTGCCAAGTCAGACCGTGCCCATGCCGGCGAAGGTCTGGTATTTGACGGGCTTGAGCGGTTTTGCATCGGCGAAAACGGTAAGGATTTTGTCGTCGAAGGGCGCCGCGAATGCCGCCGACGTGGCTATGTCGAAGCTAATTTCGCGCCGGTTACAGGGCGTGGCGCCAATCTCTTGGTCACTTTTACTGAGAAAAATAATTACGGCAAACGCCGCGCCATTATGGCAGGTGTTCAACGTCTTTTGTCTGACCTGCAATATGACATTGGGGTAATTGACGGCTTTGGTGGCCGTCGCACCACTGATGCAGCGGCGGCCTATCGCCTAAGGTTTCAAGTTTCAGGCAAGCCTGAGGGGCAAAAATTAATTGCCCAATTGATTAAAACGGCGCGCCAAAAAGCCGCCGAACGCGGGCTTATTCTATGCAATAAAACCGACAATCTCATCTGGGCTGCCAGCGGCGAATTGGTCGATGAGGGGTTCAACAGTAGTGGCTGGTTGCGCGTCGCGCCCAATCAGTGTGCGCAAGCGATTAACCATGATTTGACCGACCGATTTTATTTCTATTATGCCGAAGCGGTCGATGATAATGGCCAAGCCATCATCCGTGCAGGTCGGCAAAGAAAATGGAGCGGCGATTTTGACATGTGTGTGAAAAACACACGATTTTCAATCATTGGCACGCAAAACTGCCGCGCACGCGGATATGAAACAGCAAAATTTGTAAAAATTGACACAGGCGCCACCAGCAAATGGCTTGTCAATCTTGAAGAGTAAGGGTAACCCAAGCCATGCAAAATTTTTCCAACATTAATGCTTGGGTGTTCGACCTCGACAATACGCTTTACCCAACCGATTATAATTTATTCCACCAAATTGATGTCCGCATGACTGGCTTTATTCAACGTGTTCTGAACGTCGATAAAGACGAGGCCTTTCGCCTGCAAAAAGATTATCTCGGCGAATATGGCACCACCCTATCGGGGTTGATGAACCGCCATAATATTCCGCCAGACGAATTTCTTGAATTCGTGCATGACATTGACGTCACTGTTTTGTCGCCAGACCCAGATTTGGCCGCCGCCATTGACGCCCTGCCCGGACGCAAATTTATTTTCACCAATGGCACCACTGTCCACGCTGATCGGGTGTCAGAGCGGCTTGGCGTGCGGCATTTATTTACCGATGTGTTTGACATTGTGGCGGCCAATTATATTCCCAAACCCAATGCCGATATTTATCCGACCATGACCGAAAGATTTGGTATTAATGCCAATCAGGCAGTGTTTTTCGAGGATATGGCGCGCAATTTGGCCCCGGCTCATAAAATCGGCATGCAAACCGTGCTGGTGCATCATGAAGATGATGATGGCGACGGCCATGTTGGCATGAATGGTCGCGGGCCGATGGAGGAAATTAATTTTATTGACCATAAGACCACTGATTTGACGGCTTTTCTGCGCTCTATTTTGGCGTCACTCGACGCCGCTCATTGACTTGTGCGCAGTGACTGCTAATTTCCCCCCTAGATTTACAGATAGGAATTTCGATGGATATGAACGCGCTAGAACAGCTTATCAACGCCGCCTTTGAGGATGCCGCAACAATCAATGCGGAGACGCATGGTGATGTGCGCGACGGTGTGAACCAAGCCCTTGCCTTGCTTGATAGCGGCAGTGCACGCGTGGCCGAGAAAAAAGATGGCCAATGGCACGTTAATCAATGGCTGAAAAAAGCTGTGCTCCTGTCTTTCCGGCTGAATGATATGACAATGATTTCAAATGGCCCGGGCGATTCGAGTTGGTGGGATAAAGTGCCGTCGAAATTTGATGGCTGGGATGCAGCAGCATTTCAACAGGCTGGTTTCCGCGCCGTGCCAAATTGCATCGTACGCCGTTCCGCCTATATCGCCCCCGGTGTTGTGCTCATGCCAAGTTTTGTCAACCTCGGCGCCTATGTCGATAGCGGCACCATGGTCGATACATGGGCGACCGTCGGCTCATGCGCGCAAATAGGCAAGAATGTTCATATTTCAGGCGGCGCCGGTATTGGCGGCGTATTGGAACCTCTGCAAGCCGGGCCAGTGATTATTGAGGATAATTGCTTTATTGGCGCGCGTTCCGAAGTCGCCGAAGGGGTGATTGTGCGCGAAGGCGCCGTGCTGTCCATGGGCGTATTTATTTCCGGTTCGACCAAAATCGTCGACCGCGCCACCGGCACAATTTACCGCGGTGAAGTGCCAGCCTATTCAGTGGTGGTGCCGGGCACTTTACCGGCTGGCCCAGATCAGCCAGCTTTGGCTTGTGCGGTGATTGTCAAAACTGTCGACGCCCAGACCCGTTCAAAAACCTCCGTCAATGAGCTGTTGAGAGATTAATATGGCCATTGATCCCGTTGCTTTTGCCGCTGATCTAATCCGTTGTCCGTCGGTGACACCGGAAGACGCAGGCGCTTTGGATAGATTGCAAGCCGAATTGGAAAGCCTCGGCTTTACCTGCACGCGCTTGCCATTTAGCGAAGAAGGCACGGCCAATGTCGACAATCTTTACGCCCGCCTTGGCACGCTGGGGCCAAATATTTGTTTCGCCGGCCACACGGATGTGGTGCCAGTGGGGGCCGCTGATGACTGGCAAGTTGACCCATTTGCTGGCGAAATTCGCGAGCAGGCCCTATGGGGGCGCGGCGCCGCCGATATGAAAGGCGCCATTGCCGCTTTTGTTGGTGGCGTATCACAATTTTTGGACGCCCATGGCGCGCCCGATGGCTCTATCAGCCTATTGATCACCGGCGACGAAGAAGGCCCGTCGATCAATGGCACCCGCAAAATGCTCGACTGGCTCGAAGAGCAAGGCGAAATCATTGATGATTGCCTGGTCGGCGAGCCGACCAATCCGGATGTTTTGGGTGATATGATCAAAATTGGCCGCCGTGGCAGCGTCAATGGGGTGATCAGCGTCAATGGCACTCAGGGTCATGTCGCCTACCCACATTTGGCCGATAATCCAGTGCCGCAATTGGTCGCCATGGTCAATCATCTGGCCCAACAATCACTCGACGATGGCAGCGAACATTTCCAGCCGTCAAATTTAGAAATCACCAGTTTTGATGTCGGCAATGCAACGACCAATATTATTCCAGCGCAAGCTCATGCGCGATTTAACATTCGCTATAATGACCATTGGAACGCTGAAACCATCAGCCATTGGGTGCGCGCGCGGCTTGACGAAAGCGCCGGAACAGCTGGCTATCAGCTTGAGCTGTCACACACGGGCGATTGTTTTTTGACGCAGCCCGGGCCATTTGTTGAGCAATTAAGCGCTGCCATCACTGAAGTGACCGGCCGCGAAGCTGTGCTGTCGACCAGCGGCGGCACATCCGATGCACGGTTTATTAAAAACATCACCCGGGTTGTCGAATTCGGCCTTGTCGGCCAAACCATGCACAAGGTTGATGAGCGCGTGCCATTGGACGACATTCGTCAGCTCAATGATATTTACCGTATTTTATTGACCAGCTATTTCGCCTGATTGGGGCTTTCGAGCATTTCAGCCGGATAATCAACGCGCAAAAAAGTCAGCCCATGGGCCGGTGCCACTTGCGCACAAGCGGCGCGATCGCAAGCCGCCAGCGCATTGGCGAGGTCTTGTTTTTGCCATTTGCCGTCACCGACGCGTTTCAAACTGCCAGCCAGCGAGCGCACTTGATTGTGCAGAAAGGACCGCGCTGAGGCCGAAATCACAATATTATCGCCGCGCTGTTCGACGCTCAAACGGTCAAGCGAGCGCACCGGCGAGGACGCCTGACATTGGGTAGAACGAAAAGTGGTAAAGTCATGCCGCCCCAAAAGACATTGAGCGGCGTCATTCATCGCCGCCACATCAAGCGGTTGCGGCACCCACCATGCCTGTTGATGGTCGAGCGCCAAGGGCGCGCGGCGCGAGATAATGCGATATTCATAATGCCGCGCCAGCGCAGAAAATCGTGCGTCGAAATCATCACGGGCGAGAGCAACATCGACGAGGGCGACCGGCAAGGGTTTGAGGTGATAATTCACCCCATCGCGCAATTTATCTGGTCGCGGTGCGCTTTGCAGGTCAATATGCGCCACTTGCCCGCGCGCATGCACGCCCGTATCGGTGCGACCAGCGCCAAATACGGTTACTTTTTCGGCGCAAAAATTTTCAATCGCCCGCATTAACGCATCTTGCACAGCACCGCCATCGGCTTGGCTTTGCCAACCACAAAATGGCGCGCCATCATATTCAATGGTCAATCGATAGCGCATATTAAGCGCTCTCAGCCGAGGTCAAAATTTTGCCAGCCGGTAATAAGCCAGCCCGCATAAACGCGGTTGCTGGCATGGCCGCTTTGCCAGCCCGTTGTACCTCAATCAACTCAAGCGCGCCCTGGCCGCAGTGTATAATCGCGCCCGCATCAGCCACTTGACCCGCTGGGCCTTGCAAATTCAGCGGTCGCGCGCGCAGAATTTTTACCCGCGTGCCATCGACGTCAAACCATGCGCCGGGAAACGGCGAAAGACCTCGAATTTGCGCGTCCAGAACCGAGGCGGGCTGGCGCCAATCAAGGCGCGCTTCGGCTTTATCAATTTTTTCAGCATAGCAAATGCCTTGTTGCTGTTGTGCCTGCGGCGTCAGCTGACCAGCTTGACGCAAAGCCTCTCGCAAGGCCGCACCGCCCAGAATCGCCAATTTATCGTGCAGGCTGGCAGCCGTATCATCAGCGGCAATGGCGCATGATTGGCTTAACAAGACGGGGCCAGTGTCGAGCCCAGCTTGCATTTGCATAATGGCAACGCCGGTCTCCTTATCGCCTGCCATAATGGCCCGCTGAATGGGCGCCGCACCGCGCCAGCGCGGCAATAGCGAAGCATGAATATTCCAGCAGCCCAATGTCGGCACGTCGAGCCAGCTTTGCGGCAAAATCATCCCATAAGCGACAACAATTGCTAAATCAGGCGCCATATCTGCAAAGGCCGCCAGCTCTGCTGAATCTTTCAAACTATTGGGAGTCTTCACCGGCACATGCGCTGCTTCCGCAAGGCTGTGAATCGGCGAGGGCGTGAGCTTCATGCCACGGCCAGATTTTGCCGGTGGCCGTGTATAAGCGGCAATGATTTCATGCCCTTCGTCGACAATGGCTTGAAAAGCCGGGGCCGCGAAATCGGGGGTCCCCATGAATATAATACGCATCGCCATAGGCAGCTCAGGCGACGTCCGCGTCGCGCTCAGCTTTGCGGATTTTTTTGAGAATCATCTGTCGTTTCAGCCGCGATAAGCGGTCGAGGAAAACAATGCCGTTCAAATGGTCTAGCTCATGTTGAATACAGGTCGCCAGCAGCCCATCGCAATCAATCTCTTGCTCAACACCATGATAGTCGAGAAATTTCACCCGACATTGGGCCGGACGCTCAACGTCATCATAAAACCCCGGCACTGACAGGCAGCCTTCCTGATAATTATTGGTTTCTTCCGACGCCCATGTGATTTCCGGATTGACGAAATAGCGCACGCCTTCATCTTCGAGGCCGGATAGGTCATAACGCTCAGCTTTATCGTCCTGCGCCTCGCTATCGGGGGAAATATCCATCACCACAATACGCTGGCTAACGCCAACTTGAATCGCCGCCAGCCCAATACCATTGGCGTCATACATGGTTTCCACCATATCATCCATCAAGGCGCGCGTTTCATCGGTCACCGCCTCAACAGGTGTTGAGATGGTTTTCAAAAGCGGGTTGGGCACTTCAATAATTGGTCGTA
Organism: Rhodobiaceae bacterium; assembly: GCA_024645085.1. Classification (GTDB taxonomy): domain Bacteria; phylum Pseudomonadota; class Alphaproteobacteria; order RS24; family RS24; genus JAHEGN01. Next base: position 14,739 of record JAHEGN010000018.1, read on the forward strand.
CACTCATGTCTCTGAAATAAGCCTTAGATCCCAGAGCGTCAAGGGTTGGCGGCGAACAAGAACACCGAATCGGGTAAGTTGAAAAAATGGATATGATGACATTAATTGCTGTTTTACTGGCTTTGGTGGTCGGCGCAGGGCTGGCCTATATGCTTGCCCGCAAAGCCGCGCCCGATGCCAGCAAAGCGGCGCAAATCGATGCTGAGCGTCAAACCATGCTGCACACGCTGGACATGATGCGCCAACAGCAAAGCGAATTAACCGGTCGACTGGCCAATTTGGCTGAAGCGCAAGAAACCGCGCGCGGTGAATTGAGCCGGACGATGACCGAGCAATTGGGCAATGTGTTCAAAACCGTAAATGAAAACCTTAAGGAAAGCCGCGAGAAAACCACCCGTTCGCTTGGTGACTTGGGGGAACGTTTGCAAATTATCGACAAGGCGCAGCAAGAAATCACCGCCCTGTCGGGGCAAGTCGTTGAACTGCAACATATTCTCGACAATAAGCAAGCGCGCGGGGCGTTTGGCGAGGCGCAATTGGCCGATATTGTCCGCGATGGCCTGCCCGATAGTGCCTATAGTTTTCAGCACACTTTATCGAATAATAAGCGCGCCGACTGCCTTATCCGCTTGCCCAATCCACCCGGTCCGGTGGTCGTCGATAGTAAATTTCCGCTGGAGGCGTTTCAAAAATTTCGCAGCGCCGACAGCGATGCTGACAAGCGCGCCGCTCTGGCGCAAATGAAAACCGACACACTAAAACATGCGACGGATATTGCTGAAAAATACATTGTCTCCGGCGAAACTGCCGATGCGGCGTTAATGTTTCTGCCCTCGGAAAGTATTTTTTCTGAATTGCATTTGAGCCTGCCCGACGTGGTTGATAAATGTCGCAGCTTGCGCGTCTATCCGGTGTCGCCCAACACCATGTCGCTGACCCTAAACACCGTGCGCGCCATTATGCGCGATGTCAAAATGCGCGAACAGGCTGGTTTGATTCAAAAAGAAGTTGGCAATTTGCTTGAAGATGTATCGCGCCTGAACGATCGAGTTGGCAAATTGCGGTCGCATTTTGAACAGGCCGATAAGGATATTGAGCAGATTGAGGTCTCGACCCGCAAAATCATCAGCCGTGGCGATAAAATCACCAGCCTTGAAGTAGAAGAAAAAGCCACGCCTGATTTATTGGATTAGCCTAGCGTCGCGATTTCATGGCGGCAATCAGCGTGCCATCGTCGAGATAATCCAGCTCACCACCGACCGGCACGCCATGCGCCAGACGCGTCACTTTTAACGGCGTGTCGTCCAGCATATCCATAATATAATGCGCCGTAGTTTGCCCCTCGACTGTGGCATTGGTGGCGATGATAATTTCGCTAACCTCTGGCTTGGCGCAGCGACTTCGCAGCGCCGACATATTCAGTTCTTCCGGCCCGACGCCATCGAGCGCCGATAGACAGCCACCCAGCACGTGATAGCGCCCCTTCATGGCCTGCGCGCGTTCCAGCGCCCATAAATCGCCGACATCCTCGACCACGCAAATCACCGACTCGTCACGACGTGGGTCCATGCAAATTGTGCATGGGTCGCGCGTATCAATCGTGCCACACGAGCTGCAGGTTTTAATATTATCGCGCGCCGCTTGCAGTGCATCGGAAAGCGGATCGAGCAGGGTTTCGCGCCGCCGCATTAATTGCAGAACGGCGCGCCGTGCTGAACGTGGCCCCAAGCCCGGCAGACGCGCGAGATATTTGACTAAATCTTCAATTTCCTGACCAGCCATCGCCCCTATGCGTCCTCATCCGGATACTCATCGGCGTCTACTGGCATCATGCCATCATCAATAGCAGGCAGCGCATCAGCTGAAAAATCATTGACCGACACAATTTGCGCATCGGGAAAAATCGACAAAACAGATTTCACCTGCGGGTCTTCCAAAGCCGCTGCATGGCGTTGTTCAGCCTCTGATTGGCGCACGCTGGCAACCGTCACCGCACCACGCTCGCTGGATAATGAGATCACCCAATTCTGTCCCGTCCATTGGCGCAATTTACGGGTCAAATCTTGCGCAATATTGGACTGCCCCTCTGCCAGACGCAGTTCAACGCGCCCAGCGCGCTCGCCATGGGCTGGCTCAAACCGCACCAAATGCACGCCATTTTCCAGCGCGTGTTTGAGACCAATGTCGCGCTGCTGTTCGACTAAGGCAATCAGGGCCGCAAAATTTTGTAAAACTGGCGGCTGAAACTCTGTTTGTGGCTGCGTTAAGCGGGCGGTTTCGCCATTGGCTGCGCCACTATTGCCGCCATTGCCAACAGAAGCCGACGAACTGGCCGACGAACGGGCTTGGGTCGGCGATGCTGGCGATGCTGAAGCGTGAGGCGCAGGTGCCGCTGACCCAGCCGGTGCTGATGGTGCCGCAGGCGCGGCGTCAGCTGGTGCACTTTCCCATTGTTTCATTAATTCTTCTGGCGTCGGCGCGTCGGCCAAATGAGCCATACGAATAATCACCATTTCAGCCGCCGCACGACCATTCATCGCACGCAGGGTTTCGTCATGGCCCTGCAGCAAGACCTGCCACGCACGCGACAAAACGCGGGTCGACAAGGCTTCCGCGGCTTGCTGGCCACGCAGCCGCAGCGGGGCTGAAAATGTAACATCATCGCCTGCCCCTTCAACGAATTTAAGCCGCGTTAGCCAATGGGTTAACTCAGCCAAATCGGCCAAGATAATCGCCGGGTCGGCGCCCATATTATATTGCGCTTCAAATTCAGCCAGCGCCTCAGAAACGCGGCCGCTCATCATCATATCAAATAGGTCAAACACCCGCCCGCGATCGGCCAGCCCCAAGAGACCGCGCATGGTATCAGCCGTCAGAGTGGCGCCATCGGCTTGCGCCGGATCCACATGCGCCAAAGCCCGATCAAGCAAAGACAGCGCGTCGCGGGCCGAGCCATCGGCGGCACGGGCAATCAGCGCCAGCGCTTCATCGGGCACTGCTTCATTTTCAGCGGCGCAAACCTTATGCAGTAATTTTTGCGTGTCATCGGCTCCCAAGCGGCGCAAATCAAAACGCTGGCAACGCGATAAGACGGTTACCGGCACTTGCCGAATTTCAGTCGTCGCAAAGATGAATTTGACGTGTTCAGGCGGTTCTTCCAAAGTTTTCAGCAAGCCATTAAAGGCCGCCCTTGAAAGCATGTGCACCTCATCAATAATATAGACCTTATAGCGCGCCGAAGCTGGCATATAGCGCACGCTCTCAATAATTTCACGAATGTCGTTAATGCCAGTGCGCGAGGCCGCATCCATTTCCATCACATCAACATGATTGCCCTGCATAATGGCATCGCAATGAACGCCCATTTCGCCAAGCTCTATGGACGGGCCATCAACACCGTCAGTGGCATAATTCAGGGCCCGCGCCAGAATCCGCGCGGTTGTGGTTTTACCCACACCGCGCACGCCGGTCAGCATAAAAGCGTGGGCAATGCGGCCACTTTCAAACGCATTGGTCAGCGTTTGCACCATCGCTTCTTGGCCAATTAAATCGTCAAAATTTTGTGGGCGATATTTTCGCGCTAAAACTTGATAGCTTTTTTGAACCGCAATCTGATTGTCGGAATCCGCGTCAGCCAACATGTCAAAACCCGGCGCATCCTCGGTTATCACTGGCCCTTGGTCAGCGCCGCTTAAGTCGTCCTCAGAATCCATTATTGCTGACCGTTTCCTCTTGCAAGACGCGCTAAGCGCAAAGGTGGGAGACTGGACAGGCAACCCGCACCGATCTCGTTAGGGCTGCTTCCTTCCGGACCTGACCCGGTTGGCGAGGAATACGTCTGCCGCCAATCTCCCAGAGCAATATAGCAGACAGCGACGCTGACAAAACCCCCTTATCGCACTTGCTCCCAATTGATTCAGAACAAATCCGCAAGCCCCTTGCCGGTTTGGCTTCTGCGTGGCAGATTTAGGTCGATTTCGACCGCAATAGCGTAACCCCCCAAGGAGAGCACAATGGCCTTGCCTGAAAATCCGATTATGTTTGCCAATAACCCGCTAGATCGCGCCGGGCATTTGCGCAGCAAAAACGACTGGCTGGCTGGTCAATTCGCCAGTGACTCGGCACTGCTTGTGCCGTTTTGGCGGCTGGCGCCTCTGGTGCTGCCAGAAATTGAAGCCGGTCAAGGCCGCGATGTCGGCTGGTTGCCGCGCGCCGCTTTTGGCGAAGTCCTGCGGTCAGATAGTTTGGTGGTGTTCCTTGGCCTCAACCGGCGCGGCAAGCCGCTTTTCGCGGTCGACATTAGCGAGATGAGCAATCCTGAGGATATGGGACCGTTCAAAGGCATGGGTCTGTTTGAAGATTTGCGCGCGCTGGCCGCTGTCGGTGATATGCCGCGCACTGAATTGGCGATTTTGGCGCAGGCCAAAGGCATGCTCGATTGGAATATGCGTCACCGCTTTTGCGCCCAATGCGGCCAGCCCAGCCAAATCGCTGAGGGTGGCTATAAGCGTAGCTGTGGCAGTTGCCAAACCGAACATTTCCCGCGCACCGATCCGGTGGTCATCATGCTGGCCACGCATGGCGACAATTGCCTTGTCGGGCGGCAAAAAGGCTGGCCTGAAAATATGTTTTCCGCCCTCGCTGGCTTTATGGAGCCGGGCGAGACGATTGAAGAAGCCGTGGCCCGCGAATTAATGGAAGAGGCCGGTATTGAGATTAACAGTGTGCGCTATTTGGGCACCCAGCCATGGCCTTTCCCCGGCTCGCTAATGATTGGCTGCATGGCCGAGGCTGCGCATATGGATATTCATTTGGGCGATGACGAATTGGAAGACGCCAAATGGGTGACACGGGCCGAAGCGCAAAGCTCTATGGCTGGCAATGGGCCGCTCGGCGTGCCGCCGGAAATGGCGATTGCCCATCAACTGATGAAAGCTTTTGCCGAAGGTTAGACGCCAAAACTAAGCCGGTAATTATCCATCTTTCAAAGCGGCACGCTCTGGTGCGGCTTTATAGACGCCTAAAATATCCATTTCTGAGCAATAGAAATTCAGCTCTTCCAAGGCCAAGCGCACCGGTTCACTTTCCGGATGCCCCTCGACATCGGCGTAGAATTGCGTCGCCAAAAAGCCATTTGGTTGATAGCTCTCGAGCTTGGTCATATTGACATTATTGGTGGCAAAGCCGCCCAGCGCCTTATAAAGCGCGGCGGGCGTATTGCGGACACGGAAAATGAAACTGGTAATCACATCACCAGCGTCGGGTTCGGCATCATCGGGACTGGCCGACATCACCAAAAACCGCGTGGTATTGGTGTTGCTGTCTTCAATGTTTTTGCGCAGCACATCTAGGCCATAAATTTCTGCCGCCAATTGGCTGGCAATAGCGCCATGGGTGTTGGTTTTCAGCGCTGCTAAATCGCGCGCCGCACCGGCCGTATCAGCTGCCACGACCGGTTTTAGCGATAATTCGCGAATCACATTCCGGCATTGACCTAAGGCCATTTCATGGCTGTGCACATGAGTTAAATCAGCTTCTTTAGTGCCCGGCATGGCCAATAGGCAATGGTTAATGCGCATGAAATATTCGCCAATAATATACAGGCCGCCGCCCGGCAAAAGCCGGTGAATATCGGCCACACGACCGGCCACTGTGTTTTCAATCGGCATCATCGCCAGCGCCACATCGCCAGCGCGCAGGGCCGCGAAAGCGTCGTCGAAAGTGGCACAGGGCAAAACCTCCATATCCGGATAGAGCCGCTGACACGCAATATGCGAGTTGGCCCCGGCCTCACCTTGAAATGCTATTTTCGCCATAATCGATTCCTAACCTTGACTATATTCTATGTTTTAGCGCTTAGCAGCCTGTCGGCAAGTGCTAGATCATCGGGCGCATCCACGCCAACTGGCACCGTGTCAACACAGGCCGCAGCGATGCTCATACCGGCTTCTAAGCCGCGCAATTGTTCTAAGCGCTCGCGCTGTTCCAGCGGCGATGGCGGCAATGACACAAATTTTTCCAAGGCCGCGCGCTGATAGGCGTAAATGCCAATATGGTGATAGAGCGGGCCCTCGCCGGTCGGCGCAGTGGCACGGGTAAAATACAGGGCGCGACCGGTTTTTGCCTGCGGCGCCATCGACAAAATAGCTTTCACAACATTCGGATTGTCGCGTTCTTCCGGCGTGGTGATTTCAGCCACCAAAGTCGACATATCATGGCCGGGCAAAATATCGACCACGGTTTTGACAATTTGCGGGTCTAGTGTCGGCAAATCGCCCTGCAGGTTGATAATTGCATCATGTTTGCCATCACCATCAACCCGCATCAGGGCCTGAAAAATTCGGTCTGAACCAGATGGCAAGTCAGGGTCGGTCAAAATCGCTTCGCCGCCCGCCGCCTGCACCGCATCGGCAATTTCTTGCTCGGCTGCCGCCACCACCACGCGGCCGCAATCGGCCTCCATGGCACGCTGCCAAACTTGCACAATCATCGGCAGGCCAGCAATCATCGCCAATGGCTTATTGGGCAAACGGGTTGACGCCATACGCGCTGGAATCAAAATTATAGGGTTTTTCGTAGCCGACATTTTATCTCCAAATCACCAAACGCATGAATCTCTCAACACTTGCGACACGGCGCCTCTTTTCCTAATCTGTGCGACGCTACGCCGCAAGCCTAAAGCGTGCTAAAAGCGTAAGGTGCAGTTAGTTTATAAACAACCCGCACAACACGAAATTGGGGCAAAAAATGGATTCTTTCGAGCTAAATAAAATTGCAGGTGCTGTCTTATTCACACTGCTGGTTTATCTTGGTGTTCAAAACCTGGGCGACATTCTGTTCCAGACAGAACCTGCCGACCCACAGGCCTATGTTGTTGAGGGCGTTATTGAAGAAGGCGCTGTTGCGCCGGTCGCAGAAGCCGAAGAAATTGTGCCAATCGCTGAATTGCTGCAAACCGCATCCATCGAAAAAGGCATGAAAACTGCCAAAAAATGCGTTTCTTGCCACAGTTTCGAAGCTGGTGGCGCCAATAAAATTGGTCCAGCACTTTGGGGCGTGGTTGACCGCTCTGTTGGTGCCGTCGCTGGTTTCACCTATTCAGAAGCACTGGGTTCGCATGGCGGCAATTGGGATTATGAAGCGCTTAACGGCTTTTTGGAAAACCCGAAAAAATATGCCGAAGGCACAAATATGGCTTTTGCCGGTCTTCGTAAAGCCAGCGATCGCGCCAATATCATCGCCTATCTCGACAGTTTAAAATAGGTCTTTTGGTTTATTAATCGGCTTATCAGGCGCCAGCCCCCTTGTGCGCAGGCGAGGCTTTTGCTTGAGTAATAGTCTGGTTTTTGATCACGACTTTGGAGATTTTATGCGTCTGCTCGCCACTGTTTTTTCATCTGTTTTAACCCTCAGCTTGATGATCTCGGTAGCCCCTGCTGAGACCATGCGCCATGGGCTATCGCTGTTTGGCGCACCGGCCCTTGAAAAAGGCTTTGCCCATTTTCCCTATGCCAAGCCCGATGCGCCGAAAGGCGGCGAAGTGCGTATTGCCGCCATTGGCAGTTTCGACAATCTCAACCCATTTACCATCAAAGGAAATACAGCCGATGGCTTGGGCATGATTCACGCCACGCTTTTGCACTCAAGCATGAATGAGCCGAGCGCCAGCTATGGATTAATCGCCGAAAGCGTCTCGCATGCCGATGACTATAGCTGGGCACGGTTTATTTTGCGTCCCGAAGCACGGTTTAGCGATGGCACGCCTATTACCGCCGAAGACGTGGCCTTTTCCCTGCAAGCCTTGACCGAAGCGCACCCATTTTACCGCGCTTATTATGGCAATGTTGTCGGCACACAAATTAACGGGCCGCATGATATTCTGTTTCGCTTTGACCAAACGGGTAATCGCGAATTGCCGCTCATCCTTGGGCAATTGCCAATCCTATCCAAAGCCTATTGGCGTGCCGAAGGGCGCTCTTTAGGCGATACCACGCTGGATATTCCGCCGAGCTCTGGGCCATATTATATTGGCGCACGCGAGCCCGGGCGCTCAATCAGCTATCAGCGTGTGGCTGATTATTGGGCCGAGGATTTGAATGTCTCGGTCGGGCATTATAATTTTGATACGATTAAATATATTTATTTCGGCGATGACACAGTGGCGTTTGAGGCTTTGAAAGCTGGCGAGGTGCATTATCGCCGCGAGTTTTCTTCGCGCATTTGGGCAACCGGCTATGACACGCCGGCCGTTAGCGCTGGCCTGTTAAAACGCGAAACGGTCGTCGTCAATAAAAGCGCCGGCATGCAGGCGTTTATTTTCAACACACGACGGGCGCCGTTTGACGACATTAACGTCCGCGCCGCCTTGAACTGGGCCTATGATTTTGAATGGACCAATAAAAATCTATTTTATGGCCAATATGCCCGCAATGGCAGTTTCTTTCAGGGCTCAGAATTGGCCGCCAGCGGCTTGCCGTCAGAAGCGGAGCTGAAATTATTGCAGCCATTGCGCGATTTAGTGCCCGAAGCGGTATTTGGCGAACCAGTCGCCAATCCGGTCAGCGATGGCAGTGGCAATATTCGCCCGCAATTGCGCAAGGCACGGGCTTTGCTTGAAAATTCCGGCTGGCGTATTGAAAATGGCCAATTGAGCAAAAATGGCGAAGCGCTCGAGATTGAGTTTATTCTCGTGCAACCGGCCTTTGAACGTATTGTGGCGCCCTATATTCAAAATTTGAAACGCCTCGGCATTGCCGCTCGCATGCGCGTCATCGACCCGACGCAATATCAAAACCGGGTGACCAATTATGACTTTGACGCCATTGTTTACAGCTTCGCGCAATCCGAATCGCCGGGCAATGAACAGCGCGATTATTGGTCCAGCGCCGCCGCCGATCGTCCCGGCGGGCGCAATGTCATTGGCATAAAAGATGAAGCCGTCGATCGTCTGGTCGAAAATCTGATATTCGCCAAAAGCCGCGAAGAGCTTATCGCGGCTTGCCGTGCCCTAGACCGGGTGCTGCTGGCCAATCATTATGTGGTGCCACAATGGTATTCACCGCATGAGCGTCTCGCTTATTGGCAGGGGCTGGCGCATGAAACGCCAAAGCCGCTAAACAATCTTAGTTTTCCGCATTTATGGTGGCGCGATGGGCCGCATCCGAGCGGCAGCAGTAATTAAGCGAACCCTTGCTCGACGTGCTACAATCGGCATACTAAAATCCCGTGCGACGGGCTTAACGGAGTTGAATTGGCTATGGCCGCTTATATTTTGCGCCGTCTGTTACTGATGATCCCGACGATTTTCGGTATTATGGCGATTAGTTTTGCGATTGTTCAATTTGCCCCTGGCGGGCCTGTCGAACGCATTATCGCCCAATTACAGGGCCATGATGTCGGCGCCACGGCACGGTTTTCTTCCGTCAATGACGCCATGTCGCAAACCGGCAGCGCCGCCGCCAATAGTAAATATCGCGGCGCACAAGGGCTTGACCCTGAATTTATCGCTGAGCTCGAACGTCAATTTGGTTTCGATAAGCCGGTGCATGAACGGTTTTTCAAAATGATTTACGATTATGCGCGGTTTGATTTTGGCGAGAGCTATTATCGCGATGTCGCGGTGATCGATTTGATTAAAGAAAAACTACCGGTGTCGATTACCCTCGGCTTGTGGACCACCTTGCTGACTTATTTAATCTCGATTCCTCTGGGCATTGCCAAAGCGCGGCGCGATGGCACAGCTTTTGACATATGGACCTCGGGGGTGATTATCATTGGCTATGCCATTCCCGGCTTTTTATTCGCTGTTGCGCTGATTGTATTTTTTGCCGGCGGCAGTTATTTCGACTGGTTCCCCTTACGTGGTCTGACCTCTGAAAACTGGCAGGAATTAGGGTTTTTTGCTCGTATTGGCGATTATTTATGGCATATATTTTTGCCGGTTCTGGCGCTCAGTATTGGCGGTTTTGCAACCACTAGCCTGTTGACCAAAAATGCCTTTCTGGACGAAATCCGAAAGCAATATGTCACCACGGCGCGGGCCAAGGGGCTGACTGAAGGCCGGGTGCTTTACGGTCATGTTTTCCGCAATGCCATGCTGATTGTCATCGCCGGTTTTCCCGGCGCCTTTATTGGCGCTTTTTTCACCGGCTCGCTGTTAATCGAAACCATTTTCTCGCTCGATGGGCTGGGCCTGTTGTCCTATGAAAGCATTATCAATCGCGACTATCCGGTGGTCTTCGCCTCGCTCTATATTTTCGGGCTCATCGGCCTTGTGGTGACGTTGATTTCTGACCTCACCTATATGTGGATTGACCCGCGCATTGATTTCAACGCCCGCGAGGCCGGCTGATGAAACGTCTGTCGCTATCGCCGATTAATCAGCGCCGCTGGCGTAATTTCAAAGCCAATCGGCGCGGCTATATTTCGCTATGGCTGTTTGCTTTTTTATTCATCGCCACCAGCTTTGCCGAATTTATCGCCAATGATAAGCCTTTGCTGATTGTCCATCAGGGCAGTCTTTACACGCCGGTTTTCAAAGCCTATCCAGAAACCGATTTTGGCGGCGATTTCGCGACCGAGGCCGATTATCGTGACGCCTTTGTTGTCGATTTGATCGAAAGCAAAGGCGGGCAGATTTTTTGGCCACCGCTACGCTATAGTTATAATACGATCAATCTCAATCTCACCGTGCCAGCACCAGCGCCACCCAGTGCTGAAAACTGGCTTGGCACAGATGACCAAGGCCGCGATGTTGTGGCGCGGTTGATTTACGGCTTTCGCATTTCGGTTTTCTTCGGCCTCGCCTTGACCATTGCCTCATCGCTGATTGGTATTCTGGCTGGTGCGGTACAGGGCTATTTTGGTGGCTGGGTTGATTTGGCCATGCAGCGGTTTATTGAGATTTGGACGTCGGTGCCATCGCTTTATCTGCTGATTATCATGGCCGCGATTATTGAGCCCGGGTTCTGGATTTTGCTTGGCATTCTGCTGCTGTTTTCTTGGGTCTCCTTGGTCGGCGTGGTGCGGGCTGAATTTTTACGGGCCCGCAATTTGGAATATGTCGAAGCGGCCCGCGCCTTGGGTATTGGCGATGCCACGATTATGTGGCGCCATGTCTTGCCCAATGCCATGGTCGCGACCCTAACCTTCATGCCATTCATTTTGAACGCCTCTATTACCACATTGACATCATTAGACTTTTTAGGCTTTGGCATGCCGCCGGGGTCGCCTTCTTTGGGCGAGTTGCTGGCTCAGGGCAAAGCTAATTTGCAAGCCCCATGGCTGGGCCTATCCGGGTTTTTCACCATTGCCGTGATGCTATCTCTGTTGATTTTCATCGGCGAGGCGGTGCGCGATGCCTTTGATCCTAGAAAGACATTGTCATGAGCCAGACAGCACCGCTATTACGCGTCGAAAACCTGCACGTCGGCTTCACCAATGACGGCCAGCGCAGCGACGCGGTCAAACATATTAGCTTCGATATTGAGCG
>JAHEGN010000042.1 GCA_024645085.1 Rhodobiaceae bacterium
CAAACCGAACGACCGCGAGGTCGCATTGTTCAATCAGGGTTTTGGTGCGAATGGCATTGACCTTGGCGGATTTGTGATCGCGCCAAAAATTATTATCCTCAGCGCCCAACATATCTCCGGCCGCATCACTGGCTGGATGGTCGGTTACCGGGGCGGTGAAGGTAACCTCCAGATTATGGCTGGCGCAGCCCTGTTCGATCTGCTGGCGCCAATCTGTATGAATTTCGCCGGAAAGATAAACTGTCAAAGCCATGGCCGCTCTCCTGTGTTTTGCCGCGCTTATTGTCGTGCTTGATTAGGCTTAAAACAGAAAACCCGCCGGTGCAATGGGTAGCAATATTCCAGCGGTACATGGCGTGAACCTAAACGTCAAAAAAGTCAGCCAGCATGTGTAAATTTTGAGGCCCGAGGGTCAAAAAGCCTGCGCGGTAATGGCTCAAAAATGCCGGGCGACACACCCTCTGCCAAATTCTTGGCCACCGTATTACGGCTTGACGCAGTTTTTTGCGCGAGCGTTGCAATATTATAACGCTCGCCGCGCAAAAGCCCGACGAACATCATCGTTATCAAATCTTTTTTATTGCGGCTGAAGTCAATCCAATTGGTGACAGATGGCGAAAAGCTGCCAATGAGGAACTCGCCGCGTAGCGTCCCATCAATTGGAAAATGGCGGGCTCTCAGTCTCATTAAAACATTCAGCTCTGAGATCACTTACTATTCCTGACTAAAATACGCTAAAACTTGAGGCAAAGAATTAAGTCATTGGCGGATAATAAAAATAGTCAAAATTTGACACGACAAAAATTGATGGTTTATTTTGAAAGCCTATAAGGATAGGTAATGCCTATGATGATTGCTTTCTTGGTTGCTGTGAGTTCACTCGTTGCTGGCATGGTGGTTGCGTTTTTTTTGCGACCGATTGCCATTGATTGGGGGATTGTTGACAAGCCCGGCGTGCGCAAATTGCATGTCGGCGACGTGCCGCTGATCGGCGGGCCATTGATTTTCATGGTCACGCTTATTGGCGCCCTGCTGCTATCGGTCGATTTTCCAGAGGGCGCGTTTATTGCCGGCGGGCTTATTGTGCTGCTAGGCGTAATGGATGACAAATTTGATATTCCAGCGAAACTTAAATTGCTCATGCAAGTCGCCATTGCCTGTCTGGTCATTTATATCGATGGCGATCTCATCGCCGACGTGGGGGTTTACCAAGAAGCGTTCGCCAATCCGGCGCTTCAACCGTTGCATTTTGGTTTGGCCGTTCTGGCCATTGTTATTGGCGTGAATGCGCTCAACCTTATCGACGGTATCGACGGGCTGGCAGCATCGATTGTGCTGGTGATTTTGGTAAATGCCAATCTGGCTTTCCTTTTCACCGGCCCGGTTGTGCCTGAGGATATTCTTATATATTCGGCTCTCTTGGCTGGCGTGCTTTGCTCCTTTTTGGCTTTTAACCTCGGCCTGATTGACGGTAAGAAAATATTCCTTGGCGATAGCGGCTCAATGCTGGTCGGTCTTTTCATAACCAATATGTTGATCGAAATCAGCCAGGCACCGGCTTCTAATTCGGGGGTAACAGTTCCTGCAAGCTTATGCCTGTGGCTGACCGCTGTGCCCGTGACAGACATGCTGGTGACCTTTGTGGCACGTATTTTGAAAGGCAAATCACCCTTTGCCCCCGACCGCACCCATTTGCACCACAGACTGAGAGATATTGGATTGTCGAAATGGTATGTGCTGCTGACTATTTTGGCGGCCAGCGCCATTATATTTTGGGGCGGCGCGGCAATCTCCCTATTGTTTGGAGAAGCCGCCAGCTTACTGGCCTATGTGATATATTTTATCAGCTACACGCTGTTTATCGTGGCGCTTGGCAGAGCACAGACTAAAGTCGATTTGGCGATCGCTGAATAGCGCGAGAAACCGCCTAGGCTGAAGCCGTCGGCTGGTTTCTTATTCGAAATATATTTCTGCCCAAAACAAACAAAGCACCAATTAGTCCGCCTAGCATGACCCCAAGAACCAGCACCATGGCGGGTTTGGGAGACACTTTCTCAGGTATGGTGGGGCGCCGAATAAGAAACACTTTTTCACCTTTTTCGACTGACACAATATAACGATCAATGGACAGAATGTTTCCAATGACGTTGTCGTTTAATAGCGATAAATCCTTAAGACGGGTTTCAATGATTGTCAGTTCGGCTTTTGCCCTAGAAACATAGTCGGACGAGAGCGCAACATTGATGTGGTCGGCGTATCCATAAACGTCGTTTAGGGTCGACAAATGGTTACTTCTAACCACAACGAATGACTCATTTTCTTTCTCAATGCTTAGGGTCGCCAACAACGCCTCTTCGTCTTTTGTTACAACATACCCATCGACCACTTCGGTATCGCGAATGTCGTCAAAGACAATCTGCGACGATGGGTTATCGTTTTTCCAATTGTCGAAAACGCTTTGAGAAAAAAATAATTTTTGAAAATCTGCAGATACTTTTCCTTTATCATAAAATGGCGGAATAGTGCTGGCGACATAGGATAATTTGGACTCATAGACTGGCTGTGTGACCGCCAAAAACCCAACCGCCACAGCAAGAAAAGTCGCAATAGAGCCTGTTATGAGCCATTTGCCGTCCCAAATTGTTTGCATCAATTCGAACAAGTCAATTTCGTCATCGTGAGATATCTGGTTCATCTGGCCTACCTGTAAATACCCAATTAAGCCAGCAAACTAAGCCCTCAACGGTAAGTTGTAAACTGTGCAAAATTGATACAACTAAGAGAGATTTGGCATGATACCACCGACCGCAGGGGCCGCTATTGTCATAGATAGTCAAACAGCGGCAGGCCCTAGTCGCGTGGTAGGAATAACAGCGAGACGCCAGCGAGCAATGACCCAGCCGCCATAATGATGGAGACCGATGACAGCCCCATGCCCGCAGCAAATAATAAACCACCGACCCATGGGCCGATAACTGCGCCGCCACGTCCGGTGCCCAGCACCACGCCAACACCCGAGCCAAGCACTGCGGCCGGGAAGCTCTCGGCAAATAGCCCTACGGACCCGCCAATTACCGCGAATAAGAAGAAGCCAGATATCGCCCCAGCCAACAACATGGCATCGAGCGAGCCAGTGAATAGCGGGAAAGCAGCGACCGAGATGGTGCTGCCGATCAAGGCAATCAACATCAAGCGTTTGAGCCGGAAAAACCGCGATAATAAAGCAATGGCTATCGAGCCGGTCAGGCCGCCAACGCTAATCATCGCCAGCACTTCTGTGCCCTCAATGGCCGAATAACCAATGTCGGTGACGGCTGGCGGCATCCATTTCACGAAATAATAATAGGTCAGAATATTGCCCAGATAGCAGGCAATCATCACAAAGGTGATACGCGCCGTTTTACCCTGGAATAGGCGCATGGGCGAGACGCTCTCGACTTCGGCCTCGGGCGAGGCCATTTGAAAGCGCTCATTGTGACCTATTTGCTGCAGCGTGCTGGCAATTCGTTGCTCAGCCCCCGCCGGACGCCGCCGCTCTAGAAAACCAATCGACTCCGGTACGAAAAAATATACCAGCGGAATAAAACAAGCGCTGACCAGCGAGCCAAATAAAAAAATCGACCGCCAATCATAATAGGTCAGAAGCGGAGCGGCAATTTTACTGGCAAGGAAAATGCCGAATGTATAGCCCCCAGCCACAAGGATTACCGTCAGCCCACGATTTTTGGCATTACTATATTCCGACGATAAAGCCGTGCCAGTGGCCAGAATGCCACCAATGCCTATGCCGGTGAACACCCGAGTTGCCGCTAGAATTTCTTTATTGGGGGCATAACCCGAGGCTGCCATGCCCAGCGATATGACCAATAGGCATAATAGAAACACCAAACGCCGGCCATGCTTATCCGTCATTGAGCCGATAAAAATCAGGCCGCCAGCCATGCCGAGAAATTCTAAAGGCAAGAGGAAGCCAAGCTCGGCCTTTGACAGGCCCCATTCTTGGCTCATCCCCGCCGCGGCGAGCGAAATCGACATCACATCATAGCCGTCAATCGCCATCCCCATGATACATATTGCGACCACAATCCATTGCCGTATCCGCATTGGCCCCTGATCTAAAATCTCAACCGGGGTTTTAATCGCCTGCGCACTCATACTATCCTCCTCATGACTCGCATTCAGTGTCCCCTCGACCAAGACGCAAAGTCAAATTGAAAATTAAATATGGCTCAGCACTTTTTGACGTCGCGGCATCGGACTGCGGCAAAACAAGCCGCTGTTAAAGCGCGTCGCCGCCCAGAACCGCTGGCGTTTCGCAATAAGTGTGCAAAATATAATCGCGATGTTTTTCCAGTCGCGGGCTGACCGCTTGGCTGACTTGCGGCACTGTTGAAATCATCTCAAACATCGCCAACATGCCCTGGTTTTGCTTTGTCCGCGTCATAATTTCCGGCGGCGCGGGAATCACCAACATGCTGACCGTGGCCCAATAAATATCAACCGCGCTGAGGGCGTCGCCGACTAAATAATTTGACCCGCGGGCCTGTTGTGCCGCCAAGCGGCTATCAATGAGGGCGATAATCTCGCCCATTTTGCGCGGCGCGTCTCGGCTCGCGTCTTCGCTATAGCCATATTTGCGCCCCAGCGGGCCATCGTTCAAAATGCGCATATTCCATACCAGACCATCCTCGGCCAGAATAATCGCGCAAAGTCCGAACATGTCTACACGCTGAGCAAAATCAAGCGGGATTAAATTAGCGCTATCGGCGGCGCCAATGGCTTCCGCCAGCGCCAGTTGTTCGGTCCAAACATTACGCGGGCGTTCCTCATTGTGGAACATGGTTGGCAGTCCGGTTTGACGGGTCAGCTCGTAAAGTTTTGCCTGCCGATCTTCGCCGGTCTCTTTGTCGATACCCATCATGGGATGACGGGCCCGTATAATTGGAATTTTTTTGACATAGCAAATATTCTTGAGCGCCTCAGCGTAAATCGCCTGCATGCCCGGTATAAAAGTAATACGTGTGCCAGTGGTCATGGCCGCCGCCGTTTCCAGCGCGATGAAGTCAACCTTATTTGATGAGCTTTGCATTTCGTTCTCCCTAAGCTTGCACAAACCCTAACCGCTGGGAGGCCATGGACGCAACATCTGATAATTCACCGCACCGGCTTTGCGCCAATGGCAAAGCGCTAGGGCTAGTTATCGGCCCATTTGATTGCCCCCCCGGCCTGCCTTTAAATGCACCCATTTTTGTATGAATATGCCTATAAACTAGGTGTTTGATACAAAGTTTTTATAAGGAGATTATACAATGCTTTAATATCCGACTCAGTGTGTCAAAAGCTAAAATATTATTCCCACTCAATAGTGGCAGCAATGTAATACATTGATTTGTATAGCATTTAAAATCACTTTCTAACAAGTTTCTAACTATTCCCTTCGTTTGTGCGTACGAAGGGAACTA
>JAHEGN010000024.1:0-22211 GCA_024645085.1 Rhodobiaceae bacterium
AAACTACACGCGCGAGGCCGGTGTTCGTGGCCTGAAGCGTGAGTTGGCTTCTCTGGCCCGTAAGGCGACGACGGAAATCGTTAAAGGCGAGAAGCAAACGATTACCATCACGGCTGATAATTTGAGCGATTATGCTGGCGTCGAACGCTTCCGTTTCGGCCTTGCCGAGCTCGAAGATCAGGTCGGCGTGGTCACTGGTTTGGCATGGACGGAAGTCGGTGGCGAGCTGTTAACCATTGAAGGCGTGATGCTGCCGGGCAAGGGTCGGATGACGACAACCGGCAAATTGGGCGATGTCATGAAAGAATCAATTAGTGCTGCTTCGTCATATGTGCGCTCACGCAGCACGCTTTTTGGCATTGAACCACCACTTTTCGACAGAAAAGATATTCACGTTCATGTGCCCGAAGGTGCCACACCTAAGGATGGTCCGTCGGCGGGTGCCGCCATGGCGACGGCCATTGTGTCTGTGATGACCGGCATACCGATTCGCAAAGAAATTGCGATGACTGGTGAGGTTACTTTGCGCGGTCGTGTCTTGCCGATTGGTGGCCTCAAAGAGAAGCTTTTGGCCGCACTGCGCGGGGGCATCTCTAAGGTATTGATTCCATTGGAAAATGAGAAAGACTTGGCGGATGTTCCAGAGAATATCAAAGAGGGGCTTGAAATTATCCCAGTGGAAAATATGGATCAAGTTCTGTCGCACGCGCTGACCCGCATGCCAATTGAGATTGAATGGGATGAAGAAGCGTATTACGCGAGCCAACAAATCGCGGCAACTAACGGTGGGAATGCGTCGACGACTCACTAAATTGCAGGCTTGATGAGGCTCTTGCTGCGTTTTTTGTGATATTTTTGTTTTGACCTGAGTGTGAATCGGCGCATAGGCTTAGGGTGTAGAAATTACACAGACCTATCTAGGAGGGGTTGTTATGAACAAAAATGATTTGATTAGCCAAGTTGCAAGTGACGCTGGCATTACGAAAGCTGACGCTACCAAAGCGGTTGATAGCGTTTTCGATAATATTGCTGGTGCTCTTGGCCAAGGCGGCGAAGTTCGTCTGGTTGGTTTTGGAACATTCTCAGTTTCACACCGCAAAGCGACAACGGGCCGTAACCCACGCACGGGTGAAGCCATCCAAATTAAAGCCTCTAATCAGCCTAAATTCAAAGCTGGTAAGGCCCTTAAAGACGCCGTTAATTAGGTCGTTTTAAGTTTTAGAAGCGTCGGTAGCTTTTTTTTAAGCGGCCGGCGCTTTTTTTTTGCTTTCTGCTTTCTAATGCGCTACATCCACTTGCGTGGGGCGGTTAGCTCAGCTGGGAGAGCATCTCGTTTACACCGAGAGGGTCGGCGGTTCGATCCCGTCACCGCCCACCATTTTTACCGTTTCGGCCAAAGTCATGTTGACAGAGTAAGGGCCGACGCGTAAGTGACACAGACGAAGTGCAAAAGTGCTTTAGGGGGTGTAGCTCAGTTGGTTAGAGCGCTGGCCTGTCACGCCAGAGGTCGCGGGTTCGAGTCCCGTCACTCCCGCCACTTTCCCGTCAAAAAATAAATTCTGATAAACAGAAATCGAGCGCCTCAAGGGCGCTTTATTTTTACGCCGGTGATGCGGCATTTGGTTCCCGAAAAACTAGGTTTTGGCTATTGCAAAGCGGCGAAGGCTAACTATACTCGCGGCAAATTGAATGGGTAACTTTTTGCCCACCTAAATCAGCTGACGGAGAGCCGATGCCGATGCAAGACTTGCTAAGCAATTACTACCCAATCCTGATCTTTATGGCTTTGGCGGCCGCGATTACTTTGGCGCTAATGGTGGTGCCAGTGTTTGCCGCACCGCATAATCCAGATCCAGAAAAAAACGCCCCCTATGAGTGCGGCTTCGAAGCCTTTGATGATGCGCGCATGAAGTTTGACGTGAAGTTTTATTTGGTCGCCATTTTATTCATCATTTTCGATCTTGAAGTGGCGTTTTTATTTCCATGGGCTGTTGCCTTTGGCGAAGTTGGCCTATTTGGTTTCTGGTCAATGATGTTTTTCCTTGGCGTGCTGACCATTGGTTTTGCCTATGAGTGGCGCAAAGGCGCCTTGGATTGGGATTAGGAGCGGATCATGTCAAAAAGCCAAATTGAGACCAGTAAGCCAGCCCCGGCCGCTGACCCTTATTATGAGCAGGTCAATGATCAGCTTGCTGATAAAGGGTTTGTTGTCACCTCGGCAGAAGATTTAATCAATTGGGCGCGTACCGGCTCACTGCATTGGATGACCTTTGGTCTGGCCTGCTGTGCTGTTGAGATGATGCAAACCTCCATGCCGCGCTATGATGTAGAGCGGTTTGGTTTTGCCCCGCGCGCCTCACCGCGCCAATCCGATGTGATGATTGTCGCTGGCACGCTGACCAATAAAATGGCGCCAGCTTTGCGCAAGGTTTATGACCAAATGCCAGAGCCGCGTTATGTGATTTCCATGGGCTCATGCGCCAATGGCGGTGGCTATTATCATTATTCGTATTCTGTTGTGCGCGGTTGTGACCGCGTGGTGCCGGTTGATATTTATGTTCCCGGCTGCCCGCCAACCGCTGAGGCGCTGCTTTACGGCGTGTTGCTGTTGCAGAAGAAAATCCGTCACACCGGCACGATTGAGAGATAGAGGTCAGTATGGCAAGCGTCGAACAACTTACGCAGCATATTACCGCTGGCCTTGGCGACAAGCTGGCCGGTCATTTCGTTGCATTTGGTGAACTGACCCTTGAGGTTAATCCTCGGGAAATTGAATCTGTTTTACGGTTTTTGCGCGATGACGCCGATTGCGCTTTCACCCAATTGATTGATTTGTGCGGCGCCGATTATCCGCAACGCACATTGCGCTTTGATGTGGTTTATCATCTTTTGTCGATGACCGAGAACCATCGCATACGGGTGAAGCTACAAGCTGGTGAAGAAACCCAAGTGCCCAGTGTTACCGGCCTGTTTGACGCCGCCAATTGGTTCGAGCGCGAAGCCTTCGACATGTATGGCATTTTATTTTCTGGCCATCCTGACCTGCGCCGCCTTTTGACCGATTATGGTTTTGAGGGTTACCCATTGCGCAAAGACTTCCCGCTGACGGGTCATGTTGAATTGCGCTATGATGATGACCAGAAAAAAGTTGTTTATGAGCCAGTATCCTTGGTTCAAGAGTTCCGTGATTTTGATTTCGAAAGCCCTTGGGAGGGTGCGCGTTCCATGGGCGCCAATCTGCCAGGTGATGAAAAGGCTTCCGGCGACAACAGCTCAAATGAGCAGGAGAGTTAAGTTTAATGTCTATGTCTCCTGAAAAACCGGTCGAGGACGACCGCAAATTTACGATTAATTTCGGCCCGCAGCATCCGGCTGCCCATGGCGTATTGCGCTTGGTGATGGATTTGGATGGCGAGCGCGTTGAGCGAATTGACCCGCATATCGGCCTGTTGCATCGCGGCACTGAAAAATTAATCGAGAATAAAACCTTTCTGCAATCTGTGCCGTATTTCGATCGTCTTGATTATGTGGCACCGATGAACCAAGAACACGCTTTCGCTTTGGCGGTTGAGCGCATGTTGGGCATTGAAGTGCCAAAGCGCGGGCAATATATCCGCGTGCTCTATTCTGAAATTGGCCGGATTTTGAGCCATTTGCTGAACATCACCACGCAAGCCTTGGATGTTGGCGCGCTGACACCTCCGCTTTGGGGTTTTGAAGAACGCGAAAAGCTGATGATTTTCTACGAACGTGCCAGTGGTGCGCGCATGCACTCAGCCTATTTCCGTCCCGGTGGCGTGCACCAAGATTTAACCCCGCAATTGCTGGCGGATATTGACGCTTTTTGCGATCCATTTTTGAAAGTCCTCGACGATATTGAAGGTTTGCTGACCGACAATCGGATTTTCAAACAGCGCAATGTTAATGTCGGCATTGTCAGTGTCGATGATGTTCACAATTGGGGCCTGACCGGCGTGATGGCGCGCGGGTCTGGTTTGGCTTGGGATTTGCGTCGGGCGCAGCCTTATGAAGCCTATAGTGATTTTGACTTCGATGTGCCGATTGGCAAAAACGGCGACTGCTACGACCGCTATTTGGTGCGGGTCGAGGAGTGCCGCCAGTCAATTCGTATTATGAAGCAATGTATTGCCAATATGCCAGATGGGCCAGTGTCCTCCACCGATGGCAAAATTGTGCCGCCAAAACGGGCGCAAATGAAACAGTCCATGGAAGCCTTAATCCACCATTTCAAATTATACACTGAGGGCTATCACGTGCCAGCCGGTGAGATTTATGCTGCGGTTGAGGCACCAAAGGGTGAATTCGGCGTTTATTTGGTGTCGGATGGGTCGAATAAACCCTATCGCTGCAAAATTCGTGCCCCGGGTTATGCCCATTTGCAAGCCCTAGATTATTTAAGCCGCGACCACATGTTGGCAGATGTCTCTGCCATTTTGGGGTCGATGGATATTGTGTTCGGAGAAGTTGACCGATGAGTGTGCGCCGCCTTCATGCAACCCAGCCAGAGAGCTTTGCTTTCACGCCGGAAAATATTGAATGGTCGAAAGGCCAGATAAGCAAATATCCTGAGGGCCGTCAGGCCAGCGCGATTATTCCGCTTTTGTGGCAGGCACAAAAACAAGAAGGCTGGCTATCAGAACCGGCCATCCGCACTGTCGCTGATATGCTCGACATGCCTTATATGCGGGCGCTGGAAGTGGCGACCTTTTACACCATGTTTAATTTGTCACCCGTGGGTGAGTTTTTTGTTCAGCTATGTGGCACCACGCCATGTTGGTTGCGCGGCGCCGATGATTTGAAATCTGTTTGTCGCAAAATGATTGGCGAGCAGGGCGACATCACCGAAGACGGTAAATTGAGCTGGCTTGAAGTTGAATGCCTTGGTGCCTGCGTCAACGCGCCCATGGTGCAAATCAATGATGATTTTTACGAAGATTTAACGGCCGAGAGTTTTGAGCAAGTCTTGACGGATTTGCGCGCCGGTAAGGAAGTGGCCACTGGGCCACAAAACACTCGCCACACATCAGAGCCTGAGGGCGGGCTGACTGTTTTGAAAGGCACGAAATAATGCTGCGTGATGAAGATCGTATTTTCACCAATATTTATGGTTTTGAAGGGGCTGACCTCAACGCCGCCAAGGCGCGCGGTGATTGGCAAGCTACCGCTGACCTCATCAAAAAGGGCAGCGATTGGGTGATTGATGAAGTCAAAGCCTCTGGCCTGCGCGGTCGCGGTGGGGCTGGTTTCCCAACCGGTTTGAAATGGTCATTCATGCCAAAAGAAAACGATGGTCGGCCGCATTATCTGGTGGTCAATGCTGATGAGTCAGAGCCCGGCACCTGCAAAGACCGCGATATTATGCGCCATGAGCCGCATAAATTGCTCGAAGGCTGTCTGCTGGCCGGTTTCGCCATGGGGGCGCATGCTTGTTACATTTACGTCCGCGGTGAATTTATTCGCGAACGCGAGGCTCTGCAGCGCGCTGTCGACGAAGCCTATGCCGATGGTTTGCTGGGCAAAAATGCCGCTGGCTCAGGCTGGGATTACGATATTTACGTGCACCATGGTGCTGGCGCTTATATTTGCGGCGAAGAAACCGCTTTGATTGAAAGCCTTGAAGGCAAAAAGGGCATGCCGCGTCTGAAGCCACCATTCCCCGCCAATATGGGTCTCTATGGCTGCCCAACGACGGTCAATAATGTCGAAAGCATTGCCGTGGCGCCGACGATTTGCCGCCGTGGTGGCGCATGGTTTGCCGGTTTAGGCCGCGAAGGCAATAGTGGCACAAAATTATTCTGCATTTCGGGGCATGTGAATAACCCATGTAATGTTGAAGAAGAAATGGGCATTCCGCTGAAAGAATTAATCGAAAAACACGCTGGCGGTGTGCGTGGTGGTTGGGACAATTTGCTGGCGGTCATTCCGGGTGGCTCATCTGTGCCCCTATTACCGAAAGAAATTTGCGACACGGTGTTGATGGACTTTGACAGTCTGAAAGAAGTGCAGTCAGGCCTCGGCACGGCGGCGGTGATTGTCATGGATAAATCTACTGACATCATTAAGGCGATTGCGCGCATTTCGCATTTTTACAAACACGAAAGCTGTGGCCAATGTACGCCATGCCGTGAAGGCACTGGCTGGATGTGGCGGGTGCTTGAGCGTATGGCCGCTGGTCGCGCGCAGCCAAAAGAAATTGATATGCTGTTGCAGGTCACCAAGCAAATCGAAGGGCACACGATTTGTGCTCTCGGCGATGCCGCGGCTTGGCCTGTTCAGGGGCTTATTCGTCACTTCCGGCCTTTGATTGAAGAGCGGTTGGCCGCCGGACCTATGCAGGAGGCTGCTGAGTAATGAGCGATCGCATTAAAGTGACCGTTGATGGCGTCGATGTTGAGGTCGAGCCAGGCACAACAATTCTGCAGGCTTGCGAAGAGGCTGGCGCTGAAATTCCGCGCTTTTGCTATCACGAGCGCCTATCGGTTGCAGGCAATTGCCGCATGTGTTTGGTCGAAGTTGAACGGGCGCCAAAACCTGTCGCCAGCTGCGCCGCGCCAGTGGCGCCAGATATGGTTGTGTTCACCCAAACTGACAGCGTCAAGGCAGCGCGCGAAGGGGTGATGGAATTTTTGCTGATTAATCACCCGCTGGATTGCCCGATTTGCGACCAAGGCGGCGAGTGCGATTTGCAAGACCAAGCGCTGGGCTATGGCGGCGACGCCAGCCGCTTTGACGATAATAAGCGCGCGGTTGAAGAAAAACATATGGGGCCATTGGTGAAAACCATTATGACCCGTTGTATCCATTGCACACGCTGCGTGCGGTTTGCGACGGAAGTCGCCGGTGTGCCAGAAATCGGCGCTATTGGTCGCGGCGAAGATATGGAAATCACCACCTATCTTGAGGCTGCTTTGGACAGCGAAATGTCCGGCAATGTGATTGATTTGTGCCCCGTTGGTGCGCTGACATCCAAGCCCTATGCTTATACAGCTCGGCCATGGGAATTGAAAAAAACCGAAACCATTGATGTGATGGACGCGGTTGGTAGTAATATTCGTGTCGACACGCGCGGCCGCGAAGCCATGCGTATTTTGCCGCGCAATCACGATGATGTGAATGAAGAATGGCTGTCTGACAAATCGCGTTTCGTCTGGGATGGGCTTAACACCCAGCGCCTTGATACGCCATATGTGCGCCGCGATGGCAAATTAGCCGCCAGCACCTGGAATGATGCTTTTGCGGTTATCGCCGAAAAAATCGTTGGCAAAGCCGATAAATTGGCCGCCATTGCCGGAGATTTAGTCTGTGCCGAAGGGCAGTTTGCGCTGAAGTCATTGATGGATAATCTCGGCAGCCCGCATTTGGATTGTCGCCAAGATGGTGCCAAACTATCCGGCCCGCGCGCCAATTATTTGTTCAATACGACAATCGCCGGTATTGAAGACGCCGATGCCCTCTTAATTATTGGCGCCAATCCGCGGGTTGAAGCACCCGTGCTCAACAGCCGTATTCGCAAGCGTTTCATGATGGGGCAATTCCCCATTGCCATGATTGGGGCGCCCGCTGATTTGACTTATGAGGTCAGCCATATTGGCGCTGGCACAGACACGCTGGCCGATTTATTGGCTGGCCAACACGGGTTTGCCGACGTGCTGAAAAACGCCCAACGACCGATGATATTGGTCGGTCAAGCGGCGTTGGCGCGCGATGATGGCGATGCGGTTTTGGCCGCCGCCATTCAATTGGCTGAAAATAGCGGGGCCATTTCGCCGACATGGAATGGCTTTAATGTGCTGCATTTGGCTGCCGCCCGCGTGGCTGGTCTTGATTTGGGTCTACTGCCGGGCGAGGGCGGTAAAGATACGGCCGGTATTTTGCAAGCCGCCAATAGCGGCGAGGTCGAAACGGTTATTCTCTATGGCGCCGACGAAATTGCGGGCGCCGCCCTTGGCGATGCTTTTGTGATTTATATTGGTAGCCATGGCGATCGCGGTGCCCACCGTGCCGATGTGATTTTGCCATCAGCGGCCTATACTGAAAAACAAGCCATTTATGTAAACACGGAAGGACGTCCGCAAATGACCGAGCGGGCGGCTTTCCCACCAGGAGAGGCGCGCGAAGACTGGAAAATTTTCCGCGCCCTGTCAGATCACCTAGCCGTCACCCTAGATTTTGATACGGTTGAGGCTCTGCGGGTGAAAATGTTTGCTGTGGCTCCGCATTTGGCGCAGCTTGACCAAATTGAGCCCGCCGCAGCGCCACAGGCGCCACAGGCTGGTACAATGGCATCTGACGCCTTTGGTGTTGCGGTCGAAGACTTCTATTTCACCAACCCAATCGCCCGTGCCTCAGCAACCATGGCCGCTTGTGCCAAGGCCAAAGGTGAGCGTGCGCCGGCAAAACAAGGAACTGGTTCGCATGGATAATCTGTTCTTCGATACCTATATTTGGCCGCTTTTGCTGGTCACCGCCCATAGTTTGGCGATTATTTTGGTGCTGTTGGTGTCCTTGGCGTTTTTCATGTATGCCGACCGCAAAATTTGGGCAGCGGTGCAATTGCGTCGGGGGCCGAATGTCGTGGGCCCGTTCGGCCTGCTGCAAAGTTTCGCCGATATTTTGAAATATTTGTTCAAAGAAGTGATTATCCCGACTACCGCCAATAAGCCGATTTTTCTTTTGGCGCCATTTGTAACCATGTTCTTGGCGCTCAGTGCTTGGGCGGTTATTCCGGTCAATGAAGGCTGGGCCGTGGCTGAGATTAACGTTGGCATTTTGTATATATTTGCGATTTCCTCACTTGGCGTCTATGGCGTCATCATGGGGGGCTGGGCCTCCAATTCGAAATATCCTTTCCTTGGCGCGCTGCGCTCAGCGGCGCAAATGGTGTCCTATGAGGTGTCCATTGGCTTGGTGATTATTACTGTTCTGCTATGCGTTGGCTCGCTGAATTTGACCGATATTGTGCTGGCGCAAAAAACCGTCTGGTTTGCCGTGCCGCTATTTCCGATGTTTGTTGTCTTCTTCATTTCCGCCTTGGCTGAAACTAACCGCCCGCCATTTGATTTGCCGGAAGCGGAATCGGAATTGGTCGCTGGTTTTATGACCGAATATTCGTCGACACCTTATGTGATTTTCATGATTGGCGAGCTGGCCAATATTATTTTGATGTGCGCCATGACGACCATTTTATTCCTCGGTGGCTGGTTGCCGCCGGTTGATATTATGCCGTTCAATCTGGTGCCCGGCGTGGTTTGGTTTGTCTTGAAAATCTGCTTCGTGTTTTTCATGTTTGCCATGGTTAAGGCCATGGTGCCGCGTTATCGTTATGACCAGCTGATGCGTTTGGGTTGGAAAGTATTTTTGCCCCTATCGCTGATTTGGGTGGTGCTAACGGCAGCGTTTTTACAATTTACCGGTATGGCGTCCTAAGGGCGGGGAGAGATTTATGGCTTGGTTAGATCGCACAGCAAGAGGGCTTTTTCTTAGCGAATTCGTGTCGGCTTTTGGCTTGGCCATGCGCTATTTCTTTGCGCCAAAGGCGACGGTGAATTATCCGCATGAAAAAGGCCCGATTAGCCCACGGTTTCGCGGCGAGCACGCCTTGCGCCGTTATCCAAATGGCGAAGAGCGCTGCATTGCTTGCAAATTATGCGAAGCCGTGTGTCCGGCGCAGGCCATCACCATTGAGGCGGGCCCGCGCAATAATGACGGCACCCGCCGCACCGTGCGCTATGACATCGATATGGTGAAATGTATTTATTGCGGCTTTTGCCAAGAAGCGTGTCCGGTGGACGCCATTGTTGAAGGGCCAAATTTTGAATTTGCAACCGAAACCCGCGAAGAGCTGATTTACGACAAGACAAAACTTTTGTCGAATGGCGATCGTTGGGAAATCGAAATTGCAAAAAATATCGAGCTTGATGCTCCTTACCGGTAGATTCATATGACCTTAACATCACTCGCTTTTTACTTATTCGCCACGGTTTCTGTGGCCAGTGCCTTTATGGTGATTGCCTCGCGCAATCCGGTTTATTCTGTGCTGTTTTTGATTTTGACCTTCTTCAATTCCGCCGGTCTGTTCATCCTCATGGGGGCGGAGTTTCTGGCCCTCATCCTTGTCGTCGTTTATGTCGGCGCAGTGGCTGTGTTATTCCTATTTGTGGTGATGATGCTGGATATTGATTTTGCCGAATTAAGCGAAGGGTTTTTACAATATCTGCCAATTGGCGCCACTGTCGGGCTCATCTTATTGCTGGAGCTCTTATTGGTGTTTGGCGCCTCCTCGCGCTTGGCTGATAGCAATCCCTTGCCGCGCGCCACGCCGGAAGGCATGACCAATGCCGAAGCCTTGGGCCGCGTGCTGTACACGGACTATATTTATTACTTCCAAGCCGCCGGTGCGATTTTGCTGGTGGCGATGATTGGCGCCATTGTTTTGACCTTGGTCAAATCAAACAACCCGCGCCGTCAGAACATTGCCGAGCAAAACGCCCGCACCAAAGAAGATGGTGTCGCCTTGGTCGACGTGAAACCAGGACAGGGGCTATAAAATGACCGGCATTGGACTTACGCATTATCTCACTTTGGCGGCGATTTTATTCACCATTGGCGTGTTTGGTATTTTTCTTAACCGTAAAAACGTCATCATTATTTTAATGTCCATCGAGCTTATGTTGCTGGCGGTGAACATTAATCTCGTGGCGTTTTCGGCTTTCCTTGGCGATTTGGTCGGCCAAGTATTCGCCCTTCTGGTGCTCACAGTGGCAGCCGGTGAGGCGGCTATTGGTTTGGCCATTTTGGTGGTTTATTTCCGCAATCGTGGTGGCATCGCGGTTGAAGATGTTAGTCAGATGAAAGGCTAAAAAATGTATCACGCAATCGTCTTCTTCCCGCTTGTCGGCGCGATTATTGCCGGATTATTTGGCCGCATTATCGGCCACCGGCGCTCGGAACTTTTAACCTCAGGTCTTTTGGTCGCCTCAGCCGTTTTGTCATGCGTCGCCTTTATTGATGTGGGGATGAATAATCATACAGCGACGGTTAATGTGTTGAGCTGGATACATTCCGGCACCTTAAACGTTGATTGGGTGTTGCGCATTGATACGCTAACCGCGGTGATGCTGGTGGTGGTCAATGGTGTGTCAGCATTGGTGCATATTTATTCGATTGGTTATATGAGTCACGACCCGGGTCGGTCGCGGTTTTTCGCCTATTTATCGCTGTTCACTTTCATGATGCTGATGTTGGTAACGGCTGATAATTTCGTGCAATTATTCTTCGGCTGGGAAGGCGTGGGTTTGGCGTCTTATCTGCTGATTGGTTTCTGGTTCAAAAAACCATCGGCCAATGCCGCCGCCATGAAAGCCTTTGTGGTCAATCGGGTGGGTGATTTTGGGTTGATTTTGGGCATGGCGGCGATTTACTTCACCGTCGGCTCTTTGCAATTTGATGAAGTTTTCGCCGCAGCTGATGCGCTGGCGCAAGGCCAATTTGATTTCCTCGGCTGGACCCTGCCAACATTGACGACAATTTGCTTGCTGCTGTTCATGGGCGCTATGGGCAAGTCAGCGCAATTTATGCTGCACACATGGCTGCCCGATGCGATGGAAGGCCCGACTCCAGTATCGGCGCTCATTCACGCGGCCACCATGGTAACCGCTGGCGTATTTTTGGTGGCGCGCTGTTCGCCGCTGTTCGAATTATCGCCGACCGCCTCGGCAGTGGTTATTTGTGTCGGTGCGATTACCGCCTTCTTTGCCGCAACCGTTGGTCTGGTGCAAAATGATATCAAGCGGGTGATTGCCTATTCAACCTGTTCGCAGCTTGGCTATATGTTTGTCGCTCTCGGCGTTGGCGCCTATCAAGTGGCTATGTTCCATTTGTTCACCCACGCTTTCTTTAAGGCGCTGTTATTCCTTGGCGCAGGCTCAGTTATTCACGCCATGCAAGATGAGCAAGACATGCGCAAAATGGGCGGGCTTCGCCAATTAGTGCCAACAACCTGGTTTATGATGCTGATCGGCACGCTGGCCTTGACCGGCTTCCCATTGACCGCCGGTTTCTTCTCGAAAGATGCGATTATTGAGGCCGCCTTTGCTGCCCATGCTGGCCCGCATATGTTTGGCTTTGTCCTCCTCGTGGTAGCGGCGCTGTTCACCTCATTCTATAGTTGGCGACTGATGTTCATGACCTTTTATGGTCAGCCACGCTGTTCGACGGAAACCCTCAGTCACGTGCACGAAAGCCCGCCTGTTATGCTGGTGCCACTATTGGTCTTGGCCTTGGGTGCTTTGGGCACGGGGCTGGCGTTTTCTGGCTCATTCATCGGCGACGGGCAAGCGACCTTCTGGGGCGCCAGTATTTTCACCGGCCCAGACAATCACGTTTTACATGACCTGCACAATGTGCCGCTTTGGGTGAAACTTGCACCATTGGTGATGATGTTGACCGGTTTTGCGACCGCTTGGGTGATGTATATACGCTCGCCACAATGGCCGGCACAAATCGCCACCCAAAACGACCTATTGTACAAATTCTTGCTCAATAAATGGTATATTGACGAGCTTTATCACTTCATCTTTGTGCGCCCTGTCGCTTGGCTGGCGCGCGTGTTCTGGAAGGGCGGCGATGGCTATGTCATCGACGGCTTCGGGCCAAATGGTATCGCCGCAAATGTTTTGCGCGTGACCCAACGTTTTGTCGGCCTGCAAACGGGTTTTGTTTATCACTATGCATTCGTGATGCTTGTCGGCGTCGCAGGTTTTGTGAGCTGGTTCATGCTGGCTGGGGGACACTAAATGACCGATTGGCCTATTCTTTCGACCATTACATTCCTGCCTCTGCTGGGGGCCTTGTTTATTATGCTGGTGCGTGGCGATGAGGCGACAATTGCCAATAACTCGCGCGCCGTGGCCCTATGGACAACCGTTGTCACCCTTTTTCTGAGCATTTTCATGGTCGCGCAATTTGACGGCAGCACGGCGGATTTCCAATTTACTGAACGGGTTTCGTGGCTTGGCGGCGGCATTGACTATGCCATGGGCGTTGACGGTATTTCCGTGCTGTTCGTGCTTTTGACGACAGCCCTCATGCCGATTTGTATTCTTGCCAGTTGGACAAGCATCAGCCATCGCGTCCGCGAATATATGGTCGCCTTTTTGGTGCTTGAGACATTAATGATTGGCGTGTTCTGCGCCATGGATTTGGTGTTGTTCTATTTATTCTTTGAAGGCGGCCTGATTCCAATGTTCCTCATCATTGGTGTATGGGGTGGGGCGCGGCGGATTTACGCCAGCTTTAAGTTTTTCCTCTATACGCTGATTGGCTCGGTATTGATGCTGTTGGCGATTTTGGCAATGTATTGGCAGGCCGATACGACTTTCATTCCAGCGCTTACCGAAATCGGCTTTGATGCCAATATGCAAACTTGGCTGTGGTTGGCGTTTTTCGCCAGCTTTGCGGTCAAAATGCCAATGTGGCCGGTGCACACATGGTTGCCAGATGCCCACGTTGAAGCGCCGACCGCTGGTTCGGTGATTTTGGCCGGCGTGCTGCTTAAAATGGGCGGCTATGGTTTCTTGCGTTTCTCTTTGCCTATGTTCCCAATCGCCTCTGACATGTTTGCGCCAATGGTCTTTGCCCTTAGCGCCATTGCCATTGTCTACACTTCATTGGTCGCCTTTGCGCAAGAAGATATGAAAAAGCTGATTGCCTATTCATCGGTTGCCCATATGGGGTTTGTGACCATGGGTCTGTTCACTGCTACTGTGCAAGGCGTGCAGGGGGCGGTGTTTCAAATGCTGTCGCATGGCTGGATTTCCGGCGCGCTGTTTTTATGCGTCGGGGTGATTTATGACCGCATGCACACGCGCGAGATTGCCGCTTATGGCGGTTTGGTTAATCGCATGCCGATTTATGCTGCTGTGTTTTTATTGTTCACCATGGCCAATGTCGGCTTGCCCGGCACCTCTGGCTTTGTCGGCGAGTTTTTGACCATTATTGGTGCCTTCCAAGTCAGCACATGGACGGCTTTATTCGCCGCCAGCGGGGTTATTTTCTCAGCTGTCTACGCGCTGTCCTTGTATCGCCGTGTCAGCCTTGGCCGCATTGAGCACGAGGGTTTAGAACAAATTAGCGATATGAATCGCCGCGAGATTTTCATCATTGCGCCGCTCGCCGTCGCAACGATCTTATTCGGTGTTTGGCCGATGCCAATTCTCGATGTGACCGCAAGCTCCGTCGAAGCGCTGGTGAGTAATTATCAAGAAGCGCTGGCCGCGCATTATTCTGGCCTGTCGGGGTATTAGGAGACACGCATGATTAACGATATTGGACTTATTCTTCCTGAGTTAGTGCTGTTTTTGGGTGCTATGGGGCTGTTAATGTTGGGCGCTTTTTCGTCAAAAGATGCCACACGGGCGGTTGATTTCGGCGCCATTATCCTATTGCTGGTGGCGACGCTTTTGTCGCTTGGCCAAAGCCAAAATGGCTATGCAACCGCCTTTAACGGCGCCTTTGTGGTTGACGGTTTTGCCGCATTAATGAAAGCCCTGACCTTTGTTGCGACGGCGATTGCGATTTTAATGTCGCGTGATTTCATGGCCCGCGAAAAGCTGGCGCGCTTTGAGTTCAGCGTTCTCCTGGTTCTCGCTGCTACCGGCATGGGCATGATGATTTCGGCCAATGATTTGATCGCCCTATATATGGGAATTGAGCTGCAAAGCCTGGCGCTTTATGTCGTCGCCGCGATTAATCGCGATAGTCTGCGTTCGACCGAAGCTGGGCTGAAATATTTTGTTCTCGGTGCGCTGTCGTC
Source organism: Rhodobiaceae bacterium (assembly GCA_024645085.1). Lineage (GTDB taxonomy): Bacteria > Pseudomonadota > Alphaproteobacteria > RS24 > RS24 > JAHEGN01. The sequence continues at coordinate 14,834 of JAHEGN010000024.1, forward strand.
AGGTCTGTTGCTCTATGGTGCCTCGCTGATTTACGGCTTCTCCGGCAGTACTGAATTTGCCGAGATTGCCAAGGCCTTCCAGCCGGTTGATGGTCAATTGCCGATTGCCATGACCATTGGTCTGGTGTTCCTGATTGCCGGTCTGGCATTTAAGATTTCCGCTGTGCCGTTTCATATGTGGACGCCAGATGTTTATGAGGGCGCGCCAACCGCGGTTACCGCGTTTTTCGCCGCGGCGCCAAAATTGGCTGGCATGGCGATATTCTTACGCGTCATGCTCACCGCTTTTCCTGATGCGATTATTGCGTGGCAGCAAATCATTATTTTTGTTTCTTTCGCCAGCATGTTGCTCGGCGCTTTCGCCGCTATCGGCCAACAGAACATCAAGCGACTCATGGCTTATTCGTCAATTGGCCATATGGGATTTGCATTAGTCGGCTTTGCCGCCGGCTCGCAAGACGGCGTGTCGGGCGTGGTCCTGTATATGACACTCTATGCCATTATGACGCTGGGCACATTCGCCTGTATTTTATCCATGCGCCGCGAAGGTGGTATGGTCGAGCGCATTGACAATCTGGCGGGGCTCAGCCAAACCCGCCCCTTTATGGCCGCATGTCTGGCGATTATGATGTTCTCATTAGCTGGCATTCCGCCCATGGCTGGGTTTTTTGGCAAATTATTCGTCTTCCGCGCGGCCATTGATGCGGGTCTTTATGGGCTGAGTATTCTCGGCGTTTTGTCGAGCGTTGTTGGCGCCTATTATTATTTGCGGATTGTCAAAATCATGTATATCGACGCGCCAAGCGATGACAATTATCAGCCCATGCCGCGCGAGTTAAGTATTCTGTCTGGGGTCATGGCGGGTTTTGCACTTCTGTTTTTCGTCTATCCGGCGCCGCTCATTGACTTATCCAATATTGCTGCGGCTGCCTTATTGAATGGGGCGGGCACTGATGTGGTGACCGGCCTCATAAGCCGGCCATAATTTGGTAAATCAACTACCCCAATCCTATCAGCTTCTTCATCTGTCATCGGTCGACAGCACTAATGAGCAGGCGCGGCGCATGGCGCATGATGGCGTGCGCGTGCCGCATTGGATTTTGGCCGACCAACAAACAGCAGGGCGAGGACGACGCGGGCGCCATTGGGCGTCGCCAACCGGCAATCTGATGACCACCCTATATTTACCCGTGTCATTGGCCGCGGAACAGGCTGGGCAATTATCTTTTGTCGCCGGTCTGGCGTTGCATGAAACGGCTGCTGAGCTGCTTGGTGATGACACTGATGTGCGGCTGAAATGGCCCAATGATGTGTTGATCAAAGGCGCCAAAATTTCCGGTATTTTACTGGAGTCAGCGTCAATGTCTGCCGGACAGCTTGACTGGGTGGCCATTGGGCTGGGGCTGAATTTGCAGCATTTCCCCGAAGACACGCCTTATCCGGCCAGCAGTATTGCGGCCATGGGCGGCACTGCGCCAGATAATTTGCAGGCCTTGTATATTTTGGCGGCGGCGTTTGAGAAATTCTACCAGCAATGGCAGTCGTCGGGTTTTGCGTCCATTTTGACGCGTTGGCGGCAGCTTGCGCAAAACTTTGGTCAGCCGATTACAGCGCGCTTAGAGACGCAAGAATTACATGGTATTTTTGAAGATATCGACGCCAGCGGGGCCCTTATTTTGCGCGCCGAAGATGGCACACGTCAGGTGATTTCGGCGGCTGATGTGTTTTTTCCCGGGGTAAATATATGAGTAAGCAAGACAGTGATTTAGTGTTTTTACCCTTGGGGGGTACCGGCGAGATTGGCATGAATTGCAATCTTTATGGCTATGGCAAAAAGGGCAAGCGCGATTGGATTATGGTTGATTTGGGGGTCACATTTGGCAAGGCCAATGACCCGGGCATTGACCTGATTACCCCAGACACCAGCTTTATCGAAGGCCACGCCAAATCGCTGCATGGCATTTTGCTGACGCATGGCCATGAAGATCACATTGGCGCGCTGGCGCATTTATGGCCGCGGCTGAAATGTCCGGTCTATGCGACGCCGTTTACCGCCGAATTGGTAAAGGGTAAATTGGCCGAAGTGGGGCTGTTGGACGTCGTGCCGCTACACATTATCGACACTGACGGCCATGTTTCATTGGGGCCGTTTGAAATTGATTATATTTGTCTCACCCACTCGATTGCTGAGCCAAGCGCGCTCGCCATTCGCTGCGGCGAGGCGCGGGTATTGCATACCGGCGATTGGAAGATTGACCCTGATCCGGTGATTGGCCGCTTAACCGAAGAGGCGCGTTTGTCGGCCTTTGGCGATGAGGGCATTGATGCGATTATTTGCGATAGCACTAATGTGCTTAGCCCTGGCCGCTCGGGCTCTGAGGCCGATGTTGGCGCGGCTTTGCAAGACGTCGTCAAAGCCAGCAGCGGGCGCGTGATTATCACTACATTTGCGTCCAATGTCGCGCGTCTCACCAGTATTGCGCAAGCTGCCGTGGCCAGTGACCGGCATTTGTGTTTAGCCGGGCGCGGCATGCATAAAATTTATCAAGCGGCCCGCAAAACCGGCTATTTGACGCAATTCCCAGAATTGGTTGAAGAGGCCGACGCGGGCTATTTACCGCCAGAAAAACTGCTGATTTGCTGCACTGGTAGTCAGGGCGAAAGCCGTGCCGCCTTGGGGCGCATGGCCTCGGGCACGCATCCGCATTTGAGCTTAGAAGCCGGCGATAAGGTGATTTTTTCATCGAAAATGATTCCCGGTAATGAAGCGGAAATTATGGGCATGCAAAATCAACTGGCCGCTTTGGATGTTGAAATTGTTCTGCCTAATGGCAAAGATTTACACGTCTCAGGCCACCCGTGTATTGACGAGCTGAAAGATATGTATCAATGGGCGCGCCCGCGCATTGCCGTGCCAGTGCATGGCGAGCACCGGCATTTAATGGCCCATGCCGAATTGGCCAAACAATTGCAAGTGCCGGAGCCGGTGCGCATTCACAATGGCGATATGTTGCGCATTTGGCCAGGTGCGGCTGAGGTTATCGATGTGGTGCCGCATGGCCGGTTTTATATTGATGGCAATGTCATTCTCGACAATAAGGCCCTGCCGGTAAAAGAACGGCGCAATCTGGCGCATAATGGGGTGGTGTTTGTTGCCGTGCCGGTTGATGCCGCCGATCGTTTGGCCGGTGTGCCGAGCGTTGAATTGGTCGGCATGCCACAAGATGACGGCGCTGTGCGTTTGGCTGATTGGGCTTTGGATGCTGTCGAGCGGGCGATTCCGTCGAATGGGCGCTTAACCCCAGAAAAGGCGACAACCTCGATGCGCAATGGTATTCGCCGCGAAATGGCGCGCCGTTGGGGTAAAAAGCCGGCGGTTGTTGTGAGTTTTGTGCGCGTATAATAATTTAAGCCTAAGGAGAAGCGTCAATGATTGAAATTAGTTTTGTGTTTGGCTGTGCGATTTACGGCATTGTTTGGTTTTTAACGCTGTTTATGGTGCTGCCCTTTGGCGTGGTGTCGCAAGATGAGGCGGGCGATATTGTGCCCGGGTCAACGACCAGCGCCCCGGTTCAGCCGCGTATTGGCAAAAAACTGCTGTGGACGACATTAATCGCCCTCATTCTCTATGCGGCTTTATATTATGTTTTGACGTCAGACCTTCTGGTTGACTTACAACTGCCATTTCTGCCGACACTGAAATCCTAGATTTACAACACCAGCGGCAGATAAAAAAATAGCGGAGCCCAAGGCTCCGCTATTGTGTGCCCCAGGAGCAATGCTCACCGGGAGGCTCCTCCCAAAACCTAGGAATTAAATTCCTATCCACACTGTAAAATTAGAAAATAAATCAGCCCGTGTCACGAAAATAATGCGGGCTGGTGAAGTTTGCTTGCGCCTTCTTGGCGACATGTTAAGACTTAAGATAAGATTCGTTAAAAAGGTTAAACTCATGCGTTTAAGCAATTATTTCCTGCCGGTTTTGAAGGAAAACCCTGCCGAAGCCCAAATTGTCTCGCATCGGCTTATGTTGCGTGCCGGCATGGTGCGGCAAAGCTCCGCTGGCATTTACAGCTGGCTGCCTCTAGGGCTGCGCGTGCTCAATAAAATTGCTGATATTGTCCGCCAAGAGCAAGCCTTAGCAGGGGCGCTGGAAATGCTGATGCCAACCTTGCAACCGGCTGAAATTTGGCGCGAGTCGGGGCGTTATGATGATTATGGCAAGGAAATGTTGCGCATTACCGACCGGCATGACCGCGACCTTCTCTATGGGCCAACCAATGAAGAGCTCATCACGCAAATTTTCCGCGATAGTGTGCGCAGCTATAAAGAATTGCCGCGCAATTTGTATCACATTCAATGGAAGTTCCGCGATGAAATCCGCCCGCGTTTTGGGGTCATGCGCGGCCGCGAATTTTTGATGAAAGACGGCTATAGTTTCGACATTGACGAAGCCAATGCGCGGCGTGCCTATCAAAAAATCTTCGTGTCTTATTTGCGCAGTTTTAAGCGCATGGGGCTGCAGGCAATTCCGGTGGCGGCCGATACGGGCCCCATCGGTGGTGATTTGAGCCATGAGTTTATCATTCTGGCGGAAACCGGCGAGAGTGAAGTGTTTTGCCATGCGGACGTACTCGCCCAACCAGTGCCAGAAGCCGATTACGCGGCCGATTTAACGCCGGTCATTGACGGCTATACGCAATATTACGCGCGCAGTGACGAAATGCACGATGCCGCCAAATTTGAAGCCGAAGTGCCAGCAGACAAGCGGTTGACGGCGCGCGGCATTGAAGTTGGTCATATTTTCTATTTTGGCACCAAATATTCCAATGCCATGAAGGCGCTAGTGGCTGGCCCAGATGGCAAGGATGTGCCGGTTCACATGGGTTCTTATGGTATTGGCGTATCACGGCTTGTTGGCGGCATTATTGAGGCCTGTCACGATGACGAGGGTATTGTGTGGCCATGGGCAGTGGCGCCATTCCATATTGGTTTGATTAATTTGAAGCCCGGCGATGAAGCGACGGACGCCTTATGCGAGCAGCTTTACCAAAACTTAACCAATCATAATCTAGATGTTCTCTATGATGACCGCGACGAGCGCGCCGGCGCTAAATTTTCGACCATGGATTTAATAGGTCTACCATGGCAGGCTGTGGTTGGGCCGCGTGGCGCAAAAGCTGGTGAAGTTGAAATTAAAAACCGCGTGACTGGTGAAAAACAAACGGTTGCTCTTGAGGCAGCCATGAAAATATTGTCGCAACCCCCTGCGTGAGGCAGAAATGAAAGCATTTAACGCATTAGAATGGCAGATTGCTGGCCGCTATTTGCGCGCCCGCCGTCGCGAGAGTTTTATCTCGGTGATTTCTGCGATTTCTTTTCTCGGCATTATGCTGGGCGTCGGCACGCTGATTGTGGTGATGGCGGTCATGTCTGGCTTTCGCGCTGATCTTTTAGATCGGATTCTAGGGGTCAATGGCCACGCCGAAATTCGTGCCTATTCGGGACAGTTTAGCGACCGTCAAAGCCTGAGCGATGCCTTGCAGACCATTAATGGTGTGGTGTTGGCAACGCCGATGGTTGAGGGGCAGGCGATGTTTTCGTCGGGCAATACAATCCGCGGCGTTTTGGTGCGCGGTATGCCGGAAGATAAGCTCAAATTAATGCCAAGCCTGGCCAATGCCATTGAAGCTGGCGGGTTCCAAAATATCAGCGAGAAAAAAGGTGTGGCCATTGGCGCGCGGCTGGCGGCGCAAGCCAATCTGAAAATTGGCGATAAGCTGTCGCTGATTGCGCCGCGTGGTGCGGTCACCCCGTTTGGCGTGGCGCCGCGCGTTCGGCAGTTTCCGGTGGTAGCCATTTTTCGTATCGGCATGTCAGAATTCGACACGAATTTTATCTTTATGCCGATTGCTCAGGCCGAACAGTTTTTTAGTACGTTGCCGCAAGCTGGCCGAATTGACGTGACTTTGACCGACCCTGATATGATTGACGCGCGATTGGGCGATTTGCAAGCCGCAATAGGGCCCGATCATTACATTGCCGATTGGCGCCAGCGCAATCAGACGCTGTCGGGCGCTTTGGAAGTCGAACGCAATGTTATGTTTCTAATTCTGACGATGATATTACTGGTCGCCTCCTTGAACATTGTGTCCGGCATGGTGATGCTGGTGCGCGACAAGGGCCGCGATATTGCCGTCTTGCGCTCCATGGGGGCGACGCGTGGCATGATTATGCGGGTGTTTTTCATCACTGGCGCCAGTATTGGCGTGGTTGGCACATTGGCGGGGCTGGGTTTGGGCACGCTATTTTGCGCCTATATTGAAGAAATTCGCCAAATGCTGATTTATTTGACCGGCGCTGAATTATTCCCGGCGCAAGTTTACTTCTTAGAAGAAATGCCCGCTCGGATGATTGCCAGCGATGTTGTGCAAGTGCTGGCCATTGCGCTTGGACTTTCCTTCATCTCGACGCTTTATCCGGCCTATCGCGCCGCCTCGCTGCAACCGGTGGAGGCATTGCGCTATGAGTAAGTCTTTCGAACTGGTCGATATTCACCGCTGTTTCAAACAGGGCGGGGCGCTTTTGCCGGTTTTGCAGGGGGCTGATTTAACCCTTGAGCCGGGTGAAGTGGTGGCGCTTTTGGGGCCGTCGGGTTCTGGCAAGTCGAGTTTGCTGCATATTGCTGGCCTCTTGGAAAAGCCAGATAGCGGGCAGGTGGTGATTGATGGCGCGCCAGTATCGCTTGATGATGAAAACCAACGCACGCGCTTGCGTCGGCAACATATTGGCTTTGTCTATCAGTTTCATAATTTGCTGCCTGAGTTTACCGCGGCAGAAAATGTTGCCATGCCGGCGCGGCTTGCCGGTGTGTCGCGCTCAGATGCGCTTGACCGCGCTTCCTTATTGCTTGGCTCGCTGAATTTGCAAGACCGGCTCACTCATTTACCGGCGCAATTATCCGGTGGTGAACAGCAGCGTGTGGCTCTGGCGCGCGCTCTGATGAACCGGCCGAAAGTAGTGTTGGCCGATGAGCCAACCGGCAGTTTAGACAGCAAAGCAGGCGGGCAGGTGGCAGAGCTTATGTTGGAGCTGGCACGGGCGCAAAAAGCCGCTGTTCTTCTGGCCACTCATGATTTGAACTTGGCTGAACAAGCCGATCGAATTGTCCGCATGGCAGACGGAAAAATTCAGGCCAATTGATTTAACTACATGAAAAATATAAGAAAAAATAATTGTAAATTTATGTTTGACAAAAGAACAAAAAGTGAACATAGTAAGGGCAATGAGACATGGAGCGAATAATGAAAAATATAATTGAAGATGTTATGGCATTAGGCACACTTTTGGGTCTGTCTTATGTGATTATGGTTTGGGG
>JAHEGN010000024.1:22311-24485 GCA_024645085.1 Rhodobiaceae bacterium
AGCGCCGCTCATTTGGCCGTCGAGGGCACGAAAGAGCCCGGCGTATCAATGGCGGCGCTGAAAGCCCATGCGGCTGGGTTAATTTGCCTGACAGGGGGCGAAGAAGGGCCGATTAATGGCTTGCTCAACAATCAAAGAACGAAAGAAGCAAAATCAAAATTATCGTTATTAAACAACATTTTCAGTGGTAATCTTTATGTAGAACTTCAACGGTACACTGGCCGCGATGCGGGTGAGATTGAGGCGGCGTTGATTGACTTTGCTTATGACATGGAGCTGCCACTAGTGGCCACCAATCAGGCATTTTTCGCTTCAGCCGATGACTATCGCGCACATGATGCGCTGATTTGCATTGCCGCCGGTCGCTACTTAAACGAGGAAGATCGCCGCCGTTTGACACCCGACCACAGGCTGAAATCGGCCGAAGAAATGTGCGCCCTTTTTGCTGATTTGCCAGAGGCGCTGGAAAACACCATTGAAATCGCCCAAAGATGCGCTTTTCGGCCGCTTGAGCACGCGCCGATTTTGCCAGCTTTTGCGGCTGGTGATGAGCTCGAAGCGCTGCGCCAACAAGCGCATAAGGGGCTCGACAATCGATTGCAGCAAATTGTTCCGGCAACGACGCCTGAGGCCTATCGTGAACGGCTCGATTTTGAGCTCGACGTCATTGGCAAAATGGGGTTTCCCGGCTATTTCTTGATTGTGGCCGACTTTATTCGCTGGGCAAAAGAGCAGAATATTGCGGTTGGCCCGGGCCGTGGCTCCGGCGCCGGCTCGGTGGTTGCTTGGGCGCTGACCATTACTGACCTTGACCCACTGCGGTTTAATCTGCTGTTTGAGCGGTTTTTGAACCCTGAGCGGGTTTCCATGCCTGACTTTGACATTGATTTTTGTCAATCGCGGCGCGAGGAAGTGATTGCCTATGTGCAGGAAAAATACGGTCGCGGGCAGGTCGCGCAAATCATCACCTTTGGTAAATTGCAGGCCCGCGCGGTGTTGCGTGATGTCGGGCGGGTGTTGCAAATGCCGTATGGGCAAATCGACGCTTTGTGCAAAATGGTGCCGAATAATCCAGCCAATCCAGTGACTTTGAGCGAGGCGATTGACGGAGAGCCGCGCCTGCAAGCAGAGCGCGACAGCGACCCGCAAGTGGCGGAATTGATTGAAATCAGCCTGAAACTAGAGGGTCTTTACCGCCACGCCTCGACCCATGCCGCCGGTGTGGTGATTGGCGACCGGCCATTGCAAGAGCTGGTGGCGCTTTATCGCGATCCGAAATCCGATATGCCGGTCACTCAGTTTAATATGAAATGGGTAGAGAAAGCCGGTTTGGTCAAATTCGACTTTCTGGGGTTGAAAACGCTGACAGTGTTGGAAAAAGCCGTCGACTTATTGGCCCGCACTGGCGTCGACGTCGATATTCATAAATTGCCTTTGGATGATGCGAAAACCTTCGAGCTTTTGGGGCGCGGCGACACGATTGGCGTGTTCCAGCTGGAAAGCTCAGGCATGCGCGATGTGCTGCGCAAAATGAAGCCAGATGTGTTTGAAGATATTATCGCCCTTGTGGCGCTTTATCGTCCCGGCCCAATGGACAATATTCCGCGCTATATCGCCTGTAAAAATGGCGAGCAAAAACCCAATTACCTGCACGACACGCTCAAGCCTCTATTGGAAGAAACCTATGGGGTGATGATTTATCAAGAACAAGTGATGCAAATCGCGCAAACCCTGTCGGGCTATTCGCTGGGCGAGGCCGATTTATTGCGTCGCGCCATGGGTAAAAAAATTAAAGCCGAAATGGACGCACAAAAAGCACGTTTCATTGATGGGGCGATGGAAAATGGCGTCAACAAAGCCAAAGCGGCGGAAATTTTCGACCAAGTTGACCGTTTTGCCGGTTACGGTTTCAACAAAAGCCACGCCGCTGCTTATGCGCTGATTTCCTATCAAACGGCTTGGTTAAAGGCCAATTATCCGGTTGCCTTTTATGCCGCTTCCATGTCGCTGGATTTTGAGCGCACTGACAAGCTCAATAGTTTCAAACAAGACGCTGGCCGCCATGATATCGCCGTGCTCAGCCCTGATGTGAACCGCTCGGAAGTGCAATTTTCGATTGATGGCGACAAAATTTATTATGCGCTATCGGCCATTCGTAATGTGGGTAGCCAGTC
>JAHEGN010000025.1 GCA_024645085.1 Rhodobiaceae bacterium
CTTGGCGTGTGCCTGCACAAGCAAAACTTCCGCCGCATGGTCGAAAAATCCAATTTTCTCGACAGCACTGGCAAAATGGAAAAAGCTCGCGGGCGACCGGCCGAGCTGTTCCGCTTTCGCCACGGCGACCGCGCCGACCGCCCATTATCTGGATTGCGCATTTCCTCATCGCGGCCGCGACGCGGCTAATCATCAACAGGCCGGTAAAAAAACCGATTTTGAACTTGATTTTACCGCTAGAAGGCTCATATTAGTTATATAATTATGCTCAATTTGAGTATAAATACGGGGGTTCCTGATGTTTACCGCAAGTAAAGGTCTGATTGAAAAAGCCGTCACCGCGCCAGCCGGTCAGACAGCATCGCTCATTTTGCAAGAAATGGACATCCATTATAATGATGCGTTGGGCCGTGATATGGCGCCGCTTTATGAGCGCGTGAAATCAGTGATTCCGCCTGTGGAATGGCCGTTTTTTGCGCCTTATATCAAGGCGATTAATCAGCTGAAACGCGAGAAAAACGCGGTTATTTTGGCGCATAATTATCAGACGCCAGAGATTTTTCACGGCATTGCCGATGTCGCTGGAGACAGCCTACAACTGGCCATTGAAGCGACCAAAGCCGAGGGCGATATTATCGTTCAATGCGGCGTGCATTTCATGGCTGAAACCTCAAAATTATTGAACCCAGAAAAAACCGTCTTAATCCCCGATATGGGGGCCGGTTGTTCTTTGGCCGAGTCAATCACCGGTGCCGATGTGCGCGCGTTGCGTGAAGCCTATCCGGGGGTGCCGATTGTCACCTATGTCAATACATCAGCCGAGGTCAAAGCCGAGAGCGATGTCTGCTGCACCTCTTCCAATGCTGTTAAGATTGTTAATGGCATGGGCTCTGATCGTGTGCTGTGCATTCCTGACGAATTTTTGGCGCAGAATATTGCCCGTGAAACCGATGTCGAGGTGATCGCATGGAAGGGGCGCTGCGAAGTGCATGAATTATTCACCCCGGAGGAATTGCAACAATATCGCGCTGATGACCCGGGCCTGAAAATTATTGCCCACCCTGAATGCAAACCAGCCGTGCTTGATGAAGCGGATTTTTCTGGCTCCACATCAGCGATGATTAAATGGGTAACCGATAATCAGCCCGATCGTGTGCTGATGGTGACCGAATGTTCAATGAGCGACAATGTGGCGGTTGAAAACCCCAATGTGAATTTCGTGCGGCCGTGTAATCTGTGCCCGCATATGAAACAAATCACCCTGCCTAAAGTGCTGGAGGCTCTGGTATATGAGCGTCAAGCGGTTGAGGTTGATGCCAAAATCGCCGCCAAAGCCCGCCAAGCGGTCGAGCGGATGATTGCGCTTAGCAAATAGGCCGGTTGTGAGCCTGTCCTCAGCCAATATTATTGACGTCGGCGATGTCCTTGTCGTCGGTGCTGGTTTGGCTGGCCTGTTCACCGCCTTAAAATTATCACCGCGTCCGGTGACCATTCTATCAGGGCAAAAACGCACCAAAGGCTCGGCCAGTAAATGGGCGCAAGGCGGCATTGCGGCGGCCATGGGCGCTGATGACCATGCTGACTATCACGCCCGCGACACCATCACCGCCGGTGCTGGTCTGGTCGATCCGGAAATTGCCACCATGGTGGCCAATGACGCGGCGGCGCGGATTGCCGATTTAGCCGAATTTGGCGTCAGTTTTGACAAAGACGCGCAAGGCCAATTGCGGCTAGGTCGCGAAGCCGCACATAGCCACAATCGCATTATTGGCATTCGCGGCGACCGTGCCGGACGCGAAATCATGGCGACGCTTATCGCCCGCGCCGAAGCCACACCAAGCCTGAATTTTATTGAGGGCTTCGCTGCCTATGAATTGGCCATTGAAGATGGTCGCGTGGTCGGCGTGTTTGCCCGTCCGGCCGATAAAACCAGCCTAGCAGGGCCTTTGCTTATTCGCGCACGGGCGGTAATTTTGGCGATGGGTGGGGCTGGCCATCTCTATGAGGTGACGACCAATCCAAACGCTGCCAATGGCGAAGCACTGGCCATGGCGGCGCGCGCTGGGGCGCATATTGCTGATGCAGAATTTGTGCAATTTCACCCCACTGCCCTAACCGGCATGGGCGACCCAGCGCCTTTGGCCACTGAGGCTTTGCGCGGTGAAGGGGCGATTTTGGTCAATGCCAATGGTCAGCGCTTTATGCCCGATGTGCACCCCGATGCTGAACTGGCGCCGCGCGATATTGTGGCCCGCGCCGTGTTTCATCAAATCACCGAAACCGGACAGGCGGGGCTCGATTTGCGCCCCTGCGGTCTCGCCGATCATCTCGAAAGCCGCTTTCCGACGGTTTATGCCAGTTGCCAAAAGGCCGGCATTGACCCGACAAAACAACCCTTGCCAATTGCGCCAGCCATGCATTTCCACATGGGCGGCATTCGCACCAGCACCCATGGACGCACCAGCCTGCCGGGGCTTTGGGCCTGTGGCGAAGTGGCTTCCACCGGCCTGCATGGCGCCAATCGGCTGGCTAGTAATTCGCTGCTAGAGGCGATTGTTTTCGGAGCCAATATCGCCGAAGACATTAATCAAATTGTGCCCAGTATTGGCGGCGCGCGGCCTGCCCCTCCGGTCACTAATTTTGGCCAAAGCGACGCTTTATTTGCGCCAGCCACGGCCCGTTTGCGGCACATTATGACGCAATATGTTGGCGTGTTGCGCAGCCGCCAAGGCCTAGTTAGCGCGCTGCACGAATTGCGCCAATTGGAACGCGCCGCCCAAGGCACGGCGCCATTTGCCAATATGGTATTGGCGGCTCAGTTTATCACCATGGCCGCCCTGCACCGCGAAGAGAGTCGCGGCGGGCACTATCGCCTCGACTTCCCGCAAACATCGGCCACGCCAAGCCACAGCCTATTGACCTATGGGCAATTGCAAGCCGATTATCAGCAGCTAGTGCCTGAGGCTGACAGTGGGCCGGCAAGTGCCCAAGTTTAAGCTGCAAATCGAACCGCTAAATCACACAAGGAAATCTCATGTCGCACGCTCTCACACCGCTCTCTGCTTTGCTGGTTTCGCAAATGGTCGAAGCCGCTTTGGCTGAGGATTGGGGACGCAGTGGCGACGTCACCGCACAGGCGGTTATTCCCGCCAATGCAAAAGCCGAAGCGATTATTCGCGCCCGCGAGCCCGGCGTGGTGGCCGGTCTGGATTTTGCTGCCTGCGCCTTTACTGCCGCCCAATCGGGGCTTTCTATGCAGCGCTTCAAAGAAGATGGCGCGCGCATTGAAGCGGGTGATGACATTGCCAAAATTAGCGGCCCAGCCCAAGCGCTTCTGGCCAGCGAACGCGTGGCGTTAAATTTTCTTGGGCATTTATCTGGCGTCGCCTCACAGACTGCCAAATTGGTTGATCTAGTGGCCCATACATCAGCGCGAATTTGCGACACGCGCAAAACCACGCCGGGCCTCAGAGCAGCTGAAAAATATGCCGTCAGAGCTGGCGGTGGGGTTAACCACCGCTTTGGTCTGGATGATGCGATTTTGATTAAGGACAATCATATTGCCGTGGCTGGCAGTGTCTCGGCGGCTTTGCACGCCGCCCAACAAGCAGCTGGTCACATGTTATCGATTGAGATTGAAGTCGATACGCTCGAACAGCTGGAAGAAGCGCTCGCGGCTGGCGGCAAAATTATTCTGTTAGATAATATGACGCCTGACAGCTTACGCCAAGCAGTGGAAATCAATCAGGGGCGTGCCATATTGGAAGCCTCAGGCCGCGTCAATAGCGACACAGTGGTGGCGATTAGCGAGACAGGCGTTGATTTTATTTCCGTCGGGGCGATTACCCATTCGGCGCCAGTGCTTGATTTTGGATTGGATATTGACGTTAAAGCCTAGCGCTTAGAAATTCACCATCCGCTTATCCGTATAGAAAATATGACGCCCAATTTTCGTTAAGCGCACCATTTTCTCGCTCCAATAAGGCGTCACATAATCGGCATGATAATGTGTGGCATTGGCGGTTTCAGAGCGTTCGCGGTTCTCAATTAATTTGGCACCGGCAATTTCTAGGGCTTTTTTCCAGAGTTTACGATTACGCGCCCGATCCGATAAACCATCGCAAGCAAATGAGAATTGGCAGCTATGGCGATTATATTCGCCCTGAAAAACGACGCCGCAAATTGTGCTTGGATAGCGCCGGTCGTGGGTGCGCGTAATAACCACATCAGCCACAGCTTCCCAGCCAGCAATAGGCTCAGAGCGGGCTTCAAAGTAAATGGCTTGTGCCAAACAATGGCGCGCTTCAGAAAATACTTCTGGCGCCAGCTCAACGCTGTCTGGTGTGAATAGGCTTTCGAAATGTGGCGGAATCTCAGCCACAGGCTCACTGACCTTTGACTGATCTTGCTGGTTCAACGACCAACCAAAAACGAATAAACCGGCGATTAGGCAAGATGCAACCAATGACGTCCTGCCAACCAATCTCCCGAAGTCTAACCACTGCAACAATTGTAGCATGGGTGCCTCCTGCAGTTTTCACTGCTCCGACTCACTAATTAATGCGATTTGCCGCCTCAACCAACCAAATTTTTTACTTTTTACTCTGGCGAATGGCCGCTTGCGCAGCCGCCAAACGGGCAATAGGCACTCGATAAGGCGAACAAGACACATAGTCAAGCCCTACGCGTTGGCAAAATTCAATGGTTTGCGGGTCGCCTCCATGTTCACCGCAAATCCCTAATTTAATGTCAGGCCGCGTGTGACGGGCCTTTGTCGCCGCCATATCGACCAAAATTCCAACACCAGACTGATCGAGAGAGATGAAAGGATCATCGGCTAGAAAGCCTTTTTCAACATAGCTCGGCATATATTTACCGGCATCATCGCGGCTCACCCCAAGGGTTGTTTGCGTCAGATCATTTGTGCCGAAGGAAAAAAACTCTGCATGTGTTGCTAATTGGTCAGCCAAAAGAGCCGCCCGTGGCACCTCAATCATCGACCCAAGGGTGAATTCTGGGCGCGTGCCATGCGCGGCTTCTTCCTCATCGGCCAGACCTTGTGCCATATCGCATAAATAAGCCAATTCTGCCGCATCAATAATCAGCGGGAACATGATTTCAATTTTGGCCGGATTGTCTTGGGTTGCCCGCATGGCGGCGAAAATCGCCCGCAATTGCATTTGATAAATTTCTGGGGCCGTCACCGCCAAACGTGCCCCGCGATGGCCGAGCATTGGATTGGCTTCCGCCAAATTAGTAATCCGCAGCCGCAAATCTTCTTCGGTAACGCCCAAAGTCTCACTCAATTGCTGCAAATCATCTTCCGGATGCGGCAAAAACTCGTGTAATGGCGGGTCAAGCAGGCGAATGGTGACCGGCAAGCCAGCCATAATGGTGAATAGTTCGACAAAGTCTTTTTCTTGCTCCGGTTGCAAGCGATCCAAGGCTGTTTGTCGCTGTTTGGCGTCAGCCGCCAAAATCAGGCACCGCATATCAAAAATACGCCGCGCGTCGAAGAACATATGTTCCGTGCGCACCAAACCAATTCCTTGGGCGCCAAAGCGCCGCGCCCGCTCCGCCTCGGCTGGAGTTTCCGCATTGGCCCGCACGGCAAGACCGCGATGCTTGTCCGCCCATTGCATCAGATTGCCAAAATCGCCACTAAGCTCTGGCTCAAGTGTCGGCGCATGGCCGAGCAGCACGCGCCCTGAGGTACCGTCAACGGTAATCACATCACCTTCGCGCAAAATCGTTTTGCCAATTTTTGCCTGCCGTCCGTCATAGTCGATTTGAATGGCACTGGCGCCCGAAACACAGGGCCGTCCGAGGCCACGGGCAACAACCGCCGCATGGCTGGTCATCCCGCCGCGCGAGGTTAGAACCGCTTTCGCCGCATACATGCCGTGAATATCTTCGGGGCTGGTTTCCATGCGCAACAGCACCACATCGTGGCCTAAGGCAGTTTCGGCCTCGGCGCGATCGGCAGAAAACACCACGGCCCCGCTGGCGGCACCCGGCGAAGCCGGCAAGCCACGGGTGATTTCTTCAACATGCACATTTGGGTCGAGTGTCGGGTGTAGCAATTGTTCCAAGGCCATTGGGTCGATACGCATCACCGCTTGGTCTTTGGAAATCAGCCCCTCTTGTTGCATGGCCACGGAAATTTTGAGACCGGCTTTGACCGTCCGCTTGCCATTGCGGGTTTGCAAAATAAACAGACGCCCCCGCTCAATGGTAAATTCAATATCTTGCATGTCGCAAAAGTGATTTTCTAAAACCTCAAAGACACGCAGCAATTCGGCGTAGCTCTCTGGCATTTCTTCCTCAAGCGACAATTCTTCAAGCCCAGAGTCGAGGCGGGCTTTTTTCGACAGATAAAGCGGCGTGCGAATGCCAGCCACCACGTCTTCGCCTTGCGCATTGAGCAAATATTCGCCGTAAATTTCTTTTTCACCATTTGATGGATTGCGGGTAAAGGCAACACCCGTGGCACTGGATTCACCCAAATTGCCAAACACCATGGCCTGCACATTAACCGCCGTGCCCCAGTCATCCGGAATGTTTTGCAATTGCCGATAAGTTATGGCGCGGCGATTGTTCCAGCTTTTGAAAACCGCGCGAATGGCGCCCCATAATTGTTCATACGGATCTTGCGGGAAAGCCTGCCCGGCTTCGTCTTGTATAATCGCGCGAAATCTTTTGCAAATGTCGCGCCAATCATCGGCGCCAAAAGCCGCATCCTCAGTGAGGGCATTTTCATATTTATAGTCGTCAATGATTTCTTCGAAGAAATCATGCGACACACCCATCACCACATCGCCAAACATTTGCAAAAACCGACGATAGCTATCCCACGCAAAACGCTCGTCGCCAGTCACTTTTGCCAAGGCTTCAACCGTCACATCATTGAGCCCCAAATTCAAAACCGTATCCATCATCCCCGGCATGGAGGCGCGCGAACCTGAGCGCACGGAAACCAGCAAAGGCGTTTGGTCATCGCCAAAACGCTTGCCCTGTTCGGTGCCGACTTTATCCATGGCGGCGACTACAGCGGCTTCAAAACCGTCGGGAAACTGCTCATCATGGGCGTTGAAATAAGTGCAAATTTCAGTGGTGAGGGTAAACCCGGCCGGAACCGGAAGGCCTAAATGGCACATTTCCGCCAAATTAGCGCCCTTGCCGCCAAGCAAGGCGGACAGGCCAGCATTGCCATCCGCAAAACCAGTGCCGAAGGCGTAAACAAGTTTGCTATCCGACATATTCGACCCTATTCAATCAACTCAAATGCCGCCGCTTGGCGCATTTTATCAAGCAAAGCTTGCAATAAGTTTAACCGATTCTGACGAATATCCGCATTGTCATCATTGACCATGACGGCATCAAAAAACCCGTCAACTGGCGCCCGCAAAGTGGCCAGACCATTGAGGTAATCATCATAGGCCGCCAAATTGGTGAAATCAGCCGCATCAAGGCTGTTGATGGCTTGATGCAATTCTTGCTCGCTGCTCTCGACCAGTAATTTGCTTTGAATATCGCCGTTGAGCTTTTCGGCCTTAGCGCAAATACCTTGCGCGCGACGATAAGCAGCCAATAGATTGCCACCATCATCTGACGCCAAAAAGGCGGCAAGTTTTTCGGCCCGTGAAATCAGCACCACTAAATCATCGCCGCCATCAGCGAAAACTGCGCTGACAATGTCATGGCTTAGGCCACGGTCGCGCAAATAGACTTTCAGCCGATCGCCGACAAAATTCATCAAATCATCGCTCAATGTGTCGATATTATCGCTGCCATGCAAAGCCAGTGCTTGCGCGAAAACATGTTTCAGCGACAAACGCACTTGGCCCTCTTGCAAAATACGAATGACGCCGAGTGCGGCGCGACGCAAAGCATAAGGGTCTTTCGAACCGGTTGGCTTTTCATCAATTGACCAAAAGCCGGTCAAAGTGTCGATTTTATCGGCCAAGGCGACAAGCTGCCCCTCGGCTGTTGCTGGCAGAGCATCGCCTGGGCCCAATGGCTTATAATGGTCACGAATAGCGGCGCCGACAGCGGCGTCTAAGCCATCGTGATTGGCGTAATAGCCGCCCATAATCCCTTGTAGCTCAGGAAATTCATAGACCATGCCGGAAACCAAATCAGCCTTGCACAAATGTGCGGCTTTTTGCGCATGCGCCACATCCGCAGCAAATGCGGCAGCCAAAGTTTCGGCCAAATGCACCAAACGGTCGGATTTTTGCCGCACTGTACCGAGGCGAGCTTGAAACGTCACTTTCTCCAAATCTGGCAGGCGGCTTTCCAATGATTGTTTGCGGTCTTGGTCCCAGAAAAACCGCCCATCAGACAATCGCGCGCGCAAAACCCGCTCATTGCCAGCGATAATCTTCGCTCCCTGGTCGGCGGTCTGCATATTCGACACAGTTATGAAATAGGGCATTAATTTGCTGTCTTTGCCGCGCAGGGCGAAATATTTTTGATGCGTGCGCATAACCGAAATTAACACTTCTTCCGGCACGTCCATAAACTCGGCGTCAATCTTGCCCAATAATGGCACGGGCCACTCGACCAGACCGGCGGTTTCGCTGATTAAGCCAGCGTCTTCGACCAATTGGCCGCCGACTTGCTCGACCAATTGCGTTGCGACCTCAGCAATCATCGCTTGACGAATGGCCGGATCAGCCAAAACATAGGCTTTTTCTAAAGCCGCCAAATATTCTGACGCGCGCTCAATGACGATCGGCTCGGGCGCCATAAAACGGTGCCCATAAGTGACATTGCCGGAAACAATACCGTCTATCTCAAACGGCACAATGGCGCCGTCGAGACAACATAAAATAGCCCGCAAAGGCCGCACCCAGCGTAAGCTTCCACTGCCCCAGCGCATGGATTTCGGCCACGCAAATGTGGCAATCATTTCCGGTAAAAATGCCGCTAAAGCCTGCCTTAGCGGCTGGCCCTTTTGGTTTACCTCAAGCACGTAAAACGCCCCTTTGGGATGTTCTTCAACGCTCAAAGCGTCAGTGTTCTCAAGCCCGTTGGCGCGCAAAAATCCTTCAATGGCTTTTTCCGGCGCATCGAGCCGCGGGCCTTTTTTCTGCTCGTGCCGGTCGGGGAGGTTTTCTGGCAAACCATCCATGCTCAGCGCAATGCGTTGGGGCGCGCTATGGCTTTGAACATTGCTTGGCACGACATCAAAAGCGGCCAGAAAGCCGATAATGTGGTTTTGCAAATCGGCCATGGCGCGGGCTTGCATGCCAGCGGGAATTTCTTCTGAATAAAGCTCTAAAATAAAATCGCTCATTGCCCTGCTTCCTTGGCTGATCCGGCCAGCCATGCTTCGGCACAGGCTTTCGCCAAAGCGCGCACGCGGCCAATATAGGCTTGCCGCTCGGTCACTGAAATCACCCCGCGCGCATCCAGCAGATTAAAATTATGACTGGCTTTCATACATTGATCATAGGCGGGCAAAGCCAAGCCCTTCGCTACCAATTGCAGGCACTCGCTTTCGGCATCCTCGAAATGGCGCAGCAGAATATCAGTATTCGCAGCCTCAAAATTATAATGCGAAAACTCGACTTCTGAACGGTGAAAGACATCACCATAGCTGACGCCTTGGCCGTTAAAGTCGAGGTCAAAGCCATTGTCAGTGCCTTGCACATACATGGCCAAACGCTCCAGACCATAGGTCAATTCACCGGCCACCATCTCCACGTCAATGCCGCCGACTTGTTGAAAATAAGTGAATTGCGACACTTCCATGCCATCGCACCAGACTTCCCAGCCCAGCCCCCAAGCGCCCAGTGTCGGACTTTCCCAATCGTCTTCGACAAAGCGAATATCATGCGCCATCGGGTCAATGCCCAAAACTTTCAAACTATCGAGATAAAGCTGCTGAATATTATCCGGCGACGGCTTCAAAATGACTTGGAACTGATAATAATGCTGAAAGCGGTTTGGGTTTTCGCCATAGCGACCATCGGTCGGACGGCGCGACGGCTGCACATAAGCGGCATTCCAGGGCTCTGGCCCCAAAGCCCGCAACACTGTGGCCGGATGAAAAGTCCCCGCCCCCATTTCCATGTCATAAGGCTGCAGCACCACGCACCCCTGATCTGCCCAATATCTTTGCAGATTGAGGATGAGGTCTTGAAATGAAGTTGCTTTATCGCTTTGTGTCATTACACCGTCCGTTTTGCCAATACATCATCGCATTCAGCCATGCCGGAAATTACCCGTCAGCCGTGTCAAAAGCAAGGGCGCAGCCATCACGCAATATGGCTTCTGCCAGATCGCTGGCCTGACCATCTGGGTTTTGCAAATAAACCGCTGGCAAAATCTTCAATGGCGCCCGACTATCGCGGCGGCCGCGCACAATCACCCGATTGGCTGGCGCATTTTGCCGCGGCGCAATCGGCAAAACTCTCAGCTCCCCCAAGCGCGGTTGCATGGCGGCCAATAAATCGCCTAATGCATCAGCGCGATGAATAAAACTGACATGGCCGCGCGCCACCACTAAAGCACACGCACAGCTAACCCATTTCTCAAGCGTATGGGTTTCGGCGATATGCGCCTGCTGGCGGCCGGCGTCGGGTAAATCATTGACCGAACCAGCTTGGTAATAGGGCGGATTGGCAATGATTTCGTCAAATTGATGGGTCTCAAGGTTGAGCGCGCTAAAACGCCCACCGACATCACCAGCCATAAAGCGCACGCGGTCAGATAAATCATTTTGCGCCGCATTAGCATTGGCCAAAGCCACCAAATCGGCGTTGATTTCGATGCCCGTGACCTGCGCTTGCGGGCACCGCCGCGCGACGCAGAGGCTGGCAACGCCGGCGCCACTGCCGAGCTCGCCGACGCGACCATGGCCACTGGCCGCCGCCGCCAGCATTACCGCATCATGGCCGCTACGAAAGCCTTTGGCGGGCTGGCGAATGCTCAGCTTCTGGCCCAAAAACCCGTCTTGCGTTAACGCCATCATTGCCGCCGCCTCATCTTGCATCACTATGCCTCACCTGCTTAATCCTTGACCTCGCCGCACTTCTGACGATACTCAGCCGTGAGGAATTGTTATGGCAGAAATTTTGAATTTTAGCGAGACAGGTCGCGTAACGCGCGACGCTTTATCGGATTTGCAGACCCATTTCAGCGCTGATTTAGCGCTGGTGGAAACGCAAATCAGCACCCACATGGCATCAGCGGCACAGCTGATTCCAGAAATTGGCGCGCATATTATTGGCGCTGGCGGTAAACGTCTGCGGCCTTTACTGACCCTCTCAGCGGCCAGCCTGTCGGGCTATCGCGGGTCTGATCATGTGACCCTAGCGGCGGCAGTCGAATATATGCACACCGCCACTTTATTGCATGATGATGTGGTCGACGACAGCGACATGCGCCGTGGCCAGCCAACAGCGCGTAAAATTTGGGGCAATCAGGCGAGTGTTTTGGTCGGTGATTTTTTGCTCGGCCAAGCCTTTCGGATGATGGTGGCGGCACGCTCGCTTGAGGCATTGGATATTTTGTCAGGCGCCGCGGCGATTATTGCCGAGGGTGAGGTTATGCAATTGGCGGCGCTGCAAAGCACGCATATGTCGGAAGATCATTACTTGCGCATTATCGACGCCAAAACCGCAGCGTTGTTTTCAGCCGCAGCCGAAGTTGGCGGGGTGATTGCCGAGGCGCCAGAGCGCGAGATAGAAGCGCTAAAATCCTATGGCCGCAATCTTGGCATTGCCTTTCAATTAATCGACGACGCACTTGATTATGGCGGCGTCGGCCAAGTGCTGGGCAAAAATACTGGCGAGGATTTCCGCGAGGGCAAGCTGACATTGCCGGTTATTCTCGCGTTTCACCGTAGCGACGAGGAAGACCGCCAATTTTGGCAACAAGCGCTGCAAGCGGCTCAATCCGGTGCGGCTGATGAGGCGCAACATGATGCCAATTTCACCCAAGCCTTGAGCCATATGGATAAAACCTCAGCGCTCGCTGACACCATTGCCCGCGCCGCCCATTATGGTGAAAAAGCCAAGGATTCGCTTGGCCTATTCCCACATTCGCAAACCCGCGATTTATTAAAACAACTCGTCGATTTCTGCATTTCGCGCGCTTACTAAGGCCGTTGCCACAAGCCAATCATCGGCTCTGAGGGCACCATAGGCTTGCGCAATTGCCGCCCCTTCGCCGGTCGGGCACAGGGCAAAACAACTGGCGCCGGAGCCGCTCATGGCCACATAATGGCCACCGGCCGTGACCAGCGCTTTAAGGCAATCTGCAATATCTGCAACCAGCGATAGGGCTGGGGCTTGCAAATCATTGCCATGCTGGCGCAGATAATCCGCCATAACGTCAAAGCCAGAAAAAACCGGCGGCAGAGGTTTCGCCGCAGCCAGCGGCCCGGCTTGCAGAGTGTCAAAAACCAGCGGTGTCGACAGCGCTTGGCGCGGATTGACCAAAACAATATCGGCTGCTGGTAAATCACCAATCGGGGTCAACGCCCCGCCAATATCGGTCATCCAGGCCGGCTGAGCAGCCAAACATACCGGCACATCAGCCCCCAGACTGAGCGCCAAACGCGACAAATCTGCGGCCGACACTGGCAAGGCAAATAGCTCTATTAAGCCGCGCAAACAGGCCGCTGCATCGCTCGACCCGCCGCCAAGACCAGCGGCAATGGGGAGGTTTTTTTGCAGACGAATGGCCACTGGCAGCGTCTGCCCGATATGGCTTTGTAAGGCGTCATGCGCGCGCATCACTAAATTATCATTGCCGCCCGACATATTACTGGCAAAGCTGGTGGCACTGGCTTTTTCAAATGTGAGCACATCGCCATAAGCGGCAAAGGCGACCAAGCTTTCAAGCGCGTGATAGCCGGACGGCAAGCGCCCGCGCACGCCGAGTGTCAAATTGACTTTGGCTGGTGCGCACAGCCTGACCTTATCCGCCATTAGATTGCAGTGCCGCCACGCGGCATAAAGGCTTCTGGCTTGGCTTTTGGCACAGGCCCTAGACCAAGCAATAATTTTTCTTCAATCGCCTTGCGGTCGGCCTCCTCTGGCTCAAAGGCCAGCGCTTTGCGCCACTGATAACGGGCTTCAAATTCGCGCCCCAAACGCCATAGCACGTCGCCCAAATGGTCGGTAACTACCGGATCCGTCGGCTCCAATTGACCAGCGCGTTGCAATATTTCCAAAGCTTTTTCATATTTGCCGAGCTTGTAATAGGCCCAGCCGAGACTATCAACAAACGAGCCGTTTTGCGGTTTTTTGGCAACCGCTTGCTCGATAATTTTTAGTCCTTCATCAAGGTAAATGCCCTTATCAATCCAGCTATAGCCGAGATAATTCAGCACATGCGGTTCGTCATTTGACAGCCGACGGGCTTTTTGCAAATCCATTTCCGCCTGACGCCAATTCCCCGTCCGCTCGCGGGCAATGCCACGGGCAAAATATAAATGCCAGTCGTCCGTTGTCTCCGCCGCCAAATTATTAATCGCTTGATCATAAGCTTTTTCCGACTCGGCAAAACGATGATGCGCGCGATAGAGGTCGCCCAAAGCGATAAGGCTTGCTTGGTGGTCAGGATACATTTCAATTTGGCCATTTAACAGCGCAATGGCTGTCTCTGTGGCGCCTAATTCATTGAGAATTTGCGCCCGTTCAACCTGAGCTTCTCTGAACATAATATCGTCATGGGTAATGCGCCCATAGTGATGTTCTGCGGCCCGCCAATGCTGCTGCGCGGCGGCCAATTGCCCAAGCTGGAAAGAAGTTTGGTCATTGCCCGGGTCTAAATAAAACGCTAATTGCGTATAGGCGGCGGCCAGTTCAATGCGCTGTTCGGCCATCATGACCTCGCCAATGGCCAAAAAGGCGAGCGATAGATTAATCACTTCATCGGTCTCAATCGGCGGTGTTTGGCCATTTTTCACGCGTTCTAAAGCGGCCTGAATATGCGGGTCAAAGAAATGCGTTGATTGATAGAATTGGTAAATTTTGGCCGCTTCCTCGCCTTTGCCTTGGCGCTCAAGAAACGCGCCGAAGCTTTTGGTAAAAAACAGGAAGCGCAAACCACCGGCCTGCGCGGCACGATTAAAATGCGCCGCCGCCGCTTCAATCTGACCGGAGATTTCCAGCGCATGGGCAGCCTGCGATAGGCTGACGGCAGCGAATGACGAGGCCCGCGCCAATTGCCCGAGGGCCTGTTCTTGCCTTGACGTGTCACCTTGCGCAATGGCAATCCAGAGGCGGATGTTGGGCTCAAGCAATTGGCTCATCGGCCCACGTGGCATCTCATTAAGCGAACGCCCCGCGCGGCTATAGTCGCCAGCTTCAAAAGCCGTAATCGCCTGCAAAAGCAGCGCTTGTCGGTTATTCGGCAAGACTTCCAGTACCCGCGTTGCGCTGACTTGCGCCTCACGAATGGTGCCCGCCAATAATTGCGCCTGCATGGTGGCTTGCAAAATCGTCATATCTTGCGGATTGGCCAATAGCACTTGTTGATAGTAATCACCGGCCGCCAGCGGGTCATTATTCTTTGCCGCCTGTCGAGCCGCCAAATAGGATCCAGCAACCCCTTTGTCAGCATAAAAATGCTGAACTTGCGAGGTCAAAACCACCACAGCGCCAGCAAACAGCATCACCAGTAAGGCTAGCCCTATTAGTGCATATTGTTTCCAGCTCATCGGCTCTCCATGCCCATCAAGGTGTTGCGAGGCTTACATATTTGGATAATTAGGCCCGCCCGCGCCTTCTGGCACAACCCAATTGATGTTCTGGCTTGGGTCTTTGATATCGCAAGTTTTGCAATGCACGCAATTTTGCGCATTGATTTGCAATCTTGGCTCATCGCCCGTTTCGAGACCAATAATTTCATAAACCCCAGCCGGACAATAGCGCTGTGCCGGCTCGTCATAATCGCGCAAATTCACCGCCACTGGCACGCTCGGATCTTTCAGCGTCAAATGCGCCGGCTGATCTTCTTCGTGATTAGTGGCCGATAAAAATACCGATGATAATTTGTCAAAAGAGACAATGCCATCTGGCTTTGGATAATCAATTTTCTTGCACTCAGAGGCTTTTTTCAAAGCGGCATAATCGGCTTTGCCGTGGCTCAGGGTAAATGGCAGGCCAATGCCCAATGTGCGCATCCACATTTCAACGCCGCCCAAAATCGTGCCCAAGACGGTACCGAATTTGCCCAGCAGCGGCTTCACATTGCGCACTGATTTCAGCTCTTTTGCCAAACGGCTATTGTCATAGGCGGTCTGATAGCCGCTCAATTCATCATAGCCACGTCCGTCAGCCAAGGCTTCAAACGCCGCTTCAGCTGCCATAATGCCGCTTTCCATAGCGTTATGGCTGCCTTTAATGCGTGGCACATTGACAAAACCCGCCGCACAACCCAACAACGCCCCACCAGCGAAAGCCAGTTTCGGCACAGATTGATAGCCGCCTTCGGTAATCGCCCGCGCACCATAAGATATGCGCTTACCGCCTTCTAATGTTGGGCGGATGGCGCCATGCATTTTGAACCGTTGAAATTCGTCATAAGGTGACAAATGCGGATTTTCATAATTCAAATGGGTCACAAAACCAATTGATACGAGATTGTCGCCAAAGTGATATAGCCACGAGCCACCGCCAGTGCGGTTGTCCAGCGGCCAGCCCAGAGTATGTTGCACATAACCTGGCTTATGCTGTGACGGGTCTACCTGCCATAATTCTTTAATGCCAATGCCGTATTTTTGAACATCGCAATCCTTATCAAGCTCAAAATGGGCAATCGCTGCTTTCGATAAAGAACCGCGCACACCTTCTGCGAGGAAAGTATATTTGGCCAGCAATTCCATGCCCGGCATCCAGCCGTCTTTTTTCTCGCCAGTTTTTGACACGCCCATATCACCCGTGGCAACGCCGCGCACGGCGCCATTGTCATCAAATAATAATTCAGCAGCGGCAAAGCCGGGATAAATTTCAACGCCCAGCGCTTCGGCCTGCTCGCCCAGCCAGCGAGCGACATTGCCGAGGCTGGCGATATAATTGCCGTGGTTTTTCATCATTGGCGGCAGCATGATATTTGGTAGCGGCAAGGCGCCGGCCGGGCCGAGAACCAGAAAACGGTCGCTGGTCACTTCGGTTTCCAAAGGCGCGCCCATTTCTTTCCAATCGGGAAACAGGCGGTTAATGCCGACCGGATCAATCACCGCGCCTGACAAAATATGCGCGCCGACTTCTGAGCCTTTTTCGAGCACGCAGACTGACACGTCTTTGCCGGTTTCGGCCGCCATTTGCTTGAGACGAATCGCTGCCGACAGACCGGCAGGGCCAGCCCCGACAATTACTACGTCATATTCCATGGCTTCGCGTTCTTCTGGCGCAAGCGCCCAACCCTGGCGGGCGTTTACCTGATTCACGGGCAAGTCAGTCATTGCTGTCTCCTAAACTATTGTTTATCTGCTCCAAGCTAAAACAACGACGAAAAAACTGCAATGTTCACCCACTGCGACCCAATGTCGTGCTAAACTAAACCTATACAAGATTCGTTGGTTTGAGCAGCCTCAAGAGTTCATCTATAAAGCTCTTTTAGGCGTGATGCCAAAGTTAAATCGTGTTTTCGTTGGAGCGGTAAATGCCATCATCTGCGTCATCATCTTCTGCTTCGATAGCCAGCCTTTCGCGCGGACAAATTCGTTCCCTTTTGCAGCAACATATTGACGCCGGGTGCACAGATATTCTGGCCACTGAACCGGTGAACCATTTTGCTGAACCAGTCCTTGAGGCGCCGGTTACGCCAATGGTTGCTGAACCCGTCGCCGATTACATGGAAGAAGCACCGACCCCCGAAATAAACCATGCTGCACCATCGAGTGCAACAAAGCCTGTTGCGGCACCAAAGCCAGTTGTTGGCGGGCAAGCACAAGCCCCGCAAGAACATCAAAGCGCTGTTTTGCAGGCCCGCCAAATGGCCGCCGAAGCGCAGGATTTGCCAGCCTTGCAACAGGCGCTTGAAAACTTCACCGGATGTGCCCTTAAGCGCACGGCTAAGAATACAGTTTTTTGTGATGGCATTGCCGGCGCTTCTGTCATGTTGGTCGGCGAAGCGCCGGGGCAAGACGAAGACCGCCATGGCAAACCATTTGTCGGCGCCAGCGGTCAACTTTTGGACACAATGCTGTCGCATATAGGTCTTTCGCGAGAGAGTAATATTTATATTTCGAATATTATTGCTTGGCGCCCGCCCGGTAACCGTAACCCTAGCGCAGAAGAAATTGAGATTTGTTTGCCCTTTATTCAGCGTCATATTGTTTTGGCTAAGCCGGATTATCTATTGTTTATTGGCGGCACCTCGGCGAAAGCGCTTTTGGGCGTCGAAACCGGCATCACCCGCCTGCGTGGACAATGGCAAAACTATCTCGCTGAGGGGCGCGAGATTCCGGCCCTGCCGCTATTGCATCCAGCCTATCTATTACGCCGCCCGGAAACCAAGGCCGATATGTGGGCTGATTTATGTGCCTTCAAGGCGCGCCTTGCGGAGGTCGGCCAGTGATGGCGCGCCTCGCGATTTTGCGCCATGGGCTACTCATAGCCCTTGCCAGTATTTTCATCGCCGCCCTGGCGCCTGCCCATGCGGTCACTTATGTGCCAGCCCCGCGTCCCAATTATCAGCCGCCCGATAGAGTGCCTGATGATGTACTGTATGACGAAATTTTTACCCTGCAAGAAGATGCGAAATGGAACCGCGCTGACCGTTTGATTAAACAGCTCGACGATGATTTATTGATGGGCCACGTGCTTTATCAGCGCTATATGCACCCCACTGGATATCGCGCCAAATGGACAGAGTTGCGCGATTGGTTGAAACAATATGCCGATCACCCAAATGCTTGGCGGGTTTATAAACTGGCAGAAAAGCGGCGTCCACGTGGCGTATCCATGGCCAAAAAGCCACCCGCACGTATCTATTTCGGCGGCACAGCGCGAGCCGCCTCGCCCCTGTTCAAAAGCAATAGCAGTCGCCGCATTAAAGCTCATGTAACCTCTTTGGTACAAAAAGAACGGCCAACCCAGGCGCTGCGCTATATTTCGCAATCATCGCAAAAGCGGCGCCTCAGCGATTATGAAACCGATTTCCTCAAATCGTTGATTGCCCGCAGCTATTATATTGAAGGCAAGGTTGAGATCGCCCTCAAACTGGCACGCGAGGCAGCCAAAAGCCGCAAATATGTGCAATTGGCAGATTGGCATACTGGTTTGGCCGCCTATCGCTTAGGCAATATTGACCTTGCAGTTACCCATTTTGAATTTTTAGCGGTCAACCCGTCAGCCAGTGATGCTTTGCGCGCGCAGGCTTCCTATTGGGCGGCGCGTGGCTTGCGCCAGCAGGGCAAAATCATTGAAGCCGAGCAACATTTCATGGCGGCGGCTTCCAGTGGGGCGCATTTTTATGGCCTGCTGGCGGTGCAACATGTGACCAATGGCCTGCCGATTGACTGGCACCGCGCCGATGACGCAACCGGCAATTTATTTGCCCATCATCCAGCCCTGAGGCGAGCGCAATTGCTGCGCGACGCTGATCAACCGGAATTGGCTGAATTGGAACTGCTATATTTGCAAGAACGGCTGAATGATACGGAAGCGCGGACCTTATTATCTTATGCGCGCGAAAATGATTACCCGGCGGCTCAATTAGCGCTGGCCAATCGGCTTGGCACGCAGCTGGGCACGGGCTTGCCAGTGTCGCTCTATGAAAGCAGCTATCCGGTATTGCCGACATCGGAAGATTTGAGCCTTGATCGGGCTTTATTGCTGGCCCTTATTCGCCAAGAAAGCCGTTTCAAAGCGCGTGCCAAATCGCATGCCGGTGCCCGTGGTCTGATGCAAATCATGCCGCAAACAGCCGCCTTTATATCCGGCGACCGCAGTTTCTCCAAGCGCTATGGCCGCGACCAATTATTAGACGCTGAGACCAATCTAGTGCTCGGGCAGAAATATCTTGGGCTGTTGATGAGCGAAAAATATTTCAATAAGAACCTGATATTGGCGCTGGCTGCCTATAATGGCGGGCCAGGCAATGTGCGGCGCTGGCATCGCGAACTTGAGGATGTTAACGACCCATTGCTGTTCATCGAAAGCCTGCCAGCGCCCGAGACACGCGGCTATATTCACAAAGTCATGACCAATTTGTGGATATATCGCAATCGGCTGCAGCAAGAGGCAACAAGCCAGCGCATTTTGGCGGCTGAAAGCTGGCCCATGTATAATGCCATGGATAACGCCAGCACTGGCACGACGCCAAGTCCGGCGCCAAGCGTCAGCTCGCAGACCGGCAGTGTCGGCAATTAAAGCGTAAAATTATTGTAGGTTGGTCGGCAGATCAGCAATATTGCGATCGACCAATTCTTTGGCTTTATCAGCTGATAGGCCAGTCGCCACAAGCTGGGCGGCGGCATCAACTGCCAAACTGGTGATGGCGGCACGCACTTCTTTCATCAACAGCTCTTCTGAGC
The DNA here is from genome assembly GCA_024645085.1 of Rhodobiaceae bacterium. Lineage (GTDB taxonomy): Bacteria > Pseudomonadota > Alphaproteobacteria > RS24 > RS24 > JAHEGN01. The sequence goes on from JAHEGN010000025.1 coordinate 19,505, forward strand.
GGGCAATTTTTAATTCTGCCTGAGCCGCGCGACGCTGCATTTGCGCCTGCATAGCCACTTTGGTTTCTTCGGCCGTGCGCTCAGCGCTGGCCTTGGCTTCCGCGATGATTTCGTCAGCCTGTTTTTCAGCCTGTTTGCGTTGCTTTTCGTAATCCGCCAAAACTTTCGCTGCTTGTTCGCGCAAGGCTTTGGCTTGGTTCAACTCTTCTGCAATCGCAGCCGCTTTATCATCCAAACCCTTCATCAAACGACGCGGGAGGCCGATATAAACAAAGGCGGCGATAACTGTGGCAAATGCCAGCGCTACGAAAAAACTTTCATCAAACATTGAGATCACCGTCCGCTGGCAGCATCAAGAGCTGCGTCTACCGATTTATCATCGGCCTGGTCGACACCGATGGACACCATGACGTCGCCAATAATTTCTTTGGCCGCATCTCGCAAACCAGCCAAAGCTGCTTCGCGTGTTGCTGCCAACCGACTATCTGCTGCTGCCGCTTCTTCGGCCAATTTCGCATCTAGCTCGGCTTTTTGACGCGCCGTTTCAGCCTGCACCTCGGCCCGCATGGTTTGCGCCACAACGAGCGCTTTGGTGCGGGCCTGAGCGAGGGCTTCTTCATAGGCTTCCAGGGCGGCTTCGGCTTTCGCCCGCAGCGCTTCTGCCTCGGCAAGGTCGCCATCCAATTGGTCGCTACGCTTGGCCATGGTCGCCCCAATGCGCGGCAAAACCAGCACTGAAAGCACCACATAAAGCGTGACAAAACTGACGGCCAGCCAAAATAGCTGGGAACCGAAAGTGGATGGATCGAGCTGCGGCATCGCGGCCTCCTTAGAATCCTATGAGCGTCTTAACGGTTAAACTGGGTTTGTTGATCAGACAACAAACAGCAGGATAAGCGCGATAATCAGACCAAACAGGCCAGTTGCTTCTGCAAGAGCAAAGCCCAACAGCAGGTTCGGGAATTGACCCTGAGCGGCTGATGGATTGCGCAATGCGCCGGCAAGGAAATTACCGAAAATTGTACCAATGCTGATACCTGCACCTGCTAGAGCGATACACGCGATACCGGCGCCAATATATTTTGCTGCTTCTGCTTCCATGATTTTAGTCTCCAAATGTGCCCGTGGGCGTTAAAGTGAATTTAGTCGTATGGTTAATGGTCCATGTGGATGGCTTCGTTGAGATAGATACAGGTCAAAATTGTGAACACATAGGCTTGCAGCCCAGCAATCAATAATTCCAGCCCTGTAAAAGCGACCATGAGCGCAAACGGCGCAATAGCCAGCGGAATCAATCCGGCCGAGCCAAGACCGACAACGAAACCGCCAAAAATTTTCAGCATTGTATGCCCTGCCATCATATTGCCGAACAAACGAACGGACAGGCTGACGGGGCGCGTAAGATAAGAAATCAGTTCAATGACCACCAGAAGCGGTAATAAAACCACGGGAATGCCTGATGGCACAAACAGCTTCAAAAAGCCAATGCCGTGACGGGCAAAACCGACCAAAGTCACCAGAGTAAAGACGGTGGCCGCCAAAGCGAAGGTCACAATCAAATGGCTGGTGACGGTAAAGCTGTACGGCAGCATGCCGAGCATGTTGCAGAACAAAATAAACATGAATAATGAGAAAATAAATGGGAAGAAGCGCATGCCCTCGGTACCGATATTTTCTTTAATCATATTGGCAACGAAACTATAGGCCATTTCGCCCATTAATTGCAGACGCCCGGGCACCAAAGAGGTGCCGCGCGACGCTGCCGTCATAAATACGGTGATCAGACTGACGGCAATCACCATCCACAGCGAGGAGTTGGTGAAAGATGTATCAATGCCTGCGATTGTTGGAAGATCAAAAAGCGAATGCACCTCAAATTGGTGCATCGGATCGATACCGGCGCCACCTTCAGCATTTGTCGTCTTGCCTGCCACGCTCTACTCCTCATCCTCTGACCCGTTTTGGGCCGATAAATCTTTTTCGTCCAGCTTCCGGCGCATCTCGCTCACCGTGCGGACTGAATTCAATAATCCGGCTGCCATGCCCAGAATCAGCAACACCAACATCATAATTGGCTTGGTGCCCATCGCCTGGTCAAGCCACCAGCCCAGATATCCACCAACCCCAATGCCGACTAGCATTTCTATGGTTAAGCGCCAAGCTAGACCTAGCATGGACGCATTGGCGCGATTTTCCTGCACCGGCTGCCGCCGTTTCCGTATCTCAGAAATGTCGCTTTCAAGAGCCGATAGACGATCGCGCTTATCTTGGCGATCACTTGCTGGCTGATGATTTTTCGGTTTCATTCATGTCCCCGAAAAGCGCAGAATTCTGCGATCCAGATGAGGCGCACACTACTTTCAGAACTTCCGATTGTCAAGCCGTAGGACATATTCTAACCCACTGATTTAACTTCATTTTCTCCAGAGGATGCGATTTTGTCGCGGCCAGTTTCAGCAAATTGTTCCGCCGTCGTCAAATCAACCGATAAAAGTTGGCTGACGCCGCGTTCCTGCATGGTCACGCCGAATAATCTGTCCATCCGCGCCATGGTCAAGGCATGGTGGGTGATGACCAGAAAACGAGTGCCAGTCTGCTGGGAAATTTCTTTCACCAAATTGCAGAAACGCTCAACATTGGCATCATCAAGCGGGGCGTCGACCTCATCCAAGACGCAAATCGGCGACGGATTGGTCAAAAATACCGCAAAAATCAGAGCCATGGCGGTCAAAGCCTGCTCACCACCTGACAACAGCGACATAACTTGTGGCTTTTTGCCAGGCGGATGGGCGATAATTTCCAAGCCAGCCTGCAAGGGGTCATCGCTTTCCGTCAGTTTCAAACTAGCCGAACCACCGCCAAATAATTGCGAAAACAGGCGCCCAAAATGGCCATTCACTGTATCAAAAGCTGCCAATAAGCGCTGCCGCCCCTCGCGGTTCAACTGGCCAATACCATGGCGCAATTTATTAATCGCGGCCGATAAATCATCGCGCTCGCTGGTCAGGGTTTCGATTTGCGCGGCAATCTCTGTCGCTTCTTCTTCGGCCCGTAAATTGACCCCGCCGAGGTTCTCGCGCTCGCGGCGCAATTTTTCGAGCTTGTTTTCCATGCTCTCAACATCGGGGAAGGGTTTTTCAACGTCATGGCCCGAAACAGCCAGAGCCTGTTGCGGTTCAATGCGCAAAGCTTCGCGAATCCGTTGACCGGTTTCATCGAGGCGGACTTTATTGGCGTCGAGCGTGGCCTCTAAACGGGCTTGCGATTCGCGCGCTTGCGAGACCATGGTCTGGGTTTCACGGGCCAATTTATCGGCTTCAGCATTATTTTTCTCGGCCTCATTCAACTGATCAGCCGCGATTTGCCGCTTGCCCTCGGCCTCGGTAATCAAGTCAACCAGCGCATTACGTTTTTCAGTCAATTGCGTTGGCACGGCTTCGAATTTGCCCACTTCATCGACATTGGTTTGCAACCGGTCTTTCAGCGCCGCAACTTGTGCGGTCGAGGCCTCGCGGCGTTGCGCCCAAAGGGTTTTGTCGGCTATTAAGCGTAGCAAACGCGCATCGCGGGCTTCGCGCTGGCTTTGCAAACTGCGCAGGCTGGCTTGTGCCTCAGCATGACGGGCGCGGCTTTCATCGAGCAATTCGCGGGCCGCAGCAACGGCTTGCTCAAGACCGGCGGCATCGCCCATGGCTTGCAAATCAGATTGCGCTACCGCCTCCAATTTGGCCACTTCATCTATATCAGACAGCAAGCGCGCCTGCGCGGTTTCCAGCGCATTTAATTTGGCATTTTGCGTTGCCACACCAGCTTCGGCTTGCGCCAATTGTTTTTGCGCCGAGGTTAATTCTTGTTGCAAATTTTGCGCCGTCAGGCGGCACGTGTCTTGCGCTTGGGCGGCTGTTTCAAAAGCCGAGCGCGCCGCTTCAACGTTTTCATTGGCCGCGTTTGCCTTGCTTTCAGCGGCTTCAATGTCGCCAACCAATTGCTCTAATCGATTGCGTTGCGCCAAGCTTTTAGCCGCCGCTGTCGGCGCATCGGCAGTCGCACAATAGCCATCCCAACGCCAAATATCGCCTTGTTTGGAAACCAGACGCTGGCCGGGCAATAAGGCGCTTTGTAGTCGCCCGCCATCGGCCTGATCAACCAAGCCGACTTGCGACAGACTGCGTTGCAGCAAATTGGTGCCGGAGACAAATTGGGCCAGTGAACTGACGCCCTGTGGCAATTTTTGCTCCGCCGCTTTGCTGCCAATAGACTGCCAAAAACTTGGCGCGCCGGTTTCCGACGAGGCTTGCAAATCATCGCCCAGCGCCGCGCCCAAAGCCGCTTCATAACCATTGTCGACACTGACCTTGTCAAGCAATGCCGGGTAATCGGCATCATTGGCATTGGCGAATAAGGCGGCCAAAGCATCGCGCTCGCCAACCAAACGCTCCAGCACAGCGCGCGCTTCACGCGACGGCTCGCTGGCAGCTTGCTGGGCATCGCGGGTCGCGCGGTAATTTTCTTCCGCCGCTATTAACGCCTCGCTAGCGGCTTGATATTGTTGCGCCAAATCTTCCACTTCACCTTGCCGAGCGACCAAATCAAAATCTGCCATCATCGCGTCTTGAATGTCGGCGCGGGCGTTTTCGACCTTGGTTTGCTCGTCTTGCAAGCGACGCTGTCGCGCCTCATTGCTGGCGATATTTGATTGAAAAGCCTGCTGCCGAGCACGGAACTCAGCCGCTTTGGCATTGGCATCATCAAAATTTTGCTGCGCTTCATCCAAGGCTTGGCGGGCCAAATCAACCTGTTCACTGGCTGATTTTTCGGCCGCAGTTTCATCCTCAGAAATACTGGCGCGAATGG
>JAHEGN010000006.1:0-90000 GCA_024645085.1 Rhodobiaceae bacterium
CTGTCCGCCATTATTCGCATAATCGCAGCTACAAAAAACGGCGGGCCATTGGCCCGCCGTTTGTTATTTAGCGCTGGCTTCCGTTTTAGTTAGAAGGGCGGTACATTGAGCGAGAGATCCATACGCCGCGCGTGTTGTTAAACGGTGCAGTAACAAGAGTCTCAGTTGCCGCTGAGGCTGAAGCTGGCGAAGTCGACGCCGATGTTGCGGCGGCTGATGAAGAGCTTGGCGCCGCAGCTGTGTAGCTTGATGTGCGGCTTTCGCGTTCCAAACCGCCAGCCAATGCGGCAGATGAAAAGACCAGCGAACTGGCAATCAGAAGAGTGAATTTTTTCGGCAAGTGGTTGAACATAAGACGCATCCTTTATTTTACGCATGGAAATTACATAGACTTAATGTGAAACAAAATTTTGTTCGAATTAAGGCGCTTTGGCAAGACTTATCAATTATAGGCCACTAGCGCAATGGCTCAATCTGGCAATTTCATGTCGTTATTATAAAAATCGCGCAGCAGATAAAACGCTGGTTTGCGATTGCCGTTTTCGTCAATTAAACCTTTGCGATTATAATAATCTTGAATACCCGCTAATGGCCATAACATGGCACGGAAATCTTTCAAAATCCAAGGTGACAGGCCCTGCACTTGCGGGCTCTTTGACAGCATGTCCAATTGCGCTTGATAGACAGCCAGCTGATATTCCTCTGACCAAATATGGTTGTCAGCACTGCGCCGGCCAAATTTTGCACCTGCGCCAAATTCAGAAATATGAATTGGTTTGTCATAGCTGCTGGCGATTCTCAAATCAGCCATAAAATCGAGCATGAGCGGCCGTAAAACCGCCTCATCGACACCCATTTGGCGGGCCAAAAGGGCCGAATAATACCAGCCGAAATACTGATTATAGGCAATGATATCCGTATATTTTCCGAGCGGGTCAGTGATGGTCATTTGATAGTCATCGCTGGCTGAGGGGGCGAAATAACCGGCTTGGTCGAGGACCGCTTGAAAACGTTCTTTTGCCAGTTCGGAGACATTTTCTGAGGCGACGCCACGGGCCGCAAGGCGGGCGGCAATCAGTGCGAAATCTGGTCGCGAGCCGCCCAAAAGAGCCGCACTGACAAGGCGCGTGTCGTCAAGCTTGCGGGTTAAATCAATCAAATTGCGCAGGAATTTAAGACGCTCAGCCGTATTGGGTGTCTCATTGGCTACCGACCAAATAATCACTGAGGCGCGGTTCCAATCGCGCTGCACAAGACGCGCCATTTGATCGCGGGCGATGGCCAGAGTTGCGTCAGTCTGCCAATCAATTTGCCAATAGACGGGAATTTCTTCCCATAGCATCAGCCCCATTTCATCGGCCAAACGTGGCAGATGACGATTATATGGATAATGCGCGGCGCGGATGAAATTCACCCCAAGGGCTTTGGCTTCTTGCAAAAGCGCCCGCATATGTGCCTCGCTATGGGCCACACCGGCTTCGCCAATTGGCTCTTCATGGGTGGATATACCTTTGAGTTTAACGGCTTTGCCATTCAACAAAATTTCTTGCCCACGCGTTTCAATGCGTCGAAACCCAATTGGCTCTCTTAGCCAGCTACCGCCAGCGCGCACGGAAATAGCATAAAGCTTAGGATTTTCCGGCGACCAAAGTTGTGGTGCGGCTTTTATTTGTCCGCGTGCAATCCCCTGCTTATTGAATTGCAATTTGGTTTCGACTGATAATTCATCAATTTGAACAATGGCTTGTTCCCCAGCAGCAATATTCTGACCGGTGATTTCAATATTAATTAATTGGTCACTATCAGCCGCCAAAGCCAGCTTGGCATTGACGATATGGGCCTCGGGCACATCGACCAAATGCACATCGCGGGTCAGACCGCCATAGGGCCACCAATCTGTGCGCCCGGTTGGTATGCTGGCATCGGTCAGGCGATTATCGACCCAGACCAATAATCGGTTATTGCCATTTTTAAGGGCATCGGTGACGTCGAAATGAAACGGCACATAGCCGCCCTCATGCCGGCCAATGGCTTGCCCGTTCAAAAATACAGTGGCGGTAAAATTAGCTGCGCCAAAATGTAAAAGCGTGCGGCGGCCAGGGGTTGTTTTGGCTGCGAAATCACGCTGTAGCCAAAATTTATCGCGGTAGAAAAATAATCGCGGGTCTTGCGAGTTGACGTCGCCGGGCACGGTAATTTTCTGGGCGGTGGCAAAATCATATTCAACCAAAGACATGCCAGAGATGTTCTGCCGATCCAGCGGGTAGCCGCCAAAAATACTGCCCGGCGTGCCGACCCCCATTGGGTCGACAATGATTGACCATTGTCCATTCAGTGATTGTTTTTGCCGCGCATCAAGCCAGCCGAGCAGGGCCGGCGGGGTGGCATAAGTTTCTGCCGAGGATTGAAATAGGGCTTCGCCATCCGACATGGTCCAGCTCAATAACAGTCGCGCCTGCTCAGTGCGGGTCAGTGAACTGATGTAAAACCCCAAGCCAACAGCGGCAATTACCGAAAGGCCAATGAAAGATAGAATAATTTTGCGTATCATTTTGCATCCCCCGAATGATTTACAGTGTCAGAAAGCTGGCTTTTCGACAAGAGCTCGTGTTGTCTCGGCGGCGCATCCAGTGCTATCGTTTGGGCAATTAAAAATACTCTGAAAAGGAGAAGGTCGATGGGCCTGATTGTCGATATTCTGCTATTTGCTGCGTCATTGTTTATTTTTGCCGTAGGCTGTGGCGCGTTGTTATTGGTCTTAGTTTACTTGCGTGACCGGTTTCAGACCACCAATTCTATCCATCGCAACTACCCAGTATTGGGCCATTTGCGCTATATTCTGAAGGAATTAGGGGTTTTTCTAAGGTCGTATTTTTTTGCTGCTGACCGTGAAGAACTGCCGTTTAACCGGTTTCAGCGCGATTTCGTCAATGCCATGGCCGATGATCGCGGCGGGGTCATTCCCTTTGGCTCGAATTATAATACCTATGGCGAAGGCGCCATTAGCTTTGCCAATAGTTTTTACCCGAAGCTTGAAGAAGATGTTTTACACGTGCGCGCTGTCACCTTTGGGCCTGACACGGCCAATCCTTATACAACCGATAGCTATTTGAATATTTCCGGCACGTCCTATGGCGCGATGTCTTCAAACGCTATTTTTGCTTTATCGCGCGGCGCAAAATTGGCCAATGCCTGGCACAATACGGGCGAAGGTGGGTTTAGCGAATATCACCAAAAGGGCGGTGCTGACACAGTGTTTCAAATCGGTACGGCTAATTATGGCGTGCGTGATGAGCAGGGCAATTTGGATTATGAGAAGCTGGCAGCTTTGGCCGAGAACCCGCAAATTGTGATGTTTGAAATAAAATTATCGCAAGGCGCCAAACCCGGCAAGGGCGGTATTCTGCCGGGCACCAAAGTCACCCAAAGCATTGCCAAGACGCGCGGCATTGCTGTCGGTGAAGATAGTGTCTCGCCCAATCGGCGGCGCGACGTCGCCAATGGCGATGAACTCGCCGCTTTGATTAAACGGGTGAAGAAAACCACCAATAAGCCGACCGGCATTAAATTCGTTCTTGGCTGCGGCAAAGACCTCGACGATTTGCTATACAGCTTCATTAAAAATGATGTCTATCCGAGCTTCATTACTCTTGATAGTGCCGATGGTGGCACGGGAGCTGCACCGGCGGCTTTGATGGATCATGTGGGGCTGACGATTGACAAATCCCTGCCGCTGCTAATGCAGCATTTGTCAGCCTGCGGCCTGCGAGAAAAAATTCTGGTTTGCGTATCGGGCAAGCTGATTATGCCGGCTGATATTGCTTGGGCTTTGGCGCAAGGGGCGGTGGCGGTTAATACGGCGCGCGGGGCGATGTTTGCCTTGGGTTGTATCCAAGCCCTGCAATGCCATACCAATACATGCCCAACCGGTATCACCACCCATAATGAACGGCTCAAAAAAGGGCTTGAGCCCATATCCAAATCGCAACGCGTCGGTAATTTTATTATCAATACGAAAAAGCAAGTTGGCTATATCGCCCATTCAACTGGGGCCGCGTGTGCCCGCAGCATCGACCCAAATCGGGTGATACGAAATGACTGAACCAGCACAAGATATGATGTCTGAAGGGCATCACAAAATTGATCAGACGCTTTATACGGTGACGCGCCTATCGCATGTGGTCAAACGCGGTAATTTGCGGCAACGCATTTTTGCCGCCACCTGGTCGATCATTATTTACACAATTATTCAATTGCATCTCAGCTATACCATGTCGATGCCGGGCAATGTGTGGCTGATTTTATTATTGGCCAGCGTTTATGTGCTTTGGGTTGGCTATAGTGTTTATCAGATCCGCCAATTAGACAGAGAATATGAGGCGAAACTAAAAAATATCCTCAACTAGCCGCCGCATCATCGGGAAAGGGCTGGCCACCCGCCCCGCTTTCTGGCTATAAAGACCAGAATTAAAGGTAAGTTTAGAGGAGCGCATGATGAGCCAAAGAGAAACCATTTTAGGCCTAGATATTGATAAGCAACTGGCTGATTTTGTCGCCAAGGAAGCGGTCGTTGGCACTGATTTTTCAGCCCAAGAGTTTTGGGATGCCTGCGCCAATGTGTTGAATGCCCATCGCGACACCAATAAAGCGCTTTTGAAAAAACGCGATGATTTGCAAGAGCAAATTAACCAATGGCACATCGCCCGCAAAGGCCAGCCGCATGATAGCGCGGCTTATCAAAGCTTTCTTGAAGACATTGGATATTTGGTGCCCGAAGGCCCGGACTTTACGATTGAAACCGATAATGTTGATGATGAGATTGCCAAAATCGCTGGCCCTCAATTGGTTGTACCGGTGAAAAATGCCCGTTTTGCCGTCAATGCTGCCAATGCGCGTTGGGGCAGTCTTTATGATGCGTTTTATGGCACAGATGCGATTGCGCAAGAAGGCGATTGGGCGCTGGTTGGTTCCTATAATCCAAAGCGTGGGGCCGAGGTTATTCGCCGCGCCAAGGCTCTGCTTGATGAAATTGCTCCGCTTGATGGGGTCGCGCACGCCGATGTGACGCATTATGCAATCGTCGACGGCGCTTTGCAGGGCAGCCATGCTGGCGGCGTGGCTGGGCTAAAAAATCCAGAGCGCTTTGTTGGCTATCGCGGCGGCGCAGATGCGCCCGAGGCTGTTTTGCTGAAAAACAATGATTTGCATGCCGAAATTTGGATCAATGCGGAGCATAATATTGGCAAAGACGATATTGCCCATGTTGCTGATGTATTTTTGGAGTCAGCGGTAACAACAATTATGGATTGCGAAGATTCGGTTGCGGCAGTTGACGCTGAAGATAAGGTTGAAGCCTATCGCAATCTGCTTGGCCTGATGCGCCGCGATTTGGCGGTCGAAATGCAAAAGGGCGGGCGCACCATGACCCGCAGCCTGAGCGCCAATCGCGATTACACCAGCCCAGATGGCCGCAAGTTCACCTTGCCCGGCCTGTCGACCATGCTAATCCGCAATGTTGGTCATTTGATGACCAATCCAGCGATTTTGGATGACCGCGGCGATGAAATTCCTGAAGGCATTATGGATGCGGTGATGACGGGTCTCTTGGCCAAACATGATTTGAGCAAGACCGATGCGTCGCAGAAAAACAGCAAATTGGGTTCGGTTTATATTGTGAAGCCGAAAATGCACGGGCCCGAAGAAGTGGCTTTTACCAATGATTTATTCGCCGCTGTTGAAAACGCTCTTGGCCTGCCAGCCTTGACCTTGAAAGTCGGCATTATGGACGAAGAGCGACGCACGACGGTGAATTTGAAAGAATGTATTCGCGCTGCCAAACAGCGGGTGATTTTCATCAACACTGGTTTTCTTGACCGCACGGGCGATGAAATTCACACCTCCATGGAAATGGGGCCAATGATCCGCAAGGCGGATATGAAAGCCTCTGGCTGGTTAAACGCTTATGAAGATTGGAATGTCGATATTGGTTTGGCTTGTGGTTTGCAAGGCCGGGCGCAAATCGGTAAAGGCATGTGGGCCATGCCAGATTTAATGGCGGCCATGCTGGAGCAAAAAATTGCTCAGCCACGCGCCGGTGCTGATTGCGCATGGGCGCCATCGCCAACAGCGGCAACGCTGCACGCCATCCATTATCACCAAGTCGATGTGGAAGCGGTGCAAAATCAACTGAAATCACGCCCGCGTGCGCCACTATCAAAAATTCTGACCATGCCTGTCGAAAGCCACCCGCAATGGTCGCCTGAAGATGTGCAACAAGAGCTCGACAATAATGCGCAAGGCATTTTGGGCTATGTAGTGCGCTGGATTGACCAAGGCGTCGGCTGTTCGAAAGTGCCCGATATCCATGATATTGGCCTGATGGAAGACCGCGCCACTTTGCGTATTTCCAGCCAACATATTGCCAATTGGTTGCATCATGGCATTTGCACGCAAGAGCAAGTTATGGAAACAATGAAGCGGATGGCGGCTGTGGTCGATGGCCAAAACGCCGATGATGCGGATTATATTCCCATGGCCGATAAGCTGGATACCTCTATCGCCTTTGCGGCAGCTTGCGATCTGGTGTTCAAAGGTCGTGAACAGCCGAGTGGCTATACAGAACCATTATTGCACGCGCGACGGTTAGAATATAAAGCCAGCTAGAAGCTAAACGGCGGGTGAAAACCTCGCTGATAAACGCTGAAACACATAGCCACTGAGCGCGCCAATCAGGCAAAAGGCGAGGTAACCATCCCATTGGCGGGTGGCGACAATGACGGTGATATCGAGAACCGAGTTGAGGCCTTTCGTCGTTACCGCAATCGAGGCAAACCCGGCGAGGGCGAAAACAACGGCTGGCAAAATACCAACTAGGCGAGATATGTAACTGCCAACGGTGAAGGCAATCAACAGGCCGAGACTGAAAATGACGCCGACTAATGGGCTCATCGATTGTAGATCATGGACTGTGGTTTGAAGCCGTGTGGCGAAGGAAATATCAACGCCAATATCGATTAAAGCGCCCAAAGCAAATTGTGTTGAGGTGACAACCAGACAGAATGTCAAAAACACGCAACTTAAGACAAATCCGATAATGGTGCCGATTGATGGAATGAAGTTCTTCATAATCTCGCTCCTCGATAACTTTGATATGTATAGATGAGTTTAGCCAGCGATGGCAACTGTAAGAAAATTTGGTTTTCTTGGCTCGAAGTGATAAAAGAAAAGTCATTCTGCTCAGGGGTAACTTATGCATCCGACACTAAAATCGAAAATTGGCCAGAAATTTGCCCAAGTGGCGCTTGCTTTCAGCCTGATGGCATCTGCAGCGCAAGCGGTTGATTACCAGCTTGATGAAGTTGTGACGGGTCTGGACAGCCCTTGGGCGATGGCCTTCCTGCCGAATGGTGACATGTTGGTTACCGAATTGACCGGCCAGCTTCGCATCATTCGTAATAATAAATTGGTCGCAATGCCAGTAGCCGGTGTGCCCGCCAGTATTTTTGGCGGCCAAGGCGGCTTGATGGATATTGTTCTGCACCCTGATTACGCCAGCAATAAATTGATTTATCTGTCTTTGTCAGTTGGCACACCAGAAGCCAAAACCCTACGGGTCATTCGCGCTCGATTTGCCGGTGATGGGTTAGAAGATATTCAAACGGTTTTTGAAGCCGCCCCCAAGCGCGATACTTATGTCCACTACGGTGCCCGATTAGCGTTTCTTGCCGATAAAACATTGTTGATTACCAATGGTGATGGCTTTGATTATCGTGAAGAAGCGCAAAGCCTTGGCAATCACTATGGCGCTATTGTGCGGGTCACTGATAATGGCAAAGTGCCAGCCGACAATCCATTTGTGAATGATGACGCGCCGCTGCCAGAAATTTGGTCATATGGTCACCGCAATCCGCAAGGTATTCTGGTCGATGCGCAAACCGGCACGGTTTTTGAAACCGAACACGGCCCACGCGGCGGCGATGAATTGAATATTATTGAGCCGGGACAGAATTATGGCTGGCCAATTGCCACTTATGGGCTGGATTATTCCGGCGCCCGCGTTAGCCCTTATACAGAATATGAGGGCACAAAACAGCCTGAGATTCATTGGACACCGTCAATTGCGCCAAGTTCTATGACGCTTTATCGCGGCTCTCAATTCCCTGAATGGGATGGCGATATTTTCGTCTCTTCATTGGTTTTCCAAAATGCTACGCGGGTTGATATGGACGGCACCAAAGTGGTTGGCCAAGAAACCCTATTTGCTGAGATTGGTGCGCGTTTGCGCAGCATTAATACCGGCCCAGATGGCGCGCTTTACATCTTATCTGAGGGCGAAACTGGTAAATTATGGCGGGTTTCTGCCAAATAGCCTAAATCATTATTCGATTAAGGCTAGACGACACGCATAGGATGGCGTATACAACGCCAAATCTAAATTCAGGAGTTACAGCATGGCTGTTCCAAAACGAAAAACAACCCCATCAAAGCGCGGCATGCGCCGCTCTGCTGATGCGCTGGCAAACCCGACTTATGTCGAAAATCCAGATAGCGGCGAGTTGCATCGCCCACACCATATTGACTTGAAAAGCGGTATGTATCGCGGTCGTCAAGTTCTGCCTGCCAAAGACTAAGCCAGCGCTTAGCTGTTAGGCACGTCAAAATGGCAGTCTGTCGATGAGACAGGCTGCCATTTTTTGCGCCTGCTGTTTGGAGCTGCCGCGTCTTGCATTGGGCGCATAGGCGCAGGCCAAAACTTCCATCACACTATTGCTCATAACGATGAATTGCGCCTCGCTCACCATTTGCCGGCTCAAGGCGGCTTCGTCGATGTGCCATTGCTGGCCGTCCAATTCAACGCTTTTTAGCTGCATAATCTGCTGCCGCATAATGCCCGGGAGGGCGCCATCACGCAGGCGCGGCGTCAATAGGCGATTGTTGAGGCCGACAAATAAATTACCTGCCGGTGCGCCGACCAAATCACCATTTTGGTTAAATAAAATCGCATCATCGCCGCCAGCCTTCAGTGCCGCTCGGCGGGCGCGAATATTTTCCAAATAGGATGTGGTCTTGTGCGGCGGGCGATTGGTGTCACTGATTATTTCGCTATCAACCAAATGCCAAAGCGACGGCATTGGCGCCAGTGGGTTGATTTGCATCAACCAATTGGGCGGGCTGTCGGTTTGCGGCACGAGGCCTCGGCCGCCGTCGCCACCGGTGACGGTGATGCGCAATACATGGCGCGGCGCTGGTGGCGACTGTGCCATAAGCGAGGCAACGGCTTGCTGCAACACCTCCGGAGAATAGGGGGTGGCTAAATCGGCATAGGCGCAGGCTTGCCAAAGCCGTTGAATATGTTCGGGCCAAAACTGCGCCGCGCCCTGTTTGATTAAAATCGTTTCAAATACCGCTTCGCCTAACAGCAAACCACGGTCATTGGCCGATAGGGCGCCCTCAGCGGCGACAATATTTCCGTTCAGCCAAATCATGCAGCAGCCCCGTCTACTTTCACATTGGCCAAGGTCAAAAAATTATCAATCATCCGCCGCCCCTGTGGCGTAAGAATGGATTCGGGGTGAAATTGCATGCCATAAATCGGCCGCGTTTGATGGGCGAAAGCCATAATCTCGCCAAGCGCACTGCGGGCGGTAACTTGCAATGCCTCGGGGAGCTCATCGACAATCAACGCATGATAGCGCCCAGCCTCAAAAGTTTCGTCCAAACCGTCAAACATAGCATGGCCATTATGCCTAATGGATGAGGCTTTGCCATGACGCGGCTCGCGCGCGCGCGTCACTGTGCCGCCAAAAAATTGCGCCAAGGTCTGATGGCCTAGGCAGACACCTAATATTGGCAAGTCGTCGCGGCAATCGGCAAGCAAGGCATTGGTGACGCCCGTATTATCCGGCCGCCCGGGCCCTGGCGACAGAATGATAGCCTCGGGATTGTGGCAGGAAATATCTTTCAAATCAGCGTCTTGACTGATGACCAATGTCTCATAACCGGCCTCGCGCACATAGCGTGCCAAGGTCTCAACAAAACTATCATGATGGTCAATAACGATAATCATGAGGCTTTTGCCGGTTTCAATTGGGCTGGACTAAGGCCCAAAGCGGCCATTAAACCGCCCGCCTTATTGAGGGTTTCTTGATATTCGCGCTGCGGCTGGCTATCGGCGACAATGCCGCCGCCAACATGAAAGGCGAGGCTTTGGCCACGGATCAGCGCCGTGCGGATGATGATATTGACGTCCATTGTGCCATCAAAACCAATATAGCCAAGACTGCCATAACTCGGCCCGCGTTGGTCTGGCTCCAATGCATCAATAATTTCCATGGCACGTATTTTCGGCGCGCCGGTGATTGAGCCGCCAGGGAAACTGGCCAGCAATGCGTCAAGCGGTGATTTGTCATCGGCCAAATGCCCGCGCACGGTGGACACTAAATGATGCACATTGGAAAAGCTCTCCAATACACATAGCTCTGGCACCTCAATTGAATGGTCGCGGCATGATTTGGCCAAATCATTACGCAGTAAATCGACAATCATAATATTTTCAGCCCGGTCCTTCTCACTGGCCATCAGCCGCTGGGCAATGGCTTGGTCTTCAGCCTTCGTTGCGCCGCGCGGTTCGGTTCCTTTAATGGGGCGGGTTTCAATTTGGCGATGGCGGGCTTGCAAAAATCGTTCGGGTGAGGCCGAGGCCATTGACCAGCCGTTGAAACAGGCAAAACCTGAAAATGGCGCCGGACTGGCGCGGCGCAGGCGCTGGTAATAGCCAAAAGCGGTGTCTTTTGGGTTTAATTGTGCGGTGAAACATTGCGCCAAATTGGCCTGAAAAATATCGCCGTCAAGAATATGGTCAATGACCTGCTGGACGGCAGCTTGATAGGCCTCGTCGGTGAAATTGCTTTGCAAACTCTTGGCTAGAGCCGGGCAATTATCGGGGTCGGGCAGGGCGGCGCTGGGCAAGCCAATGAGGTTTTGGCGCCAAAAGGCAATCTGGCTATGGGCTCGGTCGGCGCGCGCCGCAGTCGTGGTTTCAGGCAGGCCAGTGGCAATGATAAAACAGCGTTTGGCGGCGTGGTCAAAGGCCAGAACTGTGTCGTAAAACCCGAGATGGAAGCTATCAAAAGACGATGTCTGGCGCCCCATATCATAACCAAAAAACCCAGCTAAACCGCCGCGAAATGTCGGTAGCCATTGGTCGATTTCGGCTGGCAGGCCATCCCATAGCGCCTGCTGAGCTTGCAGCGCCGCATTAATCCCGCTCAATTGTTCAATCTGATATGTCGTTTGGTAAGGCGCAATGGCGATGAAACTATATTGAGCGGCTTGGTGCTGTGTGTCGCTACTGTCGAGCCAAACGGCGCCAAATTTATCAGCATGCGGGGCAAAGGCTGCCTCGGGGTCGACCCATGCGTGCTCCTCAATAATTGGGCCATTGGGGTGAACATATCGAAATTGTGCGGCGTGTGTCATGGCAAACCTAATGCGGGCGCGGGCGCGGAAACCAATCAGCGGCGGCTTTTTCAACATTAAGGGCTGGCTGTTGCGCGTCGCTGCTGATTTGCACCAAGGACCATTGCCCCAATGTTTCGCCAGTGTGCCAATGGTCAGCGGCAATGGTTAAATCAGGGTGGATATTGGGGCGAGTGGCGTCGCCTAAATGGCTGGCTGCCGCATCATGGCCATCGGGCGATGTGGTCACCGCCAAAGGCGCGCCCGCCATCCATTGCCAAATCACCTGCTGATTGCGTTTTTGCCAGGGGTAAATTTCACCCACCGGCAAACACAGCCATTGCACATTATCAGTGCCGTCATTTATATCGGCAAAAAAATAGCCATCGTCATGCGGTTGTAAAGACAGGTTCTGGCACACATCGTCAAAAGCGGCATCAGCGAGTCGCTGCGCCAGAGAGGCAGCTGGCGATGACGACATTAAAAACTGTCCTTTCGGGCACGAATTTCGGCAAATACCTCAGCGTCTGAGGCATCGATCATATTGAGGTGCTGACGAATATTGGCATCATCCGGACGCAAAAATGGGTTGGTATCCAATTCCCGGCCAATCTCGGTTGGTACGGTCGGCTGGTTTTGCGCCCGCAAAGCGGTTATCTCGGCAATACGCTGCTGCAAATGCGGATTATCCGGATCAATAGTCGCGGCAAAGGCGGCATTGGCGGCAGTATATTCATGGGCACAAAATACCTGCGTTTGGCGTGGCAGGGCGGCGAGCTTTTGCAGGCTCGCCCACATTTGTGCCATGGTGCCTTCAAACACCCGCCCGCACCCAAGGGCAAACAGGCTGTCGCCAACAAAGGCATGCGCTGTGGCGGGCAAATGATAGGCAATGTGTCCTAGCGTATGACCGCCAACATTTAAAACATGCGCTTTATGGGCACCGAGTTGCACCATATCGCCATCATCAACCGCACGGTCAATGCCGGGAATTTTATCGGCTTCGCCAGCCGGACCGATGATTTGGCAGCCAGTGGCTTGTTTGATTTCCAAATTATTACCCGCATGGTCATAATGATGATGCGTGTTCCAAATATGGCTCAAAACCCAGCCTTTTTGGGCCAATCGGTCTAAAATTGGCGCTGTTTCTGGCGTATCAATACAGGCGGTTTCACCGCTTTCAGGGTCGTGGATCAAATAGCCATAGTTATCGCTCAGGCAGCTGATCTGCTCGATTTGTAAATTGCTCATTTGTTTCTCCCAAGCTCACCTTGCAATGATGTGGACCCAGTATAAACTTCTGAGCATGAGTGTCGACATTGTAGATTTGGCAAAATTTTATGCCTCCCCTTTGGGCCTTTATGTGCAGGGCAATCTGGCACAGAGCATTGGCGATATTTGGTCGCCGCCGCATGATGATGTGCTGCTTGGCTATGGTTATGGCGCGCCATTATTTGCTGATGTTTGGCCCGATGCCGAATGGCAGTTTCTGATGCCAGCACAAACCGGTGTCATGGTTGAACACGAAGGCTTGGCCGGTCATGTGACTTTGGTAGAAGAGAGTGGTCTGCCGTTGCGCGACGATAGTGTGAATCGGTTTGTCGGCATGCATGCTTTAGAGACGGCGCGCCATATCGAGACTTTATTGGATGAAGTGTGGCGGGTTGTCGTGCCTAATGGGCGGGTGTTGTTGGTGGTGCCCAATCGCCGTGGTCTTTGGGCGCGTGGTGATGCAACGCCCTTTGGCTCAGGGCGCCCGTTCAGCCGTTCGCAATTGCGTGTGCATTTGATTGACGCCGGATTTGATATTTTGCGGCTGCAACCAGCGCTGATGTTGCCACCCTTTGTGCCCATAGCCGTGATGCAAAAATTGAGTGGTCTTGATCGTGCTTTACAATTACTTGTGCCGCAATTGGGCGGTGTTTGGCTGGTTGAGGCGGTTAAAAAAGTACCAGCGCCCTTGAAGAAAAAACGCCGATTTGGATTGGCAGCGGGCGGCTGGGTTCGGCCGGTGTTTTCACAAAACCTACCGCGTCGGTGACAAAAGCTAACTGCGCTGCAAAACAAACACCGCTTGTTCGGCGGTCAGGTTTTGCCAGCTACCTGGCGCCTTGGTCGACTGATGCGCACGCCCATTGGTCAGGGTAATGCATTGGGCCACTTTGAGGTCGAGTTCAGCGCATAGGTCGGTGAAGTCGAGCAAAGTACACAAATGAATATTAGCCGTCTCATACCAGCTTGATGCCAAGGCTTTGGTCTCCGGCATGCGGCCACGCAAGGCCAGATGCGCACGCACCCGCCAGTGACCGAAATTCGGAATAGAGACAATCAACTGCGGGCCAATACGTGCCATTTCACGCAAAACCTCACGCGGCTTTTGCGTCGCTTGCAGAGTTTGGCTCAAAATCACCGTGTCAAAACCATTGTCGGGATAATATGATAAATCAGTGTCGGCATTGCCTTGTACAACCGAAAGGCCTCGCGCCACGCAGGCGTTCACACCAGCTTGGCTGAGTTCCAAACCGCGTCCATCGGCTTGCCGGCGATTGACCAGAAGGTCAAGTAATTCGCCTCTGCCGCAGCCGATATCAAGCACGCGCGAGCCGCTCTCGACCATATCGGCGATGAGTTCCAAATCGATACGCTTATTGCCGAGATTGCCATCGGCGCCCGCTTTCGGGTCAATCATGACAACCCCCGATCGCGCGCGGCGGCGCGCAAAAAGCCATCTAAAGTGGCAAACATTTCCGGCTCATCGAGCAAAAAGGCGTCGTGGCCCTTGTCGCTTTCAATCTCGACAAAGCTGACATTGGCACCAGCTGCATTCAAAGCCCGCACTAAAGCAATGCTTTCACTGGTTGGAAACAACCAATCGCTGGTGAAAGACATGACGCAAAACCGCGTCGACGTGCCCTGGAAAGCGGCTGCCAAATTGCCACCATGGTCGGCCGCAATATCAAAATAATCCATCGCCCGGGTAATGTAGAGATAGCTATTGGCGTCGAAACGCTCGACGAAAGTCATGCCTTGGTGGCGCAAATAGCTCTCAATTTGAAAATCGGCTTCAAAGCCATAGGTCACCGCGTCGCGGTCTTGCAAATTGCGGCCGAATTTACGCTGTAAGGCGGTCTCCGACAAATAAGTGATGTGTGCCGCCATGCGCGCCACGGCTAATCCTTTGCGAGGCCGTGCACCATGTTGCTGATAGGCGCCAGCATGAAATTCTGGATCAGCCAGCACGGCTTGCCGCCCGACTTCATGAAAAGCGATGTTTTGCGACGAATGGCGCGCCGATGTGGCAATCGGAATGGCGCAGAAAACCCGCTCGCTATGGGCCGCAGCCCATTGCAGTGTTTGCATGCCACCCATAGAGCCGCCGAGTACACAAAATAAATCCGGAATCTCCAGATGATCGAGCAAAAGATTTTGCGCCCGTACCATATCGGCAATGGTGATGACTGGAAAATCAATGCCATAAACCCCAGAACCATCTGGTTTCATTGATGTTGGGCCGGTCGACCCAGCGCAGCCGCCAATGACATTTTGGCAAATGACAAAAAACTTATCAGTATCAATCGGTAGGCCAGGGCCAACAATGGAACTCCACCAACCGGGCTTGCCATTGGTGGGATTGTCGCCGGCGACATGTTGGTCGAGGGTTAGGGCGTGGCAGATTAAAATCGCATTGGACTTAGCTTCATTGAGCTGGCCAAAAGTGCGATATGAAATGGTCACTTGGTCAAGAACTTGGCCGCTATCGAGCTGTAGGGCGATATTTTTCAGCTCTACAGTGGCAATACCATCAAGGTTTTTGCTGCCATTTTCTATCTGATCAGTGTCACTCACTGCCCACATCCTCGTCATATCGATGGCGCCAAAGGCACTCAACACATAATCACGATTTTCGCGCCATTGCGATAAAACGTAATCTTTCCTTTGATTTACACCTTATCAAGCCTTATGACTAGGCAAAGAAATCAGCCAATTGGTTTGGTTGGTCTTTGAGCAATGAGTATTTGGGTTAAAAACATGGGCGCGCCGACAGATTTGGCTGACATTCGTGATCAAATTGACGAGCTCGATGGCGAGCTTCGCGATTTGTTGCTGGCGCGTGCGCAATTGGTCGATCAGGTCGCTAAAGCCAAAGCCGCATCGGGCGATACAGTAACCCTCAGACCACAGCGCGAGGCAGCGCAAATCGCCAAACTGGCCGAGTGGCAAAAAACCAATGCACCTGATATGTCGCTTGCCGGATTGGTCGCCATTTGGCGCGAAATTATCGGCATGGCCCTGTATCAGCAAGGTGGCTTGGAAGTCGTGTGTACGGCCGATGGCGCGGCCAGTGCACGGGCTCATTTTGGCGCCAGTGTTAGCTATCGGGTGGTGACGGATGCGGCGCAGGCCTTAGCTGGCGTCTCAGAAAATTCTGTCGCTGTGATTGCCTTGCCGCAAGCGCAAGCAGCGTATGACACCATACAAGTGGTGGCTCGTTTGCCAGCCACTGGGCCAGCACAGGCGCTTTGCTATGGGGTTGGTGTTGATGAGGGCACAGAGGAGCAAGTCACGCTGGTGCGCAGTGCTCAGCCACTGGGCACTGGCAAAGAGCTCTATCGCGCTGATGACATGGTGCTGAGCGAAATCGACAGCGCTCTAACGGGGGCTCAAATTGCCGATCAATTTGCCGATAAGGCAATCTGGCTTGGCACTTATCGCCGCCCAATTTCCAACCAAGGAGAGCAGTAATGGCTGGCCCGCGCGCAAAAGATGGCATTTTAGACATGCCGGCCTATGTTGGTGGCCGCCACTCGATTGACGGTGTCGCTGAAACATTCAAAATGTCGGCAAATGAAAACCCTTTGGGGGCCAGCCCATTGGCCCTTGCCGCCTTGCAGCAACCCGGCGACCCGTCGCTTTATCCGGATGGCGAAGCGGCGCAATTGCGCGCTGCTCTCGCTGAACTCAATGGCTTGAAGGCCGAACAAATTGTTTGCGGCAATGGGTCGGATGAAATTTTGCACCTTTTGGCGCAGGCTTATTTGCAATCTGGCGATGAAATTCTGCACACGCAACATGCTTTTTTGATTTACAAATTGGCCAGTCGCGCAGCCGGTGCGCAACCGATTGAAGTTGCCGAAACCGATTTGACAGCCAATGTCGACGCCTTACTGGCGGCGGTGAGCGAGAAAACGAAAATCGTGTTTTTGGCCAATCCTAATAATCCAACTGGCACGATGATTAGCGCCGATGAAGTGACGCGCCTGCACGCTGGCCTGCCCGATGATGTTTTACTGCTGCTCGATGGCGCCTATGCCGAATATGTCGATCCGGCGGTTTATCCGGCCGGTTTTGACATGGTGGAAGCGCACGATAATGTGGTGGTCACACGGACCTTTTCGAAAGCCTATGGTCTGGCTGCTTTGCGACTCGGCTGGGGCTATTGCCCGCCCGCCATTGCCGATGTGCTGAACCGTTTGCGCGGGCCGTTTAACGTCAATCAATTGGCTCTGCAAGCCGGTCTGGAAGCTTTGAAAGACCAAGCCCATATTGCTGATAGCCGCGCCCATAATCATCAATGGCGCGATTGGCTGGTGCAACAAATTGGTGGGCTTGGCTTAACTGTGCGCACCACACAAGCCAATTTTATTCTGGTTTCTTTTGATAGTCCGCAAACTGCGGCAGCGGCTGAAGAGTTTATGTGCGCGCAAGGGGTGATCCCGCGCGGTCTGGTGGCTTATGGTCTGCCGACGTCCTTGCGCCTATCGGTTGGCACTGAGGCTGGCAATCGCGCCGCCGTGGCTGCTTTGCAAGCCTTTGTGGTAAGGGGCGGCAATGAGTAAGCCGCATATTGCATTAATTGGCATGGGGCTGATTGGCTCATCGCTTGGCCATGCGCTGAAAAAACACGATTTAGCAGCGCATATTTCAGGCTATGCGCTCTCGCCGGAAACCCGCGCTCGGGCGTTGCAATTGGGGTTTGTCGATAGTGTGCATGACAGTGCCGCCGACGCCAGCAAGGGCGCCGATATTGTATTTTTCAACACGCCGCTGAGCGCCATTAAGCCCTTGGCTGAAGAAATTATTCCAGTATTGGATGACCATGCGATTTTGACGGATGTTGGCTCGGTTAAAAAAACCGTGCTCGATGAGCTGACCCCCTTACTACAGGGCCGCATTCATTTAGTGCCTGGCCACCCGATTGCCGGCACTGAATTATCCGGCCCCGACGCCGGTTTTGCCGAATTATTTGACGGGCGTTGGTGCATTCTCACACCAAGCGGAGACACCAGCCTTATCGCTGTTGAGGAAATCGCTAAATTATGGCGCGCTATGGGTTCGGAGGTCGAATTTATGGAAGCCGGTCATCATGATTTAGTGCTCGCCATTACCAGTCATTTACCGCATTTAATTGCCTATAATATTGTCGGCACGGCGGCGCAATTGGAAAGCGACACGCGCCGCGATGTGATCAAATATTCGGCTAGCGGGTTTCGTGATTTTACCCGTATTGCGGCCTCTGATCCGGTCATGTGGCGCGATATTTTCATTCAAAACAAAGAGGCGGTGCTGGAGATGCTCGGTCGCTTTAGCGAAGATTTAACCGCCTTGCAGCGCGCCATTCGCCATGGCGATGGTGAGTATTTGGAAAATATTTTCACGACGACGCGCAGTATTCGTAAAAGCGTTGTGGAAGCGGGCCAAGACACAGACCAGCCGAATTTTGGCCGCGACCAAACACCCAAAAGCTAGGGCCGCCAACGCGGCGCACTGGCCAGTCTGATATCACCAAGATAGGTTCTGCCTTTGCGGAACTGTAGCGGCAGATTTATACGGTCTTGAGTGTCTCCCGACAGGGCGGTACCAAGTCCGCCGAAAAATAATATTTTTTTGCGGTCGCGCGGCTTCGATAAACCAAATTCTTCCAAAACATCGAGCAAGGCTTCCAAATTGATAAAATTCAAATCTAATTTTCCTTCGATATAGCCATTGGCGGCGAGCACAATCGTGCCGCGGCCAGCCAAGGTCAGTTGCCCGCGTGTCAGATTAAGCTTGTCGATGGCGATACGTTCGCCAATCAATTCATCAATATGGCTTGCAGTTACAAGGTTGAGAGCAACATCAAACATGCCTGTAAGCCGGCCAATTGTTTGGTGGTCATTGTAAATCAAATCTTGGGTGGTTACCGAAACGTCATAACGTGCTGGCTCGTCAGCTTGTCGGCGCATTTGTAAATCGATATTGGCGGCGACAATATTTGCTGAGCGGTCGCCAATCCGGCCACTCAGACGCGGCTTTTGAATATCCATAGAAGATCGCACCAGACCACCAAAGTCCGCAACGAAACTGGCCATATGGCCCTGATGATTGAGCCGAAAGGCTTGCTCGCCATAGACGATATTATGTGGGGCGGGAAAGTCGACAATCGCATGTTCTTGATTGAACGGCATCAGGGTCATTGACATATCATCGCTTTGCCAAGCCATGCCGTCGCCCTGCCAGCTTGGCTTTTGCAAATCAAGCGTCAGTCGAGCAGGAAATCCGCTAGCGTGGATTTGTTGCCATGCCACGCCATTGTCGCGCAAACCGTCACGGATTTGGCCGACCAAAAATTGCCAAATCGCTAAATAAGTCAGGGCCAAAAGGGTGAGGACAATAAAAGGCGCAAACAGCCAAAAACGCGGGTGACTTGGTTTCAAAAAGGCAAAAATGTGAGACATAATGCTACCCCTTTTCTTTATTAATAATTGCGCGGCAACCCCGCCAAGGCCCAAAGGTAGCGCATATATTCGCCAATCAACAGGCTTGTCGTGCCCGGATAGGCCCACCAGTCATCAAGGTGTACTTTATCTGTGACCACCGACCAAGACGAAAGGCGGGCGGTTGGCATGGTTCGGCGCAGTTCTAAAAAGGCGCGCGGCACATGATGTGCGCTGGTCACCAAAATCAGTGATTGATAGCCGTGAGCCTCGGCCCATAACGCAGTTTGTTGCGCATTGGTTAGCGTATTGTCGGCGACATAATCAAGGTCAACACAGCAATTGACCCATTGCAGTTTATCTGGCGCCAAGGCCGACAGCGTATCGAAGTCTTGATTTTTATACATGCCAGAGATTAACAGTCGTTTGCCTTTACCCAGCGCCAGTAAATCAAGACCGGTTTCGAGTCGCGCCTTGGCCGTGCCGGTGAAAATAACAATGGCATCGGCCTGAGGCACATCGTCTGGCGTGGTTTGCAGATTATTGGCAAAAATGACAAAAAACATGCCGAATAGAAAAAGGCCGGTGAGCGTCATTGACCATAATGCGCTGCTGTGGCGACGATAAAAACTGGCTTTTGGTTGGTAAAATGATGACATAGCGCGTCTATATGCCAGCTTTTAGGCGGCGCATAACATAAGTGCGCGTGACGCCCCAACTAATCAACACTGCCCCCAATGGAATTGGCGCCAAAGTCAGTAGAAACGGCAATGACCCAGCTTCTGCTACTAAGGCACTCATGACATAGAAAAATCCCCAAGCGGCCAACAGGCCCGCCAGCGCCGCCCATAGGGTGGAGCGCGTGAAATGGGCCTCGAAGCGTCGCGAGATGAAACCGTCTTGCGCCCCAATTTGGTGCAGCACATGAAGAATTTCTTCATTGGCCAGAAGCCCCGCCCGCGTGGCGAATAAAATAACTGTGCCAGTCGCCAGTGTGACCATGGCCAGCACCAAGATTGCAATCAGCCGAAGAGCGGCAGCTGTGGTTTCTAGCGTTTGACGCCAGCGGCCATGTGTGTCGAGACGAGCACCCGGCGCTACGGCCTCAATTTCCGCCGCTAAGGCTTGCGTGTTAAGCGACTGCTGGGGGTCTGGGGTGATTTCAATCAAAACCGGCAGCGGCAGATCATCGGCAATATTGCCTTCGCCGAGCCATGGTTCGAGCAAACGAATAAGGTCGGCTTTTTCCAATTGTTTGACCTGTTTAATCCCCGGCGTGTCGCGCAATTGCCGCAGCACGGCAGGGGCTTGTTCCTCGGCCGTCTGAGTTGGCGTTTCAACAATTTGAATGCTCATTGCACTGGTTGCCCGTGTCAGCCAGCGACTGGCGGCGCGGTCAGCAAGCAAGGTGCTACCGAGCGCCAAACAAGCGAGAAATGTCATCACCATAGTGACCGCCATCAGCGCCGGTCCGGCAAGGCTCTTGGGCGGCAGTATAGGGGTTTTCGAAGCGGTGCGTGTGTCGCTCATAGCGCCTCCTGCGGCTTGGCCATGTGCACTTGGGCGGCTTCGAGATGAAGTCGGGGATGGGCAAAATGTGTCCATAATTGTTGGTCATGCGTTGCCAATAATATTGTTGTGCCCATTTTATTCAATTCGTCCAGCAGGCGAATAAGGCGCAGGCCCATCTCTGGATCAACATTGCCGGTCGGCTCATCAGCCACGATAAGGCGCGGCCGCGTGATGACGGCGCGGGCAATCGCAGCGCGCTGTTTTTCGCCGCCCGATAAAGTGGCGGGCAAAGCGTCAATACGCTGACCAAGCCCAACCCACTGTAGGAGCTCCAAAACATCCTTTTGATAACGTCCTTCACGCTGGCCAGCGATTTTCAATGGCAGCGCTACATTTTCGTAGACCGACAAATGGTCAATCAATCTAAAGTCCTGAAAAATCACACCAATTTGGCGCCGCGTGAGCGACATTTGATGCCGCGATAAAGTGGCAATGTCATGGCCCATAATGCTAACGCGGCCAGCACTGGCGCGGTGGGCAAGAAAAATTAATTTCAGCAAAGAGGTTTTGCCAGCCCCCGACGGGCCGGTTAAAAAATGGAACGAGCCTTCTGCGAGATGTAAATTAACATCGCTAAGCACGTCGGGCCCATCTTCATAACGCAAGCTGACATGGTCAAGCCGGATCATGGCGCAGTGTCCTTTCTTGTCGAGACCATAGTGCCAGATTTGCGATCATAATACAGCATTTGCCTGAGTTGATATGCGCGTTACCCAAGCCAATCGGGCAGGCTTTCTGTGCGCAACATATCTTCATAATTGGGACGTTTGCGGACAATTTCGAAACGCTTGCCATCGACCAAAACTTCAGGGGCGGCGGGTCGGGTATTATAATTTGAGCCCAAGACAGCACCATAGGCACCGGCTGTGAATACGGCCAATAAGTCGCCGCTTTGCATTTCCGGCAAACTACGCGCCAGCCCCAAAAAATCGCCGCTTTCGCAAACCGGCCCAACGACGTCCCATTGGTCATTATTGTTCTCATCGCCAGACTGTTCGACTGGCGCGATATGGTGGTGTGCCCCATATAGAGTTGGTCGCAAAAGCTCGGTCATGGCGGCGTCAATAATCATGAAGTTTTTTGCCTGTCCGCGTTTAGCCCGCACCACAGAGCTCACCAAAATACCGGCATTGGCGGCAATTAACCGGCCCGGCTCGAGAATAATCTGACATTCGGCATCGCCCAATGTCTCGTGAATCATCCGCGCATAGGCAACGGGATCGGGTGGCGTTTCATTGTTTTTTTGATAGGGCACGCCAAGTCCGCCGCCTAAATCAAGGCGGGTGATGCGATGCCCAGCAGCGCGCAAACGGCCCAATAAGTCGGCGGTTTTTTCAAAAGCGGCGCGAAACGGTGCCAAATCAGTTATCTGACTACCAATGTGAATATCAATGCCGCTGGCCTCAATGCCATCAAGCGCGGCGGCATGGGCATAGGCTGCTTCTGCATCTTCCCAGGCAATGCCAAATTTATTTTCGGCTTTGCCAGTGGAAATTTTTTCATGTGTGCCGGCGTCGACATCTGGATTAACCCGCAGGGCGATTTGCGCCGTAAGCGACATCTCTTGGGCGACGCGCGCCAGCACATCAATTTCGTCGAGGCTCTCGACATTAAATTGCGCAATACCGGCGGTCAGCGCGACGCGCATTTCTTCGGCGGTTTTGCCGACCCCAGAAAAGACAATTTTCTCGGCCGGAATACCGGCTTTCAGGGCGCGCATCAGCTCGCCTTGCGAAACAATATCAGCGCCAGCGCCAAGCTGAGCTAGCGTGCCAATCACCGCAATATTAGAATTGGCCTTCACCGAAAAGCAAATCAATGTGTCGGGCAAGCCCGCTTGCGCCATGGCATCCGCCAAGACACGATAGTGATGGCGCAAAGTGGCGCTGCTATAGCAATAAAACGGCGTGCCAACTTGGGCGGCAATATCGCTGATTTTCACATCTTCGGCATAAAGGGTGGCGTCACGATACTCAAAGTGATCCATTATGCGACTCCGTTATTTCGGTTTGAGCAGCAGGCAAAGTTAAGTCACTGCGCTTGCCGCAGGCTGTCAGGGGCAACATGGTTACGCCCAACAAACAAGCAATGATGAGAACACGCATCATGCTGGCGTCTCCTGGTTTTCCAAAACCGATAATTCCTGATGCCAAGCAGCGACGGCGGCGCGCACATTATCGGGCGCCGTGCCACCATGACTGGTGCGGCTGGCGACTGAATTTTCAACACTCAAAACCGCATAGACCCCATCAGTGATACGGGCATCGGCTTTTTGCATCTCATCGAGGCTCAGCTCGGCCAATTCTACGCCTTGCTTTTCAGCCTCGGCAACCAGTGCGCCTGTCACGTGATGGGCTTCCCTGAACGGCAAGCCAGCTTCGCGCACCAGCCAGTCGGCCAAATCTGTGGCCGTTGAAAAGCCGCGTCCGGCAGCCGCCCGCATGGCGTCAGTATTGGGCGTCATGGTCTCCATCATGCCGGCCATAGCGGCCAGACATAGCGACAGACTATCCAAAGCATTGAACGTGCCTTCTTTGTCTTCTTGCATATCTTTCGAATAGGCCAGCGGTAGACCTTTCATGACAATCATCAGGCCGGTCAGGGCGCCAATAATGCGGCCCGATTTGGCGCGCACTAATTCAGCGGCGTCTGGGTTGCGCTTTTGCGGCATGATTGACGAGCCTGTCGAATAAGCGTCGGGCAGGTTAAAAAAGCCAAAATTCGGCGAGGCAAAAACCACAATTTCCTCCGCCAGCCGCGATAAATGAGTAGCGCAAATGGCTGCTGCTGAGAGCGTTTCCAAGGCAAAGTCGCGGGCCGATACACTATCCATTGAATTGCGGGTCGGCCGCGCAAAACCAAGCGCTGCTGCCGTTTGATGGCGGTCAATCGGGAAGGACGTGCCAGCCAAAGCCGCCGCCCCCAAAGGGTTTTCATTCAGCCGCTTACGGGCGTCGATAAACCGCCCATAATCGCGCGACAGCATTTCCACATAGGCCAGCAAATGATGGCCAAAGGTCACCGGTTGGGCTGGTTGCAAATGGGTAAAGCCGGGCATGATGGTGTCGGCATGTTGCTCTGCTTTGGCGACGAGAACTCTCATAAGAGCCAGAATTTGCTGGCTCAAATGATCAATCGTGTCACGCACATAGAGGCGAAAATCAGTGGCCACTTGGTCATTGCGCGAACGTGCCGTATGCAAACGTCCAGCCGTGGCGCCAATCAATTCGGCCAGCCGCGCCTCAATATTCATATGAATATCTTCCAGCGACCGGGTGAAGGTAAAGTCACCAGCTTCGATTTCGGCCAAAATTTTGCCCAATCCGTCGGTAATCGCTGCCGCATCATCTTTGGAAATAATCGCCTTATCGGCCAACATGGCGCAATGCGCCATCGACCCTCGGATGTCCTGCGCAAATAGGCGTTGGTCAAATCCGATGGATGCGTTAATTTCTTCCATTATGTCGTCGGGACCTCCGCCAAAGCGGCCACCCCACATGCGATTACTCATTTTTAACTCCGCCAGCAGGAAACATATTATGCCAGATAGATTGCACCGAATCGTCAGCCAGATAAAGCCACGTCTCATCATTATTCTGCTGGTGTTGATGGGCGGTGCGCTCATCCTATACCTGAACCAAGGCGGTGAAGGCAAGTCGCCAAACCAACAAACTGAATCGCTGGCACCTGAGGGGCTGAAAAACTTTGTCACCCACAGCCAAAAGCGCGACTTGCCCGCGTTAAAATTACAGTTTGAAGACGGCCAAAATGGTGGGCTGGAACGGTTTGAAGGCGAGGTTCTCGTGCTCAATTTATGGGCCACATGGTGCGCGCCATGCCGTAAAGAAATGCCGCAATTAGACGCTTTACAGGCGCATTTTGACGGGCGCAATGTGCGGGTGATTGCTTTGTCGCTGGATCGTGGCAATGGCGATAAGCCGAAAGAATTTTTGCAAGAATTGGGCGTTCAGCACCTCACTTGGGTGCATGACGGCAGTTATAAATCAGCCCGCGCCTTGGGGCTTATCGGTTTGCCCACGACGTTGATTATTGACACTGATGGCTATGAAATTGGTCGTTTGGCTGGCGAAGCTGATTGGAACAGTGCCGCGGTGCACAAGCTGATTGAGCAGGTTTTAGCGAATTAGCGCGTTGGTACCGGCGTGTCGCCGCTATAATCGTAGAACCCGCGTCCGGTTTTGCGGCCAAGCCAACCGGCTTCGACATATTTGACCATTAACGGGCAGGGGCGGTATTTGCTATCGCCGAGGCCATCATTCAGAACCTGCATAATGCTGAGGCAAGTGTCGAGACCGATAAAATCGGCCAGCTCAAATGGCCCCATGCGGTGATTGGCGCCCAAACGCATGGCTTTATCAATGCTGGAAACGCTACCGACACCCTCATAAAGCGCATAGACCGCTTCATTGATCATTGGCAATAATATGCGATTGACAATAAAGGCCGGAAAATCCTCGGCCACGCATGAGGTCTTGCCAAGCGATTCAACAATGCCGACGGTTTTCTGATAGGTCTCGTCATCGGTGGCAATGCCGCGAATGATTTCAACCAATTCCATCACCGGCACAGGATTCATAAAATGCATGCCAATGAATTTTTCTGGCCGATCCGTTGATGCTGCCAGACGGGTAATAGAAATTGATGATGTATTCGAGGCTATCATTGCCTCAGGTGCCAGTACCGCGCTCACTTCGCGCAAAATAGCGATTTTGACAGCTTCATTTTCGCTGGCTGCCTCAATCACCAAATCAGCATCGGTCATTGTCGTCAAATTGGCGGCTGAAACGATATTGGCGAGGGCCGCTTTGCGGGCCGCTTCGTCAATCCGTTCGGAGGCGAGCTGGCGGGCTAAATTACCACCAATAGTGGCAATGCCCGCCTCAATGCGCTCTTGCGATACATCATTGAGTAGGACTTTATATCCGGCTAAAGCAAACACTTGAGCGATACCGCTGCCCATTTGCCCTGCACCAATAATACCTACTGTTTGTTGCATCACGTCTCCTGTGTCGACCTAAAGGCCGATTTTGCCCAATTCTTCTTCCAACTCTGGGACAGCATTAAACAAGTCTGCGACCAGACCATAATCTGCCACTTGGAAGATAGGTGCTTCTTCATCTTTGTTGATGGCAACAATGACTTTCGAGTCTTTCATGCCAGCCAAATGCTGAATGGCGCCTGAAATACCAACAGCAATGTACAGGTCTGGCGCCACAACTTTACCGGTCTGACCGACCTGATAATCATTGGGCACGAAACCGGCGTCAACGGCGGCGCGTGATGCGCCAACGGCGGCACCTAATTTATCGGCAATTTTTTCCAACATTGGGAAATTATCACCCGATTGCATGCCGCGTCCGCCTGAGACCACGATTTTTGCTGAGGTCAGTTCTGGGCGATCTGACTTGGTCAGTTCTTCGCCAATGAATTCTGACAGGCCTGAGTTGGCTGTCGCACTTATCGCTTCCACGGCGGCGCTACCAGACATCTCAACAGCCGCAAACGCGGTTGCCCGCACAGTAATGGCTTTTTTGGCTTCAGATGTGCGTACGGTTTGAATGGCGTTACCGGCATAGATTGGACGCTCAAACGTATTGGCGTCAATCACCGCTGTAATGTCAGAGATTTGCGAGCAATCAAGCAAAGCGGCAATCCGTGGCATGAAGTTTTTGCCATTGGTTGAAGCTGGCGTTGCAATGGTTGCATAATCACCGGCCAGCGACACCACTAAATCGGCGATTGGCTCGGCCAATTGTTTTTCATATTGTGCGTCATCAGCCAATAATACTTTGCTAACGCCAGCCATTTTGGCAGCTTCGTCAGCGACAGCGGCGCAACCAGCGCCGGCCACTAATACGTGAACATCGCCACCCATTTGAACAGCTGCTGTGGCAGACTTAATGGTTGATTCAGACAGTGATTGATTATTGTGTTCGGCAATAAGAAGTGTGCTCATTAGATAACTCCTGCAACGTTTTTCAGCTTGTCGACAAGCTCGTTAACGGTTTCCACTTTAATGCCAGCTTCACGTGCGGCTGGCTCAGTGACTTTGACGATTTCAAGGCGTGGTGCCGCATCGGCGCTATAATCGGCGATGGTTTTTTCATCAATCGGCTTTTTCTTGGCTTTCATGATGTTTGGCAGTGACGCATAGCGTGGCTCATTGAGGCGCAGGTCAGCAGTAACAATCGCTGGCATTGCCAGTTTGATGGTTTGCAGGCCGCCGTCGATTTCGCGAGTGACAGTCAATTTGTCGCCATCCAAAGCGATTTCAGAAGCAAATGTGCCTTGCGACCAACCCAAAAGTGCAGCCAACATTTGGCCGGTTTGGTTATTATCGCCATCAATCGCTTGTTTGCCGAGAATAACCATGTCTGGTTTTTCTTCTTCAATCACGCCTTTGAGAATTTTGGCCAAACCAAGTGGCTCAATTTGCTCATCGGTTTGCACCAAAATGCCACGATCGGCGCCCATGGCCAAAGCCGTACGGATGGTTTCTTGTGCCTGTGTTGGACCGACGGAAACAACAATAATTTCAGTTGCTGTGCCGGCTTCTTGCAAGCGCACGGCTTCTTCAACAGCGATTTCACAGAACGGGTTCATCGACATTTTGACATTCGCCAAGTCAACCCCAGTTTGGTCCGCTTTGACGCGGATTTTCACGTTATAATCAACGACCCGCTTGACGGGGACAAGAATTTTCATAAGTCAATCTCCATGATTTAGCGCATTTAGGCGCTCATAGGCCAAACACTTAAAACTTCGGCCCTCATAAGTCAATTATCGAAAGCAAATGGGCATGCGTCAAAATGGCGTCATTTTTCAGCAAAAAAGCGCTTATTTATTGCCGCCTGGCACCCATAACACATCGTCGCTGCCTTTATTATTGGCCAAACGCGCGGCGACAAATAATAAATCTGAGACGCGATTAATATACTGCCGCGCCGCTTCAGTAAAAACCTCATCACCAGAGCTTAAGGCAGCACTTAAATGGCGTTCGGCGCGGCGAATAATGGTGCGCGCCAAATGCAAATGTGCTGCCGCTGGACGCCCGCCCGGCAGGATAAAACTATTCAGCGGTTCCAGTTCGGTATTGATCGCGTCAATTTCGCTTTCCAGCCGCGCCACTTGCTTGGCGGTAATGCGCAGCGCTTCAAAAGCGTCGGTTTCTGGGGTTGCCAAATCGGCCCCCAAATCAAACAAATCATTTTGCAGGCGCTGTAAAATGGCGTCGAGAAAATCATCACCTTGCGTGTGCAGGCGAGCCAAACCAATCGCCGCATTGGCTTCGTCGACATCGCCATAACAGGCAATGCGCGGATCATGTTTCGGGCGCCGTGACCCATCGGCCAGTCCGGTGGTGCCGTCATCGCCGGTGCGGGTATAGATTTTATTTAATTTGACCATGCCTCAAGCCTTGTAATGCTGAGTGATAACTAAACGCCTATCGGCCTGCAATGTAAAGGCTGAGCATGACCACAATAATGGTGACAAATTGTAATCCGACACGCCAGCGCATGAGCTTTTGTGAGGTGCTGGCGCTGCCACCGCGCAACATATTGAACAGACCGGCCAGCAAAACCAGCGCCACCGCGCCAAGGCCAATGGGAATAAGATAGGTTGCAAAACTCATGAGATTTATCCTTTGGGAGGTTAATCGGATAGGCGGCGGGCGATAATGTCGGCTTGTATTTCTGCCGCGCCCTCAAAAATATTCAAAATTCGGGCATCGCATAAAACCCGACTGATTGGATACTCAAGGGCAAATCCATTACCGCCGTGAATTTGCAAGCCATTATCGGCGGCTGACCATGCGACGCGCGCGGCCAATAGTTTCGCCATGCCGGCCTCGAGGTCACAGCGCTCGCCATCTTCTTTGCGCTTGGCGGCGAAATAGGTCAATTGCCGCGCCGCTAAGATTTCGGCCACCATCATGACAATTTTACCGCTGACGCGTTCGAAGTCAAAAATTGCTTTGCCAAATTGCTTGCGGTCTTGGGCATATTGAAAGGCCAAATCAACCGCGGATTGGGCCACGCCAATGGCGCGGGCGGCGGTTTGAATGCGGGCGCTCTCAAATGTTTTCATCAATTGTTTGAAGCCACTGCCTTCGGCTTCGCCCAGCACCGCATCGTCGGGCACGGCAAATCCATCAAAGGCAATGTCATATTCTTTCATGCCACGATAGCCGAGCACTTCAATCTCGCCACCATCCATGCCTTCAGCCGGAAACGGGGCGTCATCCGAGCCGCGCGGCTTTTCAGCCAAAAACATGCTGAGGCCACCATGGCCTTTATTGTAAGGGTCGGTGCGTGCCAAAAGCGTCATGACATCGGCCCGTGCGCCATGGGTAATCCAAGTTTTGGCGCCAATAATTTCATAGCCGCTTTCGGTTTTGACGGCCCGCGTTGAAAGGCTTGCCAAATCTGAACCCGTGTTAGGTTCGGTGAACACGGCTGTTGGCAGCATCGAGCCGTCGGCAATGGCCGGTAGATATTTTTGCTTCTGCGCTGGCGTGCCATTTTGCAAAATCAGCTCGGCGGCAATATCTGTCCGCGTGCCCAAGGAGCCAACGCCAATATAACCGCGCGATAATTCCTCCGACACCACACACATGGCTTGCTTGCCCAATCCCATGCCGCCAAATTCTTCCGGCACGGTCAGGCCAAACACACCCATTTGGGCCAATTGGCCAATCACCTCAAGCGGTATCAGCTGGTCTTGCAAATGCCAATCATGGGCGAAGGGGCGCACCTCAGCTTCGGCGAAACGGCGAAACTGATCGCGGATCATCTGATGGGTGTCGTCAAGACCCGCGTCGGCCTCGGGCGTGCCCGATTGCAAAATCAAGGCGGCAATATGCCGGCGCCGTGCCGCTGTATTGCCATGCGCCATCAACTGTTTCAGCGCCGCGCCGTCAAAGCCGGGCAGGCCATTGGCAAAACCAATATCAGCGGGACGCACGATTTCGCCTTGGCTCATCGGCAGGCCACCGCTTAATTGATTGAGATATTCGCCATAGGCGACCAGCGTTAGATTTATTTCCAGTTCACCAAGGCGGTCGGCTTGCTGCATGTTTTGGCTATAGGCTGATAATTGCTGCAAGGTTTCCACATAGGTCGCCGCCCAAGCACGGCCGTGGCGGGCAAATTGGCTATCGGCCATATCGCTTGGCAGCGGCCCGCGCAGGGCTGCATGCAATGGTGCCAATTGTTCTGCGGCGTTTGGTAAAAGCGCCAGTAGGGCGTTGGTGTCTGAACTGCTATCTGTCATGGCGACAATTTACTTGCTTATTGTGCGAGCGCAAGAGCGCAAATGTCTCACCCTCAAGACAGTGAGATGGGTAATGAAATTGGCGGTAAAAGTGCCAACACGTCCTCTCGGCTCATGCCTTGCTGGCGCAAATCGCGAAACCCAAGGTCACCCGCCTGTTTTGACAATCGGCGGCCGCTTACGTCGCGGATTAACGGGTGATGAAAATAATCGGGCTCGGGCAAATCCAGCAGAATTTGCAATAATCGATGAATGGCGGTGGCTGGTTGTAAATCTTGCCCGCGCGTCACTTGCGTCACTTGCTGTGCGGCATCATCAACCACCACGGCAATGTGATAGCTGGTTGGCACGTCTTTGCGCGCTAAAATCACGTCACCATAGGCGCGCGGGTCAATGGTTTGGCGTTGCGGCTGACCGCTCGACATTTCGGTATAGGCGATGGCTTGGGATGTTTTCTGCGCCGCGAGCTCATAGGCCTTCTGCATATCAAGCCGCCAGGCATAACTATCGCCGCGCCACATCAGCTCTTGGCGTTGGTCTTCAGAAGTATCACGATAAAGCCCTGGGTACACCAGCGCGCCATCGGGGTCTCGTGGCCAAGCAGCAGTGCCCGCCGGACTTGCCTCAATCGCTTGGTTAATCTCGCGACGCGTTGCCCAACACGGATAGACAAGCTGCATGGCTTGCAATTGCGCCAGCACTTCGGCGTAAATCTCAAATCGGCTTGACTGATGCATGACCGGCGTCGGCCATGTGACACCGAGCCAGTCGAGGTCTTGTTCTATACCATCGACAAAATGCGGCCGTGCGCGTCCGACATCTATATCTTCAATGCGTAGTAAAAATTCGCCATCATGGGCTTGCGCGCAGGCCTGCCCAATCAGCGCCGAATAAGCATGACCAAGGTGTAACCAGCCATTTGGGCTTGGCGCAAAACGGGTAATGAATTTTTGTTTCGCTTTCATTGTTATTATCCATGCTTCATAATTAATCGCGATGCAAACTTATAAATCACAATCCGATATTGCGCTGGCAGTTGAGGCTCTGGCGGCCCAAGATGAGGGCATGGCGCGCGCTTATGCTGAATATGGGGCCCCGCCTTTGCGACGTGGCAAGCCGGGTTTTGAGGGGCTGATTGGTCTTTTGATTAGCCAGCAAGTATCGACCAAAGCGGCTGAGGCCATTCACGCCCGCTTTCATAGGCGGTTTCCCGATGCCGCGCCGCGCGATGTGCTGGCTGCTTCTGACGAAGCCTTGGCAGCTGTCGGCTTGTCGCGGCCCAAGCAGCGTTATTTGCGGATTTTGGCGCAGGCCATTGACTCGGGTCAGTTGGATACGGAGCAATTGGCTGCGGCAGGAGATGACGAAATATTTGCTGAACTGACGGCGCTGATTGGCATTGGCGCATGGACGGCGGATTGTTATTTACTGTTCAATCTGGGACGCTGCGATCGGTTTCCAGCCGGTGACTTGGCCTTGCAGGAAGGCTATCGTTTGCTCTACAGTCTCAACGCCCGTCCTGATGCCAAGCAATTGGCTGATTTGGCGCAGCGGTTTCAGCCTCATCGGGCGGCTGCGGCGCGAATGATATGGCATTTTTATAGTGGTGAGCGTGCCAAAGTAAAACTTTTGAAACAGTAAAGCGCTATTTTGCGTCATAATTGAGGAACAGCGTGATTCGTTCGACGTTTCGTTAACTTGAACCAGAGGATAAGGACCATGCAAGCTGCGAGACCAGATGTTGCAGATTTTGTCAAAGCGCAAGCGCCAGACTTGCGCAATCCTGAGAGCTGCCCTGCGCTGGTACTAAACGCCGATTTTCGTCCTCTCAGTTATTACCCGCTTTCCCTTTGGTCATGGCAAGACACGGTCAAAGCGGTGTTTTTAGACCGCGTGAACATTGTGTCGGAATATGAGACCATTGTGCATTCACCGTCGACGGATTTTGTTCTTCCCAGTGTGGTGTCGCTGAAGACCTATGTGAAACCGCCACGCTATCCGGCCTTTACGCGGTTTAATGTTTTCTTGCGCGATGGCTTTACATGCCAATATTGCGGCGCCCCGCATGAGTTGACTTTCGATCACGTGATTCCGCGTCGCGCTGGCGGCCGCACCACATGGGATAATGTGGTGGCCGCGTGTTCGCCATGTAATTTGCGCAAAGGCGGGCGGATGCCCAAACAGGCCAATATGATGCCGCGCAATAAGCCAATTCAGCCGACCGTTTATCAATTGCACGAGACAGGTCGGCGCTTTCCGCCGAATTATTGCCATGAAAGTTGGCAAGATTATCTTTATTGGGATACGGAGCTCGAGGCCTAAACGAGCTATATTTTCTCAGACACTGAAATTGCTGTGCGGCAACCAAAGCGAATGATTTTGGTCATCAACTCATAACCAGGTGCCTCGCTGGCCCCCTCATCAAGCGCTGTTTGTTTGTGTTCGGCCTCGTCGGCGCGGAATTTTTCAATGGTTTTTTGCAAATCATCATCGGCACCGCTGGCCGCTAATTCTTCCAATTGCGCCGCATAATGGGCGTCGATTTCAGTCTCCACGGCAGCGGTGCAGGCCATGGCGGCTTTTTCGCCCATCAGCGCCGTTGCCGCGCCAAGGGTAAAGCCGGCAATATCCCAAAAAGCACCCAATGCGGTTGGGCGAACTTGCCGCTCGACAATTAATTTATCAAAATGGTTCAGATGTTCTTGTTCTTGCTCGGCCATGTGGCGGATTAAATCAGCGGTTTTTTCCATGCCTTTGACTTTGCCGAAAATAGCCAATTGGCCGTCATAAATACGCACAGCGCCGTGCTCACCGGCGTGGTCGACGCGGATCATTTCGGCGAGGCGTTTTTGGCTGGCATGCGACATTATCATCTAATTTCCATTGTTTCTGGCCGCAAGATAGCCCAAACCGCTGAGCGCGGCTAGGGCGAGGCTGGCAAGAAAATTATAACCGGCCATGGAAAGCCCAAACAGGGTAAAGGCGGCTTCATCGCAGCGGACGACTTTTTCGTTTTGCAGTGCCTGCAAAAGTGCGCGTGTATTATCAGCGAGGCTGGTGCCACTGCCGCAGCCCGAGGGCCCCGCCCACCATTTATATTCAACGCCGGCGTGATAGGCGGCCAGTCCGGCACCGACGAGGAAAATCAATCCGACCAGCGCCAGAAGCGGCGCCGAGCTGGCCGGTGCTGAGCCTCGGGCCAGTCCACAAACGATTAGAATCGGAATAGCGATATAATAAGGCCAGCGTTGTTGCAGGCATAAGGCGCAGGGCACGAGGCCACCAAAAATCTCACTGGCCAAGGCGGTGGCTATAACCGCCGTAGCGCTGATGATGAGCAGCCAAATATATTTGTCAACATTCATTTTTTTCATTGGCCATATTCCATTATAGCGACAAATAATATGATGAACCCAACCAACAAAAATGACAAGAGGTTGAAGTAGCGATCAATGAAAAACCGAATCTGTGCGCCGAAAAAATACACCAGAGCTGCAACGGCATAAAATCTGATGGCGCGGCCAATCAGACTGGCGATGATAAAGGGAATAAAGCTGAGGCCGGTTAAGCCGCTGGCTAGGGTTGCGACTTTGAACGGCAAAAAGCTGATGGCGGCGGCTAGGACAATCCACACGCCCCACAGTTCGTAAAAACTGGTGAATTTCTCAAATGCCTCTTCGGCGCCGTAAAAAGCGATGATGGGCGC
Organism: Rhodobiaceae bacterium; assembly: GCA_024645085.1. Classification (GTDB taxonomy): domain Bacteria; phylum Pseudomonadota; class Alphaproteobacteria; order RS24; family RS24; genus JAHEGN01. Next base: position 33,724 of record JAHEGN010000006.1, read on the forward strand.
CCCGACAGTGTCCCATAGGAACACGCCGATAGCATAGCCCAAGGCGGCACCGGCAACCGAGGCCAGCGTGCAAATTAGTGCATTGCGCCAAGCGCTGGTGCGATCGGCCAAAACCATGGGTATCAGCATGACATCGGGCGGTATTGGAAAAACGGAACTTTCGGCAAAAGACACGCCAGCCAATCCCCATGCGGCATGGCGATGGCCGGAAAGATCGATTGTTTTGTCGTAAATTTTGCGTAACATGGCCCGACACTAGCGGCACTCGGCGGAGCTGCAAAGTAGTTTTTCATTTTCGAATCCGCTAGGCTGAAGTGATGAAATTAGCTCTCCCTCAATTGCCAGACAAAGGCCTGACGCGTTCAGCCCGCGAGTTGTCGACGCGTCTCGGCCACGGGCTAACGATTACCGCTATCGGCGTTTTGCTCGGGGTTTTGGTGTCTTTATCGGCGGTGGCAGTATTCGGGCTGACCGATGGCTTACTGACCAGCTGGCGGCCAAATGGTGAGATTGGTCACGTTGGCTACACCGGATTTTACCCGATTTTGTTTATCGTGCCGGTCGGCGCGGCGCTTATTGTTGGGCTTTTACTCGCCTATTTGGCGCCCGATACGCCAGTCGAATTGGCTGATGTTGTGGCCATTGCTCACCAACCGGATCCGGCCGTGCCACAAGTCAGTGGCTATGCCAGTCTGGTTAAATCTCTTTTGTCGGTCGGCTCGGGCGCCTCAGCTGGTTTATATGGCCCATTGCTGGTGCTCGGCGCCAGCCTCGCCGGCACGGTGCGCAAACTCTTGCGCTTGTCGCCGCAACACGCGGAAATGGCTTTGGGGGCTGGCGTGGCAGCGGCGATTTCCGGCACATTTGCAGCGCCCTTGGCTGGCATTGTTTTTGCCCATGAGGTGGTGCTGCGCCATTATAGTCTGCGGTTTTTCGCGCCTGTGACCATTGCCTCGGCTACCGCCTATGTGATCAGCGGCGAAATGTTTCCTGGCCATGCCAGTTTACTGCCGGTGCTGACCACGAAAGCGTCAACCGTCGTGGATATTATTATGCTCATCCTGCTCGGCATTTTTGCCGGCCTATTGGCGGTGGCGACCATGCGCCTTTTGGCCAATATGCGTATGCGGGTGCAAGCCAGTGGTTTGCCCGTTTGGTTGCGACCCGTGGTGGCGGCATTGGGGGTTGGGGTTTTGGCGCATTTGTCGCCTTCCATTCTTGGCCCGGGGCTTGATGTCATCGCCGTCATGCTGCAAGGCGGGCTGCCGGCCAGTGATCTTGTGTTGCTCACCGGCCTGAAAATTATTGCCTCTTGTTTGTGTCTAGCGCTGTTCTTCCATGGCGGCATTCTTGGCCCCAGCCTGTTTATTGGCGCCGGTTTAGGCGGTTTTATTGCCGCCTTATTGAGCGCCCTGACGCCGCTGACCGGCTATCAGCCTGACGCATCTTTATTTGCCCTTGCTGGCATGGCAGCGGTGGCGAGTTGCGTGATTGGCGCGCCTTTGGCGATGATTTTAATCAGCCTTGAACTGGGCCATGATTACAGCGCCACCACCGCTTTGGTGGTGACGATAGTCATTGCCAATCTGCTGTCATCGCGGCTTTATGCGCGCTCAACCCTAGAGCCGCAGCTATTGGCCAAAGGCATTGATTTGTCATTGGGGCGCGAAAGCCGCGCTTTGCAAACCACTCTGGTTACGGAAATCATGTCGTCGGATTATCTGACCCTGCCAGCCAATAGTTCGGTTGGCAACGCGATTGCGGCGATGGCTGAGGCGCAATGTTCGGAGGCGCATTTGGTCGATGAGAATGGCCAATGGGCCGGCAAATTATGTCTCTTCCATTTGGTCAATCAAGACCCCAATGCTGCCTGTTTGATTTGGGTCGAGGAGTCACCACTGATCTTGCAGGCCAATGAAAATGCTTTGGTGGCACAAAATGCCATGGCTGATTTTATCGGCGAGGGCGTGCCAGTGCTCGATGATGGTAAATTATGCGGCATTATTCATGAAGCTGACCTGTTTCGTCATGCCCGTATGGTCACCCGTTCTGTCTGGCAGCATGATCATGAAGATGCCCCCATTGACCTGCCGCGTAAAATCGGGCATTAGAGCTTTTCGCCAACGCTATATTTGTTTATAAGTTGCAAATGCCCTCGTGGTGGAATTGGTAGACGCGACGGATTCAAAATCCGTTGCCTTAACGGGCGTGTCAGTTCGAGTCTGACCGAGGGCACCATTCCTTTTGTTTTGGACCTATCGTCCTATGTGCCTATTGTCGCATGCATTGATGCCATTGTAGGCGCGTGGTATAAACTCAAGATTGAACGGGTGAGCCGTTTGGAGAAGATTATGAAAAAACCTGGAAAAATTCGTCGTATTGCCACAGCAATCAGCAAATTGCTGAAAGACAAAGAAGATACAACGCAAGTTTTTGTGATTTTGGAAGCCTTGGCCGGCAAGTCTGGCGAGCGCTCATTCAAACGTTTTAAAAAATCGCCTCATGCGACAAAAATTCTATCTGCTGAAAAGCCCCTCATGTCTTACCTCAAAGACCGTGAATGGTTGGCCAGTCTGCCAGAAGGCAGTCTGGGGCAGGCTTATTATAAATTTACCGAAGTCGAGCAAATCACTGCCGATGGCCTGGTTGAAGCCAGCGAGCAGGGCCGCACGCTAGATATTGACTTGCCGCCGCAAGCGATTGTCTATCAAGAGCGCCAGCGTGATGCGCATGATTTATGGCATGTGGTCACTGGCTATGGCCGTGACCCTCTGGGTGAGCTGGCCTTGTTGGCGGTTACTTGGCGCCAAACCGGCAATATCGGCTTTTTGCTGATTATTGGCGTCGGCTATCGGGTGATTGGTAAAGCTGCACCGGGGCTAAAAATTGGCCGCGTATTGCGCGAAGGGTTCCGTACGGGTGCCAAGGCACAATGGTTGCCAGCGGCAGATTGGGAAACGCTTTTGACGCGTCCGCTTTCAGAAGTTCGAGAGACATTGACTATGCCTGCCCCTGAACATTACCGCCAAACGGTGCAGAAAATACCGGAATTACAAACCCCCGGTTTTGTCGCAGCTGAATAGTTTACTTGCAATGAGCAGTATTATTTACGGCATCACCACTTGCGACACAGTTCGCAAGGCGCGCAAATGGCTCGAGGCCGAAGGCATTGAGGCACGGTTTCACGATTTACGCAAAGATGGCCTAGACGCTGAAACCCTCGAACATTGGTTGCACGCCCAGCCTATGGATGTGCTGCTCAACCGGCGCGGTACAAGCTGGCGCAAATTATCTGAGGCTGAAAAAGCCGATAGTGGCATAGCGCATTTGAAGGCATTAATTCTTGCTAATCCAACGCTTTTGAAGCGACCGATTATCGAACATAAGGGCCATATTACGGTTGGCTTTACCGCCGCTGAGCAGGATATTTTACGCGGCTGAACGTTTGCGCACGTGGAATAATAATAAATCCATACCGCCCGGTCCGGCGCCTTTTTGGGTTTCTGTTTTCAGTAAATCATGGCCATTTTCAATGCAGAAATGCGGCACATCAATCACCGCCATTTTGTCAGTAGCGTGCAAAGTCACCTCGCTGGCCGACGCAAGTGCGCGCAAAGCTTTTTGCAGCCGCAGAACAGGTAAGGGGCAGGTCAAACCAGTGGCATCAATCAGCATGTTAGGCTTCGGATTTGGCTTGTGGGCGGGCTGTCGCATATTCTGCCATGCCAGCAAAAAGCGCCGCCGTATCGGGTTTTTCTGCGGCGCCAAATTCGTGGAATAATGTGGCGCAATTGACCACTACGCGTTCGCGGTCGCCCCAATCGTCAAACACGCCAAGCGCAATATCAAACGCTGCTTCTTTATAATTCATACCGGCTTCATAGCGCCGACGCGCCTCATTGCGCAGGGTCACTAAATAGTGCCGCACTTCCTCAACGCCTTCTTTGGTGGTGATTGGCCCGTGCCCGGGAACAATTGTTTCCACATCCATGGCGATGATTTTATCGCAGGCATTAATCCAGTTTTGCACCGGCCCTTCCCAAATAATCGGGTGGCCGCCAATGAATAGAATGTCACCTGTGTAAACAGTTTTGTCGGCTGGCACATGAACCAGCGTGTCGCCTTGCGTATGGGCTGGGCCGACATGAATGAGATGCACATTTTTGTCGCCGACTTTAATGTCGAGGTCGCCGTCAAATAAGGTATCGGGGATTTTTTGGTCGACCGATTTGAAATCAAATGGCCCAAAACAACTGGTCAGATATTTGCCCATATCGCCCAAATCTGGCGCGGCATCCAAGAACCCTTGCACCAATTCAGGTGGCTCGAGCAACATATGCTCAGCGGTGGCGCGATGGGCGATAATTTGCGCATCGGGACAGCAGCAATTGCCATTGCAATGATCCCCATTGTGATGCGTGTTGATGACCTTATTGACGGTCTTGGCGGCTTTCTCAGCATCGGCATATGCGGCCAGCATGTCTTGCGTCAACGGCACGTCGAATAAGGTGTCAACCACCAGAGCTTGGTCAGCATCGACAATCAGTCCTGAATTTGACCAGCCCCAGCCGCCATCAGGTTGCAGCCATGCATAGGCGCCATTGCCAATTTGGTGTAGGCCTTTTTCATAGGCGAATTTTGGATGTGCAATGGTCATTGGCGTCTCCCTTTGGCTCAACTTTACCCAGAATCAAAACCTTTACATAGCTTTTTTCGCAGGTAAAATTCTTTCAGGGAGGACTTCACGTGACAGATTTTACATTAATTGATGCTTTACGCACCAAAGCCCAAGAGCGCGGCGACCATACGGCGCTGGTTTTTCAAGGTCGCGAGACCAGCTATCGCGATTTGGACGCGCGCGCCAGCCAAGTAGCGCAATCGCTGCTCAAGCAAGGCATTCAGCCACATGCGCGCATCGCCTTTATGGGCAAGAATTCTGATCGTTATTTTGAGTTGCTTCTCGGGGCGCAAAAAATTCGCGCCGTTGTGGTTGGCGTGAATTCGCGTCTCGCCGGACCAGAAGTGGCCTATGTATTGAATAATGCTGAGGCCGAAATGGTGTTTGTCGGTGAGGATTTTGTGCCACTCATCGAAAATATTATCGCCGATTGCACAACAGTGAAAAAAGTTGTGGCGATGAATGGCGGCCATGCAGCATGGGATGATTTCGAGCCATGGCGCAACGCCAGTGCCGCCGAAGACCCAATGATTCAAGGCGCCATTGATGATGATTTTATTCAGCTCTACACATCTGGTACCACTGGGCATCCCAAAGGCGTGCAATTGACCAATGGCAATATGCAAGACGCTTTGGTGCAAGTGCGTGCCGATTGGGGCGAGTGGCAAGCCGATGATCACGTCTTATTGTGCATGCCCTTATTCCATATTGCCGGCGTTAATGTCGGGCTGATTGGTTTGCACGCCGGCAGTAAAGTGACCATATTGCCAGATGTCGATCCGGCGGAAATTCTGCGCTTGATTGGCGAGGAAAAAATCTCCGTTCTGTTTATGGTGCCAGCGGTTATTCTGTTTGTGATGCAGCAGGAAGCTTTGGCGAAGACTGATTTATCATCGGTGCGTCAGGTGATTTATGGCGCCTCCCCGATTGCCGAAGAATTATTGGTACAGGCCTCTGCTGCTTTCAAATGCGATTTCATGCAAGTCTATGGTCTTACCGAAACCACGGGTTGCGCCACCCATTTGCCGCCTGCCGACCATGATCCGGCGCGCGGTAAATTGCGCTCATGCGGCAAGCCCAATACCGGCGTCGATATTCGCATTGTCGATGAAAACGGCAAGGACGTGCCGCAGGGCGAGGTCGGCGAAATTATCATGCGCGCCAAGAGCAATATGAAAGGCTATTGGCATAATGATGCGGCCACGCAAGACGCCATTCGCGATGGCTATTTTTACACGGGCGATGCCGGTTTCCTTGATGATGAAGGCTATGTGTTCATCCATGACCGGGTGAAAGACATGATTGTTTCGGGGGGCGAAAACGTCTATCCGGCGGAAGTCGAGAATGCGCTTTTCGCCCATCCGCAAATCGCTGATGTCGCAGTGATTGGCGTGCCAGACGAGCGCTGGGGCGAAGCGGTGAAGGCCTGCGTTGTGCTAGAGACGGGGGCTGATGTTCAAGCACAAGATATTATTGATTGGGCGCGCGAGCGTATCGCTGGCTATAAATTGCCCAAGTCGGTCGATTTTATTGACGCATTGCCGCGCAATCCATCGGGTAAAATTTTGCGCCGCGAATTGCGCGAGCCTTATTGGGAAGGTCACGAGCGCCGCGTTGGCTAGGGTTTGGTAGCTATTGTCAAACAAGCAGAAACTTGGTCGCATTGGCGTTGTTTTTCGTCTTCCGACCAAGCAAGTTGTTTGGCCATATAATCGGCGATAATGGCAATTTTTGCGGCTGAGATTTCTCCGGTTTGGCCATGGACTAATCGACGCAAAATCACATCCTCAAGGGTCTGCGCCATTTCGTGGTGAACGGCGAAGCTGACGCATGCCGCCAGTAGCGGGTCTTTCAGCTTGCTCAGCCCCACCGGTTTTTGCGCCATGAGTTCGGGCAATAACCGGCCATATAGGCGCGCGAGGCCGTCTAAGGTTTCGGTTTTCACCTGCGGGTAATTGGCTCGCATTTGATCCATAAAATCGGCTAAATCTTGGCGCGGTGCGCAGGCCAATAATGTGTCGCTGGTGCGGCAAGTGCTGTCGCCAAAGCCCAAACGGGCGCTCACCAAATCGACAATCTCTTCGGCCAAGCGGCGGCTGGTTGTCCATTTGCCACCCAATGCCGAGAATAATCCGGCCGGTCCGCCTTGGTTTTCGTGGTCAACAATTTCACTGCCGCGACTGAGCCCATAAGTGCCTTTATCGGGTGTTGCTGGATCGGCAACCAGCGGGCGCAGACCGGCATAGGCATAATCAATATCTTTCACCGTCAGCTCAAGTCCTGGCAGGGCTTGATTGGCTTTGCTCAGCAATTGTTCAATATCAGTGAAATCTGGCGCCACTTTGTCTGGGTCGCCGTCGTAAAATGTGTCGGTGGTGGCAAACAGGCTTTTGCCTTGCCACGGTAGGACGAATAAATGTTCATCGCCAATCGGTATGGTGAGGGCGGTGCCACGGGTTACGTCGCGGGTTAAAAAATGAATGCCTTTAGAGCGCACGAGTTTTTTCGGCGGCGGCGCATCAAGCGCATTTTGCATAACCATATCGGCCCATGGGCCCGCCGCATTGACCACGCAATCGGCGCTTATATTGGCTGATTGTCCGGTCAGTTTATCGCTTACGCGAACCCCCATAATGCGCCCTTGCTCAGCGATAAATTCACTGGCTTCAACATAGTTAATCACCTGCGCGCCAGCTTCATGGGCGGTGCGCAATATGGCCAGACATAGGCGCTCAGGCGACAGCATTTGCGCATCGTGATAAATCATACTGCCGGTCATATTCTGGCGCTGCAATTGTGGCATCAAACCCAAGGTTTGCGCGACATTGAGCGAGCGATAACCAGGCATGCGTTGCATCGCATCCATGCCTAAATTGCGCCCGAAAGCCAAGAAGTCATAGGCCAAAAGCCCAAGCCGGATGATGAATTTGCTCTGCATACGGGCTTTATAAGTGGGCAGAAGAAACGGCAAAGGGCGGACAAGATGTTTGGCAACACGTTGCCAGACCCGCCGCTCGCGCAGACCTTCGCGTACTAAGCCAATTTCGCCATTGACCAAATAGCGTAAACCACCATGCATGAGTTTCGACGAAGCGGCAGAAGTCGCGCCAGAAAAATCGCCTTTTTCTACCAAGCCGACACGCAAGCCACGCAGGCTGGCATCAAGTGCAATTGAGGCTCCTGTTGCGCCGCCGCCAATGACCAACACGTCAAAATGCGTCTGTGACAGGGATGCGAAATCTCTTTGCATGGGGTGAAGCATAAACCAACCTATGGGCGGCCAACCGGCCCGCTTGTTACGTGAATTGCCGCAGTATAGACTAAGTTTCACATTTTGGGGGGAGAGAAAATGCCACAAGTTTTAGTCAATGACATCAGCCTTTATTACGAACATCGCAAGCCATCAAAGCCGAGTGGAGCGTCGCCGCTGATTTTCATTCGTGGGCTTGGCACACAGCTTATTCAGTGGCCGGAAGCGTTTCTCAATTATTTTCTCGACCTGGGATTAGAGCTCATTTTATTCGACAATCGCGACGTTGGCTTGAGCCAAAAACTGGATGCTGCGGGGGTGCCAGATATTGGCGCTTTAATGGCCGGTGCCAGTTCGGGGGCGATGTTTCCTGTGCCCTATACGATTGCCGATATGGCGCAAGATGTGATTGGCTTGATGGATGCGCTGGCCATTGATAAAGCCAATATATTTGGCATGTCTTTGGGCGGCATGGTGGCCCAGCATTTGGCGTTTTCCCATAGCACGCGTATGGCGCATGTGATTTGCGTCATGTCGTCGTCAGGTAATCCAGATTTGCCACCGCCCGATGCCGGTGCTTTGGCGCCGAGCGGGGCTGAAGATGAAGCAGACTTAATTGATGAGCTAACCGTCAGCCTTGGACAATTTATGAGCCCGGGGTTTCCGACGCCAGAGGCTGACCGGCGCGCCTTGGCGCAGAAAATTATTGCCCGCAATTATCATCCGCAAGGGGTAATTCGGCAAATGGCGGCAGCCTTGGCCGATGGCAATCGGGTAGAACGGCTGAAAACTATTGACGTGCCTTTCATGGTCATTCATGGCGATAGCGACGCATTATTGCAGCCAGTTTGTGGCCAAGATATTGCCAAACATGTGCCCCATGCCTCATGGCATTTGGTGGCTGGCATGGGCCATGATATTGGCCCCGGATTGGAAAATGTCATTGGGCCGGAAATCGCCAAATTCTTAAGCCTCGCTTGACAATCGGCGGGCTAAATTGTGATATGCGCGTCACATCATAGATGATGCAAATTCAGGGGAGCAAGAAATGTCTGTATGTATCGTTGGCTGGGGCCACACAAAATTCGGTAAATTAGAAGATCAAGGTTTGGAAGATTTGCTGGTGTCAGCGGCTAATGAAGCAATGGCTGATGCTGGTGTCGGGCCAGAAGATATTGACGCGATTTATGTCGCCACATTTAACGCTGGCATGTCTGAGCAGGATTTCATTTCGTCCATGGCTTTACAAGTCAGTGACGCTTTCCGTTTCACCCCATCGACGCGGGTTGAAAATGCCTGTGGCTCGGGGTCAGCAGCGGTTTTTCAGGCGGCTAATTTAATCGAAGCCGGTCGCGCCCGTCGGGTGTTGGCCATTGGCGTTGAAAAAATGACGCATTTATCGAGCGCTGATGTTGGTCGCTGTTTGTCGCGCGCCAGCTATATGCCAGAAGAAGGCGATCAAGGGCTGACTTTTCCGGGTATTTTTGGCGTTGTCGCCGGTAAATATTTCCAAAAATATGGCGATCAAAGCGATGCTCTGGCGCAGATTGCGGCAAAAAACCATAAAAATGGTTCGGTTAATCCTTTGGCGCATATGCAAAAAGATTTTGGCTTTGATTTCTGCCGTGCCGAATCTGACAAAAACCCGATTGTTGCCGGCCCATTGAAGCGCACAGATTGTTCAATGATTTCAGACGGCGCCGCCGCCATTATTTTGTGCGATGAAGAAACCGCGCAAGACCATGATAAGGCGATTGCTTTCCGCGCCCGCCAACAGGCCAATGACTTTTTGCCAATGAGCAAACGCGATGTCACTGCCTTTGACGGCCCGGCCACGGCTTGGCGCAATGGTTTGGCTGAAGCCGGTGTGACGCTGAATGATTTGAGTTTGGTTGAAACCCACGATTGTTTCACCATTGCCGAGCTCATCCAATATGAAGCCATGGGGCTTGCCGAAGCTGGCAAGGGCGCCAATGTGCTGGCCGATGGGACGGTTTATAAAGATGGCAAATTGCCAGTAAACCCATCTGGTGGTTTGAAGGCCAAGGGTCATCCGGTGGGGGCCACAGGGGTTTCCATGCATGTAATGGCGTCGCGTCAGTTGATGAATGATGCGGGCGAAATGCAGGTGAAAGACGCCAAATTGGCTGGTATTTTCAACATGGGCGGCGCTGCTGTAGCCAATTATTTGTCAATTCTTGAGCGAGTGAAATAAGCCAGGCTCAGCGGTTAAAAATAGCTCGTACAAACACAAAGAGCGCGGCATGCCGCGCTCTTTTTTTGGTGCAGTGGAATTTTATTCTGACGCTTGTTTCAAATAAGCAATGACGTCATGACGCTGTGAGTCCTTGCGCAAACCGGCAAAAGCCATACGCGTGCCTTTTACGGCTTTGCGCGGATTGGCCAAATAAGCGTCCAGCGTTGCCTCGTCCCAAACTTTCGCGGTTTCAGCAAAGGCAATCATGCCTTTGGAATAGCTATAATCTGTCAGGGCGGCGATTTCGCGACCAATGATATTGTTTAATTGCGGGCCAACGAGATTTTTGGCGTCCGCACCCACACGGTGGCACGATACGCATTTTTTGAAAACTTTGGCGCCTTTTTCGGCGTCGCCATCAGGATAGGGCGCTGCAAATGCGAGGCACGGGGCTAACATGAGGGCGGCAAGGGTCAACGTCTTTTTCATCATTCTCTCTTCCATTAATTTCATATCCGTAAGTAAATCGTTTGGCGGCGCCTGCCAAGCGCTATGCTGTCGCAGCTTTGCCAGCCTATGGCACCAGCCATTGCAATTTGGTTCCACCATTTTGAAAATCAAATAAGGCGCGGCGGTGGCCTTTGGCGGCCAAATAAAGCCATTCTATGGCCTGTATATCGGCGCCAATTGGTACGAAAAAGTCGCGGCCATCATCGGTGGCGGCGGCATCAAAGGTGACGTCATGGGGCGCTTGCAACGCTGTGCCGGGCCCTTGAGTGACTTGATAGCATTCGCGGCTCATCGGGCGGGTGGCGGCCCAAGCGGCTTCCAGCTCATCGCCCGATAGGGGCTGCAAGCGGACGGTTAACCGTAATTGAATTTTCGCCTGCGCATCGTAAAAATGCATGGCGGCATTGGGGTTTTGCGCCAATTGCGCGACTTTCGATGAGCGCGTATCCGTGTGAAAACGCAAACGACGCGCCTCCGGATCACAGGCGCGCAGCACAATGGTACGCATATGCGGCTGGCCATGGGCATCAACCGTGGCAACTGTGGGGGTGTGAAATGGCGCGCGCGCGTCTTTCACGCCGCGGCTCAACATCAACCAAGCATAGGCGCAACTGTCTTCTAGGCTGTCATAGCACGATAAAAGCGGTGGCCCGCGACGTTGCTTATCAGGCTTTTGATCAAATGGAACATCACTCATAACCCACATATAGCCCGCTGGCGCTTGTTGTCTAGGGGGTGGCTGGTGATCCCGGGTGGATTCGAACCACCGGCCCCCAAATTAGGAATCTGGTGCTCTATCCAACTGAGCTACGGGACCAGCCTGCCGACAGCCTAGCGCAAAAACCACAATCATTGAAGTTACAGGCGTGACATTTTGCCATGCAGCAAAGTGCCAAAAGGCTAGCGCGCTGTGGTGCAACTGGGTAAGCTGAAAAGCTAATTGACGGGAGAGCGACATGACAGCTGTGGATCAAAAACAACTGCAAGAATTTAAGCAGCAAGCGGAAGCTTGGTTTGCCGAGAATACGCCGCGCGAGGTAGATTTCATGCTGCCTTTGACCTTTATGGAGGTTGGCACGGATCAGCAATTTGAATTTTTGCGGGCGTGGCAAAATAAGGTTTATGAGGCTGGCTATTTGGGCGCCCATTGGCCGAAAGAATTTGGCGGCGGCGGCCTTGATCGGGCCTTCCAAGATGTGGCAACCAAAGCCATGGCGGCTGAGCGCACACCGATTATGCTCAATGCTATTGGCTTGAACTGGACGGGCCCATTGTTGCTCGACCGCGGATCAGAAGAAGAAAAGAAAAAATATATTAAAGGTATTTTGTCGGCTGAAGAAATTTGGTGCCAAGGGTTTTCTGAGCCTGACCATGGCTCTGACCTCGGCAATGCGCAAACCCGCGCCGTGCGCGAGGGTGATGAATATGTCATCAATGGTTCAAAAATTTGGACGACGCAGGGCAATTATGCCGATTATATGATTTTGCTGGCCCGCACCAATCCGCAAGCGGAAAGCAAATATAAAGGTTTGAGCTTTTTCCTATCGCCGATGAAAGGCCAAGGCATTGAGACCGTGCCGATTCGCAAATTGACCGGCGAATATGGCTTTACCCAAACATTTTTTGACAATGCGCGCATTCCCGCTTCTTGCTTAATGGGGCAAGAGGGCGAGGGCTGGCTGATTGCCATGCAAACATTGGAATATGAGCGCGGCGCGCGTTCAGGTCAGGCTGGCGGTCATGTGATGATGTCGGCCGACCCAGCCGATATTCTGGAATTGGCGCGCCATGCGCAAATCAATGGTAAACCTGCCATTGAGGATCCGGCCATTCGCGAGGAATTAGTGGCGCTGATGACCGAAGCCCGCGCTTTGGGCTTGAACAGCCGCCGCGATAAAATTCAACCTTTGGCGCAAGACCGGCCAATGTCGCTGGCCTTGGGAAGCAAGCTGGCCAGCACCGATTTTTATCAGCGTCTGAATGCCTTTGCCATTGCCATGCAGGGCACACGCGCGGCTTATTATGTCGGCGATCCGCAAGCCCATGACAATGGCGTTTGGCAGCGTGGCTATTTGAATAGTTTCTCGGCCACTATTGGCGGCGGCACGTCGCAAATTCAGCGCAATATTATTGGCGAGCATGTTTTGGGCCTGCCGAAAGGCTAAGGTTCACTGGCGCCAGAGGAGAGACATATGTCAGCTTTAATTAATGCGGGCCTGACCCCAAGCATTGGACTGAGTGAAGAACAAGCGCAATTGATTGATATTGCGCAAAATTTCTGTCGCGATAAATCGCCCATAGATCAAGTACGCAAGCTGCTCGATGACGACACAGGATTCGACCCAGCGGTTTGGCGCGAGATTGCCGAACTGGGTTGGTTGGGCATTGGTGTGCCGGAAGAATTTGGCGGCATAGGGCTTGGGCTTGGCGAGCTGGTGCCGATTGTCGAGCAAATGGGGCGCCATTTAATGGCTCTGCCATTTGTGTCCACTATTGTTGCGGCGCAAGCTATTTTGCACGCGGGCACCAGCCAACAGCAGCAAAAATATCTGCCAGCTTTGGCCAGTGGCACGGCGGCAAGTTTGGCGCTATGCGAAGAAAACGCTGATTGGGATTTGGAAAACATTAGTTGTACGGCAAGCCAGACCGATCAGGGGCTGGTTTTGTCGGGGCGTAAATTTTTGGTTACCGATGCGCACCAAGCTGAGCTGTTTATTGTCTCGGTTCGTTATGATGACAAGCCAGCTTTGGTCATTGTGCCGCGCGCGGCCTTGGCCGAAGGGGCGATGAGCCGTGAGAAAATCATTGATGATACACGCCGCTCCTATGCGCTTGATTTGAACGGTGTTTGCGTTGACGCCGATAGTTTGATGGAACAGGCAAAAGCGGCGGAAACGCTGGCTTATATTGAATTGGCCAGCTCATTATTGTTAGCGGCCGAAATGGTTGGTGGCGCCTATAATGTCATTGATTACACGCTGGATTATCTCAAAACCCGTAAGCAATTCGGCAAGCTAATCGGCAGTTATCAGTCATTGAAACACACTATGGTCGATGCCCATATGGGCTATGAGCGGGCTCGTTCGCATTTATACAGCGCCGCTTATCTTTTTGATCAGCAAGGCGAGGGCGAAGTGGCCGTGCGCATGGCCAAGGCGGAAGCCAATGAAGCGTTTTCTTTTGCGGCTGACCGCGCCATTCAGTTCCATGGTGGGTTTGGTTTTACTTATGATTGCGACGCACAATTATACCGCCGTCGTGCCATATGGTGTTCGGCCCTGCACGGAGATGCCCGCTATCACCGCCGCAAATTAGCCGATTTAATGTTATAAACGATTTGCTGTGGCGCACGGCTCTTGAAAAAATCCATGGCTTCAACGACAATAAAGCCAAAAGGAGAATAGCTGTGCCCGCTTTGAGCTTTATCGATATGAAACAAGGACGCGCGCCCTTGAAAGGCGCGCAAGCCTGGCTGGTCGGCTGTTTTCTGCTGCTGTTCTTAACCGCTTGTGGCGCGCCGCAGATTGATCCGCAAGAAGAAGTAAAAATTGGGGCGCGATTGCACCCCAAAATCATTGAAGAATATGGCGGCGTTTACGATGATGCGCGGGTCAAAGCCTATGTCGAAACTGTGATGCAACGCATCGCTAACGCCTCTGACAATCCGAACCAAGCTTATCGCATTACGGTTTTAGACACGCCCATCGTTAATGCTTTCGCCCTGCCGGGCGGTTATACTTATGTCACTCGCGGACTATTGGCGCTGGCCAATAATGAAGCCGAATTGGCCGGCGTTATCGGCCATGAAATTGCCCATGTAACGGCGCGTCATAGCGCCAAACGCCAGTCGACGGCGCAGGGGGCAGCCGTATTGGCGACCGTGCTTGGTGCTGTGGTCAGTTCGGCCAGCGGCATTAATGCGGGTCTGACCAGTGATTTAATTAATTTGGGCGGTGGCGCTTTATTGGCTGGTTATAGTCGCGAGCAAGAATATGAGGCGGATAATTTGGGCATTGCGGCTTTGGCGCGGGCCGGATATGAGCCACATGCACAGGCTGATTTTTTAGAATCGCTTGGCCGATATGCTGCCTATCAATCTGGCAGTGGCGTGAAAAGTTCGACCGGCTGGTTCGACAGTCACCCAAACACCAGTGAGCGTGTCGACAAAGCCAATGAAAAAGCCGAGGCCAAAAAATTGCCGACCAGCACGCAAATTGATGCGGCTAGATATTTATCGGTGATTGATGGCTTGCTGTATGGCGACGGGGTTGAGCAGGGCGTGGTCAATGGCCGCCGTTTTGCCCATCCCGATTTGCGCCTTTCCTTCAAAGTGCCGCCAGGCTTTGAAATCACCAATGCACCAGACAAAGTAACGGCGGAACATAAAGTCGGTGTAAAAATTATTTTTGATGTGGCGCCGATTCCCAAGGGGCTGGGTCTGGCAGAATATGTCGCTGATGTTTGGGGCCCAACCGGACATATTGGCCGCGTCCAAAAAACCACCATCAACCGCCGCGACGCCGCCATGGGCAAAGTCAGAACTAAGGAAGGCGTGGCCCATTTATTGGCCATTGACTATGAAGAGGGCAAGGTTTTCCGATTTGGTGTGATTGCTCCTTCTGGACAGCAAAGCAACGCTGAAAGCGCCTTTGCCAGTTTGCGCCAGAATATTAATTTCCTGAGTGAAGCAGCGGCCAATGCCATTAAGCCATTGCGCATATCGGTGATTACCGTCCAGAGCGGAGACAATATTGCCAGCCTCAGCCGATTAATGGCAGACGGCGGTACCAATAAGCAATCACTGTTCATGGTGCTCAACGGCCTAAAAGATGGCGATGTTATTGAACCAGGTCAGCAGCTTAAACTGATTTCCAATTAATTAAATCAGACCGGCGTGTTGCGGGTCGCCGTTGGTTTTCTCCAGCAGAATATTTTTCATTTTGCCGAGCGCCTCGTGTTCGATTTGGCGCACACGCTCTTTGGAAATACCCAATTCATCACCAAGCCGTTCTAAGGTCACGGTTTCCTCGGTTAAGCGGCGCGAACGGATAATAATCAGCTCACGCGGGTTGAGGTTTTCCAATGCATCGCTGATCCAGTTTTTACGCTGGTGCGTGTCCAATTTTTCGCCGACTTCATCGTCCGGCAAGGCACGGTCGCAGACCAAAAGATCCTGCCATTCGCTAACATTACCGTCGCCGGATTTGTCTGAAATGGTGGCATTTAACGAGCGGTCATTGCCTTCCATACGGCCCTCCATACGCTCGACATCCTCGACCCGCACACCCAATTCACGGGCTACATAATCGCGGCTTTCATGGGTCATATTGCTGCCAATATCGTTAATTTTGGCACGCAAACGGCGCATGTTGAAAAATAAAGACTTTTGCGCTGCCGTCGTGCCGGTTCGCACAATTGACCAATTACGCAGAACATAATCTTGAATGGCTGAGCGGATCCACCAACCTGCATAGGTCGAAAAACGGACTTCGCGGTCAGCGTCAAAGCGATTAGCTGCTTGCATGAGGCCGATATTGCCTTCTTGAATTAAGTCGGCCATTGGCAGGCCGTAATTGCGGAACTTGCTGGCCAGCGCCACCACCAAACGCATGTGTGCGCTGGTTAATTCGTGAAGCGCTTTTTCATCCTGAGTTTCGGCCCATTTACGCGCCAAAATTTGTTCGTGTTCGAGTTCCAAAAGCGGCAGTTGCATCGCTTTTTTAATAAAGCGACGGGTCGATTGAACAGTTTCTTGTGTGTCTAAATGAGCCATATGTATATCTCCTATAAAGAGATACGTCGGCGTGGCCCGTTTGGTTCACATTTATTTCAGAAAATTTCCTAGGCACCATCTGTATCCGGCTGACGACGTGCGCCACCGGTGGTTTTGGCAAGAATGGCCTCTAATTCGACAATCGCCTCATCCTCAGTCACTTTATCAATCGTCGCCACTTCGCGCGCCATGCGCTCAAGCGCGCGCTCATAAAGCTGGCGTTCGGAATAAGACTGCTCGGGCTGATTTTCATTACGAAACAGATCGCGGACAACTTCTGAAATGGCAATCAAATCGCCTGAGTTGATTTTTGCTTCATATTCCTGCGCCCGACGGCTCCACATGGTGCGTTTAACGCGAGCCCGTCCTTTAAGAGTTTTCATTGCGCCTTCTAAGATGCTCGGATCGGCCAGCTTACGCATGCCAATTTGCACGGCTTTATCGAGAGGCACGCGCAATACCATTTTCTCTTTTTCAAAATTAACGACAAACATTTCCAAAGACATGCCAGCCACTTCTTGGGTAACGATTTCGGTTACCTGACCGACACCATGTGCCGGATAGACAACATATTCAGCAACTTTGAAGCCCTGAGCCGAACGCCGCACGACTTCCTTAGCGGCAGGTTTCTTCGTAGCAGGTTTTTTTGCAACAGGCTTTTGGGCAGTTGTTTTCTTCTCAACCGGCTTTTTCGCTGCTGGTTTTTTCGCTGCGGCGGGCTTTTTAGCGGCTGGTCGCTTTGCTGCCGTTGTTTTTGGTGCTGTGGTTTTCTTTTCTGTTGGTTTCTTGCTGGCAGGTTTTTTGGCCGCAGGTTTTGCGGCAACTTTGCGCGTGGTCGCCATAATGAGCTCTCCGAGACGGTTTTGCCGTCAAAAATAGTTTAAGGCGTGACGCCGTTAACAGATAAAGTGTGTATCACAAAAATCAGCAATTTTCAATTGTCGCGAAAAGTCAGATTAGTCGCCTTCGCCTTCTTCGGCAGAAAAATGCTCTTCGTATTTATTTTCCTTACCGAGGAAGTCATCGGCATCAGCCGGCGCGTCCTTTTTAATCGTGATATTGGGCCAGATATCGGCATATTTTGTGTTCAGGTCGAGCCATTTTTCAAGCCCCGGTTCTGTATCGGCTTTAATCGCCTCGGCCGGGCACTCTGGTTCGCAGACGCCGCAATCAATGCATTCATCGGGATGAATGACCAACATATTCTCGCCCTCATAGAAACAATCAACTGGGCAGACTTCAACACAGTCTGTGTATTTACATTTAATGCAGGCGTCGGTCACAATATATGTCATTGAAAAATCCTAATCTTAGTCTTGTTGCGCGGCTAGAGCAGTTTCAGCCGCTTTGCGCGCTGCCCCTGCGTCTTGGTCGCTCACATGTATAAGCCCTGCCACGCGGCGGAGCAAGTTGGCTTCATAATCATCAACCACGCCATCGCTGAGCACAATCTGCCAGAGCAATTGCATCAACATTTGTTTGTGGCTTTCGTCGAAATTGGTATTAATCAATTGGGTGAATTGAAACAAGTCATTGGCCGCATCAATGGCAGCATGGGCTTGTTCCAGCAATTCTTGTGCCTCGGTTTCACCGAGGCCAAAATAAGGGCCGATAAGGCGTTTCAAGAGCGCTGCTTCACCGTCATCAATATGCCCGTCAATTTGCGCCGCCCGCACCAATAAGGCAGCGGCCGCCACATGTAGGCGATCAGCCGCTTCAGGGGCGCTGGTGCTGGTCACGGGGCTGTTAAAAAGTTTTTTCAATCTATCAAGCATGAGCATGCTTTTAGCTTGTTATGGCGCGTCTTACAATTGCTTAGAGAAAATTAGTCGCCATCGACGCTTTTGTCGATAAAGGCGGTTATTTGTCGGCGTTGCTTTTTGGTTGGTCGACCACTGCCACTTGGTCGAAAAGCAATTTTTTCCTCGGCTGTTTTGGGGCGTGGCGGGTCACGGTCAATATACAGAGTTTGGGCTTCGGGTGCAGGCCCGCGTCGGCTGCTGAGAGCCACCACTTCAATGGTGCGAATATGGTCGTTCAAGCCGAACACTAAGACATCGCCAACCCTCAATTGCGCGCTGGCGCGGGTTTGCTTGGTGGCGTTAATGCGCAAGTTGCCATTGCCAACAAACCGCGTGGCAAGGGTGCGGGTTTTGAAAAACCGCGCGTGCCATAACCATTTATCGGCCCGCATGGGGGCTGAGGTGGTAGGCGGAGATTGTTGCGTCATTGCTTATCCGTCAGATTTTTTATTGTCCGTGGCCCCCAAAGACAGCGATTGCAAAATCGCAAATGGTGAATTCGGATCCGCTTGTTTTTGTCGTTTTGGCGGTGGCGTGGCGGCCTTATTTTGATTGCCAGGCTTTTTGCCGCCAGCTTGAGCTGGTTTTTTACCCTTGGCCTTATGGGCGCGCCGCGGCGGTTTGGGGCGCCAAAAAATTTGCGCAATCGCCGGTTTATCGTCGGTCGCATCGCTGTCTGGCGCAGCTTCTGCTACTAGTTCCGCTTCTGGCGCAGGCGTTACCTCATGAGACTGATAACCCAACGCCGTAAGAATTTCTGACAAATCTGCCGCGCCGCAACCCATGATCGACATCATCTGTTCATTGGCCTGAAACCCTTGGCGGGCTTTATCTGCCTCCAAAAGCGGGCGGATTAAATCGGCGAGGCGCTCAAGCATATCAAGGCGAATGGCGCGGCTTTTGGTTGTGTAAAATCCGGCGGCGCGATAGATGCGAGGCGGTAAATCTTGACGCGGCACGGATGTTAGACCAGGGCCAGGCAGAGCGTGTAACAGCGATTGCAAAGCCTCGTTTTGCCGATCGCCTTTTTGTTCTTCAATGAGGGCAATAAGCGCCAAAAGCCGAGCCGGCGCCGGTTTCAAAAGGGCTGGCAGAAAAACATTATAGGCGCCAAAGCGGACACCCAATTTACGCAATTGGCCGCGCATCGGCTGGTCGAGGCGGCCGAGAAGGTCGCTGATGTCAGGGCGCGCAATATTGCCCTTATGCTCAACCAATTGAAACGCCAAGCCACGGGCCAGGCCGTCGGGGTCTTTGGCTTCATGCAAGGCAAAGAGCGGTGCCAAATCGCTGGCAAATTTAGCCCGCAACCATTGGGTCAACCGTGTTTCGGCCGATTGCCGTGCTTCACCATTCAGCGCCTCATCAGCCAAGAGGCGGGCTTGCGGCAATAAATAGGCCAGATTGGCCGTGTCGCTGTCATCGAGCGGCAAATGCAGCTGCGCGACCACGGCTTGTTGCCAGATAATTTCACCAATTTCGGACAGCTCAAAGGCATCATCAGCGGCACTAGCTAATTCTTGGGCGCGAGCACGAAGAGCCTGACTGGCAGCTTTTTCAACCGCCGCCCGCGCCGTGCCAGCTGGGGCCCCCTGTAAACGCGGGTCTCGTTCGATCCGTAAGCCATTTATTCGCCCCATATACTCTTCCGCCACTAAAATATCTCCATTGTCTTCAATCACTGCTGACACATCCTCCCGCCCCTGTAGGCGTTTCATTAATGCCGAGGCTTTGCGGTCAACAAACTGCCCCATTAATTTAACATGTAGCGCGTCTGATAGCCGGTCTTCAACCGCACGACTTAATTCTTGAAAATGCACTGGGTCTTCCAGCCAATGCGTGCGTTGGGCAATATAGGTCCAACTTCGGATATGTGACAGCCGCATGGATAATGTGTCCAAATCGCCGTCGCTGCGGTCGCATCGTTCAATACGCTCGGCCAACCAATGTTCGGGCACGACGGTATCGCGGCGTAAGAAGCTGAATATTTCGCCGATTAATGAACTATGTTCGCCAATGGTGGTTTTGCGGAAGTCTGGAATTTGCGCCACTTCCCATAATTGCCTCACACCGGCTTCATCATAGGCCAGATCGCACGTCGTCGGGTCACGGCTCAACAGGCTCAGCGCCTGCATATCGGCGGCAATTGGTGCACGAATCAGACCATCGCGCGGCACCGGCCGGTCGAGGCTGGCCAGCAGCTCGGTGATTGAGGCGAAATCAAGATTGGGATTGCGCCACATCAGCCCTTTCACCGGCTCGAATTCATGGTTTTCAATTTGCTCGACCAGCGCATCATCTAAAAGGTCCAAGTCGCCGGTTACACCAAAAGTGCCATCTGACTTATGGCGGCCGGCGCGTCCCGCTATTTGCGCCAATTCGGCGGGCGATAATTCGCGGTGATGGCGGCCATCGAATTTGCGCCGCTGAGCAAAGGCGACATGATCGACATCCATATTTAGCCCCATGCCAATGGCATCTGTGGCAACTAAAAAATCGACCTCGCCGGACTGGTACATGGCCACTTGTGCATTGCGCGTGCGCGGGCTCAAGCCCCCCATAACCACGGCTGCTCCGCCGCGTTGTTGGCGCATGATTTCAGCAATTGCATATACATTATCGGCTGAAAACGCCGTCACCGCACTGCGCCGCGGCAGGCGAGAGAGCTTTTGCGAACCGGCAAAGCTGAGGCGTGAAAAACGCTCGCGACTCTCAATCGTCACCTTATCAAGCAGGCGCGATAAAATAGGGGCCATGGTGCCGGCCCCCAAAAGCATGGTCTCGGCGGTGCCGCGCGCGTGCAAAATGCGATCGGTGAAAACATGGCCGCGCTCCGGGTCGGCCGCCAATTGGCATTCATCAATGGCAACAAATTCAACTTGGCGGCTGATTGGCATGGCTTCGGTCGTGCAAATGAAATAGCGCGCATTCGGCGGAAGAATTTTTTCTTCACCAGTAATCAGGGCGACGTCTGCCCGATGAATATGACCGAAGTGACCAGCCAAACAACGGTCGTAAACCTCGCGCGCTAAAAGCCGCAATGGCAGGCCAATCATGCCCGATTGATGGGCCAACATACGCTCTAAGGCCAAATGGGTTTTACCCGTATTAGTCGGCCCGAGGATAATTCTTAAAGAAGGAGAAAAACCGGTTTTTGACATGACCTTAACATGGCCAGTTGGGGCACATTAGGCAAGTGGCGTTTCACCAGCGAGGCGAATCGCTAGGTTTCGAATCGCAATAATTCTGGGTTTGATGACGGGAATCAGCAATTTATGAAACATTTATAGAACATAATGTGTCCGAATCGCTGACATAGTAGCCCTTCATGCTTCGTTCACGACTAAATATTGTGTCTGTGAACAGGCCAAAAAAGCCCTAGAAACATAAATTTTGCGAAAAAGATTGCCAAATGTCTCGCAGCTAGCCATTATTTTTGCCGATAGGGAGAGTTTTATGGATTTTGATATTCCGCAGGATATTCAGACTTATTTGGCCGAGCTTGATAAGTTTATTGAAGAACAAATTTTACCGCTGCAAATGCAGGATGATAATAACCGGTTTTTTGACCATCGTCGCGAACATGCGCGTACCGATTGGGACAATGACGGTCAACCACGTCCGGAATGGGAAGAATTGTTGCGCGAAATGCGCCGACGAGCTGATGCGGCGGGCCATTTGCGATTTGGTCTACCAAAAGAATATGGCGGGCAGGATGGGTCAAATTTGGCAATGGCCGTTATCCGCGAACATT
Source organism: Rhodobiaceae bacterium (assembly GCA_024645085.1). Classification (GTDB taxonomy): domain Bacteria; phylum Pseudomonadota; class Alphaproteobacteria; order RS24; family RS24; genus JAHEGN01. Next base: position 55,688 of record JAHEGN010000006.1, read on the forward strand.
TTGCTGCCAAGGGATTGGGGCTGCACAATGATTTGCAAAATGAAAGTTCGATTGTCGGCAATTTCCCGCAAATTCTCATGTTCCGCGATTTTGGCACGGATGACCAAAAAGATGAATTCATCAATGGCATGCTGGCCGGCACTCATCGGGTTGCCTTTGGCCTCACTGAACCTGATCACGGGTCGGATGCGACCTGGATGGAAACCCGCGCTGTGCCGGAAACCCGGGACGGCGTCGATGGTTGGTTGATTAATGGGCAAAAAATGTGGACCACCGGCATGCACGTTGCCAATTATGCGATGATCTTTGCCCGCACTTCTGGTGACGACGGGGCAGCGAAAGGCATTAGCTGTCTATTGGTGCCAAGTGCAACGCCGGGCTTTGAAGTTGAAGAATATTTATGGACTTTCAACATGCCAACCGATCATCCACGGATTTCTCTGACAAATGTCTGGGTGCCCAATAGTGCGATGTTTGGCCCAGCCGAAAATGGCTTGATGTTGGCGCAGCATTTCGTCCATGAAAACCGTATCCGCCAAGCCGCTTCTGGCGTTGGCGCAGCGCAATATTGCATCAATGAGAGCGTCGCCTATGCCAAGCAGCGCAAGCCTTTTGGCAAGCCTCTGGCGGTTAATCAGGCGATTCAGTTTCCGCTGACCGAATTGCACACAGAATGCGAAATGATCCGCAATCTGGTTTATAAAACAGCGGCGCAAATGGATAAAATGTCGAAACCAGATGTCGCCATTCATTTGTCTGATAAAGTTTCTATGTGTAATTACCGCGCCAATCGTCTGGTCTGTAATGCGGCTGATCAAGCCATGCAAGTGCATGGTGGTTTGGGCTATTCGCGGCATAAACCATTTGAACATATTTACCGCCATCACCGACGCTATCGGATTACCGAAGGGTCGGAAGAAATTCAAATTCGCAAAGTTGCGGGAACCTTATTTGGCTTCCTTGGCCCCAATAAATAGGCGCCGCCATGTCTATTCCTGAGGGCTGGGAGCTGCTCGATATTGGCAAGCGTCTGGGCAATGATAAGCCAGATTTCATGAGCCATATTGGGCCGCTTTACACGCGCGACAATGGCGATATGCCGCAAATCGGCTTTGAGGTATTGCCGCATATGTGCAATCCGATGGGCATTTGCCACGGCGGCATGATGATGACGATTATGGATACCGGACTAGCCTTTATTTTGCACGCCGCCCTTGATGGCGCGCAATTTACCCCGTCAGTGAGTTTTAATTTCGACTTTTTGGCACCGGGTAAATTGGGCACATGGCTGGAAACCAGTGGCACGTGTAAACGCACCACCAAGCGCACCGGATTCGTCAGCGGGCTATTGAATGGGCCCGATGGGCCGGTGATGAGCGGTAGCGGCATCTTCAAAATCACCAATCAGAAGATTTCTTGAGCAAATAAGGCTGATTTGGCCGATTATCGTCAATCAAAGTGAAAACCTGCTTGACGCTGCGAGGGCATTTTTCTATATCAAGGGCTTGAATGGCGAGGGCAAACCTTGCCTGCTTTATTTTTGGGTGCCAGCACCCTGCAATTAAACGGAGAGTGACCATGTCACGAGTATGTGAACTGACAGGCAAAGGCGTGATGAGCGGCAATAATGTGAGCCACGCGTTGAACAGAACGCGGCGGCGTTTTCTGCCGAATTTGCAGCAAGTAAGCCTGCCAAGCGAAATTTTGGGTCGCGCCCTTCGTTTCCGTATTAGCACGCATGCGCTGCGCTCAGTTGAGCATCGCGGCGGCATTGACGCATTTTTGTTGAATGCAGCTGACAAACAATTGTCATCCAAAGCACTGAAGCTGAAAAAGCAGGTGCTGGCGAAAACAGAAACCGTTTCTGCTTAATTTTATAAATTTAGTGACGTTAAAAAGCCGGTCGCAAGATCGGCTTTTTTATTATCTGCCAGCTCCGCGAACCGGCGTAGCGGCGGTGCGTACACCTCGGCTAGCGCCGCCAACACTCGGCGCTTGGCCTCGTGAACTGCCAGCTTTTAAGGCGCCAGTATTCATGCCTTTAACGTTCTTTTTATCGCCTTCTTCGTCGAATAATTCGGCCAATTTATCGGTCATGGCGCCGCCCAATTGTTCGGCGTCGACAATGGTGACAGCACGCCGATAATAGCGCGTCACATCATGGCCAATACCAATCGCCATAAGTTCGACCGGTGATTGGGTTTCGATATCTTCAATGACATTGCGCAAATGTTTTTCCAAATAATTGCCGGCATTCACACTCAACGTGCTGTCATCAACGGGCGCCCCATCCGAGATAACCATGAGGATGCGGCGCTGCTCAGGCCGCGCCAATAGCCGATTATGGGCCCAAATAAGCGCCTCACCATCAATGTTTTCTTTCAGCAGGCCCTCGCGCATCATCAGGCCGAGGTTGCGCCGTGCGCGCCGCCACGGGGCGTCGGCTGATTTGTAAATTATGTGCCGTAAATCATTCAAGCGACCAGGGTGGCCGGGCTTGCCATTGGCCATCCAGATTTCACGCGCTTGGCCACCTTTCCAGGCGCGGGTGGTGAAGCCAAGAATCTCGGTCTTCACATTGCAACGCTCCAGCGTGCGTGCGAGAATATCAGCGCTCATCGCCGCCACAGTAATCGGACGCCCGCGCATTGAGCCGGAATTATCAATCAATAGCGTGACCACTGTATCGCGGAATTTGGTGTCGCTTTCCATTTTATAGGACAGCGGTTGCATCGGATCCATAATGATGCGCGACAGACGCGCTGGGTCGAGATAACCCTCTTCGAGGTCAAATTCCCAATTGCGGTTTTGCTTGGCTTGCAAGCGGCGCTGCAACCGATTTGCCAAGCGCGACACCACGCCTTGCATTTGCTGCAATTGCTGGTCGAGATAGGCGCGCAAACGCGTCAATTCTTCAATGTCGCATAATTCTTCCGCTTCAATGGTCTCGTCGAATTTCGACGTATAAACATTGTAAGCAGATTTTTCTGGGTTCAGTGCACCATCGGGGGCATAGGGTTGGGCCGCTTCACCGGCTTCCTCGCCATCGCTTTCGCCGTCGACTTCCTCGCCATCCATTTGCACGGTGGTCTCGTCGCCTTCTTCCATTTCGGCGTCACCAAGCTCCATGTCATCGGCCGACATGCCTTCTTGGCTCTCGGCTTGACCACCTTCGCCCTCTTGCGGGCCGTCTTCGCCGTCTTGGCCGTCGCCTTCTTCGCCGTCGCCTTGTTCGCTCTCAGAGCCGGAGCTGGTCAGGCCGAGATCGGCGAGAATATCGCGGGTTAAATTGGCAAAGGCCTGTTGGTCGTCAATGGCCGATTCAAGCTTGCCAAGATTGTCACCGGCGCGCTCATCAATCCATGCCCGCCAAGCGGCAACCACGCCTTCAGCCGAAGTCGGCGGGGCGATGCCGGTGAGGCGCTCGCGGACCATAAAGCCCAGCGCTTCTTCAAGCGGAGCGTCATCGCGTGTCATATTGGCGCGATAGCCTAATTTTTGGCAGCGCGTGTCATGCATATGTTGAATATTGGCTGCAATGCCGGCCATGTCGCGCGCGCCAATCGACTCGCAACGGGCCATTTCTGCGGCGTCAAATGGTGCCCGCGCTTCGCTTTCACTGGGCGCCAAACGGTTGCTGATGTCAGCATTATGATGCGCCAATTTGAGAGCGAAACTATCCGATTGACCACGCACATTTTGCTTATCGGCGAGCGGCAAATCGCGCGCTGGTTGCGGCAGGCGCGCCCGAAGGCCGTTCAGGCTCGGGGTTTCCGAACCAAAACTGACAACCAGTTCGCTTTCATCCGCAATCGACCGCATGGTCTGTGTGAGCGCACGTTTGAAATCTTCTACGGGGCTGGTTTCGCTCATATAGTCGCCTTAATTACTGGCCAGAACGCTAATCGCGCTGTCGGGCAAGTCATCGCCGAGACAACGCTGGTAAAATTCGGCCACAGTGGCGCGTTCCAATTCGTCGCATTTGTTCAAGAAAGTGACTTGGAAGGCAAAGCCAATATCGCCAAAAATAGCGGCGTTCTCGGCCCATGTCAGCACGGTACGTGGGCTCATCACGGTCGAGATATCGCCATTGATAAAGCTCGAACGCGTGAGGTCGGCAACCCGCACCATGGCGTTGATTTTCTCGCGCCCCTCAGCCCCTTCATAACCTAAGGCTTTGGCGTGGACGATGTCAGTTTCGCGCTCAATCGGCAGATAGTTCAGCGTGGTGACAATATTCCAACGGTCCATTTGGCCTTGGTTGATTTGCTGGGTGCCGTGATACAGGCCGGATGTGTCGCCCAAACCAATCGTATTGGTGGTGGCAAACATACGGAAGCCAGCATGTGGGCGGATAACTTTGTTTTGGTCGAGCAGGGTCAGTTTACCAGCGACTTCGAGCACACGCTGAATCACGAACATCACATCAGGGCGACCCGCATCATATTCATCAAACACCAAAGCCACTGGGTTTTGCAGCGCCCAAGGCAACATGCCTTCTTGGAATTGGGTGACTTGTTTACCGTCTTTCAAGACAATCGCGTCTTTACCGACCAAATCAATACGGCTGACATGGCTGTCGAGATTGACGCGCACACATGGCCAGTTCAACCGTGCCGCGACTTGTTCAATATGTGTCGATTTACCTGTGCCGTGATAGCCCTGCACCATCACCCGACGATTATGGGCGAAACCGGCAAGTAGAGCCATTGTGGTGTTTTTGTCGAACAAATAATCTTCGTCCAAATCCGGCACATATTGGCTGGCTTCGGAAAAAGCAGGCACTTGCATATCAATATCAACGCCAAAAACCTCGCGCGCCGAAACTTGCGTGTCCGGCATATCGGGCATTGGCCCCTGGTGGTCTTGCGCGTTTGTATTGGCTTTTACAGCTTCACTCATAACTTTCTCCCGATTGCCGCGCCTGCGGCCTTAAAATGAATTGCAAGTGGTAGCAAAAATAGATGACTAACAAAAGCCAGAAGCTTTTAGATAATCATGCGCTTGGATGGTCTTTTGCAATTGGGTTTCATATTTCCTCTCGCCACCATTGGCGTCAGGGTGATATTTTTTGACCAAAAGCTTATAGCGTTTGCGCACATCTTCTGGCGTAGCCGACGCTTCGAGGTCGAGGATTTCCAGCGCCCGTTTTTGGCCGGTTGATACACGCGGCGCGCGGCGGGTCTCGCCTTTAATTGGGCCAGCATGGTTCATGATTTCAAGCGGGTCATCAAATTGCCAATCGCCTTCTTTGATGCCTTTGGCGCGGCGTGTGCCCATTGACCATGTAGGCCGGTGGCCGGTTGAGGCGGCGCGGCGATAGTTTTCAATATCGTCGTCCGACATGCCCTCAAAAAAATCATAGCTTTTGTTATATTCGCGAATATGAGCAAAGCAGAATGTGCGTTTGCCCTGCTCGCCCGGACTGGCAGGGGCAGGGTAACCGGCTTTTTCGTCACAAGCCGGCCAGTCGCATTTCTTTTCTGCTTTGACAATAGTTTCTGTGCGCTTGGAAGCGCGGATACTGTCAAAATATTTCGAATTCAAGTTCATGCGGTCATCATAAATTGGTAAAAAAAAATTGTATCAGAAAAACGCATGGTTTAGTGCTTCTTCTGAGCCTTGATATACGCCAAATACAAGCAAAATCAAATAGGAGTTCGAAGATGGTTCGCGAGACACTGATTGAAAAACTGACAACAGCCTTTGCGCCATCGCATTTAGAGGTTATTGACGAGTCGCATTTGCACGCTGGCCATAGTGGCACACGGCCTGAAGGGGAGACCCATTTTCGTGTGAAAATCACGTCAGAAGCCTTTGTTGGCCAGCCCCGATTGGCCCGCCAACGCGCCGTTATGGAGCTGCTGAGTGACGAACTGGCTGGCCCGGTTCACGCGCTGGCGATGAAGCTAAAAACCCCTGAAGAGGCGGCGTCTGAAGCCTAAAGGCGCATAGGTAGAGGTTAGGCTTGCGGGCGGGTGATGCGGATTTGCAAAATCTGATTGCGCTGTTTGCTCATAATCCGAAAGCGTAGACCGTGAAATTCGAAAACTTGGCCAACATCAGGAATTGAGCGCGCTTCGTGGATAATCAAGCCAGCGATTGAGCTGGCTTCCGTATCAGGCAATGACCAGCCCATTTCGCGATTGAGGTCACGAATGCTCAAACTGCCGGAAATTTCCAATGTGCCGTCGCCGCGTTTGCGCAAGAGGCTGGATGGTAAATCATGCTCATCGTCAATCTCGCCAACGATTTCTTCCAAAATATCTTCCATGGTCACCATGCCCATTAAGGCGCCATATTCATCGACGACGAGGGCGAGGTGCAATTTGCGGCTGCGGAAAGCATTGAGCTGCTCGCCCAAAAGCGTGGTTTCGGGCACAAACCATGGCTCGCTAGTCAATTGTGCAATATCCAGACCGACAGCGCCAGTTGGGCTGGTGGCGAGGGCGCGCAAAAGGTCTTTTGTGTGCAGCATGCCGATAATATTTTCCGGTTCATCGCGCCATAGCGGAAACCGCGTATAGGGGCTTTCAAGCACGGCTTTGACAATATCTTCGCTCGGCAGATCGCCATCAATCATCACCATGGATTTGCGGTGAATCATAATTTCTTCAACCCGCGTATCGCCCAGGTCGAGAATGCCGCCCAACATATCGCGGTCGCCCTTATGCACACTGCCTTCTTGATGGTGCAAATCAATAGCGCCACGAATTTCTTCATGGGCTGGCAATAAGCGCCCAGCGTCTTCATCGGTGAAACCGGCGAGGCGCAGAATAAACCGTGAGATAATGCTCAACATGCGGGTGAATGGCGCCAAAATAATGACCAAAATACGCAAAGGCCCGGCGGCCCTTAGAGCCGTCAAATCAGGCGTTAAAATGGCATAGGTTTTTGGCAGCACTTCGGCAAAAATAACCACGAGCGCGGTCATCATTAAGGTTGCATAGACCATGCCAGCCTCGCCAAATAGGCGCAAAAAAAGCGCCGTCGCCAGCACGGAAGCGAGAATATTGACGGCATTATTGGCCAATAAAATGGCACCCAGCAGGCGTTCTTTTTGGTCTAAAAGCGCGATTACCCAGCGCGCCCGACGGCGGTTTCTTTTGCGCATACGCATCATCCGTGCCTTGCTGGTCGCGGTCAGGGCGGTTTCTGACCCAGATAGAAAGCCGGAAAAAACCAGCAGAACGATGATAACGCCAGCAACCCACAGAATGCTGAAATCAAATTGCCCCATTAGGCCTGCGCTCCTTGCGCGATGAGAAAGCCGCGTAATTCGTCATCGGTTACCGTGTCAGTGACAAAAGCGTTACCAATGGCGCGGGCCAAAATAAAACGCATGGTTCCAGCTTGCATTTTTTTATCCTGCCGCATCGCCTCAATCAAGGCGTTGACGCCAAAGTTGCCATTGCCGATTTGTGCCATGGCAATTGGCAGACCGGCTTTTTGCATGTGGGTTTTGACCCGTTCGGCATCCGCTGGCGCGCAATCTCCGCGCGCCGCCGAAAGGGCAAAGGCCAAAACCATGCCAAAGCCTACCGCCTCGCCATGCAAAAGGGCGTCATTGTAATGGGTCAATTTTTCAAACGCATGGGCAAATGTATGGCCAAGGTTTAACAAAGCGCGCTCGCCGGATTCGCGCTCATCACGCGCCACAATGGCGGCTTTGGCACGGCAACTTTCAGCCACAGCATGGGCCACGGGGCCAGCTTCGAGCGTCAACACGGCTTGCTGATTATCGTCCAGCCAGTCAAAGAAATCGGCATTGCCCAAGGCGCCATATTTTACAATCTCGGCATAACCAGCGATTATTTGCCGGTGCGGGAGGCTGGCCAGAACATCCGTGTCGGCCAAGACTAAGTCGGGCTGATGGAAGGCACCAATCAGATTTTTGCCTTGCCCGGCATTAATCGCTGTTTTTCCGCCAATGGAACTATCGACTTGCGCCAAAAGGCTGGTCGGAATTTGAATAAACCTCGTGCCGCGCCGCAAAATAGCCGCCGCAAAGCCGGTCAAATCGCCAATCACACCGCCGCCAAGGGCGATAATGCAGTCGTCGCGTTCGATTTCAAAATCAATTAATTGGCCGCATAGAGCTTCCAGCTGGGCAAATGATTTGCTGGCCTCACCGGCTTCAATAATCACTGTTTCATGAGCAATTTCAGCCTCGGTTAGGGCTTTTTGCAGGGTCGGCAAATGATGGCTTGCAACCTGAGTATCGGTGACAATGGCTACGCGTGGGCGCTTCAAAAGCGGGGCAATATAGTGGGCACTATTTTGTAAAAGCCCGCGGCCAATATGAATGTCATAGGCGCGTGCGGCCAAGTCGACGCGCACGGTCTGCGTTTCGATGGCAGTTTCGGATGATGATTGTGTTGCACTCATATCTTTCGCTTAAAGCAAATCATAGGCCTTTGTCCAGCGTTAGGTCTTGCTTTTACGCGGCTCAGCCCCTGGCTCGAAGCGCGTGGCCAAGGCTTTTTTCATATCTTTAATGCTGGCGCGCGCATCAGTGCGCGAAATATTGACCCGCAAATCAGCCAATTCATATATCGGCCGGCGCTGCGCATTCAGCTCGCTTAATTTGGCGCGCACGTCTGTGCCGACCAGCAGGGGGCGTTTGCCCGGATTGCGGTTCACCCGCTGCACTAATTCATCGAGATCCACATCAAGCCATAAAGAGACGGCAGATTGTTCAATCAAGGCGCGCGTGTCTGGGTTGATAAAAGCCCCGCCGCCCAACGCCAGCACTTGCGGGCCATCTTGCAACAGGCGAGCAATGACGCGTTGTTCGCCGTCGCGAAACGCCGCTTCTCCGTGTTTGTCAAAAATTTCAGCAATGCTCATGCCAGCGGCTTTTTCGATTTCGTCATCGGCGTCGCGAAACCGACATTTCAATTCACTGGCCAGCCGTTTGCCCAAACTTGACTTGCCCGCGCCCATCATGCCAATCAGAACAATCGGGCAGGTCACATTAAATTTGATTTTTACGGCCTTAGAATTTTTACTCATCTATAAATGTGTAATGTTAAAAGCCTGTCGCGTCTAGCGTGCTGCAGTGGCATGATTATTGCCGTAAGCCGACAAAGCTGCCCAGTTTCTGCCGCAAAGCTGATATAGTGCAGGAAGAATCATAAATTCAGTGGAGGTTCCCATGGGGTTCAAACTGTCGTCGATTATTACCATTGTTCTCGTTTTATTGGTTGGTGGTTTAATTTTTTTCGCCCAAGCCGTTGAACCAAAGAGAGAAACTGCCGTCGAGGTGCTAGATAATGAGCAATTTGCCCGTTAGGCAAGCTGTCTTTTTAGCGCTTATTTTCCTAGCGTCACCGGCGCTGGCGCAAGATAGCCTGCCTTATGCCATGCGCGCGCCTTTGGATATTATTCCGGCACCCATGCGCCAAGCGGTTGGTGACAATGAGGGCAAGGCGCGCAATGCTGAAACAAAATTGGCGCCGCGTGTTGCTGCCCGACAAATGACGCGGGCCGTGCGCGCCGTCGCCGCTTTGCCTGGGTCAGAAACGCAAATTGTACAGGTCGGCCAATTGGGTGCTTTGGAAGATGCGCCAGTTGGTTTGGAATTTGGCTTTGGTGGGGCTCTTTGGCAGGGTGCGCGATTGAATTTCGTCGGCGACTTAATGGCCCGTTTGCCGAAACATCATCATCTATCAGCATTGCGCCAATTGGAGCGTCGGCTGCATCGTTCGGCGACTGCGGCACCGATTGGATCAACCCAGGGCACCAGCTGGACAGTCTCGCGCTTGAACCGCTTTTTGGCTATTGGCGACACCCAATCAGTGCTTGACTTGGCTGTCTTAACTGGCATTGATGCGCGCGACGCTTTGGCCTTAAAGGCAAAAATTCTGGCGCATTTAGGGCAGGGTGATGACGCCGCTGCCTGCGCCCAGACAAGCCCACAGCGGCAAGCCGACAACCGCCGCGCGACGCGCGACTTTTTTTTGCAATTGACGATTTACTGCCATTTGCGCGATGGCGACGATGCGAAAGCGGCTCTGGCCATTGAGTTGAATGAAAAAATATTGGCCGATGATGTTTTGTTCCGCGACCTGGCGTTTTTACTGTCAACCAAAGCGCCAATAAAAGTCACTAGCCAAAGCCAGTTGAAAGCGCAAAATGCGGTTGCTGAGATGGCGGCTGAGCAGTCGGATGAAGCTGCCGACACTCGCGAGCCTGTGCCAGCATCTGCCGAAGAGCAACCAGTGATTATCTTACCGGCTGAATTAACCGCCATGCAGATTGCGCTTTTGCGTCTCGCCGGCCAAGCGCTGCCCGTCGACGACAATATTATTCCGGCCTATCTTTTGGCGGCGGTGGCGGCCGATGAGTGGCAAACACCCCTAGTGCGCGCGCAAGCGGCAGTTCGAAATTTAGCCCATGGTCAAAAAGCCGCCCTGCGCATGACGCAATTGGGACAGCGGATTGATTTTTCCGAATATTTTCCGGCCCATTCGCCAGCGCAGACATCTGAAATGCCGCTACCCATTTTTATTGCAAGTAGCGTTCAACAAATTGATCGGACGCCGCTTAATGCACGCCCGCGAGTGATGGCTTTCTACTTGCGCCAAGCCCTCGATAAGGGTGTATGGCGCGACATGGTTTGGGCATTGTCCGGTCAGCTTAACGCCCTCACAACTGTGGAATTAATCGACGCCCCGACACAGGCGATATTATTGCCAGCTTTGGTGATGATTAGTGCCAGTGAGGCGGCCAATCGACTTTATTGGATGAATTCAGCCTCCATGGCCCCACCATCGCAACGCTTATTCAGCCTGTCTCAAGCAGATTTTACCCTGCCTGATTTGCCAGTACTTAATTTGGCTGAAACCACCTCTGAGACCTTGCCTGAAGGTGAGTCCGACGATGTGCGGGCGGAAGTTGCGGCGCCGGAGGATGAGGTCGCTTCACCGGCACAACAGCAAATTGAACCGGCGTCGCTTGATGCGGGTTTTGCCGCTTCCAGTGGCACGTTGATTGACTGGCAGGCGATTGATAGCGGCTTGGCAGCAAGTGCGAAGCCAGTCAGTGATTATCTGCGCCTCGAAGTCAGCGTGCTGCAGGGGTTGGGCTTCCAGCCCAGCGATGACATGGCCACAGATTTCGCATTAGATAAGCCTTCAGCGCGCGCCCAAAGATGGCTAAAACTGGCGTCTGATAAATGGATTGGCGATTTGATATTGGCGATCACCGCCGATATGGCCGAGCAGCCAGCCGCGCAATGGACGCGTCAGGACATTATCGCTGTTTTGATGGCTCTGCGTCAGGCTGGGCTCAACCAAGAAGCGATTGCTCTTGCCCGCGAATTATTAGCGCTGGCCTATATAGATTTGCTGCCATCGCACAGCAATGCGCTGATTTTGGCCAATCTGGCACCAACCGATGTCGCGGCGACCGATTTCTCTTTGCCGCAAGAATTGCGCGATGAGACCATGGAGACGCTGAGCCGGGAATTTGAGTGGTCGGATAATTTGCCTTTGATTGATTTCGACGCGCTCGGCCGGCCCGAGGAATAGCAATGGCTGAGATGACGCCAAATATGCTCGGACAAATTGATTTATTTCTCGATATGATGGCGGCTGAGCGCGGTGCTTCGGCGCACACAATTGCTGCCTATCGCCGCGACCTCACCCGTTTGGGTAAGTTCTTGACGCCGCGCGGCGATGATTTTCTCACCGTTGAGGCTGCCGGTTTGTCTGACTTTATGGCGCATTTATCGTCTGAAAAAATGGCCGCCTCAAGCGCCGCACGGCATTTGTCGAGCATGCGGCATTTCTTCAAATTCCTTTTGATTGAGGATATTCGATCGCAAAACCCCTCGGAAAATATTGCCCGACCGGCGACGGTGCGGCCGTTGCCGAAATTATTATCCTTGGCGGAAACTGAAGCCTTGATCGGCGCCGCGCATAATCTGCCAGCCCGCACACACGCAGAGCAGGGCGATAAATTGCGCAGTATTTGCTTGATTGAAATTCTTTATGCCTCGGGCTTGCGGGTCAGCGAATTGGTTAGCCTGCCGCGCGCTGGCATTCAGCAAGCGCAACCGGTGATTATTGTACGCGGTAAGGGCGGGCGCGAACGCATGGTGCCATTGTCGCCACCGGCGCAAAGGGCACTGGCTGACTGGCTGGCATGGCGTGATGAGCAAAAACCATTGGCTGCGTCAGCATTTTTATTTCCTAGTCGTAGCCGACAGGGTTATTTGACGCGGCAAAGATTGGCGCAAATTCTATTGCAGCTTGGCGCAGTGGTGGGCATTTCTGAAAAAAAATTATCGCCGCATGTGGTGCGCCATGCTTTTGCGACCCATTTGGTCGAACATGGAGCAGATCTGCGCGCCGTGCAGCAAATGCTTGGCCATGCCGATATTTCGACGACACAGATTTACACGGCGGTTTTGGATGAGCGCAAAAGGCGATTGCTCGACCAAGCCCACCCACTTGCAAATCGCACGTCTTTATCTGCCGATGAAGAGGTGTAAAATAATCAAGAAAATGACTGCCTATCGCTGCCCGCTTGGAGTATAAAGAATACATGCAAACCTATCTGGAATTTGAAAAACCAATTGCTGCTCTCGAGGGGCAGATTCGCGAATTGCGTAGCGTCGGCAAAGAATCCGGCGGCGTGGATATTATCGAAGAGATTCACAAACTCGAAGGCAAGGTCAGCCAGCAAATTGAAAAGCTCTATGGCAATCTCGACGCGTGGCAGAAAACGCAAGTTGCGCGCCACCCCATGCGCCCGCATTGCAGCGATTATATTAAGGCGCTGGTCGAAGATTTTGTTCCTTTATCGGGCGACCGTTTGTTTTCTGAAGATCATGCCATTGTCGCGGGTCTTGGCCGTTGGCAAGGCCAGCGGGTGGCGGTTTTGGGGCATGAAAAAGGCGCTGATACGCAGGCCCGCGTAAAACATAATTTCGGCATGGCCCGACCAGAAGGTTATCGCAAAGCCATTCGGGTAATGGATATGGCCGAGCGTTTTAACTTGCCCGTGGTGACTTTGGTCGACACGGCGGGTGCTTATCCCGGCATTGGCGCTGAGGAACGCGGACAATCTGAAGCGATTGCGCGGTGCACAGACAAATGCTTGCAAATTGGCGTGCCCTTCGTGTCGGTGATTATTGGCGAAGGCGGCTCTGGCGGGGCGTTGGCTCTGGCAACAGCCAGTCGCATTGTGATGTTGGAACACTCAATTTATACGGTGGCTTCACCTGAGGCCTGCGCCTCTATTTTATGGCGCTCTTCATCGGAAGCCGACCAAGCAGCCGCGGCCTTGAAAGTGACGGCGCAAGATTTGTCTAAACTTGGCGTGATTGACCGCATTTTGCGCGAGCCGCTTGGCGGCGCTCATCGCGACCGAGAGCGTATGATGGCCGACGTTGGCATGGCGGTTTCCGAAGAACTGGCGCAAATGGCCTCTTTATCGGCGCGCGATTTAATTGATCAGCGGCGGCAAAAATTTCTCGATATGGGACGCACTGGCATCGTCTAGGGTCGGGTATCGTTTGAATCGGGGCTTAAAGTTTTTTCAAAAAACTCTGGACCTCGGCAACAAATTGCGGGCCATCTTCAAGGGCGGCAAAATGACCGGCTTTATCAAAATCACTCCAATGCACGACATTATAGCTTTGTTCGACCATGCGGCGGGGCGGGAAGGTGATATAGGGTTCGGCAAAATTGCCAATGCCGACAGGCACGTCAACTTTTTTTCCTTCGCCAATGAACGGCAGTTCTTCAAAAAAGCCGCGATAAAACCAAACCGAGGTGGCAAAAGTGCCGGTCATTAAATAAATCATCACATTCGACAATAGTTGATGCTTGCTGAAGCGGTGCTCGATATTGCGCCGCCCATCAGCCCCGAAATTATCGCTCCAGCCATGGAATTTTTCAATAATCCAAGCGGCTGTGCCGACCGGACTATCCATCATCGCAAAGGCCAAAGACTGCGGCTTGGTGCCCTGCAATTGCAGATAAGCGCCCTCGGCTTGCATGGTGGCGCCGGCGTTTTCGGCCCATTTAATTTCTTCTTCAGTCTGTGGTGTTTCGGCCCCGCGCAGCCCATACATATTTATGTGAATGGCCGTGCAGCCGCCGCCTTTAGCGGGGCTGTGGTTAAGGCCGATGAGCGCGGTGATGACGCTACCCCAGTCGCCGCCCTGAGCGATATATGTGTCAAAACCCAATTGCTCGCGCATTAACTTGTCCCATAGCGCCGCCGTGCGCTTCGGCCCAATCGGGCGCGCTGGTTTGCTAGAAAAGCCATATCCCGGCATGGACGGGCAAATGACGGTGACGCCATCTTCGGCATCGCCGCCAAACTGTTCAGGGTGAGCAAGGGGTTCAATGACTTGTAAAAATTCGTAAATCGATCCAGGCCAACCATGGGTCATTAAAAGCGGGCGCGGATTAGATCCTGAGCCGGGCTCATGGATGAAGTGAATCGACATATCCTCAATCTGCGCGGTGAAATGGTTAAATTTATTGAGCTCGGCCAGCGTGTCTTCCCAGCGATAGTCATTGAGCCAATAATCGCACAAGGATTTTAAATAGGCGGCATCAGTGCCATAAGCCCAAGGGTCTTCGGCGTCAGCCAATTGCGGCGCGGCAAACCATTGATAATCGGCGATGCGTTGCGCAATGCGCGCGTGCAGGGCCTCATCAGTTGTGATGGTAAGTTTTTCAATACTCATAGACCCTCTCCTCGACATTCATAGGATTTGCCGACCCGCCACGCGCGCCAATGGCTTTTGAGTATAAAGAGATAATCCGCGTCAGGACAAATGAAATGCAGATTTAAACGGCGCCGTGACAGTGCTTATATTTTTTGCCTGAGCCACAAGGACACGGCGCATTGCGTGAAACCTTGCCCCAATCTTGAGTGTCGCCAGCCGCGCCTGCCGCTTCTGCGGGCATTGGGGCTTGTATCTCCGGGGTCTCAAGTGCCGGTGGTTTGGTCTCGACCTGCACGCGCATTACATAACGCACCACATCGGTGCGCAATTCGGCCAGAAGATCAGAAAACAGGGTGAATGCCTCGAGCTTGAACTCTGATAGCGGGTCGCGCTGGCCCATGCCGCGCAGACCGACAATCTGGCGCAAATGTTCAAGCGTAATAATGTGCTCGCGCCAATGGTGGTCGAGAGTTTGCAGCAGAATTGATTTTTCAACTTCGCGCATCAGCTCTGGGCCGATTTGCGTCGCTCGGGCGGCGGCGGCCAAATTGGTCGCCTCATAAAGACGTGTCGACATTTCTTCCTCGGCAATGCCCTCTTCTTTGGCCCAATCGGCAAAGGGCAGGTCGAGGTTGAAAATATCGAGCACTTGCTCGTGCAAGCCATCCATGTCCCATTGTTCGGCATAGGCGCGGGCTGGGATATGGGTTTCGATCAATTCATCAATAATCTGATGGCGCATATTGATGATTGTTTCGTCAATGCCTTGCGCCTGCATAAAGTCAATGCGCTGTTCAAACACCACTTTGCGCTGATCGTTCATCACATCATCATATTTGAGAATGTTTTTACGAATATCAAAATTGCGCGCTTCGACTTTTTGTTGTGCCCGCTCCAATGCCTTATTTATCCATGGGTGAACAATCGACTCGCCTTCTTTCAAGCCAAGTCGTTTCAACATACTGTCCATGCGGTCGGTGCCGAAAATACGCATCAGGTCATCTTCGAGGCTGAGGAAGAAACACGAGCGCCCCGGGTCGCCTTGACGACCCGAACGGCCGCGCAACTGATTGTCGATACGACGGCTTTCATGGCGTTCTGTGCCTATGACGCATAGCCCGCCAGCTTCCAGTGCTTGTTTCTTAAGCCCCTCAATCTCGGCTTCAATCTCAGCCTGTTTTTTGTCGCGTGCCGCGCCGCTCAGGCCTTCTAACTCTTGCTGCAGGCGCAATTCGACATTGCCGCCCAATTGAATATCCGTACCACGCCCCGCCATATTCGTGGCAATGGTCACCGCGCCGGGGACACCGGCTTGGCCCACGATGGTGGCTTCTTGTTCATGATAGCGCGCGTTCAACACATTATGTTTGACTTTGCGGGCTTTCAAAATGGCCGATAGGGCCTCGGATTTTTCGATACTCGTGGTGCCGACCAAAACCGGTTGCCCGCGCTCTTGGCAGTCGACAACCAAATCAGCAATGGCGGCAGATTTTTCGGCCGCTGTGCGATAAATCGCATCGTCTTCATCAATCCGCGCGATATCAGTATTGGTTGGAATTTCGACCACATCAAGGCCGTAAATATCCATAAATTCTTCGGCCTCAGTTAAGGCGGTACCCGTCATCCCAGACAGGCGGTCATAAAGCCGGAAATAATTCTGGAAAGTGATGGAGGCCAGCGTCTGGTTTTCTGGTTGAATGGCGACCGCTTCCTTGGCTTCCAAAGCTTGGTGCAGTCCATCCGAGAAGCGTCGGCCATCCATCATTCGGCCGGTAAATTCGTCAATAATCACCACTTGCCCCTGAGCGCCCGAGCCGCGGACAATATAGTCACGGTCTTTTTGGAACAGGCGATGGGCTTTCAGCGCATTGGTGACGTGATGCACGATGGAAATATTTTGAATGTCATAAATTGACGAGTCGGCATCCAATAATCCGGCGTCGCGCAATAGGCTTTCGACATGCTCATTGCCTTCTTCGCTCAAATTGACGGTGCGGGTTTTTTCGTCGAGTTCATAATCGGCATCGCTCAAGGCCGGAATGATTTTATCAACCGATATGTATAAATCTGAGCGGTCATCCAATGGGCCAGAGATAATCAGCGGGGTTCGGGCTTCATCAATCAAAATTGAATCAACCTCATCGACAATCGCAAAAGCGTGACCGCGTTGGCTCATTTCGGCGATGGCATATTTCATATTGTCGCGCAGATAATCAAAGCCCAGCTCATTATTCGTGGCATAGGTGATATCAGCACTATAAGCGGCGCGGCGCTCGACGTCGTCCAAATCATTAACAATACAGGCTACGGTGAGGCCGAGCTTTTCGTGCACGGCGCGCATCCAATCGGCGTCGCGCTGGGCCAGATAATCATTCACTGTTACCACATGCACTGGATTACCGGTCAGCGCGTTCAAATAACATGGTAATGTGGCGACAAGGGTTTTCCCCTCACCGGTTTTCATTTCTGAGATTTTGCCATCGTGCAACACCATGCCACCAACCAACTGCACGTCATAGGGGCGTTGGCCCAGTGCCCGCAATGCGGCTTCGCGCACGGCGGCAAAGGCTTCTTCCAGCAAGCTATCGAGGCTTGCCCCGTCGGCAAGACGTTGTTTGAATTCGGCGGTTTTGGCTTTCAGCGCGTCATCGCTGAGGGCTTGAAATTCTGGCTCAAGCGCGTTGATTTTTTCAACTCGCGAAAGATAAGCACGCAGCTTGCGGTCATTGACTGATCCGAAAAACTGGCGGGCAATTGTTTTCAGACCAAGCATTGGATTCTCCATGAGCGCCGCGGCGGAATTAATACTACTGCTGATGTAAGGAACCGATGGCTGGATGTCAATTAGCGGGATGATTTTCAAACCCGCTAAAAGAGCTTGTTAATTGCGCGAGGCGGCGTCAATATGGCTGTTCCTGATAAAAATTATCAATGAAAGTTTAGTCCCATTATGGCGTTATCATTTTTCATCTTGCGTCGCACCCGGCGCGGTCTGGTTACTCTATCTATGCTGACGAGCCTTGGTTTGGCCACAGCAATGCTGCCGTTTGGCGCCGTCGCCCAGTCGACCAATGATGAGACCCTCGAAAATACTGTCATCGCCACCGTAAATAATGTGCCCATCACCTATGGTGACATTACCTTGGCCGAAGACGAGTTGATGGGGTTGATTGGCAAATTGCCTGAAGACAAGCGGTTTGAAATTCTGCTGGGTCATATGATTGACCGCATTCTGGCGTCACGTGCGGCAGAGGAGTCTGGGCTTGGCGATGATCCGCAAGTGTTGGAGCGGGCGGCTTTCATGAAGCGCAAGGCCATGCAAGACGTGTTTATTAGCCGCCAACTTATGCAGCGGGTCACAGAAAAAGAAGTTGCGGCCTATTATGAAAAAGAAATTCAAAATGGCCCAAAAGACGAAGAAGTGCGCGCCCGGCATATTTTGCTTGATAGTCGCGAGGCTGCAGATGCTGTTGTTGTGGCGCTCAAAGATGGGGCTGATTTTGTGACCTTGGCCAAAGAGCGCTCAAAAGGGCCGTCGGGGCCATCGGGCGGTGATCTTGGTTATTTTGGCAAGGAAGCCATGGTTGAGCCTTTTGCCGAAGCGGCGTTTCAAATGCAAAAGGGTGATATTTCGGCACCGGTAAAAACGCAATTTGGCTGGCATGTGATCAAACTGGAAGACCGTCGCTCCAAGCCAACACCAAAGCTTGAAGATGTGCGTGACCAAATTTTCCAGATTCTGATTGGCGAAGCGCGACAAGATATTTATGTCAAAATGCGCGCTGAAGCCGACGTGCAATTTGTCAAAGCTGACCCAGTAAGCGAGTAGGAATTTCTATGGCGTCTCAATTGCCTGTTTCTCCTTTAGCCCCGAAAAAATTTCCTAAACTGCCGAAAATCGATGGTATTGGGCTGGCTACCTATGCCACGGGCTCGCGCTATAAGGGCCGCGATGATTTATTGCTCGTGCGCTTTGCTGCGGGCACCAGTGTAGCCGGCGTGTTCACCACCTCGAAAGCGCCATCAGCTGCCGTCGATTTATCGCGGGCAAATTTGGTCGCGTCGAAGGGCAGAGCTGGCGCTCTGGTGGTTAATGCAGGCATTGCCAATGCGTTTACCGGCAAGGCTGGCGACAAAGCGGCGCAAACCACGGCGGCGGCGGCGGCACGCGCTTTCGGCTGTGCCGCCAACCAAGTATTTGTCGCCTCAACCGGCGTTATTGGCGCCGATTTAGACCCAGCGCCTTTGGTGGCCGCAATTGACCAATTGGCGGCTGACATGCCAATCACCGGTGGTGATTTTAGCGCTGCGGCCAAGGCGATAATGACCACTGACACATTCGCCAAAGCGGCCACACGTGTGGTGAAATTTGGCAAGGAGGAGGTGCGAATAAACGCCATCGTCAAAGGCTCGGGCATGATTGCGCCGGACATGGCAACCCTGTTGGCCTTTGTTTTCACCGATGCGGCGATCCCGCCCTCAGTACTGCAAAAATTACTTAGCGAGAGCAATGCCAAAAGCTTGAATTCGATTACCGTCGATAGCGATACATCGACTTCCGATACATGTTTAATGTTTGCCAGCGGCAGTAAGGCGCTTGGTGGGGCACCCTTGCGCAGTGTTGATGATAAAAGATTGCGCGCCTTTCGCGCTGGCCTGCACGATATTATGCAAGATATTGCGGTGCAAACGGTCAGCGATGGCGAGGGAATTTCGAAACTTATGACGATTGATGTTACCGGCGCTGAAGACGATGCAGCGGCGCGCCGCATTGGCCTAGCAATCGGCAATTCGCCGCTGGTTAAAACCGCCATTGCTGGCGAGGATGCCAATTGGGGGCGTATTGTAATGGCGATTGGTAAATCCGGCGAATTGGTCGAGCGCGACCTTTTAGCGATTGATATTGGCGGCCATAAAGTGGCCCGTCGTGGCCGCGCTGTTGCCGGTTTTGACGAAACCCCTATAGCGCGTCATATGAGGGGACGGAGCATTCATCTTGCGGTTAATGTCGGTGCCAAAGCCGGCAAAGGCAAAGGCCGCGCCAGAATTTGGGCCAGTGATTTAACGCATGGCTATATTTCGATCAATGCCGACTACCGCAGTTAACATTCAACTGGTTGTTGCTTGCGCCTTGGTCGACGCCGATGGTCGTGTGCTGGTCGCACAGCGCCCTGAAGGCAAGGATATGGCTGGTTTATGGGAATTTCCCGGCGGTAAATTGGAAGCCGGAGAAACCCCCGAGCAAGCGCTTATTCGTGAGCTAAAAGAAGAATTGTCGATTGATGTGACGCAAGCTTGCCTGGCGCCCTTGAGTTTTGCCAGTCATAGCTATGAGGCAATGCATTTATTAATGCCGCTGTATATTTGTCGCAAATGGGGTGGGCAGGTGATAGCGCGTGAAAATCAAGCCGTTAAATGGTGCACGCCGCGCCAACTTTTTGACCTTGATATGCCAGCCGCTGACAAGCCGCTCATCGCGCCGCTTCGCGACACGATTTAGTCTTTTAATTTGGTTTCTGTGGTGCCCAGCGCATCGGCGAGGCGGGTGCGGGCCGTGCCCGGGCGCAACGGCTGCTGCTGGCTTTCATGCGGCACCCATCCGGCCAAATAGCAAATCTCAAATTCGGCGAGGCTTTTGCCATCTTGCGCCGTATCTTGGGCAAAAATCTCCATCGCCCGCATTAACACATCGCGGCGCAAGGGCTGTTTGGCCCTTTGGGTCAGAATATTGTTCTCACCCATGCCGCGCAAATCTGCCAATAGCGAAAATGGCGAGCCATAGCGCACTCGCACCATATCAGCATCGGCAACCGGCAGGGCAAAACCGGCGCGCTGCAGCAAGCCGCCAAGATCACGTAAATCGGCGAAAGGGTGAATATGTGGCGCCGCGCCACCACAGATTTCAGTTTCAGCTTGCACAAAGGCTTGCCGCAATGGGGTCAGGGTCTGGCTGCCGGGTAGGGCGGCGAGAAACAGTCCATCGGGTTTTAGGGCGCGTTTGATTTGCACCAATGTGCCGGGCAAATCATTGACGTGGTGCAGACCCCAAGGCGACATGATCAAGTCAAGGCTGGCGTCGGCAAACGGCAATTGTTCTTCGTCCAAGACCAAGCCCGCGGCATTTGACGCAGGCGGCAAAAGTGCGGCTGTCAGTTCGGCCTCGACGATAAATTGAATTTGGCTCCGCCCCGATAAAGCGGCGCGCAACAGACCTTGATTGCTGCCCAAAATAACCGCCCGATCAAATATGCGGGTCTGCACGGACAGCCTTTCGGCCATATCGGCGGCAATATGGCGATGCAAAAAATCATGCTGCGCAAAATTGGCGGCCGCACGTGTGCGATTGGCGGCCAGCCGCTGGCGGTCAAAAATTATCGGGACATCAGAACTCATGGCTGGCAATATGCCATTGGTGAGCAAAAAAACAAAAACTATCTTGCCGCATGGGCTAATAAATTATCGTGACGCGCCGCTACTGCTTCAGGGTCTCATCTGGCTCGGCGATATTTTAGTGCCACCAAGCTGTCCCTTGTGCCGCCAGTTTTTGCACCGACAACAAGGGGTTTGCGGCGCTTGTTGGCAGCAGTTAGAGTTTCTGACCGGCCCCTTGTGCCGTATTACCGGCCAGCCAATGGCGGTTGATTTGGGCGCGGCAACCATCAGTCTGGCGGCGCGCATTCGCCCACCACCCTATCGCATGGCGCGAGCAGCTTTTGCCTATGATGGCAGTGCGGCGGCGTTAATCAAACGGTTCAAATTTTCCGACCGTCCTGATCTGGCTAAATTTTTGGCCCCGCATATGGCGCGCGCTGGCCAAGAAATCAATGACCCAGAGGCGGTCTATGTGCCCGTGCCGCTGCATCATTGGCGACTGCTGGCGCGCCGCTTTAATCAATCGGCCGAATTATGCCGCGCCCTATCGGCGTTGACACACTATCCGGTGATGCTCAATGTTCTGCGCCGCATTCGGCCAACACGGCGGCAAATCGGTCTCAACCGCGAGGGGCGACGGCGCAATCTATCTGGCGCTTTCGCTATTGCCGCAAAGCGCGCGGCGCTTATCCGCGATAAGCCAGTGATATTGGTCGATGACGTGTTAACCACTGGCGCGACGATTGAGGCGTGTAGCCGCACTTTGCTGAAAGCCGGTGCCCGACGGGTTGATGTTTTAACCGCCGCACGGGTTGTGATGCCCGAGCAAATTCGACTACCCTAGAGCCCCAGCAATAGAGTAAAAGCGTGATATGAAAATAGCAGCCATCCAAATGACCACAGCTTGCGATCCGGCGGACAATCTGCCAATCATCGCCGCCCGTGTGGGCCAAGCAGCGGCGGCCGGAGCGCAGCTTATCGGCTTACCGGAAACCTGCGTATTCATGGAGCGCGGACGCACCGCCATGCGGGCGCGTTTGCAAGCCGAAGCCGCGCATCAGCCATTGCAAGATTTATGCAATTTAGCGCAATCGCTGTCGGTCTGGTTATTGGTCGGCTCTCTCGTGGTGGCCGATGAGCATAGCGATAAGGCGGTTAATCGTTCCGTGTTGATTGCGCCAGATGGCAAGATTGCGGCGCGCTATGATAAAATTCATATGTTTGACGTAACCCTAGAAAATGGCGAGAGCCATAAGGAATCCGAAAATTATCAAGCCGGCGCTGCTTTGGTGGTGTCGCCGGTTGCGCCGTTTAATCTTGGCATGAGCATTTGCTATGACGTGCGATTTCCCAATCTCTATCGCCGATTGGCTGAAGCTGGGGCTGATATTTTATCTGTGCCAAGTGCTTTCACCAGCCAGACGGGGGCAGCGCATTGGCATATTCTTTTGCGAGCCCGGGCCATTGAAACCGGCAGTTATGTCATTGCCCCGGCGCAGGTCGGCGAACATGAGAACGGCCGTCAAACCTATGGTCACAGCCTGATTATAGACCCTTGGGGTAAAATTATTGCCGAGGCGCAGGCTGATGACAGTTTCATTATCGCCGATATTGATAAAGCGGCGGTTGATGCGGCGCGGCGGCAAATTCCATCCTTGAGCCATGGTCGCCCCTATCGCCTGCCACAAAATATGCGGCTAGATGATGCCGAAGCGGCGCAATGGTCTAAAGATTAGGCCTTATTTTCGGCAATCGCCATATAATTGACCGCCATATCGCCCGATAAAGCCCATTTATTGAGCAATGGATTAAAGCTCACGCCAGTGGATTGTTGAACCACTAGGCCAGCCTGCGCGACCATTTTTTGCATTTCATCTGGGGTGATGAATTTGTGCCAATCATGGGTGCCGCGCGGCAGCCAGCCGAGCACATATTCGGCCCCCACGATCGCCAAGGCATAGGCCTTTAGCGTGCGATTGAGGGTGGCTAGAAACATGCAGCCATCTGGCGACAGCATTGAGGCGCAGGCGCTCATAAAGGCTAGCGGGTCGGCGACATGTTCAATCACTTCCATGTTCAAAATCACGTCAAATTTTTCACCGCTGTGCGCCAAAGCTTCGGCAGTGGTGGCGCGATAATCAATGTTTAAGCCTTCCGCCTGAGCGTGCAGGCTGGCGGTTTTAATATTGGCTGGGCTGGCGTCGGCGCCGACAATATCGGCCCCAAGCCGCGCCATGGGTTCGCTCAACAAGCCGCCACCGCAGCCAATGTCGAGAAAGCGCAAGCCGGTAAAGGGCTGCTCGGCTTTCGGGTCGCGCTCAAAGCGCGCGCAAAGGGCCGTGCGAATATACCCCAAACGGACAGGATTGAACTTATGCAGGGGCCGAAACTTGCCATGCGGGTCCCACCATTCGGCCGCCATGGCGGTGAATTTGGCCACTTCATCGGCATCAATGGTCGCGCCGCTGATTGTCTCAGCATTATTTTCCTGTGTCATCTGCCCAGCCTCTTTCATTTTTCGCAATACGTGTGTGTTGCATCATATGTGCCTTTTCGTGTATGTCTGCCCCGCACGTGCGCTCTATGCCTCGAACTCTTCCCTATATATAGGTGCGCGCACGACGAAAGGAAACCATGGCACGTTTGGTCATGAAATTTGGCGGCACATCGGTTGGCGATATTGAGCGCATCCGCAATGTGGCCGCCCACGTAAAACGTGAAGTCGACGCCGGTCATCAGGTCGCCGTAGTGGTGTCCGCTATGTCTGGCGAGACCAATCGGCTGGTCGGTCTGACCCGCGAAGTATCGCCGCTGCATGATGCGCGCGAATATGATGTAGTAGTATCGGCTGGTGAACAAATCAGCGTCGGGCTTTTGGCCATGGCGTTGCAAGATATTGGCGTTGCCGCGCGCAGTTGGTTGGGTTGGCAAATTAAGGTCGAGACCAGTGATGTGCATGGCGCGGCGCGGATTTTAGATATTCATGCTGATGGGCTAGAGGCGCAGCTTGATGAAGGCCGCGTTGCCGTGATTGCTGGTTTTCAAGGCGTATCGTCGGCGGGCCGCATTACCACTCTGGGCCGCGGTGGCTCAGATACGAGCGCCGTCGCCATGGCCGCTGCTTTGCAGGCTGACCGTTGCGATATTTATACTGATGTCGATGGGGTTTACACCACCGACCCACGGGTTGTGTCGCAAGCGACCAAATTGGCGCGTATCTCTTACGAAGAAATGTTAGAAATGGCGTCGCTTGGGGCCAAGGTTCTGCAAACACGTTCGGTCGAACTGGCGATGGCGCATAATGTGCGCTTGCAAGTGCGTTCAAGTTTTGATGCCGCCGATAGCACTTTTCCCGAAGACGGTATTGTGGGAACATTAATCTGCAATGAGGATGAAATCATGGAACAAGAAATTGTTAGCGGAATCGCTTATGCGCCAAATGAGGCAAAAGTAACGCTGCTGCAAGTCGCGGACAAACCTGGTGTGGCGGCAGAGATTTTTGGCCCACTGGCTGATGCGGCGGTGAATGTCGACATGATTGTTCAAAATATGTCGGCTGATGGCAAAACCACTGATGTAACTTTCACCGTGTCCACCGATGAGCTTGAGCGCGCCTTGGCGGTGATTGAAGGCCTCAAAGGCAAGGTTGAATTTGCCAATTTGCAGGCCGTGCCAGAAATGGCGAAAATCTCTGTGGTTGGCGTTGGCATGCGAAGCCATGCAGGCGTGGCACAAAAAATGTTCAAAGAACTGGCCGAAAAAGGTATTAATATTCATGTGATTTCAACATCTGAAATTAAAGTTTCAGTGCTGATAGACAGTGACTATGCCGAATTGGCCGTGCGCGCTTTGCACGCCGCATATGGGCTCGACGACGAGACGATAGACGCTTAATCAACGTATGATTGATAAAGGCTAGAAAATGCCGTTAACGCTAGAAGGACCGCGCATGCTATTGCGCCGCTTGCGCCATGTGATGGCCGATGGCGGTGATAAGCAGATGCGCCTCAATCGCACGGTTGAGCTGATCGCGGCATCAATGAATGCCGCCGTGTGTTCTGTGTATTTGCGTCGTGGCAATGATGCGCTTGAATTATGCGCCACGGAAGGTCTTAACCCAGAAGCCGTGCATAATACGGTTTTGCGTTTTGGCGAGGGTTTGGTTGGCGATATTGCACAACATAAGCGCTCGCTGAATCTTTCTGATGCGCCATCGCATCCGCGCTTTGCCTATCGCCCAGAAACCGGCGAGGACCCTTTTAAGTCATTTGTTGGAGTGCCGATTTTGCGCGGTGGCGATGTCACTGGCGTATTGGTGGTGCAAAACAGCACCGAGCGGCTATTTGTCGATGAAGAAGTTGAAGCGCTGCAAACCGTTGCCATGGTGTTGTCAGAAATGTTGACGGCCACTGGCGAGGGGTTGGCTGATGAGGATGTAGCACCTGACGCGCCGCGTGTGTTCCATGGTATTGGCCATAATGATGGCATTGCTATGGGCCATGTGGTGTTGCACGAACCGCGGGTTGAAGTGACCAAGCTGATCAGTGACGACACGGAAGAAGAAGGACGCCGCTTGAGCAGTGCGATTTATAAATTGCGCCGCAATGTCGATAAAATGCTGGCGACGGAAGATGTGTCGCACGCTGGCGAACATTTGGCGGTGCTGGAAACCTATCGCATGTTTGCCAATGACCGAGGTTGGCTGCGTCGCATTCAAGATGCTGTGCGTTCGGGTCTGACAGCGGAAGCGGCTGTCGAGCGGGTGAATAATGCCATGCGGGCGCGTTTGAGCCGTCATCGCGACAGTTATTTGCGCGACCGGATGCATGACTTTGAAGACCTGTCCAACCGATTGCTACGGATTTTAACCGGTCGCGCGCAATTGGCATCGGAAGATAAATTGCCGCGCGATGCGATTATTATGGCCCGCACCATGGGTCCGGCTGATTTGCTCGACTATGACCGGCGCAAGATTCGCGGTCTGGTTTTGGAAGAAGCCGCTATGGGCGCGCATGTGACGATTGTGGCGCGGGCGTTGAATATTCCATTGGTTGGCGATTTGCGTGGCATTGTCGCGTCAGCCCGCGATGGTCATGAGATTATTGTTGATGCGGATCAAGGTGAGGTGCACCTCAATCCGGCCAGCGATATTATTGACGCCTATTCAAACCGCGCGCGCTTGCAAGCGCGTCGTCAAAAACGCTATGCGCGAATTAAACATCTGCCGGCAGTCACCCGAGATGGGGTGGATATTCAATTGAATATGAATGCTGGTTTGATGGTCGATGTCGAAAATCTGCAAGAGAGCGGGGCGCAAGACATCGGCCTATTCCGCA
Source organism: Rhodobiaceae bacterium (assembly GCA_024645085.1). Lineage (GTDB taxonomy): Bacteria > Pseudomonadota > Alphaproteobacteria > RS24 > RS24 > JAHEGN01. The sequence continues at coordinate 82,088 of JAHEGN010000006.1, forward strand.
CTGAACTGCAATTTATGGTCGCCGCCCGCATGCCACGTGAGACTGAGCAATTGGCGGTCTATAAAAATGTTCTCAATGCGGTTGGCGAGCGCGATGTGGTATTTCGTACATTAGATATTGGGGGCGATAAAGTTTTGCCCTATTTGCGCACGCGGCCAGAAGAAAATCCCGCCATGGGTTGGCGCGCTATGCGCATGGCGCTCGACCGGCCGGGTTTGGTGCGTCACCAATTGCGCGCTTTGTTGAAAGCGGCGGCGGGGCGGCAATTGAGCATTATGTTCCCGCTGATCACCACCGTCGAGGAGTTCGAGCGCAGCCGCGATTTATTGCTGAAAGAACAAGACCGCCTGCGTAAATTTGGCCATGAGGTGCCGAGCAATTTGCGCATTGGCACTATGTTAGAAGTGCCAGCCTTGGTCTGGCAGCTTGACCGGCTATTACCACAATTAGATTTTCTATCCATTGGCACCAATGACCTGATGCAATTCTTTTTCGCTTCCGATCGCGGCAATCCGATGACCGGTGATCGCTATGATATTTTGTCCTTGCCATCTTTGCGGCTTTTGTCTCATGTGCGCGAAATGTGCGAAAAATATGAGGTTCCGGTATCCTTATGCGGCGAATTGGGCGGCCGTCCGCTTGAGGCCATGACCTTGCTTGGTCTCGGATTTCGGTCATTTTCGTTGCCGTCAGCCACTGTTGGGCCGGTTAAACGCATGGTGCGGTCAGCTAATTATGAACGCTTGAAAACCGCCGTCGGGGATGCTTTGGCGTCTTCTTCTGAAGACTTGCGAGGGCAGTTGAAAGCGATTGCAGATGCACAAGGAGTGAAGCTGTGATAGCTTTAGCTCGGCGCTCCAATGGACGCGGGTAAGGGTAAGAATATGAAGCAAACTGATATGGATCTTTTCGGTATTGGGCGCATATTGCGCGAAACGCGTGAGGAAAAGCGCCTCGAGCTGAGCGAAATCTCAACAATTTTGCGTATCAGAGAAACCCATTTAGCTGCGCTTGAAAATGATGATTACGAAACTTTGCCGGGCAAGGTTTATGCGATTGGCTTCATCCGCACCTATGGCAATTATTTAGGCCTCGACTCTGCTGATTTGATTGAACAATTTAAAGGTGTTGTGCCTTCGAAACCTGCTGAAGAATTAACCTATGACGTTGTCGAGGAGAGCGAACCCCTCGCGCCAGCGATAAAAATTGCCGCTGGTGTTATGCTGGTTTTGGCGATTTATCTCATCTGGCTATTTGTTGGCCCGTCATCCGAACCAACATTTGTCGATGATGTAGCGGTGGCGGTTGAAGAAACCCTCGCCGAAACGCCAAACATTGCGTCGGCCATTGAAGAACCAACACTAGAGGCACCTGTTGAAGTAGTTGACACAGTTGACACGCCGCCAGTGGCTGTCGATGAGCCGCAAGCTGCAACGCCAAACGAAGCAACGGTTGGCGAGCTTGCCGAAGTGGCGGCAGATGACACAACAGCCCCAGCACAGGTGACGGTTGTCGTCGAGCCTCCGGTTGCGACCAATGATGTGGTCGAAATTCAGGCCAACCGGCGCACCTGGATGCGCATTGAAAATGCCGCTGGCATGGTTTTGTTTTCAAGCATTGTTGCGGAAGGCCAAAGATTTACTCTCGACCCAAATGTGGTTTACTTCTTGGCCACACGTGACGCTGGCGCGCTTGAATATGTAATCAATAGCGAAGTCGGCGAATCGGTAGGGCGACGCGGACAGATTTTGACCAAACGCCGTTTAGACCGCGACGCTATTATCGCCAGTCAGCAATAGGCGAGTGATATAATGCTGCGTCCTTGGCGATATATTGAAAGACGAAAAAGCCGACAAATTATGGTCGGTAATGTGCCTGTTGGCGGCGATGCGCCGATTTCTGTGCAATCTATGACCAATACGCTGACATCGGACGCCAAGGCGACGATTGAACAAATCATCGGTCTACAAGAAGCCGGTGTTGATATTGTCCGCGTCTCTTGTCCCGATGAGGCCTCAACCAAAGCCTTGAAGGAAATCGTCGACGCTGTCGATGTGCCGATTGTGGCGGATATTCATTTTCATCATCAGCGCGCCATTGAAGCGGCGCAAGCTGGGGCGGCATGTTTGCGCATTAACCCGGGCAATATTGGCGACGCCAAACGTGTCGCTGATGTGGTCAGTGCGGCGCGCGATCATGGCTGTTCCGTGCGCATTGGTGTTAACGCTGGCTCGCTGGAACGACATTTATTAGAAAAATATGGCGAGCCATGCCCAGAAGCCATGGTCGAGAGCGCGCTTTATCATGTCGGCTTGCTCGAAGAACACGGATTTCGCGATTATAAAATCAGCGTAAAGGCGTCGGATGTGTTTTTATCCGTGGCTGCCTATCAGCAATTGGCTGAAGCGGTTGATTGTCCTTTGCATATTGGCATTACAGAAGCTGGCGGCTTGACCAGCGGCACGATTAAGTCGTCCATTGGTCTGGGCAACCTTCTATGGTCTGGCATTGGCGACACGGTGCGTGTATCGCTGTCGTCGGATCCGGTTGATGAAGTAAAGGTCGGTTTTGAAATGTTGAAAGCGCTGGGCCTGCGCCATCGTGGGGTGACGATTATTTCCTGCCCATCATGCGCCCGCCAAGGTTTTGACGTAATTTCGACCGTCCGCGAATTGGAACAACGGTTAGAGCATATTGCCGAACCGATTACCCTGTCGATTATTGGTTGTGTGGTTAACGGCCCCGGCGAAGCCCGCGAAACCGATGTCGGTTTTACCGGCGGCGGCAGCGGCAGTGGCATGGTTTATGTGGCCGGCAAGCCAGATCATAAAAAGCCGCACAATGAAATGATTGACCATTTGGTCGGACTGGTTGAAAACAAGGCCGCTGACATGAAGGCAGCCGATGCGGCCAGCGCCGCCGATAAAGACCTAGCCGAAGGACAATAGCTATGCTTCCCGTAGACCGTCTCGATGCCATTTTGGCACGAGCTGAAACTTTGCAAAATGAAATGAACGGCGAATTGCCGCCCGAGCGCTTTGTTGAGTTGTCGAAAGAATATGCAGAAATTGACCCTCTGGTGACGGCGATTACCGCTTATCGTGCGGCGTTAACGGAATGCGAAGAATTAACCGCGCTGAGCAAGGGCGATGACGCTGAAATGGCAGAACTTGCGGCGCTGGAATTAGAGGGCATTGAAGCCCAGATCCCAGATATGGAAACCGCACTTGAGGTTCTCTTGCTGCCCAAAGACAGCGCTGATGAGCTGAACGTGATTGTCGAAGTGCGGGCCGGTACTGGCGGTGATGAAGCAGCCTTATTTGCTGGCAGCTTGTTTCGCATGTATGCCCGCTATGCCGATTTACAGGGCTGGAAATGCGAAATTATTAGCCAATCAGAGGGCGAAGTTGGCGGCTATAAAGAAATTGTGGCGACCATTCGCGGGCGCGGCGCTTTTGCCCGATTAAAATTTGAGAGCGGGGTGCACCGCGTGCAGCGTGTGCCGGAAACCGAGAGCGGCGGCCGTATTCACACCTCAGCGGCGACGGTAGCAGTGCTGCCAGAGCCGGAAGAAGTTGATATTAAAATCGAAGAAAAAGATTTGCGCATTGATGTGTTCCGCGCCAGCGGCCCAGGCGGGCAATCGGTGAACACCACGGACAGCGCCGTTCGGATTACCCACTTGCCAACCGGCATTATGGTGATTCAACAAGACGAAAAATCACAGCATAAAAACCGCGCCAAGGCGATGACGGTTCTGCGGGCGCGGCTGTTTGAAGCCGAACGCCAGCGCGCCGATGACGAGCGCGCCGCTGACCGGAAATCGCAAGTCGGTTCGGGCGACCGTTCTGAGCGCATTCGCACCTATAATTTTCCGCAAGGTCGGGTCACGGATCACCGGATTAATGTGACGCTGCATAAATTAGAAAAAATTCTCGCCGGTGACGGTCTCGACGAATTGCTTGAAACGCTGGTGCGTGAAGATCAAACCCGCCGCTTGGCCGCCGTTGGCGACGACGGCTAAAGACCATGGCTGACCGGTCGCCCGCGCTGAGCTATCAGCAATGGCAGTATGAACTTGGCCAAGCCTTTACGGCGGCGCATATTGACAATCCAATGCTTGATGCGCGTGTTTTGGTGGCGGCTGTCAACCACATGAGCGAGACGCAATTGGTGCTGCATGGTGAGGATATTGTGCCACCAGCGCAAAGCCAGCAATTGTGCCTATGGCTTGACGCACGGCTGGCTGGAACGCCAGTGTCGCGGCTGATTGGGCACCGCGAGTTTTACGGTCTGGATTTCAAAATCAATGCGCATGTTTTAGACCCGCGCCCCGATAGTGAAACAGTGGTCGACGCCGTGATGGCTCAACAGCCTGCGGCCAAAAGCGTGTTGGATTTGGGTACGGGTTCGGGCTGTCTGATTATATCGATTTTGCATCAGCTGCCCGACGCCTGCGGTGTGGCTGTCGATAAAAGCCCAGCGGCGCTGCGCGTAGCGCGCCTCAATGCGCACCGGCTGAAAGTGCGCTCAAGATTGGCTTTGCGCCAAGGGCATTGGTTTGCTGGCTTGGGGTCTAACTCGGGCGATAAACGGCCACAGTTTGATGTCATCGTGTCCAATCCACCATATATTGCCAGCCATGAAATCGCTGCGCTGCAGGTCAATGTGCGTGACCATGACCCGCGCCTTGCGCTTGATGGTGGGGCTGATGGTTTGCGTGATTATCGACATATTATTGCCAAAGCCGAGGCCTATTTGAAACCGGCGGGCGGGCTTTATTTTGAGATTGGCCATCGGCAAGCCGATGAGGTGGTGGCGCTGTTGCGTCGTGCTGGTTATGAAAATATACACGTAAAGCGCGATTTAGCGGGTCTCGACCGTTTAGTCGCAGCGATGAAAAAAAATTAAAAATTCGAAAAAGAAGTTTGAAATAAAATGCTTAAGCGGCTAGTGTCCGAACTGCTTGGAACGCGATTACGCAATCAGTCGCGGTTCTACAGCTCTTTCATCCAACTCCGCGAGCGCGTAAAATAGATTAAGCGTTTTTCGGTCAATGCTAGAGCGATCAGATGGATCGGACATATTGTCTGGCGAATCTGTTTAACGTCGTCATATGAATTCAACTTAAACAACGAATTCTCGGCGGTACATGAAACAAATGAGAAATAATTATAGGAACGCATTATGAAACGTTCACGTGGACGCGGTCGGCGCCAACAAAATTCTGTTAATCGGAGCTATGATAGCAATGGACCTGACGTAAGAGTGCGCGGCACTGCCAGCCAAGTATATGAAAAATACCAAACGCTGGCACGCGACGCTTTGCTAACCGGCGATCGGGTCAATGCTGAAAACCTACAGCAACACGCAGAACATTATTTCCGCATCATGCTGGCCAATCAGCCAGCGGTGAGCGAAAGCGAAAACTTTGAAGATAGCGAGGCTGAGAGTGATGTCGGCTCTGAGCCAGGTGATGCGCAAGCTGCTGAACCATTGGTTTTGATGCGTGGCGAGAACACTGACAGCGAAGCCGAGCCGCGCGAAGATAAGTCTCGCCGTCGCGGCCCATTGCGTCGCCGCCGCAAAGATAATGCTGAAGCCAGCGACAATGGCGTTGAGGTTTCCGGCAATATTGCGCAAGAAGCCGAAGCGCCAAGCGAGGCAGCTGTCGTGGTTGAGGCGGAAGTCGTTTCTGCCGTGAACGACTAAATATTTGTGACAATTAAACCAGCGGTTTTAAGGCGCGCTAAGGACAGCGCCTTGTAATTGCCTGTGTCTATTCCTAAATGCGAATGAACAGCATTGGAGTAGGCAAATGAACATCGAGCGCTACACAGACCGCGTGAAAACCATCATTCAAGAGGCGCAAAGCCAAGCCCTTTTGCGCGGCCACACGCGCCTTGGGCCTTGGCATATTTTAGCTCAATTGCTCAATCATGCGGATCATCTCGCCGGTCATCTCATCACCGCTGCCGGTGGCGACGTGCACCAGCTACAAACCGCCACCCAACAAGCCCTGTCGCAAAGCGCGACGCAAAGCGGCGGTACCACACAATTATCGATGAGCGCCGATACGGCAAAGCTTTTGGCGGAAGCCGAAAAACTGACGACGGCGGCTGGCGATGGCTTTGTCACGCAAGAGCGACTGCTGCAAGCCATGGCGCAAGGCCAAGGCGCGATTGCCAAAGCCATGCGCGCGGCTGGTATTGAGGCGGAATCTTTGGCCGCTGCCATTGATCATATGCGGCAGGGGCGCAAGGCCGACACGGCGACAGCAGAGGACACTTATGAGGCGCTCTCTAAGTATGCCCGTGATTTGACAGCTGATGCGCAAGCCGGAAAATTAGATCCGGTGATTGGCCGCGATGAAGAAATTCGCCGCACCATGCAAGTGCTGTCGCGGCGCACCAAAAACAATCCAGTTCTAATCGGCGAGCCCGGCGTCGGCAAAACCGCTATCGCCGAAGGTCTGGCTTTGCGTATTCTGGCCGGCGACGTGCCTGAAAGCCTAGCCAATAAAAAACTCATGGCGCTGGATATGGGGGCGCTGATTGCTGGTGCGAAATTCCGCGGTGAGTTTGAAGAACGTCTGAAAGCGGTTTTGCAAGAAGTTAGCCATGCGCAGGGCGGGGTGATTTTATTCATTGATGAAATGCACACGCTGATTGGTGCTGGCGCCGCCGATGGGGCAATGGATGCGTCTAATTTGCTGAAACCTGCTCTGGCGCGCGGCGAATTACATTGTATTGGCGCCACCACATTGGATGAATATCGCAAACATGTCGAAAAAGACGCGGCTCTTGCGCGGCGCTTTCAGCCAGTATTTATCTCTGAGCCAAGTGTCGAAGATGCGGTGTCAATATTGCGCGGGCTGAAAGAGAAATACGAATTGCACCATGGTGTACGTATTTCCGATGCGGCGATTGTTGCTGCCGCCAATCTTTCGCAGCGCTATATAACGGAACGGTTCTTGCCCGATAAGGCGATTGATTTGGTCGATGAAGCGGCCAGCCGCTTGCGCATGCAGATTGACTCCAAGCCCGAAGCGCTCGACGAGTTGGACCGTCGGGTCATTCAATTAAAGATTGAACGCGAGGCGTTAAAAAAAGAAACCGATAAGGCGTCGGCTGAGCGTTTGATGAAATTGGAAACCGAGCTGGTTGGCGTTGAAGAAAATCTCAATGCGCTGACCGCCCGCTGGCAGGCCGAAAAAGACAAGCTGGCCGATGCGCAAAAATTAAAAGAGCAATTGGAGGCCGCGCGTCTCGAGCTTGAGCAAGTGCAAAGGCGCGGCGAATTGGAGCGCGCCTCAGAATTGGCCTATGGGGTGATACCGCAATTGGAAAGCGATATTGCTGCAGCTGATGAACGCGCCCATGAGGCGGCCGATAAAGCTGAGGCTGGCATGCTCGAAGAAGTGGTGAGTGAAGACCATATTGCCCAAATTGTGTCGCGCTGGACGGGCGTGCCGATTGAAAAAATGCTCGAGGGCGAGCGCGAGAAATTACTGGCCATGGAAAGCTATTTGCATGCTCGAGTGATTGGTCAAGACGCACCAATTGAAGGCGTGTCGCGGGCTGTGCGCCGCGCCCGTGCTGGGCTGCAAGATCCGCAGCGGCCATTGGGTTCGTTTTTATTTCTGGGCCCGACAGGGGTCGGAAAAACCGAATTGACCAAGGCGCTGGCCGAATTTCTTTTTGATGATGAAGCCGCCATCTGCCGTCTTGATATGTCGGAATACATGGAGAAACACTCGGTTTCGCGTTTGATTGGCGCGCCGCCTGGTTATGTTGGCTATGAAGAGGGCGGCGCCCTGACCGAAGCGGTGCGTCGGCGCCCCTATCAAATTATTTTATTTGATGAGATTGAAAAAGCCCATAGCGATGTGTTCAACGTTTTACTGCAAGTGC